>NZ_JAEKDC010000001.1:0-578174 GCF_016405645.1 Pseudomonas sp. MF5691
TTTCAGCGTGTCTTGATAGGCATGAGGGGCTCATTGAGAAAAGGATATTAGATGCTGTTACTGAGGCGGGGCTTTTGCATCAGGTCAAGCGCTGCCAAGCCGTCGAGGGCATTGGTTTTCTGACAGCGGTTGCCCTGGTAATGGCGTTTCAGCGAGGAGAATTTGAAAGTGCTGACGCTTACATCGCGTTCTTGGGAATGGACTTGAGAGTATCCGATTCCGGGCAAATGAGCGGACGCCGCTCATTGAGCAAGAAGGGAGATTCAGAGATACGCAGATTGCTGCATAACGCGGCGTCAGCAGGTATCAGGTCAGAAGCCTGGAAACCTTTATACGAGGGTTATCTGGCCAGGGGCCTGAAAACGACTCAAGCCCTGGTCATCATTGGCCGCAAGCTGGCGCGCATCGCCTTTTCGCTCATGAAAAACCTGAGCGAATACCAGTCAAAAGCGGTTTGGGGGGCTTCCCCAAAACCATAGAATCTCCCACAGGGGATCTGCGCTTAACTGACTGGCATTAGGGCTTGCCCGCGATAGCGGTGGACCAGTCAGAGAGGCACTCACTGATAGACCGCTATCGCGGACAAGCCCATATTTTTAATCGCCCCGCGCCCTGGATCGTGCAGAACGCCGGACCCTCCTCGGCCCGTCGTGCAGAATGATGCAGGCCAAATGCTACTGCTCCCTCCCTAACCACTTGATCCGCCAACCCTTTGCCACGACTGCGCCTTGGCCTGATCCCTGCAACCCTTGCACTACACACCTGCAAGCCTTGCCCAAGGGGGACGCATGACCCCGACCAACCGCAAAAAAGCCGTGGTGGCGCACTCGGTCCGGCCCGATGCACCGTTGCACGAAGTGGAAACCAACCGCGCCCTGGCCCGTTGGCTGGCGCAGATCCTCGGGCTCGACTACGGCGCCAGCTACAGCGCCGACCTGCATGCCCCCGCCGATCTTTACCTGCTGCCAACCCAGACCCTGATAGGCGCGGCCCAGGCACTGAGTCTGGGCGTGAAGGGGCCGGAGGACTTGTGGGGCGGTTATGTGGACCACGATTTTATCTGCACCAAAGCCATCACCCATGGCCTGCACGCCCCTGATGCAGTGGCCCCCGAGGGTTGGTCGCCGCTGTTTGCCGAGCGGGTACGCGGGGTGGTCCTCGATGGCTTGAGCGTGTTTGCCATGGAGGATGCCCGCATCGCCGCCACACAGTTGCTGGACAGTGGGCCGATTCGCCTGAAGCCGGTGCATGCCTGTGCCGGTCGTGGTCAGGAGGTGATCGAAAGCCTCAAGCAATTGGAGCTGATCCTCGCCCGCCCGGACATGCCAGAGCTGTTCGCTCAAGGCGTAGTACTGGAGCAGGATCTACAGGAGGTCGTCACCCACAGTGTCGGCCAGAGCTTTATTGGCGGTCGTGTATTCAGTTACTGCGGCGAGCAATACCTGACCCAAGACGGGCAGGGCGAAGCGGTCTATGGCGGCTCCAACCTGCTGGTGGTGCCGGGGTATTACGACGCGTTGCTGGCCCTGGCGCTGGACGATGACGTGCGCCTGGCCATCGAGCAGGCACAAGTGTTCGATAACGCCGCCGATGAAGCCTATCCTGGGTTTTATGCCTCGCGGCGCAATTACGATATCGCCCAGGGCCTGGACAGCCAAGGCACGCGCCGCAGCGGGGTGCTGGAGCAGTCCTGGCGCATGGGCGGTGCCAGTAGCGCCGAGGTCGCGGCGCTGCAGAGTTTTATCAATGATCCCGGCCTGCGCGCGATTCGTGTGTCGTCCGTCGAAACCTATATCGACCAGCCACTGCCCGCCCATGCGATCGAGATCTATCGCGGCCCGGCAGAGCACGGCGACTTTCTTCTCAAGTACGTAACGGTCCAACCTTATGACGGCTAGAAGCGAAACCATCACCATTGATATCGACGACGAGCAGATGAGCGGGACCTTCCTCAGCCCCAAATCAAAAGTGCCGGGTGTGTTGTTTGTGCATGGCTGGGGCGGTAGCCAGGAACGGGACCTGGAACGGGCCAAAGGTATCGCCGGCCTGGGCTGCGTGTGCCTGACCTTTGATCTGCGCGGGCACGCGGGCAACGGCATCCCCTTGTCGCGGGTCACCCGCGAAGACAACCTGCGGGACTTGCTGGCGGCCTATGATCGATTGCTGGCGCACCCGGCCATCGACACCTCGGCGGTGGCGGTGGTGGGCACCAGTTATGGCGGTTACCTGGCGGCGATCCTCACGTCATTGCGCCCGGTGCGCTGGCTGGCGCTGCGGGTACCGGCGCTGTACCGCGACCAGGAATGGCACACGCCCAAGCGCGACCTGGATAAAGTCGACTTGATGGATTACCGCAGCACCCTGGTACACGCCCAGAGCAATCGCGCATTGCATGCGTGTGCGGCGTTTACCGGTGATGTGTTGATTGTCGAATCGGAAACCGATGACCACGTGCCCCACGCCACCATCATGAGCTACCGGGCTGCGTGCCAGCAGACCCATTCGCTGACCCACCGGATCATCGACGGTGGCGATCACTCCTTGAGCGACCCGGTGTCCCAACAGGCCTACACCTCGATCCTGGTGGACTGGATCACCGAGATGGTGGTGGGCGAGCGCTTGAGCATCATCCAATCCTGATGACGGGTTTCACGCGGGTGTTTTCTTCACCCGCAAGGCCTTGGCCTTCGCCTCCACCGTGAGGTACATCAGCAGCGCTACCAGCAGTGGCAAAATAAAATAGATCGCCCGGTAAGCAATCAATCCGGCGAGCAGGCTGCCCCGTGACGCTTCATGTTGCAGCAGCGCGATAAACACCGCTTCCAGCACGCCAAGGCCGGCCGGAATATGCGTCAGCACCCCGGCGATCGCGCTGATCAGCAACACCCCCAGCACCAGCGGGTAGTCCAGCTTCGCCGGCAGCAAGGTGAAAATCACGGCCGCCATCAGCGACCAGTTCAACGCGCCGAGCGCCAGTTGCAGACACGCCATGCGCAGCGACGGCAGGTTGATCTCGATCCCGCGAATCGACCAGGCGCGCTTCTTCGAGAACTGACACGCAGCCAGATAGCCGAGGCTCGCAACGATCAGCAACACGCCAACCCCTTGCAGCGCGCCACTACTGAGCTTCCAGCCCGGCGGCATCGTCACCAGGCCGCTGCTGAACACCACGCCGGCCAGGGCCATATAGCCAAACCAATTGGTGGCCAGGCTCAAGCCGAGGATTTTTGCGATATTGCCGTTGCTCACCCCCAGCCGCGAATACAGCCGATAGCGCATGGCAATCCCGCCGACCCAGGCGCTGAGGTTGAGGTTGAACGCATAGCTGATGATGCCTACCGGCAGGATCTGCTTCCAGCGCAAGGGTTGGCGGATGTAGGTGCGGCCGATCAGGTCAAAGCACGCATACACCAGGAAACTGCACAGGGTCAGCCCGGCGGCGATCCACAAGGTGCGCAGCTTGAAGTCGCCGAGGGTGTCGAACACCTCGCTCCAGTCGATACGCCGGGCGAGCAGGGTGAAGAGCACGATCAGCAGCAGAAAGAACGCGATGGTCAGCGGTTTCTTCCAGCGCTTGAAACCGCGGGGGCTGGCATCAGCCGTGTGGGCTTGGCTCATGGTCCTGGCTCCGGTCATGGACAAAGGGTTTCAAGCGCGGTTTATGGGCAGGCAACCAGCCGGTCCAGGCCGGGAAATGCCGCAGCACATGGAACACCACAAACCCCACGGTCACCCGCCATAACCAGCCGCGTGGGGTACGGTTTTCCGGCATGGTCTTGCAGTGGTTGCGGCTCAAGTCTTCCAGGCGCTCGAACAACTGTTGATTGAACCCCCGGTCATGAATCAGCACGTTGGCTTCCAGGTTCAACGACAGGCTCAACGGGTCGAGGTTGCTCGAGCCCACGGTGCTCCAGGCTTCGTCCACCAGGGCTACTTTGCCGTGCAACGGGCGCTGGCAATATTCGTGGATCACCACGCCTTCCTTGAGCAGGTAGTCGTAGAGCATGCGAGCCGCCAGCTTGGCCAGCAGCACATCGGGCTGGCCCTGCATGATCAGTTGCACCTGCACCCCACGCCGCGCGGCATTGCGCAGTTCGCGCAGCAGACGATAGCCGGGAAAGAAATAGGCATTGGCGATCACCACGCGCTGGCGGGCGTGGCGCAGGGCGTGCAGGTAGGCTTCTTCGATATCGGAGCGGTGTTGCAGGTTGTCGCGGTAGATCAGGCGTACCAGGCCATCACCTTCCTCTGTAGCCCAGGCAGGCCGTTGCTGACGTCGCCAGCCACGCCGCGTACGCACCGGGCGCCCGCTTTGTGCCAGGGCAAAGTGATGCAAGTCGGCCACGGCCGGCCCGATCACCTGCACCGCATAATCCTGCTTGGCCTCGGGCCCGAAGTCCGCCAGGTGGTCGGCGGAAAAATTGATCCCGCCGATAAACCCCACCGTGGCATCTACCACCACGATCTTGCGATGCAAGCGGCGAAACCAGTTGGTGCGAAACCCCAGGGTCTTGGGCGCCGGGTCAAACATCTGCACCGTGACCCCGGCCTGTGCCAGCTCGCCGAGAAACCCCGGGCTCAGTTCGCCACAGCCAAAGCCATCAAGGCTGACCACCACCTTCACCCCACGCTGTGCGGCCTCGATCAGAATCCCGTGCAGTTCATGACCGACCTTGTCCTCGAACAGAATAAAGGTCTCCAGGAGGATTTCCTGGCGAGCCTGGCGCAGGGCCTCGAACACCTTGGGGAAGTACGCCTCACCGTTTTCCAGCAACTCCACCTGGTTGCCGGGCTGCCAGGCGTAGTCCAGATCCCTGGCCCTGGTGTCATCTGGTGGCTGATCGGTGGCGATGTGTTCCACGGCGCCGTTCATAATTCAATCTCCACCGACAGCGGCGCGTGATCCGACAGGTGCGACCAGGGGCGAGTTGTCAGCACTTGCGGCTGATGGACCTTGAGGTTGCGCACATAAATGCGGTCCAGTGCCAGCAGTGGCAGGCGCGCCGGAAACGTACGGGCCGGTTTGCCGTGGGCTTGCACGAACACTTCCTGCAGGCCGCTGTGGCTCAGGTCGGCCTGCTGGCGCCAGTCATTGAAGTCGCCGGCGACGATCAACGGTGCTTCGCCGGGGATCTCGGCGATCCGCTGCGCCAGCAGTTTCAACTGCTGTTGGCGGTGAACCTCGCGCAGCCCCAGGTGCACGCAAATGGCATGCACCTCCCGGCCGGTGCCGGGCAGGCGCAACACACAATGCAACAGCCCGCGGCTTTCGTGACCGCTCTGGGAGATGTCGAGGTTGTCATAGCGAATGATCTGGAATTTCGACAGCAATGCATTGCCGTGGTCGCCATGGGGGTACACCGCGTTGCGCCCGTAGGCGAACTGCGGCCAGATACTGTCGGCGAGAAACTCGTACTGCGGCATGCTCGGCCAGTTGCTGTAGCGGCGCGGGTGGTGCTCATGGGTGCCATGCACCTCCTGCAGGAACACCACATCGGCAGCCACGCCGCGCACCGCCTCGCGCAATTCCGGCAGGATGAAGCGTCGATTGAGGGCAGTGAAGCCCTTGTGAGTATTGACCGTCAGCACCTTGAAGCGGGTGATGGCAGCGCTGGGCGTGACAGGCACCCATTCTGGAATCACAGCCATGGTGGCTCCCGTGGGTTGGCGGGGCAGTGGCCTCCGTTCGTTAATGGCTGACTGTGGTGTTCGAAGGAAAGTTTCGACGGTCCTACAAACGGCACATCCATGGCCTGACCATCCGCACCCTGCACCTGCGCGACGGCAAGGGCTTTTTGCATTCGGTGCAGTTCACCTATGACCCCGACGGGGACGGGGCCGTGGCGTTGATCCGCGAAGCCGGGCAGTCGATTCGCGACGATGTGTTCCTCAAGTACAACCTGCAAGGCCCGCTGGAAGTGTTTGGGGTCGATAAGATGGACCTCAATGGCGTGGTCCTGACGGCGCAGTTCCGTGCGGTGTCTGGTGGGCAGTACGCGGTCAGTCGCGCTTTCAACCAGCGTCTGAAAAAGCTTGTGGATAACTGCCCCGCAGTACACTTCGCGCAAACTTATCCACAGCCGGTGCTTTTGCCGCAGCGTGTGGCGCAGATTGAGGAGGAGGGCGCGCTGCCCAAAGCCACTTAGTAAGTGACGGTTGCGCTACAAACCCGCAAAATGCAACGATTCTGGCAAACACCTACGGCATGGCGTCACCGCCTGTCGATACTAGCCATCGTTCCAAACAGACCGGGCCTGCTCAATCTATGCGAATGCGCCTTATGTTACTGGGCGGCGGGAATGCTCTCGGGCAAGCGCTGATTCGCCTCGGTGCGGAGGAAGATATCGGTTTCCTCGCCCCGCGCCCGCCCCAAGACGGCTGGGATGCCGCCAGCCTTACCCAGTTGCTCGACGACACCCGTCCCGATGCCTTGATCAACCTCGCCTATTATTTCGACTGGTTCCAGGCCGAGAGCGTGAACGAGGTTCGCCTGGCCGGGCAGGAATCCGCCGTCGAGCGCCTGGCGGAATTGTGCCAGCACCACAGCATCACGCTGCTGCAACCTTCCAGCTACCGGGTGTTTGATGGCTCGCGCGCCACCGCCTACAGCGAAAAAGACGAGCCGGTGCCCCTGGGCCTGCGTGGCCAGGCGCTATGGCGCATTGAGCAGAGTGTGCGCGCTACCTGCCCGCAGCATGTGCTGCTGCGTTTTGGCTGGTTGCTCGATGACAGCGTCGACGGCACGCTGGGACGTTTTCTGGCGCGTGCCGAGAAAACCGAGGAATTGTTGCTGGCCGACGATCGACGGGGCAACCCGACACCGGTGGACGATGCGGCACGGGTGATCATCTCGGTGCTCAAGCAACTCGATTGTGCGGCACCGTTGTGGGGCACCTACCACTATGCGGGGCAAGAGGCGACCACGCCTGTGGCCCTCGGCCAGGCGATCCTCAGCGAAGCGCGTAACTTCCATGCGCTGGCGGTCGAAGCGCCGACGGCCCAAGCCCATGCCGCGCGGCCGGATGCCGCCGACGAACCGCAACATGCGGTTCTGGCCTGCAAGAAGATCCTGCATACATTCGGCATCAAGCCACGGGCGTGGCGTGCGGGACTGCCGGCGTTGCTCGATCGCTTCTACCGGCATCACTAGCTGACTGAACACAAAAAAATGTGGGAGCCCGGCTTATGTAGGAGCTGGCTTGCCTGCGATGCAGACACCTCGGTCTATCAAAGACACTGAGGTGATGCTGTCGCAGGCAAGCCAGCTCCCACACAAGCCCGCTCCCACATTGTTGTGTGGCGTTTGTTACGTCGGGTTTAGAACTTGTAGCCGATACCGACCATGTAGACCATCGGATCCACGTCCACATTGACCTTGGCGCGGGTACCCGCTGGCAGAGCACTGTTCTCTACGGTGGCCTTGGTGCTGATGTCGATATAGCGCACCTGACCGTTGATCATCCACTTGTCGTTGATCATGTAGTCCATGCCGACCTGCGCGGCCCAACCCCAGGAGTTCTCGGCCTTGAAGTTGTTGAAACCTTGGCCCTGGGCGCTGCTGCCAACGTGTTCGTCATAGATCCAGGTGTAGTTGATGCCGGCACCGACGTAAGGCTGGAACGCCGACTTGCTGTCCAGCGGGTAGTACACCACGCTCAGGGTTGGTGGCAGGTGCTTGAGGGTACCGAGCTTGCCGTTGGCAGCGTCGAGGCCGGTGTTCTTGATCTTCACATCATGCTCGAACGGGGTGGCGGCCAGTAGCTCGATACCGACGTGGTTGGTCAGCATGTAGGCGAAGTTCAGACCCAACTGCGTGTCGCTGCTCATGGTCGCCTTGCCACCCAGGTTGGTGCCGGCCAATGGGCCCTGGTCAACCTTGACGCTGCCGCTGTCGGCCTTTGGGTTAACGGTGATAGCACCGGCGCGAACGAGGATGTCGCCAGCCTCGTGGGCGTGGGCGATAGGGGCGGCGAGTGCAAGCGCGAAGAGGGAAGCGCTGAGCAGTGACTTGTGCATGAGTGGCTCCAAAGGACGTTTTTAGTTGGCTGTGTCCAATGGTAAAGATCGTTGCGGCCGGGCCTTTGACTCAGCTCAATGAAACGGCGATCAGCCAAATACACCGCGCCCACATCGGGATTGCGGTGTTATGGCGGGCGGGGTTTAGTTCGGCAACTCGTAGATGTAGATCTTCTCGGCGTCCATCTGATAGCCAGCATCCGCCAGTTCGCTGGTAGACGGCTTGACCTGCATCTGGCCTTCGATCCAGTACGGCTGGTACAACTCCTCCAGCTTCACGCCGATCTCACTGCGCACATGCACGATCTGGTTCGACGGCGGGGGCGGCACGTGGATGCAGGCGCCGAAGTACGGCACCAGCAGAAACTCAGTGGTGCGGCCTTCCTCGCTGACCTCCAGCGGCACGATGTAGCCCGGCAGGCGGATATGCTGGCCGTTGAGGGTGGCCACCACTGGCGCGTTGGGTAAATCCTGTTTGGCCGCTGGCGCAGCTTCCGCCGCCAGGGCGTCGGCCATGTTCGACAGGTTGTGCAGCGGTGTCATGTTCGGCACTTCCACCGGGGCATCCGGCGGAATCATTTCTTGCCATGACAAGTCTCGGGGCGCCTCGGCCCAGGCGGGCAGGGCCACCATCAGTAACAGCGCAAGCAGGGCACGGCGCATCAAAGCCTTCCTTATAAACGGATCGACAGACCATCGGCCAACGATTGGCGATAGGCGCGCCAGGCCGGCACGCTGCCCATCAGCAGGGCGGCGACCAGAATACCGGCGAGCAGCGTCCATTCATACGGGCTGGGCAGCGCGAGCGGCAGATCCAGGCCGTAATTGGCCTGCAAATAGCCACGGGACGCGGCGATGCACACATACAGCAGGCCAACCCCCGCGACCACCCCGGCCAGCGCCAGGGCGAAGGCCTCGAAAATCAGCAGGCTCGCAATGTGCCACGGCCGTGCGCCCACCGAGCGCAGGATCGCCATTTCCCGACGGCGCTCGTTGAGGCTGGTGAGGATCGCGGTGAGCATGCCGATCAATCCGGTCAGCACCACAAACAGCGAGATCACGAACAGCGCCTTTTCTGCGGTGCCCATCATGCTCCACAACTCTTGCAAGGCCACGCCGGGGAGGATCGCCAGCATCGGCTCGCCGCGAAATTCGTTGATCTGCCGTTGCAGGGCAAAGGTCGAGATCTTGTTATTCAAACCCAGCATAAACGCGGTAATGGCTTGCGGCGTGAGGTCCATATTGCGCGCCTGGTCGGCACTGATCCGGCCTTTGCCCTGGGCGGGCACGCCGTTGTGCCAGTCGATATGGATCGCTTCCATGCCGCCCAGGCTAATGTGCAGCGTGCGGTCCACCGGGGTGCCGGTGCGTTGCAGGATACCGACCACGGTGAAGGGTTTGTCATCGTGCTTGACCAGGCTGACCACTGCCACGCCGTGGGCCAGTACCAGCTTGTCGCCGAGCTTGTAATGCAGGGCGTCGGCCACTTCGGCGCCGAGCACCACTTCAAACGGGTCGGTATCAAACGCGCGGCCACTGGCCAGTTGCAGGTTCTGTTTGCGACCGTACTGGTAGTGTTCGAAGTAGGCTTGGGTGGTGCCCATCACCCGGTAACCGCGATGGGAGTCGCCCAGGGACATGGGGATCGCCCATTTCACCTGCGGGCTGGCGGCAAAGTGCTCGAAGCTGTCCCAGCGGATGTTGTTAGTCGCGTTGCCAATGCGAAACACCGAATACAGCAGCAGGTTGACCGAGCCGGAGCGGGCGCCGACGATCAGGTCGGTGCCGCTGATGGTGCTGGCAAAGCTGGCGCGGGCCTCGGTACGCACACGCTCTACCGCCAACAGCAGGCACACCGACAGGGCGATGGCGAATGCCGTCAGGATCGCGGTAAAGCGGCGGTTTGCCAGGCTGGCCATGGCTAGACGGAACAAATACATCTCAAACCTCGAGCGGCGTGGCGGCGCGATTAAGCTCGGCCAACGACAGGTTGCGGTCAAACAGCGAAGCCAGGCTCTGGTCATGGCTGACGAACAACAGGCTGGCGCCCGCTTCGCGGCATTCGGCGAACAACAATTGAAGGAAGGCTTCCCGGGCGTCGTGGTCCAGGGCCGAGGTCGGTTCGTCGGAGATCACCAGTTCCGGCTGGCCGATCAATGCCCGGGCGGCGGCCACCCGTTGTTGCTGGCCGATCGACAGCGCATCGGCGCGTCGCCCAAGCAAATCAGGGTCCTTGAGGCCCAGGTGTGCGAGCAAGGTAGCGGCGGCCTGGTCGACACTGCCGTGGCGCTGGATCGCCCGCTGTGCGCGTAGCTTGGAGAAATGGCAGGGCAGTTCGACGTTCTCGCGGACTGAGAGAAACGGCAGCAGGTTGAACTGCTGGAAGATATAGCCGGTGTGGTCGACCCGAAACCGATCGCGGGCGCCGGCCGACAGTTTGGTCAACTCCTGGCCCAGCAGGCGAATGCTGCCGCGATTGGGGATCTGCACTCCACCCAGCAGGCCGAGCAAGGTGGTTTTGCCACTGCCGCTGGGGCCTTTCAGAAACAGGGTTTCCCCTGGCTCCAGGCGAAATGCCGGGATGTCCAGCAACTGGGGGTGACCGGGCCAGTTAAAGCCCAGGTCGGACAGTTCGATCAGTGCTTGGGTCATGGGAACTCAGTATCACCTGCAGAGCGCGGTCAACTGTGGAGGCGGGCTTGCCTGCGATGGTATCGACGCGGTGTCACTGATCCACCGCGTCGTCTGCATCGCAGGCAAGCCCGCTCCTACATCAACCGTGTGGAGTCAGAATTTCAGGGTCGCGGCCTGAGGCGTCGCTTCAACACCCTGCTGGCCGCTCGGGCCGATCAGTTGTACCTGAATTTTCTGGGTGGCGGGGAAGGTCTTGAAGATGTTCGCCAGATCGAGGTTTTTCAGCGCTGCGGGGCTGGCGCAGGTGAACTGGTAGTGGGCGTGGATTTCGCTGTGATCATGGTCATGGTCATGGTCATGGGCGGCCGCGCCTTTGCCATCAGTGGCGTGGTCATGATCATCGTCTGGCTTGTCGCCAAACAGCGGGCTTTCCAGCTCCTGGCTACTGACCACGCAACCGGCGGCCTTGGGCAGGCTGAACAGCACTAGTGGTTGTTCCAACTGCTTGCGGGCGGCGGCGAGCTTGGCTTTGTCGGCGTCGGTGGTGGCCAGGTGCTCGAAGCCCACCAGATTCATCGCCGGGCTTTCCAGCTCCAGTTCCAGCGCCTTGCCGTCCAGCACCGCGTTCAGGCGGCCAACACCGTGCTCGTGGGCGTCCAGGCTGCCATGTTCATGGTCATGGTCGTGGTTATGTTCGTCGGCGGCCTGGGCGGCCAGTGGCAACAGGGCAAACGGCAAAGCGAGCAACAGGCGGCGCATAGCGAGACTCCAGGGCGTGAATGAAGATTTTGTTATGTGATCTTATAACAAAAGAGCCGAGAGTTTGACCGCCTGCTTGGCGTTGCGCAAGGCACATGGGAGCATGCTCGTCAGAAAAGTGCTGGAGGACGAGCAATGATGCGAATTCGTGGAACCATCGGCGAGCTGCCTGTGGATTTGACCCTGGAACTGGACGACAGCGATTGGGCGCGGCTGGGCATGCACCTGCAGACGGCCACGCCGGTGACGGGCGAAGTACCGGCTGCCCCGGCGCCGGTCAACCAGGACGAGAGCCTGTGGCAGGCCGCCCAGGACCTGCTGCGTGAGGCCGGGCAACTCAGCGGGTTGGAGTTGTCGGATCGCCTCGAAGGGCTGGCCGGCAGCGCCCCGGCGGGCAAGCGCCTGTTGGTGCGCCTGCGCCATAGCGCCAAGGTGAAGGTGTCCAGCGGCGGGGATACGCCGCAGTACAGTTGGATCGCTGATTAGTACAGCGCGGCGAACAACTTGCGGCGATACACCGTGACCAGCGGGTGGTCGTTGCCCAGCAACTCGAACACTTGCAGCAGCGTCTTGTGCGGCAGGCCTTCGTTGTAGCTGCGGTTGCGGATAAACAACTTGAGCAAGCCTTCCAGCGCCGCGTCGTATTGCTGGCGAGCCAATTGCTGCACGGCCAGTTGATACGCCGCTTCATCGTCCTGCGGGTTTTGCGCCAGGCGGGCCTTGAGGTCAGCGGTATCCGGCAGGTCGGCAGCCTGGCGCAGGAACGTGATCTGCGCCTTGGCGCCGGCGAGGGCGGCCTTGTGAGCATCGCTCTTGACCGCATCCAGCACGGCCTGCGCCTCGCCCAATTCACCGCGTTCGGCCAGGCAGCGGGCGTAGAGGATCAGCGCGGCGGCGTTGGTGTTGTCTTCACCGAGCAAGGCCACCAGCACCGCCTCGGCCTCACTGATGCGGCCTTCGGCAAACAGCGCCTGGGCCTGTTCCAGCGGGTCCGCCTCAGCCGGTGGCGGCATCTGCACATGGGGCTCCAGCAGCGCGCGAATCTCAGACTCCGGCTTCGCCCCGGCAAACCCATCCACCGGCTGGCCGTCCTTGAACAGCACCACGGTCGGCAGGCTGCGAATGCCAAAGCGCGCGACAACATCCTGCTCGGCTTCGCAATCGACCTTGGCCAGCAGCAACTCGCCCTGATAACTCTCGGCAATCTGCGCCAGCAGCGGCATCAACGCCTTGCACGGCGCACACCACTCGGCCCAGAAATCCACCAGCACGGGTTTGTGGAACGAATTTTCGATGACAGCCTGGTCGAAGGTGGCGGTGGTGACATCGAAAATGTACGGCGTGGGCTCACTCATGGAGGTTCTCAATGACGCGTGGGATGGGGCAACTATAAAGACTGGCGGGCTCTATCGGAAGCAGCGCAAGGATCAAGCACGAGATACGTGCCAAAAAGGGTCCTGATACCAGTCACGAGGGAACCCCATCGCTTTTAGGTTGAGGTGGGGGAAGTCGCTGATCAGGTGATAAAGGTGCTGGTCCCAGTGAGTGTGGGGGCTTATCTGATGCATCAAATGGTTAAGCATGCAAAGTGTCGAAAAAATGCGGGTATGGGGCCCTGGCTGGAGCAGATGGTTTGGCCACGGGAAGTTGGCTTTCCTGGGTAATTCAGGACGAATACCCAGTTGCCGATTCCACATTCTTGAGTGATGGGCGCACATGTTTCGCACAGTGGTCAAGGTGTGAAGCCAGGACTGCAGCAGTGGCGCGGGGAGCCCCAGTCGCCTGGCAACGGCTTTTTTATCCGCGTCCTTGGCCAGGCCCTTGTAGAGATGGGAGAGGTCGCCCAGCGTCAACTCTTCCAGCATGGCCCAACCCGGCATGAGAGAGGGGTGGTCATAGGTATTTGGATAGTGGCGCGCGTAGCTTTCTTTGGCTCTTTGACGCTTGAGATGGTCTTTTCGATTGTCGTCTGTGTGTAGTCGGTCGACGCGCAAACATTCGCGTTCATAGTCACGGGTCGCCACAGACTGTCTGGTGTGTAGCGTTGCAAGCAGGCGCTGGTGGTCAAATGTCGGGTGAAAAGCCTGGCTGTCGATGTACCAATGGCTGCCGTAGGTGGGGCCCATGTGATTACTGATGACTGCACGGGAGGCGATCTCGACCCGCTCAATGGCATCCATGGTCAATAGGCGCAGGCGACGGTCAAAATCGTAGAGTCGTGCCAACTGGTGAAAATGGGTGCCGGCATGGAAGTGGTGGTCGATATCTTCCGACTGTTGGAAAGGCCGCATATAGGGGCTTAATCGAAAGAAACTGACCGATTGCAGGAAGCGCCGGGCGCCTGTTTCATCTTCAATGATCAAGCCCCGAGACTTGAGCAGCTCCAACTGGGCCGGGACATCAAGGGCTGGTTTGTCGAACGCCCTCATGCTGGAAAACCAGCAGGCATAAAAAACCCGCACAATTTGTGCTTGGTTGCTGGCGCAACCAGAGGCATGGCGGGTGTATTGCCAAGCAGATTATGCAACTGCCCAGGTTTTTGCAACGCCCTTGGAGGGGCGCTGAGCGGCGAAAAAACGGGGAAATGCATGCAGGTCGATCGTCCAGGCCGCGTGCGGGAGAACGCTATTTTCCATGTCCTGCCGGGCGCTGTCTTAGCCACTCTATTGCTGAAAATTTGTAACTGAGAGGCCTAGCGTCGTGAATGGTACAGACTCACCCTGCGAAACTCCCAAGGCTCCGCCAGGTCCGGCAGGGTCAGCGCCTCGAGGATGCCCAGCCGCTGATAATCCGCATGCTGGAAATCCCGTACCCGCGAGTCGGCGACCAGCGCTTCGCGCCCGCGGGTGAGGAATTGATCCAGCAGCGGCAGGTTCGCCCGGTCGTACAGCACGTCGGCCACCAGGATCAGGTCGAAACGATCGGCTTCGGCAAAGAAGTCCGCCGAATAGCCCAAGGTCACGCCATTGAGTTCAGCATTCGCACGGCAGGCGCCGAGCGCCAGTGGGTCCAGGTCACAGGCCACCACTTCCAGGGCGCCGGCTTTCACTGCGGCAATTCCCGCCACGCCGGAGCCGGCGCCAAAATCCAGGACGCGCTTGCCCGCCACCCACTCGGGGTTGGCGGCCAGGTAGCGGGCCAATGCCAGGCCGCTGGCCCAGCAGAAGCTCCAGTAGGGCGGCTCATGCAGGATGCGCCGGGTTTCCTCGGGGCTGAAGGCGCGGTCCATGTTGTCGGCGTCCAGCAGCCACAACGACAGGTCGGTGCCGGGCAACGGGCAGGGCAGCAGTTGCGCGTCGCCGATCAGTTCGCTCAAGGCCCGTTGCAGGTGCAGCGGTGGCGTCATGGGGCGCGCACGAGTTGCAGGGGCCCGGTGGTCTGGGTGATAGCTTGCTCGATACGCACCGCCGGCAGGTGCAGGATCAACTGCCCGGACTGGCTGGCGCGGCCACGCAGTTCAACGCGGGCGCCGGCGGGAAACGCTTGCGGGTTGAAGCGCAGGCGGAAGGCCAATGGTTTGTTGTTGCCAATCAGCACGCTGCTGGCGAGCAGTTGTTGCGGGCGGCTGCGCTCGTCGATCACCAGCAGTGCCAGCTCCACTTCAGCGCCGGCGGGCACACCCGTGAGGGTGCCGCTCACTTCACGCTGGTAGGCCGGCAATGGCCCCAGCGGTTCCTGGCCGGGGATTTTTTTCTCTTGCTGCGGCGTGGGTTGCGGGGCGGCTGGTTTTGGCGCTTCGCTGCTGCAGGCGACCAGAAAACTGAACATTGTGAGTAAAACCAGCGGTCGTAACGGCATGTACGGCTCCAAAAAGGGCAAAAATCCGTGAACTGAACATAAGAAACATAATAGTCAGCCTATATACCGTAAAGGCTATGGCTTGTCTTGCCACGGGGATGCGCTACCATGGCCCTCCCTTTTTTTGTTGCCTGCCACCATGCACTGTCCCTTCTGCGGTGCCAACGACACCAAGGTCATTGACTCGCGTCTGGTCGCCGAGGGCGACCAAGTGCGTCGCCGGCGCGAATGCCTGGCCTGCGGTGAGCGTTTCACCACCTTTGAAACCGCCGAACTGGTACTGCCCCGTCTGATCAAGTCCGACGGCAGCCGCCAGCCCTTCGACGAAGATAAACTGCGCGCCGGTATGCAGCGCGCCCTGGAAAAACGCCCGGTCAGTGTCGAGCGGCTGGAAGCGGCGCTGGCGCATATCAAGCACAAGCTGCGGGCGACCGGTGAGCGCGAGGTCAAGAGCCTGGTGGTTGGAGAACTGGTAATGGGCGAGCTGCAAAAGCTCGACGAAGTTGCCTACATTCGTTTCGCCTCGGTGTATCGACGCTTCCAGGATCTCAATGAGTTCCGTGAAGAGATCGACCGCCTGGCCCGTGAGCCGGTCAAAGAATGAACCCTCCTTCTGCAGAACAGGCCGTGCTCGACGCCCATTACATGGCCCGTGCCCTCGAACTGGCGCGCAAGGGCCTGTACACCACCCATCCCAACCCTCGGGTCGGCTGCGTGATTGTGCGCGACGGGCAGATTGTCGGTGAAGGCTGGCATGAACGCACCGGCGAACCCCATGCCGAGCCCAACGCCTTGCGCGCCGCAGGCGATAAAGCCCGTGGTGCCACGGTATATGTGACGCTCGAGCCGTGCAGCCATTATGGCCATACGCCGCCCTGCGCCGATGCGCTGGTGACCGCCGGCGTGGCACGGGTGGTCGCGGGTATGCAGGATCCGAATCCGGAAGTGGCTGGGCGTGGCATGCAGCGTCTGGCCCAGGCCGGCATCGAGGTGCTCAGCGGCGTACTGGAAAGCCAGGCACGCGCCCTGAACCCCGGCTTCCTCAAGCGCATGGAGCATGGCCTGCCGTTTGTGCGGGTCAAGCTGGCGATGAGCCTGGACGGGCGCACCGCGATGGCCAGTGGCGAGAGCCAGTGGATCACCGGCCCCGCCGCCCGCGCCGCCGTGCAGCGCCTGCGGGCCGAGGCCAGTGTGGTGCTGACCGGCGCCGATACTGTGCTGGCCGATGGCGCGCGCCTGACCGTGCGTGCCGCCGAACTGGGCCTGGATCCGCAAACCACCGCCCTGGCCATGTCGCGCCCACCGTTGCGCGTGCTGATCGACGGCCGCCTGCGGGTGCCGCTCAACGCGCCGTTCTTCAAGGCCGGGCCGGCCCTGGTCATCACCTGTGTGACTGCGGAAAACCAGTTTCCCCGTGGCCCCGAATGCCTGGTGGTGCCGGGTGTCGACGGCCAGGTCGACCTGCGCTCGGCGCTGGTGGCACTGGCGGCCCGTGGCGTCAACGAGGTGCTGGTGGAAGCCGGGCCAAGCCTGGCCGGCGCGTTTGCCCAGCAAGGCCTGGTGGACGAGTACGTGATTTTCGTCGCCGGTAAATTCCTCGGTTCCGCCGCCCGCCCCTTGCTGGACTGGCCGCTTGAGAAACTGGCCGACGCTCCCCAACTCAAGATCATTGAAATGCGCGCTGTAGGCGACGACTGGCGAGTCACTGCCATTCCGCTCCCCCCAGCGAGCGTATAATTGCGACCGGTCGCCCCGGCGCCCGCACTGTTTTCCAGGAGAAGGCCATGTTCACCGGCATTATCGAATCCATCGGCAGCATCCGCGCCATGACCCCCAAAGGTGGCGACGTGCGCCTGCTGGTTGAAACCGGCAAGCTGGACCTCGGCGACGTCAAGCTGGGCGACAGCATCGCCGTCAGCGGCGTATGCCTGACGGTCGTCGAACTGCCGGGCAATGGCTTTGCCGCCGATGTCAGCCGGGAAACCCTGGACTGCACCGCGATGAATGACCTCAAGGCCGGCAGCCCGGTCAACCTGGAGAAAGCCCTGACCCCGACCACCCGTCTGGGCGGCCACCTGGTCAGCGGCCATGTCGACGGCGTCGGCGAAGTGGTGGCACGCAGCGAAAACGCGCGGGCCGTGGAATTCCGCATCCGTGCGCCGAAAGAACTGGCCAAGTACATCGCCCACAAAGGCTCGATCACCGTCGATGGCACCAGCCTGACCGTGAACGCCGTAAATGGCGCCGAATTCGAACTGACCATCATTCCCCACACCCTCAGCGAAACCATCATGGCCTCGTACCAGCCGGGTCGCCGGGTGAACCTGGAAGTGGACTTGCTTGCCCGTTACCTGGAGCGCCTGCTGCTGGGCGAAAAGGCCGCAGAGCCTGCAGCCGGTAACATCACCGAAAGTTTTCTGGCCGCTAACGGCTACCTGAAATCCTGACCAAGGGGGTGCCGCGTGGCGCTCAATAGCATCGAAGAACTGGTTGACGATATCCGCCAAGGCAAGATGGTCATCCTGATGGATGACGAAGACCGCGAGAACGAAGGCGACCTGATCATGGCCGCCGAGTTGTGCCAACCTGAGCACATCAACTTTATGGCCAAGCACGCCCGTGGCCTGATCTGCATGCCCATGAGCCGCGAGCGCTGCGAACTGCTCAAGCTGCCGCTGATGTCGCCGCGCAATGGCTCGGGGTTTGGCACCAAGTTCACCGTCTCGATTGAAGCGACCACCGGCGTGACCACCGGCATCTCTGCCGCTGACCGCGCCCGCACCGTGCAGGCCGCTGCCGCGAAAGATGCCAAGGCCGAAGACATTGTCAGCCCTGGCCATATCTTCCCGCTGATGGCCCAGCCGGGTGGCACCCTGGCCCGTGCCGGCCACACCGAAGCCGCCTGCGATCTGGCGCGCATGGCCGGGTTCGAGCCGAGCGGGGTGATCTGCGAAGTGATGAACGACGACGGCACCATGGCCCGTCGCGCTGAACTGGAAGCCTTTGCCGCCGAACACAACATCAAGATCGGCACCATCGCCGACCTGATTCACTACCGGATGATCCACGAACGTACCGTTCAGCGGATTGCCGAGCAGCCGCTGGACAGCGAACTGGGGCATTTCAACCTGGTGACCTACCGTGATTCGGTGGAAGGCGACGTGCATATGGCCCTGACCCTGGGCAACATCTGCGCCGAAGAGCCGACCCTGGTGCGGGTGCACAACATGGACCCGTTGCGCGACCTGTTGATGGTCAAGCAGCCGGGCCGGTGGAGCCTGCGAGCCGCCATGGCAGCGGTTTCCGCGGCGGGCAGCGGTGTCGTGCTGTTGCTGGGCAATCCGGTGGATGGTGATGTGCTGCTGGCGCATATCCGCGAAAGCGCTGACCAGGTGCCGGTGAAAAAACCGACCACCTACAGCATCGTCGGCGCCGGCTCGCAGATCCTGCGTGACCTGGGCGTGCGTAAAATGCGCCTGATGAGCGCGCCCATGAAATTTAATGCGATATCCGGTTTCGACCTGGAAGTAGTAGAATACGTGCCCTCCGAATAAAGGCCGGCGATTATCGCTCCTTGTTCGCGGTTCAAATATCACTAAGGGGCGCGTCATATACGCGTCCCGGCTCTTTAAGAGATTTGTCGAATGACCCTGAAGACCATCGAAGGTACCTTCATCGCCCCCAAAGGCCGCTACGCCCTGGTGGTTGGCCGCTTCAACAGCTTCGTGGTTGAAAGCCTGGTAAGCGGTGCCGTGGACGCCCTGGTTCGCCACGGTGTGAGCGAAAGCGATATCACGATTATCCGTGCCCCTGGCGCCTTCGAAATTCCACTGGTTGCGCAGAAAGTTGCCCAACAAGGCGAATACGCAGCAATCATCGCCCTGGGCGCGGTCATTCGTGGCGGCACCCCGCACTTCGAATACGTGGCTGGCGAGTGCACCAAGGGCCTGGCCCAGGTGTCCATGGAGTTCGGCGTGCCAGTGGCCTTCGGCGTACTGACTGTTGATTCCATCGAGCAAGCCATCGAGCGTTCCGGTACCAAGGCCGGTAACAAAGGCGCTGAAGCTGCCCTGTCTGCCCTGGAAATGGTCAGCCTGCTGTCGCAGTTGGAGGCCAAGTGATTTCCGACGAGAGCGATCGTTTCAACCCGCGCGACCCCCGTCCTGCAGACGCCGGCAAGCCATCGAAGAACGAAAAGCGCCGTGCTGCCCGTCAGTTGGCGACCCAGGCGCTGTATCAGCGTCAGATGGCGGGTACTTCGTTGAACGAAATCGAAGCACAGTTTCGCGTCGACAACGATTTTACCTTCGCCGACCTGCCGTACTTCCACGACATCCTGCACGGCGTGCATGCCAACCTGACCGAGATCGACACGGCCCTGGCACCTTGCCTGGACCTGACCCTCGAAGAGCTGGACCCGGTTGAACTGTGCGTGATGCGCCTGTCCACCTGGGAACTGCTCAAGCGCGTTGACGTGCCGTACCGCGTAGTGATCAACGAAGGTATCGAACTGGCGAAAGTCTACGGTTCGACCGACGGTCACAAGTTCGTCAACGGCGTGCTCGACAAGCTGGCCCCGCGCCTGCGTGAAGCCGAAGTGAAGGCGTACAAGCGCTAACCTGCGCTTGACTCCCTGATGGGCGAGTTCGAGCTGATCCGCACCTACTTCGCCGCCGCGCCCTGTGCGCAAGGCGGCGAGGGCATTGCCCTGGGGATCGGCGACGACTGCGCCTTGCTGGCAGTTCCCTCCGGGGAACAGCTGGCGATTTCAACCGATACCCTGGTGGCCGGCGTGCACTTTGCCGACCCCTGCGACCCGTTTTTGCTCGGCCAGCGCTCGCTGGCGGTGGCAGTCAGCGACCTGGCGGCCATGGGCGCCCATCCCCTCGCATTTACCCTTGCACTCACTACACCGACGGTCGCGGCCGATTGGTTGCAGCGCTATGCCCAGGGTTTGAATGCCATGGCCCAGCGCTGTGGTGTGGGCCTGGTGGGCGGCGATACCACCCGTGGGCCGCTGAGCCTGACCGTCACCGTGTTCGGCCGTGTCCCGGCGGGGCTGGCGTTGACCCGCAGTGGCGCGCAGCCCGGCGACCTGCTGTGTGTCGGCGGCGAGCTGGGCAATGCGGCCGGGGCCTTGCCGTTGGTGTTGGGGCAGCGTAGCGCTGCTGCGCAGATCGCCGAGCCGCTGCTGGGCCATTACTGGTCGCCGCAGCCGCAACTGGCCCTGGGCATGGCGTTGCGTGGCAAGGCTACGTCTGCGTTGGATATTTCCGACGGTCTGCTGGCAGATTGTGGGCATATCGCCAAGGCTTCAGCCGTAAGCCTGGTGATCGAGCGGCACCGTTTGCCGCTGTCGGCGGCGTTGCTGGCCTTTCTGGGGGATGATCAAGCGCGTTCCGCAGCCTTGAGCGGTGGCGATGATTACGTCCTGGCGTTCACCTTGCCGCCCGCTGAGCTGGCGCCATTGCTGGCCGACGGTTGGCCGGTGCATATTGTCGGGCGCGTAGAGGCGGGGGCCGGCGTGCGACTGCTGGATGCCGGTGGCCATGACATCACCCCGGCCGTGCGCGGTTATCAACATTTTCGCGAGACGCCGTGACCCGCCGGGCTGCGCTACCCTTTACAGCGTTGTAGAAACGATCGCTTTACCATGGAGGGCGTCATCATGGGGCTACGACGCTGGTTGCTGATTCTGCTGTGTGTGGTCGCGTCTCCCGTGTGGGCCGATGACACCCCCGAAGTGCCCGGCCAGATCCGTCTGGCCAGTGAAACCTGGAATGACTACACCAACGCCGATGGCAGCGGCCTGGCCTGGGATGTGTTGCGAGAAGTCTTCGAGCCGGCCGGGGTCAAGGTCAAGATCCGCAGCGTGCCCTACACCCGTTCGGTCGGTCTGGCCCGGCGGGGCGAAGTGGATGCCTGGGTCGGCTCCTATCATGATGAGACCGAGGGCGTGCTGTACGCCCGCTGGCACTACGACTCCGACCACATCTACGCCCTGGGCCTGGCGGGCAGCCCGGCGCCGACCCTGGTGACCCTGGGCTCTTACCGCCTGACCTGGGTACGTGGCTACAAGTACGAGGAATACCTGCCCAATATTCATCGTTTCAACCAGATCGAACGACGTAGCGGGATTTTGCCGATGCTCCAGCATGGGCGGGCCGACTTCTACATTGATGCCCTGGCCGAACTGCAGTACATCCTCGGCCAGGCTGACGACCCATCGGCGTTCAAACTCACGCACATTGCCGAATTGCCGTTGTTCCTGGGGTTTACCGACAGTGAGAGAGGGCGGTCATTGCGGGGGGTATTTGACCGGCGCATGGAGTTGTTGGTGAAAAGCGGCGAGTTGAAACCGATTTTCCAGCGCTGGAACCAACCGTATCCGTTTTGACGCCCATAGAACCAAGGCAAAGGCCAATCGAACCTATTGATCTTTATCAGCGATAATTCAGCTTAAGCGTCTGTAGGAACGTGCTGTTACAATGCCCGCCTCTGTGAAATCTGAAATCAGGAGCACACGGTGCCCGTCGTTTTCGTCGCTGCTTCCAAGCTGCCTACCCCTTTTGCCACGTTCACCATGCATGGCTTTCTTGAAAAAGCCTCCGGGCGCGAGCACGTCGTGCTCAGCCTGGGCGATGTGGCCGATGGCGCCCCGGTCCTGGGCCGCTTGCACTCTGAGTGCCTGACCGGTGACGCACTGTTCAGCCAGCGCTGCGACTGCGGCTCGCAACTGGAAGCCGCCATGCAAGCCATCGCCCGTGAAGGCCGTGGCGTGCTGCTGTATCTGCGTCAGGAAGGCCGTGGCATTGGCCTGCTGAACAAGATCCGCGCCTACGAACTGCAAGACGGTGGCGCCGATACCGTCGAGGCCAACGAGCGCCTGGGTTTCGCCGCCGATCAGCGCGATTACGCCATCTGCCTGCCGATGCTTGAGCACCTGGGCATCCAGTCCCTGCGCCTGATGACCAACAACCCGCGCAAGGTCAAGGCCTTGACCGAGATGGGCATCACCGTCGCCGAGCGTGTGCCGCTGCACACCGGGCATAACCCGCACAACAAACTCTACCTGGCGACCAAGGCCAGCAAGCTCGACCATATGATGGGCAACGAGCATCAGGGCGAGGCAGACCGGGCGTGACGCGCGGTCAGGTCAAGCGGCGCCTGTCCTTCAGTTGGTGGCAGTACCTGGCGCTGGCGTTGTTGCCGTTGTTCGTGATCAATCTGGTATTTGGCCAGGGCGAGCCGTTGTTGCCGGTGCTGGCAATGCCATTCTTTATCGCCGGCGTTGCCTCGATGTTTGCCAGCCTGCGTTACTTCCATGCCTATAAACATGCACTGATCGCCACCTCCAAGGCCCTCGATACGCCTGAAGAGCCGGCCGCGTGGATCACCCTCGCGGCCCGTCGGCGTACGGCGCTGCTGGTCGCGGCGTTTCCCGCCTGGATCGGTGCACTGGCAGTGTTCGTTGGCCTGGAAGCGGTGCCGCTGTTTCTGCTGGCATTGTCGACCCTGGTGCTGTTCTACCTCTATCGCATCCCGCGTCAACTCGGCTGATGCGCCTCTGGCTGGCGGGTCTGCTGCTGGCCGCCAGTGCGTCGGCGATGGCGGTCGAGCGGGTGGTCAGCCTCGCGCCTTCCTTATCTGAAATCGTCGTTGAACTGGGCGCCAGCGATCTGCTGGTGGGCGTACTCGACGGTGGTGAACGGCCTGAAGCGCTGCGTAGCCTGCCCTCGGTGGGGCGTTATGGGCAGTTGGATCTGGAACGACTGCTCAGCCTGCAGCCTGACTTGCTGCTGCTCTGGCCAGGCAGCGTCGGCCCGGCCCAGCGCGAGCAGCTCAAGCGTTTGAACATCCCTGTTTACGTCGCCGAACCCCATAGCCTTGAACAACTGAGCAGCCAGGTCGAAGTCATCGCCCGACAGCTAGGCCGCGCTGATGAAGGTCGCCAATTGGCTGCCCGCTTGCGTCAACGCTTGGCCGAGTTGCGCCAGCGCTATCAGCGCAGCCAGCCGTTGCGGGTGTTCTATCAGGTGTGGAACCAGCCTCTGTACACCGTGGGCGGTGGGCAGATCATCAGCGATGCGCTTAGCGTGTGTGGCGCGCGCAATGTGTTTGATGACCTCAAGCTGCCAGCCCCGCAGGTCAGTATCGAATCGGTGTTGCAACGTGATCCCGAAGTGATCCTCGCGGCGGATCAAGCGCAACTGGACGATTGGAAGGCCTGGCCCCAGGTGGCGGCGGTGGCTCAGGGGCGTTTGCTGATCGTGCCGGACAAAGGCCTGGAACGGCCCAGTGGGCAGATGGTGGAGGCGGTGGGCCGGCTGTGTCAGGTTATTGCGCCGAACCGTTGAGAGCGCTATCGCAGGCAAGCCAGCTCCCACATTTGACTGTATTCATACATCAAAAGGTGGGCGCTCGGCAGTGCAGAATATTTTGGCCACACCACAGAACCCATGTGGGAGCTGGCTTGCCTGCGATGGCGTCGGCCCGGACAACCTCAGAGCTGCGGCGTCCACGTCACCCCAAGCATCCACGTCCGGCCTTCTTCTCGATATGGCTGATTGCTCTGGAAGGTCGGATCGTTATAGCTGTAACGCGCCCGTGTATAGCGGCGATCCAGCAGGTTATCGACCTTCAGCGACAGCGCCACTTCCCGATTCAGCGCCCAACCGCTGCGCAACCCCAGCAGGTAATAGCCCGAGAGGCGGTGCTTGTTGTCTTCGGCATCGTAGCTGCTGCTGATGGCCTGCCAACTGGCGCCCAGGCTCAATTGTTCGAACTGCCGATCCAGGTCCAGGTTCAGGGTGCGCCGGGCACGGCGTGCCAGGGTGTGGCCGCTGTTGCGGTCGCGTGGGTCGATGATCGACAGGCCGAGGTTGCCTTGCCAGCCGAACAGTTCTTGCTTGAGTGCGGCTTCGAAGCCGTTGATGCGGGCGGTGGCGACATTGTGCGGACCCGAATTGTCGTAGATGATCGCGTCCTTGATATCAGTCCGATATAGCGAGGCTTCTAACCGGCTGACGTCGCTGAGTTGGCTACGCCACTGCACCTCGTAGCTTTTTGAGGTTTCAGGTTTAAGGTCTGGATTGCTGCTTATAAACCCGTTTTCGTTCGGGTAGTACAGATCATTAAACGTCGGCGCACGAAAGCCTTCGCTGTAACTTAGCAACACGTCGTTTTCGCTGTTAACTGGCAAGGTCAGCGTACCGCTCCAACTGTTCTGCCCGCCAAATTGCTGGTTTTGGTCGCGGCGCAGCCCCAGTTCGGTGGAAAACCACTCGCCCTTGAAACGATGCTGGATAAACGCGGCGCGGTTCCAGCGGCTGTTTTCGCTGAGCGTGGTGCTGCCGTGAAAACGGTCTTCATACCAATCACCGCCCAGGATCAGGCTGTTTTGCTGATCGAGCGTCAGGTCGTTCTGCCAGTTGATCGAGTCGCGATAGGTGTTGAACACACTGAAGTCAGTGCTGAGCTTGTCGCGTTTGGTGTCGCGGTTTTCGCTGTGGCCCAGCTCCACGCGGGTCTGCCAGGCCTCGTTGAGTTGGGCGTCGATGTACGCGCTGGCGCTGCTGACGGTGTAGTCGGTATAGGGCTTCTGGCCGACACTTTGCCCGGTAGCGAAATCATAGCGACCAAAGCTGTTGTCATATTCCGACTTGCCCCGGCTATCCAGCAGGTTGAAACCCACCTCCAGCTCATCGCTGAACTCATGGCTCAGGTTCAAGCTCAGCGACTTATTGCGATAGGCATCATGGTCGCGGTCGCTGGGGAAGGAGATGTGGCTCCAGTCGATACCGGCGGTGTCATCCAGGCTCGCGCCCAGGTTGAAGCGCGTGCGTTCATCGCCGCCCGACAGGCCCAGGCTGCGTTCCCAGGTGTTGTGGCTGCCAAAGCCCAGCTTCAAGCGCGGCTGCAGGCCTGGCCCGGCATTGCGGCGGGTAAATACCTGGATCACCCCGCCAATCGCATCGCTGCCGTAAATCACCGAGCGCGACCCGCGCAGCACTTCTACCCGCTCAATCTGATCAATATTCAGGTATTGCAGGCCGCTGTCGCCGGACGTGCTATTGGCAATCCGCTGGCCATCCACCAGCACCAGGCTTTGCGCGGACTTGGTGCCACGTATGAAAATCCCCGGCAAGCTGCCCCGGCCACCGGTGCGCGCCACTTGCACGCCGGGCACGCGGCTGAGCAGGTCGGTCAGGCTGGAGGGTTGCAGGCGGTCGATATCGTCCCGGGTGAACACGGTGTTGGCAGCACTGCTGTCATTGCGTGCCTGCACCTGGCGGTTGGCGCTGATCACCACATCGGGGAGCTTCAGGGCAGCGTCGCGGGTGTCGGCGAGCAGGTCCACAGTGGGCAAGAGCAGGAGTGGCAGGGCAAGTCGAAGGTGTTTCATGGGCCGTCCATGGATTCCAAGGCAATACAAAACAAATGTGGGAGCTGGCTGGCCTGCGATTGCGTCGCCCAGGTCTCTCTGAAAGACCGAGGTGTTTGCATCGCAGGCCAGCCAGCTCCCACAGTTTGGTCCGGTTTACAGGCCGAGCAAAGCCATGCGATGGCGAACCGCAGCCTCGATCCCCGCTTCATCCAGCCCACACTCAGCCAGCATCTGCGCGGGTTTGGCGTGCTCCACATAAATGTCCGGCAAGCCCAGGTGCAGCACCGACTTGAGGATGTTCTCCCGCGCCAGGAATTCGCTGACGGCCGCACCGGCGCCGCCCATGATGGCGTTTTCTTCAACGGTCACCAGCAATTCATGGCTGCCGGCGATCTCGCGCACCAGGGCTTCGTCGAGGGGTTTGACAAAGCGCATGTCGATCACGGTGGCGTCGATTTTCTCCGCCACTTTCAGGGCTTCGGCCAGTTGCACGCCAAACACCAGGAACGCGGTCTTGCTGCCCTGGCGCCGCACGATGCCCTTGCCTATCTCGATCGGTTCCAGGTCTTTCTCGATCACCGCATTCGGGCCGTTGCCACGGGGGTAACGTACCGCTGCCGGGCCGTTGTACAGGTGGCCGGTGCTGAGCATCTTGCGCAGCTCGTTCTCGTCGCTCGGGGTCATCACCAGCATGCCGGGGATGCAGCGCAAGTACGACAGATCGTAGCTGCCGGCGTGTGTCGGGCCGTCTTCGCCCACCAAGCCGGCGCGGTCGATGGCGAACAGCACGTCGAGGTTCTGCACCGCTACATCGTGAATAAGCTGGTCATAACCGCGTTGCAGGAAGGTCGAGTAGATCGCCACCACCGGTTTGGCGCCTTCGCAGGCCATGCCGGCGGCAAAGGTCACCGCATGTTGCTCGGCAATCGCCACATCGAAGTAACGCAGCGGGAAACGCTCGCTGAACGCCACCAGGTCCGAGCCTTCCTTCATCGCTGGGGTAATGCCCACCAGGCGCGGGTCGGCGGCGGCCATGTCGCACAGCCATTCGCCAAATACACCGGAGTACTTCGGCCCGCTGGCCTTTTTTGGCGCCGCCACGGGCGCGTCCAGCGGTTCGAGCTTGGTGATGGCGTGGTAACCAATCGGGTCGACTTCCGCCGGGGCGAAGCCTTTGCCTTTCTTGGTGACGATATGCAGGAACTGCGGGCCCTTGAGGTCGCGCATATTGCGCAGGGTGGCGATCAGGGTCGGCAGGTCGTGCCCGTCGATCGGGCCGATATAGTTCCAGCCCAGCTCTTCGAA
This sequence comes from Pseudomonas sp. MF5691, assembly GCF_016405645.1. Lineage (NCBI taxonomy): Bacteria > Pseudomonadati > Pseudomonadota > Gammaproteobacteria > Pseudomonadales > Pseudomonadaceae > Pseudomonas > Pseudomonas sp. MF5691. Next base: position 26,900 of record NZ_JAEKDC010000001.1, read on the forward strand.
CAGGGTGCCGGGGACCAGCATGCCCTTGGCGTATTCTTCGGTGCGGCGGGCAATTTCCCACGCGCCGGGCAGGCGTGACAGCACTTTTTTGCTGCCTTCGCGCATGCTGGCATAGGTGCGGCTGGACAGAATCTTTGCCAGGTAATTGGACAAACCACCGACATTGCGCGAGATCGACATGTCGTTGTCGTTGAGGATCACCAGCATATTGGCGTCCACTTCCGGCGCATGGTTCAACGCTTCAAACGCCATGCCGGCTGTCAGCGCGCCATCACCGATCACGGCAATTGCCTTGCGATCGCTGTTTTGCAGACGGGCGGCAATCGCCATGCCCAGGGCTGCGCTGATCGAGGTGCTGGAGTGGCCGACGCCAAAGGTGTCGTATTCGCTCTCGGAGCGGCGCGGGAAGGCGGCGATGCCGTCCTTCTGGCGCAAGGTAGCCATGCGCTCGCGGCGTCCGGTGAGGATTTTGTGCGGATACGCCTGGTGACCCACGTCCCACACCAGCCGGTCGTCCGGGGTGTCGAATACGTAATGCAGCGCGATGGTCAGCTCGATGACGCCCAGGCCTGCACCAAAATGCCCACCGGTCTGGCCGACCGTGTAGAGCAATTCCAGGCGCAACTCATCGGCCAGGGTTTCCAGCTCGGCTTCACCCAGACGGCGCAAGCCGGCCGGCGTGTTGGCACGGTCCAGCAGCGGCGTGGTCGGGCGCTTGCGGGGAATCTCTTGAAACGTCGTGGGCATCAGGCGAATCGTTATAGGTATAGAAGAGGCGGCAGTTTACCTCAAGCATCGCAAACTGCCCACGCAGAGCACCGAACTTGGCCGATATGCGGCGGTAATCGCCGCCGTAATCAGTGGCGGCGTTCGACGATATACCGCGCCAGGTCACGCAGCGGCTCGGCTGCCGCGTCGAATGGTCGCAGGGCGGCCAGGGCCTGGTCGCGCAGCTCCAGGGCATAGGCCTTGGCGGCATCCAGCCCCAACAGCGACGGATAGGTCGGCTTGTCACGGGCAATATCGGCGCCCTGGCGCTTGCCGAGGGTCGCGGTATCGCTTTCCACGTCGAGAATATCGTCCTGCACCTGGAACGCCAGGCCGATGGCCCGGGCATAGATCTGCAAAGCGGCCAACTGCGCCGCTTCGGCGCGACCACTGGCCAGGGCGCCGAGGTGCACGGCAGCCTCGATCAGCGCCCCGGTCTTGTGGCGGTGCATATATTCCAGGGCTTGCTGGTCCAGTTTGAGGCCGACCGAGCCGAGGTCAATTGCCTGGCCCCCGACCATACCGGCCGGGCCTGCGGCGGCGGCCAACGCAGTGACCATGCGCAGGCGGATCTCGGCATTCACGCCGCTCAAACGCGGGTCGAGCAGGGCGCTGAACGCCAGGCTTTGCAGGCCGTCACCGGCGAGGATCGCACAGGCTTCGTCAAAAGCCTTATGGGTAGTGGGCTGGCCGCGACGCAGATCGTCATCGTCCATGGCTGGCAAATCGTCATGCACCAGCGAATAGGCATGAATCAATTCCACCGCACACGCCGCGCCATTGGCTTGCGCGGCGTCCACGCCCAGCGCTTCACAGGCCGCATAGGCGAGCAAAGGCCGTACGCGCTTGCCGCCGTTCATCACGCTATAACGCATGGCCTCATACAGCCTGGCCAACTCCGGGCTTGGTGCCACAAACAGCGGTTCCAGCGCAGCATTGACCCGGGCCTGACTGCTGGCCTGATAAACGTCGATCATTGCGCTTGTTCCGCGTCGAAAGGTTCTTCGGCCAACTCCCCATCCCGTTCCAGCAACACCTGGACCTTCTGCTCCGCCTGCGCCAGAGCGCTCTGGCAATCGCGGGTCAGGCCAATACCTTGCTCAAACGCCGTCAACGAGTCTTCCAGCGACAACTCGCCGTTCTCCAGACGCTCGACCAGGGTTTGCAGATCGGCGAGGGATTGTTCGAAATCGAGTGCAACTTTTTTGCGGGCCATGGCGGCTATTCCGGTTGACGGTAAACGGGCGCGACACTAGCAGATAGGGGGGGTAGGGGCAAATGAGGGGCGCTTGAGCGCACCGGGGTTTTTCAGTCATACAGCCAAGGCTTCAGCTCCTGCAGGTTCTTCACCACAATCTGCTGGGCCTCGGGTTTGGGGTCGAGGTTCTTCGGATCAATCTGGTAGCGCTGCAGGACGTACTTCACCAGGGCCTGGCGACTGGGGATCACCAACTGCCCATCGAGCATGCCGAAATCCGCCTCGATGATTGCCCGTTGCGCCGCCGCCAGGCGCTGGTCCGGGGTGATCACCAGGTTCACGGCGGTTTCCCAGACGTGGTCATCGCCGATCAGGTTTTCGGATTTGCCCAGCAACTCCGGTTCGCCGCGCAGGCGGCTGAGCACAAAGTCGCGGTATTTGCCGTTCTTCTCACAGTAGGCCCGCACGTGCCAGCGCATGCCGGTGTACACCAGGGTGTGCGGGGCAATCAGGCGCACCTCCGGCTCGGGGTTGGCCAGGGACACGTACTCGGTTTCCAGGCGCAAACCTTCGCGGCAAGCCTTGAGCAGCGGGCGCAGGATTTGTGGGCGGATGCTGCGGTCCGGCACCTCCAGCACCTTGGTATGGGCATAGGCCAGCGCTAGCCCTTCAATGTGTGGTGCGCGTTCGTTGTTCTGGTACAGCAGGTGTAAATAGGCGCTGGCGCTGTCGTCGATAAAGCGCGGCTTGAAGTGCTTGCTCGGGATGTAGCCCTTGAGCTGCTTGTCATATGTCAAGTTTCGGGGCGCATGTTCGGTGATGTAGGTGTTGATGTCTTTCGAGGCCTGCTGGCGGCTGATGCCAAAGCTCTGGATCAAGTGCCCCGTGGTCAGGCGGCCCTCCCACCAGGCGACGGTCTCGATCAAACGATAGCGAAGTGCCAGGTCCCAGCGTACCTGTTCGACGGATTGTTTGCGTTTCATGACCCCTCCCATATGTGCGATTACTTTACCTGTATCTGTCTACAGTGTAGACCTGTAATAAAACACGACATATCTTTTGGCTGTCTTCGAGATCGCTCGAACTCACTAAAAGGAAGCAGGACATGGGGATGTCGGAGGTTATTTCGACAAGTGCGTTGGTACTCATTGGCGTGATTTTGCTGGTGCTGTTGATGCAGTACCTGCGCCTGCGGGAAATCTGGACGTTCGTTGCAGGGTGCCGTTCGGCGGCACGCTGGGCAAAGATCCGCGAGATGGAAAACCGTGAGCTCAAGCGCGCTTTGCGGGCAGAGCGGGCGCGGGTCCAGGAGCTGAAGGTAAGGCTGGAGCTGTCTTGAAGGGTGATCGGGATAGTGGCCTAGTGCTATTCTGCCGCGCAACCTCCGATGGCCAGGCGCAATGACGCTGAAAAAAATCAGAAAGGGAGATGGGGATATGTCGTTGTTGGAGTTTTTGCAGGCCCAAAAATATTCAAGCTCGGGACGGGTTCATGTCGCACCCAACATCCCGAAAAAACTCTTGAGCAACGCCCTTTCTGCCTACGGCCTGACCGTGGACCCCAGCGAAGTGGTCGTGCTGATTGATGACACCATGTTCGCCAGCGGCAAGGACGGTTGCTTGATCGGCCAGCAATACCTGGCCATCCGCGAGAGCTTCAGCGACGCGGTGGCCTACGCCTATGACGAAGTGGACGCCCTGGAGCTCAAGGGCAGCAAACTCTTCCTCAACAAGCGTCAGGCGATTGCCTTCAACATGCCGGACAAAGACGATCTGCACGATTGCTTTTCCCTGTTGCAGGAATGGCTGCGGACCCGGGGCGGCGAGCAATCGGCCCCGGTGGCGAAGCCTGCGGCGGTAAAGGCCTCGGCCGGCAACCAGGAGCTGTCGGCGGCCCAGGTTGATTCAATTGTGCACATGACCCTCAGCCTGGCTGAGCGGCTGGGGCTGGAGCGCGTGTATGTGCGCCCGCACATCCCGCAGAAAAAGCTGCAGGCGGCGCTGGACTCCTACGGCGCCAACATGCGCGAAGACGAGGTGTTGGTGCTGATTGACGACACCCTGTTTGGCGGCGCCAAGGAAGGCGTGTTGATGGGCGAGAGCAAGCTGGCGGTGAAGATGGTCTTCGACACCCCGCGCCTGTTTTTCTGGCGCCACTTGGATTCGTTGGCAGTGGAAAAGCGCGACCTGTTCGTCAACTCGCGCAAGGTCGGAACCTTTACCCAGGTGGGTGAGAAAGAGCTGGGTGAGTTCTTCTCGGTGATCAACGAGGCACTGGGGGATGCCCGCCGTGGGCTGGTTGATCAGCCGGTGGTGGCGGTGGCGCAACCTGCCGTCGCAGTGGTCGTCGCCAAGCCCGAAGCCGAGCCTGTGCTTGTAGAGCCGGTTGCCGAAGAAATCCTCGCCTTGGCGGTCATCGAACAGACAACGCCTGACGATCCGCAGAAAAAAGTCAGCGGCAAGGACAAGCTGTTGGGCTACGTGGCCGTGGCCATCGAGCAGAACAAATCGAAGATCCTGCCGTTCATCAAGGACAAGACCGGCGAGGCATCCCTGGCGGCCCTGCGCGATGACGGCAATGTCGAGAAGCTCGGCGCATTTATCTACGCCTTTCTGCCCGGTGTCGTGCGCCTGGCCCTCAAGGAAGAAACCTTCGTGCGTTTCGTCCTCGACAACCGCAACAAGCTCCTCGATAAACTGTTGGCCGGCGAAGCCGAGCGGGTTGCGGCGCTGCAAGACATCACCCCGACGGCGCGTCTGGCCCCGACCTATCATGCCGAACTCGATGACTTGCTGATGGACGACGAACCGGTGGTGCAACCGGGGCAGCGGGCCATTGAAAAGATGCAGGCGATCCTTGCCGACCTGAAGCAGGAACAGCGCGACGACCCGGATTCAGCGGTTATCTGGCAGTTGCCGATCAGTTGCCTGGGCGCAGTAATTCCCAAGGCGAAAAAACTCATTGGCTTCCCGGATGAAGAGCTGGAAAGCCAGGTTTTCTTCGTCTTGGGCTTTATGTACGGATTCTCCTTTCACAAAATCCCCGAGCCTATCCGCCAGCAAGATGGGGTTTTCGAGGCCTTCTTTACCGGGTTCGCGATTATTTGTGAGAACTACACGGAGCGTAGCCCTGGCAACAAGGTCAAGCCTGAAGACGACATGCTGCCCTTGGCGATGGGGTTGGCCAAAATGGCCACCAAGCAGCAGCTCAATGAAATGGTCAGGAAGATGCTGGATGAGCATAAGGACTTGGCCAAACCCGGCGACTTTGAACTCGATGACATCATGCTGCTGCTGCGTGAAGCCAATGGGTTTGCCCAGCAATGGGTTGACAGCATGACGCGGGAAATCCTGGCAGAAGAGCGCGCCCTGCAAAACAAATGGGGCGATCTGCTGAACTAGCTGTTGCGCGCAGTGCCGGTTTCCACCAGACGTGCAAACTGGCACTGACCCTGGGCCTGCTCCAGGCTGCCCTCAAACGCCACCAGCCCTGCATGCACCTGTTGCAGGGCTTGGATCTGCGTCATCAACTCGAGCTTTTTTTGCGCGATCGCCTGGTTGGCGCGCTGCCACGGCAGCTCATCGCCACGGTGCCCGTGGAGAATTCCCTGCAACTCCTTGAGCTTGAAGCCCAACTGCTGCGCGCACTTGATAAACGTCAGCAGCTCAACGCTCTGCGTCGAGTAAACCCGATACCGCCCCTCGCGTTGCGGCGGTGGCAGCAAGCCGATGTCCTCATAGTGACGAATCGCCTTGATCGTCGTGCCTGACAACTGCGCGGCTTTACCGATGTACATGCAGATCCATTCCTAAAAGAGTGTGCCAGCCTTTTTCAGCCACTTGTCGCGCTGCGCCGCAGTAGAGCCCAGCACAGGCCCGAACATGATTGTCTTGATCGGCTTGATACCACACAACTCAAGGGTGGTCTTGCGCATCTGGTGCAGGCCGGGCATGTGGTAGAACCAGCGGTAATACCACGGCGGCGTATCCAGGGCCACCAGCAGATGGGCGGTACGGCCCTTCAAGAGCTTGTCGGGGAATGCTTTGCCCTTGCGGTATTTGAAGGCGAAACCGGGCAGGAACACGCGGTCGATGAAGCCTTTCATCAATGCTGGAATTCCCCCCCACCAGATAGGGAAAATAAACGTCAGATGATCGGCCCAAAGGATGTCGGATTGCGCCATGAGCAAGTCCGGCTCCAAGGCTTGTACCTGAGCGTAGCCGTGGTGCAGGACAGGATCGAAGCTCAACTCGCCCAGATACAAGGTGCGCACTTCGTGGCCGGCGCGGCTGGCTGATTCGCGATAGGCAGAGGCTAAGGCGTAGCAGAAACTGGTGCTGGCGGGGTGGCCAAGAATGAGCAGGATGCGGCGGGCCATGGGTGGGGAGTCCTGAAGTCGGGCCCGCAGGATGGCGTGTGACCCTAGGGGGAGAGTCAAGTACCCAGGAATGGCCTGATCGGGCGCTATCGCAGGCAAGCCAGCTCCCATATTTGATCTTCGTTGTGTTGAATACCGGGTTCACTCTGTTTGGTCAGGACCTGAAATGCAGTCCCCCAAACCCTAACTGCCCCGATGGGTCTGCCGATACTCGCCCGGCGGCACACCGGTGCGGCTCTTGAAGGTGCGGTGGAACGAGCGGGGTTCGGTGAAGCCCAGGTATTGGGCGATGTCCTGGATCGGCAGGTCGCTGTGCAGCAGGTAGTGCTCGGCCAGTTCCTGGCGCAGGTCGTCGAGGATCTGCTGGTAGGACGTGCCGGCCTGCTGCAGTTGGCGTTGCAGGGTGCGCACCGACATGGCGAACTGTTCGGCCACCTGTTCTTTGCGCGGCAGGCCTTCCTTGAGCAACTGGCGCAGGGCGTTTTTCACCCGCAGCGCCAGGCTTGAATCGTCCAGCGAGGCCATCAGGGCCAGGGCATGTTCTTCCAGGGTGCGCAGCAATTGCGCATCGGCCTGGCGCAGGGGCGTTTGCAGGTAGCTCAAGGGCGCCACCAGGGCGGAGCAGGGTTGCTCGAACAGCACCGGGCAACCGAAGAAGTCCTCGTATTGGCTGAGCTGCGCGCCGTCCGGCAATGGGTGTTCGAGCAACACCTGGCTTGGCGACAGTTCGGTGTCGGCGATCCAGCGGGCATACACCAGCCAGGACGCCAGCACGTTCTCCACCATATGCCGGCGGATGCGCGGCTGCTGGTGGCGGCAGTTCCAGATCAGGCGGACTTGGTCATGGACCATTTCGGCGCGGCTGGTGCCCATGTCGCCCACCAGTTTTTCGAACGGCATGATGCGGTTCATTGCCTCGCCCAGGGTCGCGCAGTTCATGGTGATGTAGCCGAGCACGCTCCACGAGTTGGGCAACACGAAGCGCGCTGAATTGAGCCCGAACAGCAGGTCCCCGGAATGTTCGCAGAAATACTCCAGCAGTCGTTCGTGGGCTTCCACAGGCAGGCGCAGGCTGTTGTCGTCCAGTTGGCCGGCAGTGATCCCGGCCGCCTCCAGTGCGGGGGCGGTTGCCACGCCGAGCTGTTCGGCATGGCGCAGGTACTTCAGCAGAGGAGGGACGGAGGTAGAGCCGAGTGTCTGCATGATCGGGTTCCTGGCGGGGTGTTGCCGGCGGCAGTGCCTTGCGCGCGTCGATGGCACGCAAGGTAATTTGAAATCGTGACTAAAGTAAATGCTCCCGTGGATACATCCGGTAATACAGCGAGTGACCCAATTGGCTACTCCATCTGTCCCGATGCGACCGTGACAGCCCGCGCCGGCTGATTAGTATGGGAGCACTGAAAATCACAAGATCTGCTGGGAGAAACAGGCATGCGACGCTGGAACGGCTGGGGCGAAGAAACCACGCAGATGGAGATGCCCGCCCATGGGGCAGCGTTTCTGCGCGAGCGATTGGGCGACGGGCACACCCTGCCGGACGCCAGCCTGGACAGTGCCCTGGCCGCAGTGCCCGCGTCGCGGCTGGCGCCCCACGCGCTTTACAGCATCGAGCCCCGGGACCGCCTGATGCATGCCCGCGGTCAGAGCCTGCCGGACTGGCTGGCCCTGCGTGAAGGTGCGCTGGGTCGGTACCCGGATGCTGTGGCCCTGCCGGAAACTGTCGAACAGATCCGCCAGCTGCTGGCCCTGGCCGACAGTGCCGACCTGTGCCTGATTCCCTATGGCGGTGGCACGTCCGTGGCCGGACATATCAACCCGCCGGCGTCCACGCGCCCGGTGCTGACGGTGTCCCTGGCCCACATGAACCGCCTGCTCGACCTCGACGAACAAAGCCTGATCGCCACGTTCGGCCCCGGTGCCAGTGGCCCCCAGGTGGAGAGCCAGTTGCGTGCCAAAGGCTACACCCTGGGGCACTTCCCGCAGTCCTGGGAGTTGTCGACCCTGGGCGGCTGGGTGGCCAGCCGCTCGAGCGGCCAGCAATCGCTGCGCTACGGGCGGATCGAGCAACTGTTCGCCGGCGGCACCCTGGAAACGTTCGCCGGGCCCCTGGAAATCCCGAGCTTCCCGGCCTCGGCCGCCGGCCCTGACCTGCGGGAAGTGGTGTTGGGCAGCGAAGGGCGCTTCGGCATCATTTCCACGGTCAAGGTCCGGGTCAGCGCGCTGCCCGAGGACGAGCGTTTCTATGGCGTGTTCCTGCCCGACTGGCCACAGGCCCTGCAGGCGATCCGCCGACTGGTGCAGGCACGGGTGCCGCTGTCGATGCTGCGTCTGTCGAATGCCATGGAAACCCAGACCCAACTGGCGCTGGCTGGCCATCCCCATCAAATCGCCTGGCTGGAGCGCTACCTGGCACTGCGCGGGGCTGGCGAGGGCAAATGCCTGCTGACTTTCGGCGTCACCGGCAATCGTCGGCAGAATGCCTTGTCGTTACGCCAGGCGCGCCAGCACCTCAAGGCTTTTGGCGGGGTGTTCACCGGCACCCTGCTGGGTAAGAAATGGCAACAGAACCGTTTTCGCTTCCCCTACCTGCGGGAGAATCTCTGGAATGCCGGCTACGTGGTCGACACCCTGGAGACTGCGACCGACTGGTGCCATGTCGACGCCTTGTTGCACGCGATCGAGGCCAGCCTGCGTGACTGCCTGGCGGCCGAGGGCGAGCGGGTCCATGTGTTTACCCACCTGTCCCATGTCTATGGCGAAGGTTCGAGCATTTACACCAGCTACGTGTTCCGCCCGGCGGCGGACTACCCGGCCACCCTGGAGCGCTGGAAGGCCCTGAAGCAGGCGGCCAGCCGCACCATCGTCGAAAACCACGGCACCATCAGCCACCAGCATGGCGTGGGCAAGGACCACGCGCCCTACCTGCCGAGGGAGAAGGGCGAACTGGCGATGGCTGCGCTGCACAGCCTGAGCCGGCATTTCGATCCGGCCGGGCGTCTGAACCCCGGCACCCTGCTGGAAGACTAGGCCCATGAGCGATGACTGGAATGCCCAGTGGCGCGCGGCCGTGCTGCCGCAGCTGGCGAATGAAACCTGGGACTTGATCGTGATTGGCGGCGGTATCAGCGGCGCCGGGATCCTGCGCGAGGCGGCCCGGCGCGGTTGGCGCTGCCTGCTGTTGGAGCAACGGGATTTTGCCTGGGGCACCTCCAGCCGCTCGTCGAAAATGGTCCATGGCGGCCTGCGCTACATCGCCAAGGGCCAGTGGCGCCTGGCCCGTGATTCGGTACGCGAGCGCCAGCGCCTGATGGGCGAAGCACCGGGGTTGGTGGAGCCCTTGAGTTTCCTGATGCCGCACTATCGCGGCGGGTTCCCCGGACCGCGCGTCTTCGGCGGTTTGCTGTGCCTGTATGACGCCCTGGCCGGTTGTCGCAGCCGCCAGTTTCATAAACCTGCGCAACTGCGCTACCTGGCGCCGGGGTTGATGGAGCCGGGCCTGCTGGGGGCTTCGCAGTTTCGCGATGCCCTGACCGACGATGCGCGCCTGGTCATGCGTGTGTTGGCCGAGGCCCGCGCCGATGGCGCCTGGGCGCTGAACGGCCTGCGGGTGCGCCAGTTGCTGCGCGAGGGCGGGCGGGTGTGTGGGGTCGAGGTCGAGGACACGCAAGGCGCTGCCGTTATGCAAGTGCGTTGCGCGGTGCTGGCAGTGGCCACCGGCGCCTGGGCTGAACGCCTGCAACCGGGTGGTGGGCAGCGGCAGTTGCGGCCCTTGCGAGGCAGCCACTTGTTGTTGCCGGGCTGGCGCTTGCCGGTGGCCCACGCCTTCAGTTTCATGCATCGGCGCGACGGTCGCCCGGTATTCGTCTTTCCCTGGGAAGGGGCCACTGTGGTGGGCACCACCGACCTGGATCATCGCGAGGACCTGGACCTCGGGGCGAGCATTACCCGCGAAGAACTCGACTACCTGCTGGAGGCCTGCGCCCAGCCATTTCCCCAGGCCGAGGTAACGGCGGCGGACGTGCTGTGCACCTGGTCCGGGGTGCGCCCGGTGGTGGGCGCCGCAGACTCCCAGGCCAAGCCCTCCAATGAAACCCGCGAGCATGTGCTGTGGCAGGAGCCGGGCTGCGTGACGTTGGCGGGGGGCAAGCTGACCACCTTCAGGCCCCAGGCCATCGAGGTGTTGCGGGCCTGTGCCGGGATGCTCGGGAAGACCCTGGAGGATGACGGCGCGCCAGTGTTCCAGGCCGTGCCGCTGCAGGCGATTCCTGGGCTGAGCGCCGCCGGCCTGCGGCGTCTGGCCGGGCGCCATGGCCGTGACCTGCCACGTTTGGCCCGGCTGATACGCAGCCTGGGCAGCGAGTGTGTCGGCGCCAGCGATACCTTGTGGGCGGAGCTGGCGTTTGCCGCCGAGGCCGAGATGGTCCTGCACCTGGACGACCTGTTGTTGCGCCGCACCCGTCTGGGGTTGCTACTGCCCGACGGCGCCGCTCACTACCTGCCAGACATCCGCCGGCTATGTCAGCCGCGCCTGGGCTGGGACGACACGCGCTGGGAACAGGAACAGCAGCGCTACCTGCAACTCTGGCAACGCCATCACAGCGTCCCGTCCGCCTCGATCTGAAGAGCGCGTCATGAATAAAGAGAGCTTCGTGGATAACAATTCCCCCGACAAACACTATGTGCTGGCGATCGACAACGGCACCCAGAGTGTCCGCGCGCTGTTGTTCGACTTGCAGGGCAATCTGCTGGGCAAAGGCAAGGTCGAGTTGCAGGCCTACTACTCCACGCAGCCCGGCTGGGCCGAGCAGGATCCGGATTACTACTGGCGCAAACTGGGCGAAGCCTGCCAGCAATTGTGGGCGCAGACCGGCATCGACCGCAGCCTGATCCGTGGCGTGTCCCTGACCACCCAGCGCGGCACTTTGATCAATGTCGATGCCCAAGGCCAGGCCTTGCGCCCGGCGATCCTCTGGCTCGACCAGCGTCAGTGCGAGCCCGAGGGCGGGATCAAGGGCCCGTGGGGCTGGCTGTTCAAGTTGATCGGCGCCGAGGCCACGGTGGACTATTTTCGCGCCCAGGCCGAGGCCAACTGGATCGCCCAGCATCAGCCGGATATCTGGGCAGCCACCGACAAGTTCCTGCTGCTCTCGGGCTTTCTCAGCCATCGCCTGACCGGGCGTTTTGTCGACTCGGTGGGGTGCTGCGTGGGCTACTTGCCCTTCGACTTCAAGCACCTGCGCTGGGCCGCGCCCCGGGACTGGAAATGGCAGGCCCTGGCGGTGCGTGCGCAGCAGTTGCCGCGCCTGTATAAGCCAGGAGAAGAACTGGGCCGCATCACCGCCGAGGCCAGCCGCCACACCGGGATCCCCGAGGGCCTGCCACTGATTGCCGCCGGCTCCGACAAGGCCTGCGAGGTGCTCGGTTCCGGCGTGGTGGAGGCGACGACCGCGTGCCTGTCCTACGGCACCACGGCGACCATCACCACTACCCGCTCGCGCTACCTGGAGATAGTGCCGCTGATCCCGCCGTATCCGGCGGCGATCCCCGATCACTACAACTGCGAAGTGATGATCTATCGCGGCTACTGGATGGTCAGCTGGTTCAAGAACGAGTTCGGCCTGCGGGAAATGCAGCAGGCCCGGGAGCAGGGCCTGGAACCTGAGCAACTGTTCGATGCGCTGGTCAACGCGGTGCCGCCCGGCTCCATGGGCCTGACCCTGCAACCCTACTGGTCGCCGGGCATCCGCGAGCCGGGTGTAGAGGCCAAGGGCGCGATGATCGGCTTTGGCGACGTGCACACCCGTGCCCATATCTACCGGGCGATCCTCGAGGGGCTGGCCTATGCCTTGCGCCAGGGCAAGGAGCGTATCGAGCGCCGGTCGAAACTGTCGATCAAGCGCTTGCGCGTGGCCGGTGGCGGTTCCCAGAGCGACGCGGCGATGCAACTGACCGCCGATATCTTCGGCCTGCCCGCCGAGCGTCCGCATGTCTACGAGGCGTCCGGGCTGGGGGCGGCGATTGCCTGTGCGGTGGGGCTTGGGCTGTACCCGGACTTCGATACCGCCATCGCCGCCATGACCCGCACCGCCGAGGTGTTCATGCCCCAGCCCGAGGCGCAACAGATGTACGACCGCTTATACCGCGAGGTCTACCTGCACATGTATCGCCAGCTCAAGCCGCTGTACCAGAGCATCCGCGAGATTACCGGCTACCCGGCGTAGGCCCAGGCTGTATGGCGCTATTGGAGAGTCGTTTTGGCAAGATCGGACAGTGTCGGGGGATACCCGGATTGTTAGGCTGAACGCATCTACAAAAAGAGCGTAAAGCCATGAAGTTGCCGTCGTTGCTGCTGTGCCTGGGGCTGTGCAGTCTGTCGCCTGGGGCCGGTGCATGGTCCAATCACAGCGTGGGCAGCTACCTGGCCCTGCGGGATTTGCCCGCGTTGCGCGAGGCGCCCGAGGTGGCGGTCGAGTCCCTCGAGCAGTTTGTGTCCGAGCAGTACCCAGGGCTGGTGGCCTTGCTGGACGAGCAGGAAAACTTCGCCCGCAAGCACTTTCCCGACTACCCGCCGCGCCCCGACAACCTGCGTCTGGCGCCGCAGCCTGGGGCCGATCTGCGCCGGGACTTGCTCATGGCCCTGCGGGTCAACCCACAGATCCACCTGGCCCAGGTGATCCAGCCCATGCCTGGCGAGGACCTGGCTGGGCGCCCGCAGCTCAAGGCCACCGAAGTGATGGTCGAACAGACCCTCTCGCCGTGGAATCGCCAGCGCTTTATCCAACTGCAGCCGGGGCAGACGGTCGCGCCGCTGGCCGTGCTGGCAACCGCCGCGGACGAGCCGGACTACGGCCACGATATCAACCTGTTCAGCGATAACCCAGGGGCGGTCGGCGCACTCTATGGCTTCGGTGTGCAGTCGTTTGGCGACGCGCGCTTCCAGTACAGCTCCCAGGCGCCGTTTCATATGGGCTTCTTTCACGAGAGCGCGGTGGTCTATGTGGCGGCGCCTTTCCTGTTGCGCAACTGGCCGGACTGGCGGGCCTACCAGTACTTCGGTCTGGCGCGTTTTGCCTTCGCCAATGGCCATCCCTACTGGGGCTATCGCTTCCTCGGCTGGGGCATGCACTACCTGCAGGACCTGACCCAGCCGTATCACGCCACCACTCTGCCGGGCGATGACTTGACCAGCATGCTGCTGATGGAAGGCAAGGCCCTGGCCGGCTACGACAGCGACAAGCGGGCGGCGATCGAACGTGTCGCCACGCGCCACAACGAGGTGGAGCGCTACCAGTTCGCCTGGCTGCGCCACCTGCTGCTGACGGGGGCGGATAACCCGATGCTGACGGCCTATGCCGACGCCACGCAGGACGCCGATTACCCGGCTTACTCGACGGACTACCTGCGCCAAGTGGTCAGTGCCCAGGCGGATGCCCAGGCCGTGGCGTTCGACGAGGCCATCGGCCAGTGGCTGACCACGCCCGGGGCGACCCAGAGCTTCAGTGCCGGCAACCAGTTGCCCGCCGAACGCTACGACCATGCCCGGCTCAACGAACAGTTGGTGCAGTTGCTACGCCACTTTGGCGCCCACAGTCGCAACTACGTCAGGGCTGGTCTCGACCGCCCGGCGCCGGCGCAGTAACAACAGACAACGCAGTGCAATAACAACAAAAAAGGTTGCAGGGGAGAGACGGTAATGAGCACCACAGTGCGCGCGCAAGGCTCGGGATCCGAGGGTAAATGGTCCATCACATCCACTGGGGCGGGCGTCGGCCTGGTAGGTCTGTTGCAACTGTGCAGCGGCGGGACCGTGCAGGCCATGGAGTTCAGCGTGCTGGACAACCAGGTCACCGGCTCGTTCGACAGCACCCTGTCTTATGGGCGTCTGTGGCGGGTCCAGGGGCGTGACAAGGGCAACGACGACGTCAACACCAACGACGGCAATCGCAACTTCGATACCGGGCTGGTTTCCGAGGTGTACAAGATCACTTCGGAGCTGGAAGCCAACTATCAGAACTACGGGCTGTTCGTGCGTGGCACGGGGTTCTATGACACCCAGATCATGGACAAGCGCAACGACTACTACCGCAACAACAGCCCGTCGCAACCCAGCCAGAGCCATCCCCAGGATGACCACTTCACCGACCAGACCCGCGACATTGCCGGTAGCCGTGTGGAGATTCTCGACTCCTACATCTATGGCAACTGGGACGTTGGCCAGATGCCTCTGACCGCGCGCCTGGGGCGCCAGGTGTTCAACTGGGGCGAGGGCATTTTCTATCGCGGCGGGGTCAATACCACCAACCCGGTGGACGCGGCCAAGTACCGCCTGCCGGGCGCCGAGGTCAAGGAAGTGCTGATGCCGGTGGAAGCCATCAGCTTCAATATCGGCTTGAGCGACAACCTGTCGATGGAGAGCTTCTATCAGTGGAACTGGAAGGAGACCCGCATCGACCCGGTCGGCACCTTCTATTCCCAGAGCGACCTGTTCGCCGATGGCGGCCGCACGGGGTACAACAACTTCACCGGCAGCGCCCTCGACACCCCGACGCCCATCGGCGGCAACGTCATCGGGTTATACGACGCCCTGGGCAACAACCCGATGTTCGGCGGCATGCTGCGCAGTACCGGGCTGTATGCCAACGGCATGACCCCGGCCTACGGCAACACCCTCAAGGTGGCGTCCATCGGCAAGGACTACAACGCGCGCAACGATGGCCAGTACGGCTTTGCCTTCCGCTACATCGCCGAGGAACTCAACAGCACCGAGTTCGGCCTGTACCTGGTCAACTACCACGCCAAGGAGCCGACCATCGCCGCAGACCTGGCGGGCTACAAGGGCATCGACATGGCGGCGCTGACCAGCATGCTGTCGTCGGTGGCCGGCAGCCAGGCCGCGGCCTTGGCCAATGGCCTGGCGACGGTGGATGTAATGGGCAATATCCAGGCGCACCGGCGTTATGCCGAAGACATCCGCATGTATGGCTTCAGCTTCAACACCACCCTGGGCAAGGCCTCGGTGTTTGGCGAGCTGGCCTACCGGCCGAACCTGCCGATTGGTATCGCCGCCACCAACGACCTGATCGGCGACCTGGCCAATGGCGCCGGCGCGGCGGCGGGCGGGCAGTTCATCAATGTCGGCGGGCAGATGGTCAACCTCAACAGCCAGATCGACAACTCCGAGCGCGTCGAGGCCTTCAACACCTCGCTGGGCAGTATCTACAACTTCGGCCCGGGCCTGAGCTTCGACTCGCTGTTCGGCGTGTTCGAACTGGCCTCCGAGCACCTGCGCGGCAGTAGCCTGAAGTACCAGGCCTACGATGGCAGCACCCGCTACTACGCGGGCAGCGGCAATACCTCTTATGTGTCTGGTGGTGAGCGTGATGACCAGGTCAGCCGTGATTCCTACAGCTATACGGTGATGTTCAACGGCACCTGGAACGACGTGTTCGCCGGGGTCAACCTGTCGCCCTACGCGGTCTACAAGGACGACTTCAAGGGCAACTCCTATCAGGCCGGCAACTACATCGAGGGACGCAAGGCTTACACCCTGGGGCTCAAGGCCAACTACCAGAACAAGCTGGAAGCCGAGCTGCAATACACCGAGTTCTTTGGTGGCGGCCAGAACAACGTGATCCGCGACCGCGACAACATCGGTTTCAACCTCAAGTACTTCCTGTAAGCCGCTGCCGTGCTGCGGCGCGAGGGCGGCTGCCCGCCCTCGTTTTTTTGGAGATTCGCCATGTTCCGCACACCTCGAATACTCACCGCCAGCCTGGCCCTGGCCCTGGCCCTCGGCCTGGCCGCCGGCAATGCGCTTGCTGCGCTCTCGCCCCAGGATGCGCAACAGCTCAAGGCCCAGCTCACACCGCTCGGCGCCGAGCGCGCGGGCAATGCCGCCGGCACCATCCCGACCTGGGAGGGTGGGATCACCCAGGCCCCCAAGGGCTATGAAAAGGGTAAACACCATGTCGACCCTTTTGCCGGCGACAAGCCGCTGTTCACCATCACCAAGGCTAACTTGGAACAGTACAAGGCCAACCTGACGGCGGGCGAGATCGCCCTGTTCAACAGCTACCCCGACACCTTCCAGATGCCCATCTACCCAAGCCGGCGTTCTGGCTCGGCGCCCCAGTGGGTGTATGACAACACCTTCAAGAACGCCACCAGCGCCAAGCTGCTGGACGGCGGCACCGGCTTCGCCGACGCCTTTGGCGGCGTGCCATTCCCCATTCCGCAAAACGGTGTGGAAGCACTGTGGAACCACATCACCCGCTATCGCGGCACCTACGTGGTCCGCCGTGCTTCGGAAGCGCCCGTGCAGCGCAATGGCAGCTTCGCCCTGGTCACGTCGCAGCAGGAAGGGTTGTTTAACTATTACCGGCAGGGCGGGCAGTACGCCGACCTGAAGAACATCCTGTTCTACTACCTGACCTTCGTAAAAAGCCCGGCCCGCCTGGCCGGTGGCGCGACCCTGGTACACGAGACCCTCGACCAGATCAAAGACGCGCGCCAAGCCTGGATCTACGACGCCGGCCAACGCCGCGTACGCCGCGCGCCGAACCTGGCGTACGACACGCCGATCTCGTCCTCCGATGGCCTGCGCACGGCAGATGACACCGACATGTTCAACGGCTCGCCGGATCGCTACGACTGGAAACTGCTGGGCAAGAAGGAAATCTACATCCCCTACAACAACTACAAAGTCGCCAGCGCCGACGTGAAATACGCCGACCTGCTCAAGGTCGGACACCTCAACCCGCAATACACGCGCTACGAACTGCACCGTGTGTGGGTTGTCGAAGGCACCCTGAAACCGACGGCGCGTCACCTGTACTCCAAACGCGTGCTGTACCTCGATGAAGACAGCTGGGGCGCAGCGGTGGTTGACCAGTACGACGGTCGTGGCGAACTGTGGCGGGTGTCGATGGCCTACCTGAAGAACTTCTACGACCTGCCCACGACCTGGAGTGCATTGGATGTGTTCCATGACCTGCAGGCGCGGCGTTATTACGTGCAGAACCTGGATAACGAAGAACCGCAGACGGTGGATTTTGGCCAGGCGATTCCTGAGGATTCTTACTTTATGCCGTCGGCGTTGCGCTTGCGGGGCACGCGGTAGGTCTATCGGGATTTGAGAGAGCTGCGCAGGCGAGCGCAGCTCTGTGAGGGACCGTCCAGGCCGGGGCTATTCGAACAGCGCTGGATCTACTTTCTTGCGCCGAGCCTGTTCCAAGTGTTTGCGCATTTGGTCGGCTGCTGCAAGGCGGTCTCCTCGTTCGAGGCAATCGAGAATGGCCAGATGCTCCTGGGCCTGGCCTTTGCGTGGCGCTCGCGTGCTGGCTTGGCGGTATTCCACAAGCCTACGCAATTGGTTTAAACGGCGGACCGTTTGTTGCAGGAAGCGATTGCCGGAACACCCCGCCAGCGTCTCGTGAAACTGGGCGTTCGCTTCGAACAACTCCTGAGGCGTCATGCTCAAGTACCCACCGCCGGCAATGAACTCTTGCTGCTTGCGACAGGCCGCCAGCGTTTCACCATCGATCAGGAATGCGGGGGAGAGCAGGCCGGATGGCTCGATGGTCGCGCGCAAAGCATAGCTTTCTTCATACGCCTCCACTGAGTCGATCATGGGGAGAAAACGCCATCCTTGGCCGGCACGCTGTTCAATCCATCCTTCCTGTTGGATGCGTGATAGAACGGCCCTCAGCGCCGCCCGTGACACATCGAACTGACGCATGAATTCAATCTCGGTGAACAGCTCCGGGAGCTGCCTGCCCAGACGCAATTCGGCAAATTTCAGGTACAGCGGATCGTCACTGCCTTCCATGACTTGCGAGGCCAGATCGACGAGATCCTCGCTGGACCTGGCCAAGAAAAAGCCGCGATTGCGGTCGTAAGTGAGCATGCCTTTTTCGACCAAATGGCCCATCGCAAACTTTACCGGCGTGCGCGAGACGTTCAGCGCCGCCGCCAACTGCGACTCAACCAGGTGATGTCCGATAGCAAAGCGTTCACGACGCACGAGAGAAACAATGTCACGCGCAATGCGTGCTTGCAGCGGGCTTAGGGGCATCGGATCGAGACCAAGTAGAGCTGACCATGGAAGCCCCATTCTAGCGTGACGGTAAGCTTAACCACACCGTAGAAATCGTGGGCGTGGGTGGGCGCCCGATTTGACCGGTACGATGAAGCGGATAAAGCTTGGATTGATCTATATCGCGATAAAGTTCAATATGCGCCTCACAAAAACATTGTCCGTGCAGCCTGTGAGGATTAGCCAATGCCTATGTCAAAGCGTCGAACCGTTAGCGCCAACGGAGTCGAGTACCGTGTCAGCGATATCCGCGGGGTTGTAACTGATCTGGGGGGTGATTACGCAACGCTGCCCTACAGCTTGCGAATCCTGGCCGAGAACGTTTTGCGTGGCGAGACTGATCCTGAAGCCGCACTGAAAGTGATTTGTGCACGCTCCAAAGAATTCGACATTCCGTTTCGACCGGCCAGGGTTGTGCTGCAGGATTTGTTGGGCACGCCGGCACTGGTCGACCTTGCCGGGTTGAGAGATGCCGTCGCCGAGAAAGGTGGCAACCCGCGCCTGGTGAACCCTGTCACCCCCACTCACCTTGTTGTGGATCACTCACTCAATGTCGAGCGTTGGGGCGATGCCAGCGCGCAGGCCGATAACGAGGCCTTCGAGCGCGTACGCAATGCCGAGCGTTTCCAGTTCCTGGACTGGTGCAACAAGGCGTTCAGCAATCTTTCGATCATTCCCTCGGGCAAAGGCATCCTGCACCAGATCAACCTTGAGCGCCTGACCACCGTCGTGGGTACTCAGCGCCGTGGCAATGAGCTGTGGGCTTTCCCGGATACGCTGGTAGGCACCGACAGCCATACAACGATGATTAACGCCATTGGCGTATTGGGCTGGGGGGTTGGGGGGATCGAAGCCGAAGCTGCGATGCTGGGCAAATCGCTGATGCTGCGATTGCCGGACATTGTCGGGGTACGCCTGGAGGGCAACTTGCCTGGGGGCTATCTTGCGACCGACATCGCGCTGGCGTTGACTGAGCAACTTCGTAGAGCGGGGGTTATCGGTGCTTTCCTGGAGTTCTTCGGCCCGGGTGTCGCGCAACTGTCGCTGGCAGACCGGGGAACCTTATCGAACATGGCGCCGGAATTCGGTGCGACAGCGGCAATGTTCGCAATTGATGATCGCACGCTTCACTACCTTCGTATGACCGGGCGTGGCGGTGAGATTTCCGGCCTCACCGAGGCGTATGCGCGTGCACAGG
Organism: Pseudomonas sp. MF5691; assembly: GCF_016405645.1. Classification (NCBI taxonomy): domain Bacteria; kingdom Pseudomonadati; phylum Pseudomonadota; class Gammaproteobacteria; order Pseudomonadales; family Pseudomonadaceae; genus Pseudomonas; species Pseudomonas sp. MF5691. Next base: position 46,536 of record NZ_JAEKDC010000001.1, read on the forward strand.
GTCTGTGGCATGACAGTCTCGCGGGCGTTGAATACAACCGGGTCGTGACCCTTGATCTCAGCACCGTCGCGCGCTCGATTGCCGGGCCGAAGCAGCCTCACCAGCGTATTGTGCTGGGGCAAAAGGCGCCTGCTACCCAACTGCCTGGCGGCCTGGACAATGGCTCTGTGGTGCTCGCCGCCATCACCAGTTGCACCAATACGTCCAACCCCCGTGGAGTGATTGCTGCTGGGCTGGTTGCACGTAACGCCCGCAAGCGTGGACTGAAAAGAGCGCCTTGGGTTAAGACGTCCTTCGCACCGGGCTCGAGGGTGGTGTCGGACTATCTTGAGCGGTCTGGCTTGAATGAGGACCTGGATGCGTTAGGTTTCAACCTGGTCGGCTATGGCTGCACGACCTGCAACGGTATGTCCGGCCCGTTGCTCAGTACCGAAATCGAAGACGAAATTCGGGCTCGCAAGCTGGAAACCGTGGCCGCTACTTCCGGCAACCGTAACTTTGAAGGGCGTGTTCACCCGTTGGCCCGCGAAGTCTTCATCATGTCTGCGCCGCTGATCGTTGCGTACGCGATTGCAGGTACCTACCTGATCGACCCGGAAAAAGATGCATTGGGTCTCGACGACGATGGCGTGCCGGTCTATCTCCACGAATTGTGGCCGAGCGATGAGGAACTGACGCAAATCGAAGCCGATAATCTGACGGCCGATTTGTTCGACAAGGCCTATGAAGATGTTCCCCGTGAAGCGGGCTTGATTGCCAGCGATCTGCGCGCCGGCGTTAGCGATCAGTATCCCTGGCAGGCCAACAGCACCTACATCCGCAAACCTCCCTACTGGAGTGATGCGGTGAGTGCGACAGACACCACCCAGGACCTCAGCAACATGCGTGTGCTGGCCATGCTCTCGGACAACATCACCACCGATCACATCTCGCCCTCTGGCGCGATTCTTCCAGAAAGCGATGCGGGTCAATACTTGCAATCCCACGGCATCGCGGTACAGGACTTCAACTCTTATGGCACTCGCCGTGGCAACCATGAGGCCGCGCAGCGTGCGACCTTCGCAAGCCCCCGCCTGAAAAACGAACTGCTTGAAGATGGCCGTGAAGGCCCGTGGACATTGCTTCTGCCCGAGAAAAAAGTCACCACGATTTTCCAGGCCGCGCAGATTTACGCACAACGCAAGCAGCCGCTGATCGTTGTGGCCGGCAAAGAGTACGGCAGCGGTTCTTCCCGTGACTGGGCGGCAAAGGGCCCGCGCCTGTTAGGCGTGCGGGTGGTCGTGGCCGAAAGCTTCGAACGCATTCACCGCACCAACCTGGCGGGTCTCGGCATTTTGCCTTTGCAGTTTGAAGACGGTGTTTCTCGCCAGAGCCTGGGCTTGAACGGACGCGAATTATTCAGCGTTGAAGGCATCACCCAAGACTTCCAGCCGGGCGCAACAATCACCCTGGTGATCGAGCGTGAGAATGGCGAGAAAGAGCGGGTGTCGGTCTTGAGCCGCCTGGACACCTTCGAAGACGTTCGCTACTTGCGCAGCGGTGGTTTGCTGCCGCAGCTGCTGATCGAAAGTATGCAGAGCGCCTCCCTCAACTGATGCAACGCTGATTCGCTGGAGTAAAACTAGAATGACCCAAAGACGTATTCCTGCCGTTTACATGCGTGGTGGCTCGAGCAAGGGCGTTTTCTTTCTTGAGGAGCACCTGCCGCCCGCAGGTGCTGAGCGGGATGCCATCCTTCTGCGGGTGATCGGCAGCCCCGATGTGTATGGCAAGCAGATAGATGGCATGGGCGGCGCCACTTCCAGTACCAGTAAGGTGGTGATCATCGGTCAATCCAGGCGTGACGACTGTGATGTCGACTATCTGTTTGGTGCACCCGCCATCGAGACGGCGGTCATCGACTGGTCTGGTAACTGTGGAAATCTGAGTGCGGCGGTTGGCCCCTACGCGATATCCCAAGGTCTCGTCGAGGCACCGCTTGATGGCATGGCCGTTGTTCGTATCTGGCAGGCCAACATCCAGAAAAGAATCATTGCTTATGTTCCGATGCGCGACGGCGAAGTCCAGGAAGAGGGCGACTTCATGCTCGACGGCGTGGCATTTCCGGCAGCGGAAGTCGTTCTGGAGTTTCTCAACCCCGGTGGTGCAGACGGCAGCCTTCTTCCAACGGGGAATGCCGTCGACGAACTGCAAGTACCTGGCCTCGGTAAACTTGCAGTGACATTGCTGAATGCCGGCAACCCGACAATCTTTATAGGCGCGCAGCAGGTGGGCTTGAAGGGAACCGAGACACAAGACCAGGTCAACGGTGATACGCAGTTACTTGCCCGGCTGGAGACCATTCGCGCGCATTGCACTGTAGCCATGGGCTTGGCCGAGAGTGCTGACGAAGCAACACGGTGGCGTCCTCATACGCCGAAGCTTTGTCTGGTTGCCAGGCCGCAACCCTACAAAGCCGCCGGGGGTAAGCAGGTTGAGCCTGAGGACATCGATGTGATTGCGCGAATACTTTCAATGGGCAAGCTTCACCATGCGATCACTGGCACAGGAGCGGTTGCCGTGGCAGTTGCCGCAGCGCTTGATGGCACCTTGGTCAATCGCATCGTCGGCAATGTCGGCGATCGCCAGGTGCGCATGGGGCATACCGCCGGCAGCGTCGCGGTCGGCGCGAAAACCGTCCTGGAAGATGGCGCCTGGGTGGTTGAAAAAGCAGTGATGAGCCGGAGTGCACGCCGACTGATGGAAGGCTGGGTATGCCTTCCCGAACTCCTTGTTGACCCTATGCATCGACGTGCTCAGCCATGTTCCATGGCGGCTAAGGCGAGCAACCATGAACGTTGATATGGCTGCAGTACGAAATGATTTAGCGCCAAGTGGTGAACTGCAAGTGGCGATCAACTTGGGTAATCCCGTTTTGGCCCAGCGCGATGCGGTCACTGGCCGATTGGGAGGCGTCTCGGTTGCACTCGCGAACGAGTTGGCGAAGGAGTTGGGGATTGCAGTCAGCCTGATGCCATACGACGCGGCTGGGAAAGTGTTCGCGGCCCTGGAGGAGGGGGGTTGGGATTTGGCGTTTCTGGCTATCGAGCCTGTACAAGCGCAAAAGATCTGCTTCTCCAGTCCCTATGTGAGCATCGATGGCACCTACCTCGTTCATGCAGCAAGCCCTTTCGAACGTGCATCTGATTTGGATATGCAAGGCCACAGAATTTCTGTCGGCCGAGGTGCTGCGTATGACCTGTACCTGTCACGCACCCTACAACATGCTGAGCTTGTTCGAGCGGACACCTCTGCAAGCGCCGTCGACCTCTTTTTACAGCGGGGGCTGGAAGCAGCGGCCGGGGTCAGACAGCCTTTGGAGCGGTTTGCAAACTCAACCACAGGGGTCAGGGTACTGAAAGACAACTTCACGGAAATTCGCCAGGCGATGGCTGTTCCGAAGGCACGCAGAATTGCGGCTGAATACATCGAAGACTTCATCTGCCGTCTTGTGAGGAGTGGTTTGGTGGCCAAGTTGTTAGCTGATAGTGGGCAAGGCGATGTACGTGTTGTGGTGCCGATTATTTGAACTGTGGCTAGTTAGCGAGGGCATCTTTGTTGGCGCCAAGGGGGTGGGCAAATCGAGGTTTGGGGGGAGGCTGAATGTCTCGGAGGAGGGGATAGGTACGCGCTTCTCGGTGCGGCGACACCGACGCAATCACTGCGTTTGCAACGCGAAGCTTCGCGCAAACTCATCCGCTCAACGCAAGTACTTCGTTCCGAACAGGACTTGATGTGGCCGCAAACACTGGATGAACATGTCGAACTGTTTATCCAGCATTTCCCGTGTATGTGCATGCAGATCTGCTTTTTCTTGTCCCAGGCAAGGAGCCCGGACGCCAAGTCGAAAGAGTTTATTGCGCAACTACGTAGTTTTCTGATCTGGATGGCCTCAGAAACCGGTTAAGTCCAGATTGGAACGATTACATCCTATCGGCCTGCCCAAGGCAGGCCTTGGCAACGCTCAGGCAACGCCCTCCACCAATACCAACGCCCCCACCACCAACGCCTCCATCCCCCGCGCCAACTCCACCTCCATCTCCGCTTCTTCCGTATCCCGCGCCGTTTCCACCACTGGCTCCCGCTGCGTCACCGTATACACCGTATCCGCCACCGCCATGCAGTGAAACGCCACCGTCGCCAGTAGCCACCGCGCCTGTTCCTTGCTCACCCCAAACCCCTGCGCAATCAACGCTTGGTGCCCATCAATCTTGGCCAGCATCGGCGCGGTCGCTGCCGCGCGGCGGATCACGTAGGGAGTCAGCCCGGGGTGGGTTTTGACGAACTCGCGTACCGAGGTGGCGAACACGATCAGGTAGTCCTTCAACCCACCGTCGGCCTCGCCGCAGTCCTGGGGGATCTGCCAGCGGGTGAAGATTTCTTCAGCAACCATGGCCTTGAGCGCTTCGAGGTTGGCCACGTGTTTGTACAGCGCCATATGGCTGACCCCCAACGCCGCCGCCAGGCCGACGAAGGTGATGTTGGGCAGGCCCATCTCGATGCCGGCGTCGACGATGCGCTCGCGGGTGATGCTCGGCGGGCGGCCGCGGGTGGCGGTTTTTTTTGCGGGTTCCATGGGTATTCCTTAATCACTGAACACAAGGTTGTAGCTGTCTTGTCGGCTTTGCGCAAATTAGTTTATAGTCATGCAACTAAATATGATTCTGATTCTCAAACGGACCTTTTCTGTCAATGGACTCTCCTGAAGCGGCTTCGGCCAACCCTCAAGTTGCAGGCACGCTTAGCCGGATTCTGACGCCTATCCGTGGGCGTCTGTGTGTCGCCGCAGGGCTTGCCGCTGTCGGCGGCATGCTGACGCTGGTGCCGCTGGCGGCCATCGCCCATATCGCCGCACGTGTCCTCGGCGCTGGCGGTCAGCTGTCGAGCGAAGTGTGGTGGGTTGTTGGCCTTAGTGCTTTAAGCCTTTTCGCGGGGATGGCATTGATTTTTACCGCTGAGCTGCTCGCCCACCTGGCCGACAATCGCCTCACTCACCATTTACGCCGCGCGATCACCCAGCGCCTGAGTCGTGTGCCGCTGGGTTGGTTCAGCAGCCGAGCATCGGGCGAAGTGAAACGGGCGATGCAGGACGATATCAATACGCTGCACAGCCTCACCGCGCATTTCTACACCACCGCCGGGCGCGCGGGCGGAGCGGTGTTGGTGTCGATGGTTTACCTGTTTGCGATGGACTGGCGTTTGGCGCTGGTGTCGCTGTTGCCGTTTGCCGGGTATTTCCTGTTTTTCTCGCGGGCCATGCGCGCCAGCGGCGCGAGTATGCAGGAATTTGTCAGCGGGATGGCTCGCATCGACAACGCGGTGGTGGAGTTCGTCAACGGCATTCCGGTGGTCAAGGCTTTCGGCGCCAGTGGCAAAGCGCACGGGGCTTATCGCAGCGCCATCGACACCTTTGCCACGACCTTTATCGACTTCACCCGCCCGCTGGTGGCGTCGATGGCGAATGCCAACGCGATGATCGCGCCGGTCACTGTGCTCGGCGTAGTGCTGGCAGCGGGCACGCTGTTTGTTAGCCTGGGTTGGATCGCGCCAGTGGACGTGCTGCCCTTCGTATTGGTGGCGCCGGGTCTGAGCGCGCCGTTGCTGCTGTTGCACTACATCACCCACGATTTGAACAACGCCACCGGCGCTGCGCAGCGCGTGCAGGGGTTGCTGGACACGCCGACGTTGACGCAATCGGCCGTGCAGTTGCCGAGCGGCAACGCAATCTGCTTTGAGCAGGTCGGCTATGCCTATGAGCGCGACCACGCGGTGTTGAGGGACATCAACTTCACCCTGCAACCGGGCACCACCACGGCCATCGTCGGCCTGTCCGGCGCCGGCAAGTCAACGCTGGCGCGCCTGCTGCTGCGGTTTTTCGATCCCAGCAGTGGGCGCATCACTTTGGGCGGTGCGGACCTGCGCCATATCGATACGCCGCTGTTGTACCAGCGCATCGGTTTTGTGCTGCAAGAGGTGCGCCTGATCAACGCCAGCGTGCGCGACAACATCGCCCTCGGCCGACCGTCCGCCACCGCGCAACAGATCGAAGACGCCGCCCGCGCGGCGAATATCCACGAGCGCGTTCTGCGCCTGCCGCGTGGTTACGACTCGGTGATCGGCGAGGACGCCCAGCTCTCCGGCGGCGAGCAACAGCGCCTCAGTATCGCCCGTGCAGTGCTGCTGGACCCGCCAGTGCTGGTGCTCGACGAGGCCACCGCCGCTGCCGATGCCGACAACGAAGTGGCGATTCAGGAAGCACTGTCACGCTTCGCCCAGGGCCGCACATTGTTGGTCATCGCCCATCGGCTCGACACGGTGATGCACGCCGATCAGATCCTCGTGATCCACGACGGCACCCTGCACGAGCAGGGCCGTCACGCCGACCTGCTGGCCCATGGCGGGCTCTACGCGCGGTTATGGCAACTGGGCGATTACGCCCGCAGCGAATCACAGGTGGTGCAACCATGCTGAAGACTTTTGTGCGCCTGCTCGGTGAAGACGCGCCCACGCTGCGCCGCTATGCCGTGATGGCGGTGTTCTACGGCCTGCTCAGCGGGCTGACCCTGATCACGCTGGTGCCACTGATCAGCCACCTGTTGGCCGGTGATGCGCTGGAGGCAGGGCGTTGGTTGGTTGCGTTGCTGTTCGGCGTGACCGCTTGCGCGCTGTGGCGTCGCACCCTCGACAAAGCCGGTGTAGCCGTCGGCGTGGCGGTGCTGCAAGGTGCGCGACAACGCGTCGGCGATCACGTGGCGCGCCTGCCGGTGGGCTGGTTCAGCGCGCAAAACAGTGCGCGGCTCGGCCATCTGATCACCCAGGGCATGATGGCGCTGGCGCAGTTGCCGGCGCATGTGTTCACCCCGGTGATCAGCGGCGCGGTGACGCCGTTGGTGCTGGTTGCCGCGCTGTTTGCCTTGCACTGGCCCTTGGGTGTTTTGGCGTTGCTGGCGCTACCGGTGTTGGTGGGCGTGATGCTGCTCACCGCGCGCCTGGGCCACAGTGCCGACAACACCTATCAGCAGAACTTCGCCCAGACCAGCCAGCGCATGGTCGAGTTCGCGCAGGCCCAGTCGGTGTTGCGCGCGTTCAATGGTAGCGGCGGCGCCACGCGTTTGCTGGACCAGGCCATCGACCAGCAACGCCAGTCCGGCCAGCGTTTGATCTATCGCTCCTCATTGTCGGCGGTGTTCAATGCCTGGGCGGTGCAAGGGATCTTCTGCGCGTTACTGGTGGCGGTCGCGCTGTGGTGCGACGCCCTGGATGCCCACGAAGCCATCGCCGCCTGCGTGGCCTTGGTGCTGGTGTGTCGTTATATCGAACCGCTGCTGGAAGTGGCCAGTTATGGCGAGATCCTGCGCAGAGCCAACGCCCAGCTCGATGAGGTGCACAGCATTCTTGCCGAGCAGCCGTTACCGGTCGCCGCGCAAGCGAAAATGCCCATGGATAGTTCGGTGGAATTGCGCAACGTCAGTTTTCGTTATGCCCCCGACGAACCCCAGGTGCTGCGCGGGGTGAGCCTGCGTATCGAGCCGGGCAGCATGACCGCGCTGATCGGCGCGTCGGGCTCGGGAAAGACCACGTTGGTGCGGCTGCTGGCGCGCTTCTTCGATGCGAACCGGGGCCAGGTGTTGATCGGTGGCGTGGAGGTGCGCGAGATGTCCGAAGCGGTGCTGGCCGCGCAGATCAGCCAGATTTTCCAGGACACCTACCTGTTCCAGGGCAGCATTGCCGACAACATCCGCCTCGGTAAACCGGGCGCCAGCCTGGCCGAGATTGCGGCGGTGGCGCAGCAAGCCGGCGTGGCCGAGATCATTGCGCGTTTGCCCCAGGGCCTGCACACGCCGGTGGGCGAGGGCGGGGCGCGGTTGTCAGGGGGCGAGCGCCAACGTATCTCCATTGCCCGTGCGTTGCTCAAGGACGCGCCGATCCTGCTGGTGGACGAAGCCACCGCCGCCCTCGACACCTACAACCAAGCCGCCATCGCCGATGCGCTGGCCAGGTTGCGCGGGCGCTGCACGTTGATTGTTATCGCGCATCAGTTGTCGACGGTGGCCATGGCCGATCAGATTCTAGTGCTGGATGACGGCGAGATTGTCGAGCAGGGCACGCCAGCGATCCTGGCGGCCAGCGCTGGGCGGTACGCGCAGTTTCTCGCCCAGCGCCGGGCGGCCCGTGGTTGGCGGATTGCATGATGCGTCTAGTGGGCTGCGGCGTGTTGCTGGTGCTGTGCGGCGTGTCGCTGCTGGTTGGCTCCCGCGAGATCGACCTGTTGGCAATCGACGGCGACGCGTGGCTGACGCTGACGGCCAGCCGCTTGCCGCGCTTGGCCGCGCTGGTGCTGACCGGCGTGGGCTTGGCGGTGTGCGGGGTGATCTTGCAGCACATCCTGCGCAACAAGTTCGTGGAGCCGGGGACCACCGGCGGCCTGGACGCGGCCAAGCTTGGCATCCTCGTCTCGCTGGGCGTGGCGCCGGCCGCCAGCGCCGGCGTGCGCATGCTGTTTGCGCTGCTGTGTTGCTTCGCGGCGAGCCTAGTGTTCCTGGCGATCATCCGGCGCCTGCGTTTTCACCATACCTTGCTGGTGCCGGTGATTGGCCTGATGTACGGCGGTGTACTCAGCGCCATTTCCGAGTTTTATGCGTACCGCCACAACATCCTGCAAAGCATGCAGGGCTGGCTGCTGGGGGATTTTTCCAAGGTGGTGCAGGGCAACTACGAGATCATTTATCTGATCCTGCCCATCGTCGCGCTGGCGTACCTGTATGCGCAGCGTTTTACCGTGATGGGCATGGGCGAGGGCATGGCCACCAGCCTGGGCCTGAACTACGCGGCCACGGCGGCGCTGGGCCTGTTGCTGGTGGCCGTGACCGTGGCGGCGACGGTGATCACCATCGGTTCGATCCCCTTTGTCGGCCTGATGATTCCCAATTTGGTGGCCTTGTATTACGGCGAAAACCTCAGCCGCACGCTGCCCATCGTCGCCCTCGGCGGCGCCGCGTTGCTGCTGGCCTGCGACATTCTCGGGCGCCTGCTGATCTTCCCGTTCGAAGTGCCGATTGGCCTCACCGCGGGCATCGTGGGTGGCGGGTTGTTCCTCGCGTTGATCGTCTGGAGGCAGCGATGAAGCGGCTGTGGGCCTTGGTATTCGCCCTGGCGTTGGGCTTTGTGCTGTTCCGTTCGGGGCTGGATTTTGACTACGTGATCCCCAAGCGGCTCGCGCGGTTGGCGGCGATGTGTATCGGCGGGGTGTGCGTGGCGTGGTCGTCGATCATTTTCCAGACCCTCACCGGCAACCGCATCCTCACGCCGGCGATCATGGGTTATGAAGCGGTGTACCTGTTGTTCCAGGCGTTGTTGGTGTTGTTGCTGGGCACCGCCAGCCTGATGCTGCTGGGCAGCCAGGGCAATTTTGTGCTGTCGGTGCTGCTGATGCTCGGCTATTCCTGGGCGCTGCAACGCTGGTTGCTGCGCGAGGGTAACAGCAACGTGTACTTCCTGTTGCTGCTGGGCCTGGTGTTGAGCCTGGTGATCGGCACGGTCACGCAGTTTGTGCAGTTGAAGATCAGCCCCGGCGAGTTCTCGATCCTGCAAGACTTCAGCCAGGCCTCGTTCAACCGCGTGCAGCCGCAGCAACTGCTGTTCTCGGGGTTGTTGGTGGCGGCGCTGTGCCTGGGCTTTGCACGCACGTTGCCTACCCTCGATGTGCTCGCCCTGGGCCGCGACCAAGCCATGTCGCTGGGGGTGGATTACCCGCGTGTGGTGCGCCTGCAACTGGCATTGGTCGCGGCGTTGGTGGCGATCTCCACTGGGCTGCTGGGGCCCACGGCGTTCATGGGGGTGCTCGTGGCCAACACCACCTATGCGTTGGCGCGCACGTTCCGCCATCGGGTTACGTTGCCCATGGGCAGCACGATTGCCATCGCGATTTTTATCACGGCGCAACTGCTGGTCGAACACGTCTTCAACTACAAGACCACCGTCAGCATTCTTGTGAACCTGCTGTGCGGCACGTATTTCCTGGCGCTGATGCTGCGCACCCGAGGCACCCGATGATCACTGTGCACAACCTCCACAAAACCTACGGCACCCAGACCGTGCTGGCTGGCGTCAACGCGAACTTTGCCGCTGGGCGCCTGACCTCGCTGATTGGCCCCAATGGCGCCGGCAAGACCACGCTGTTGATGATGATCGCGAGGCTGATGGCACCGAACGGCGGCGACATTCGCCTGGATGGCCGCCAGGTCAGCGATATCCCGCTGCGCGACTACGCCAAGCGCGTGGCCACCTTGCGCCAGGCGCCGGATTTCAACCTGCGCCTGACCGTCGAGGAACTGGTGGCCTTCGGGCGCTTCCCTTACAGCCGTGGCGCGCTGACCGGCGAAGATCACCGCGTGATCGATGACGCGCTGAGCTTTCTCGCGCTGCAACCCCTGCGCCGCGCCTACCTCGACGAGCTCAGCGGCGGCCAGCGGCAAATGGCGTTCCTGGCCATGACCATCGCCCAGCAAACCGACTGCCTGCTGCTAGACGAGCCGTTGAACAACCTCGATATCAAACACGCCGTGCACATCATGCGTGCGCTGCGCCGGCTGTGTGACGAGCAGGGCCGTACGGTGATCCTGGTGGTGCACGACATCAACTTCGCCGCCCATTACTCCGACCACATCCTCGCGATGAAAGGCGGTGCCGTGCATTGCGCCGGCAGCGTGCCCGAGGTGGTCAACGAAACCCGCCTGGGCGAACTGTACGAACTCGACTTCGAGATCACCCACGGCGCCCGTGGCTGCCTGTGTAACTACTTCAACCCCGCATGAGAACTCCCATGAACCGGACACATACAGCCTGGGCCTACGCCCTGTTACTGGCCGCGCTTGGCGCAGGGCCGGCTTCGGCCGCCGCCCCGATCAGCGTGCCCCACGCGTTGGGCTGCACACTGATCCAGCCGCCCGTACAGCGCGTGGTGGCCCTGGACATGAACGAAGTGGATTTTCTCGACCAACTGGGCGTACCGGTGGCCGGTATGCCCAAGGACTTCGTGCCGCAGTTCCTGCAACGCTACAAGAACGACGCGGCGGTGGTGGACACCGGCGCCATCGTCCAGCCGAACCTGGAGCGGGTGCACGCGGCCAAGCCGGACCTGATCCTGATCACCTCGCTGCAGGCCCCGCACTACGGCGAACTCAGCGAGATCGCGCCCACCGTGCATTTCGACGTGGATTACCGCGACAGCCAGAAGCGCCATATCGAAGTAATCAAGCAGCACCTGCTGACCCTCGGGCAGATCTTCGCCAAGCCGGCCCTGGCACAACAACAGGTTGCCGCCCTCGACGCCAAGGTTGCAGAAGCGAAACGCATCACCGCCGACCGCCCCGAACGCGCCCTGGTGGTGCTGCATAACAACGGCGCGTTCAGCTCGTTTGGCGTGCAATCGCGCTACGGCTTTGTGTTCACCGAGCTGGGCGTGAAACCGGCCAGCCCGACCGCCGAGGCCGGCTTGCATGGCCAGCCGATTTCCAGTGAATTCATCCAGCAGGCCAACCCGGACATTCTCTACGTAGTTGATCGCACGGCCGTCATGGAGCATCGCCCGTTGCTGAATGCGCAAACCCTGGGCAACCCGTTGTTGCGCCAGACCAATGCCTGGAAAACCGGGCGCGTGGTGTTTGTCGATGCCGATGCCTGGTACGTCATGGCGGCCAGCCCTAGCTCGATCAAGCAAGTGATCGCCGATGTGATCCAGGGCTATCAACCCTGATTCCAGGCGTTAACCCCGCTTCAAGCTGCCAATACTAAAAAACATCCCACCTTACGGAGCCTTCCATGACTCACCGTACACGTACCCCTGTGCCCGCTCGTCCGGGCTTTACCTCCATGGCCTTGCTCGGCCTGGCAATCAGCAGCGCCCCCGCGTTCGCCGAAGAACTCGCGCAAGCCGAAGAAAACCGCGTGTCTACCTTGCCGGCGATTCGCGTCGAGGGTGAAATGCCGGCCGCCGACCTGCCGCTGAGCTACGCCGGTGACCAGGTGGCGTATGGCAGCCGGCTCGGCCTGCTGGGCAACAAGGACTTTATGGAAACGCCGTTCAGCACCATCAGCTACACGGAAAAGTTCATTGCCGACCGCCAGGCCCAGACCGTCACCGATGTGATCGCCGCGACCGACCCAGCGGTGTTCAGCAATGGCCTGAAGGGCACCTACAGCGAGAACTATTCGATCCGTGGTTTTGCCACCAGCATCAGCGACGTGACCATCGACGGCCTGTTTGGCGTGGCGCCGTACTACCGCATTTCGCCGGAGATGTACGAGCGCATCGAAGTGTTGAAAGGCCCGTCGGCGCTGCTCAACGGCATGCCGCCAGGCGGTTCGGTGGGAGGCATGGTCAACCTGGTGCCCAAGCGTGCCGGTGCTGAGCCGCTGACGCGCTTTACCACCACCTACATGTCCGAGGCGCAGTTTGGCGGCCACCTCGACGTAGGCCGTCGCTTTGGCGATGAGCAGCAATTTGGCGTGCGCTTCAACGGTGTGTACCGCGATGGCGACACAGCGACCGAGCAGCAACAGCAGAAAGCGCAGTTGAATTCGTTGGGCCTGGATTGGCGCGGTGAGCGGGCGCGGCTGTCGGCCGACCTCTACAACAGCGAAGACCGCGTGCGCGGGCAAAACCGTGGGATCAGCCTGGCGGCGAATGTGGCCGTGCCCAAGCCGCCGAAGTCGGACACTTTACTCAACCCGGACTGGGCGTTTGTCGATACCAAGGATCAGGGCGCGATTGTGCGCGGCGAATTCGACCTGACTGAGCAACTGTTGGCCTATGCGGCGTTCGGCGCCAGCGAGACCCACTACCGCTACAGCGGCGCGATGTCGGCCCAGGTGATCAACAATGCGGGGGATTTGAAGACCAGCATGGGCCAACTGAAGATGGACATCGAGAAAACCTCGGGCGAGGCGGGGCTCAAGGGCAAATGGCAGACCGGGCCGATCGGGCACCAGTGGGTGGTCAATGCCACGCGGTATGCCGACAAGCAAAAGGACTATGGCCGGCGTTGGGTGCCCGGTGCGGATTGGCTGACCAATATCTATCACCCGACCTGGGGGCCGGAGGCGCCGCGCAGCTTTGCGCCGGTGGCACACACCGAATCCACGCTGACCAGCTACGGCGTGGCGGACACCTTGTCGGTCCTTGACGACAAGGTGCAACTGACCCTTGGCGTGCGCCGCCAGAACGTGGTCACGGACACCTTCAATACCACCACCGGCGCGCGTAACAAGCCCGGCTATGACGAAAGCGCAACAACACCCGCCGCAGCCGTGGTGGTCAAGCTCACGGAACAGGTTTCGGTGTATGCCAACTACATCGAGGGCCTGAGCAAAGGCGCGATGGCGCCGATGACGGCAGCTAACTACGGCGACGTTTTTGCCCCGTACAAATCCAAGCAGAAGGAAATCGGCCTCAAGCTCGACCTGGGCACGTTCACCCACACCCTCAGCCTGTATCAGATCGAGCGCCCGGGCAGCTCGACCGATCCGGTGACCAACGTGTTCTCCTTTGGTGGCGAACAGCGCAACCGAGGCATCGAGTGGGGCTTCTTCGGCTCGCCCATCGACGACGTCCGCCTGATGGGCGGCGTTGCCCATGTTGATCCGAAGATCACCAAATCGCCAGGCGGCGATGACGAAGGCAAGACGGCCACCGGGTTGCCCAAGCTGCAAGGCAAGCTCGGCGCGGAATGGGACACGCCACTGGTGCCGGGCCTGACCCTGACCGCCAACGCGACGGCGGTTTCCCAGCAATACATCAGTGATGACAACTCGCAGTCGATCCCCGGCTACACCATTTTCGACCTGGGCTCGCGGTATGCAATGCAGGTCGCCGGGCGACCGGTGACCCTGCGTGGCACGGTGACCAACGTCACTGACAAGGCGTACTGGGGCATGCCGCTGACGTCCAGCCTGGGCCTGGGCGCGCCGCGCACGTACGAGTTGTCGGCGACCGTGGATTTTTGATGCTTTAGCAAGAGTAAAACTTCAACCTGTGGCGAGGGAGCAAACTCCCTCGCCACACAGCTATTCAGAATGCGACTCTTTTTCCCCCCATTTGTCCCCCCCGCTTCATCGTCGGATGAGGTCAAATGGCGTTGAACGCCATTGGACAGGGACGAACCTGAAACGCCCGTTATAGCTAAGTTATCGGCAGGACTCTCGGATGGAATAGGTTTATTTCGGACAATTAAAAAGCCGGCTTGTGGCCGGCTTCTCGGGGACTGGTTAAGTCTATTTTTGGTAAACCTCACCAGCCTTCAATCGTTCACTCAAGCGCTCGCCCAAGTGATAGAGGGGGGCATCAGCGGGAACTCCTCCGCATCGCCGGGCAGGGTGTGCTGGCTTCACGCCAACCCCTGCCAAATGTGCCGCGCATGATACTCACATTCCCCGCAGTTTCCCAGCGTCTAGTCTGATTTAGAGCCGTCGTAGCCTATCAAGTGTTCGTCCAGCGGGACCGGTGGGCGGCGGTTGTTGAGGGTGGACCACCAGAATACCCAGCCCAGGATGTGTACGTTTTGCTCGAAGCGCTGGTCGTAGGTCAGGAATTCGTCGGGGTGTTCGCTGTTGTTGTGGCTGCGCATGCGCAGGCCGCCGCCGGGGCGGTTGTAGAGGTATTTGATGCGTAGCATGCCGTGGTGTTCGAGGGCGTAGATTTCGCCGTCGATGATTTGGGTGCGGCCGCGGTCGATGGCGAGGATGGCGCCATCCTGGATGATGTCGATCATGCTGTTGCCGACCATGTAGGCCCCCAGGGCGCGGTCGGCGGTGACGTTGAGTTGTTCCAGGGTGCGCAGGGAGAGGCGCAGGCTTTCCTGGGAGTTGAATGAGGCGTGGAGGGGGATCTCCACGTCGATCTTTTCCGGGCCGCTATTGGGGCCGCAGAGGTAATGGCCGCAGTCTTCACGGGCGGTAGCGCTGTTTCCGTGGTTGGGGCCTTCCAGCTGGAGGTTGGTCGGCGGGTGTTTAGGGCCTTCGCCGGTACGTAGCCAGCGGCTGGTGACACACAGCAGTTCTGCTATTTCGTCGAGCCGGGCCAAGGGCACGCCGCGCTTGAACCAGTTGTTCACATGCTGGGGCGTGACGTCGCGATTCTTGGCGAAGTCGGATGCGGAAAGATGAACTTCCCGAAGTAACATTCTTAAGCGATCACCTGATGTATTCATAAACGCAGAGTTTACTGTCCGGAAAACAAGATCAAATAAACCATACGTTGAGTTGGTGTATGTAGGTGTTTCCTTATTGCAAGTAAAATCTTGTCCGGATTCTATCTAGTTAAACGTTAGTTGTTGTTTTGTTTATTTAATTGAACTTGTTGTTTATTTTTTCCCACAAAAAAAGCCCCGAGTGATCGGGGCTTTTTTAGATTGCCGTGGCAATGAGTAGCGGTATCAGCCTTTGTAGGCAGCTACCGACTTCATGATCTCGGCACGGGCGGCGTCTGCGTTGCCCCAACCGTCGATCTTCACCCATTTGCCTTTTTCGAGGTCTTTGTAGTTCTCGAAGAAGTGCTTGATCTGCTCCAGCAACAGCGGCGGCAGGTCGGTGTACTCCTTCACATCGACGTACAGCTGGGACAGCTTGTCGTGTGGCACTGCGATGACTTTGGCATCGCCGCCGCCGTCGTCGGTCATGTTCAGGATGCCAACCGGGCGGGCGCGGATGACCGAGCCTGGGGTGACCGGGTAAGGGGTCACGACCAGCACGTCGAGGGGGTCGCCGTCGTCAGCCAGGGTGTTGGGGATAAAACCGTAGTTGGCCGGGTAGAACATCGGGGTGGCCATGAAACGGTCAACGAACAGGCAGTCGCTGTCTTTGTCGATTTCGTACTTGATCGGCGCATGGTTGGCCGGAATCTCGATGGCGACGTAGATGTCGTTCGGCAGGTCTTTGCCAGCCGGAATCTTGCTGTAGCTCATTGGGCGTTGCCCCCGTAGTTGGCCAAGTAAATTGGCCGGATTGGCCTAAAAGTGGCGGCGATTATAGGCATATTCCTGCGCCGATGCCACGCGCCAGACGTCGTACGGTACTTAGCCTTCAGTCTGATAGCGCGGGTCGCTGGCTTGCAGATGTTTCAGGCGTGCCAGTGGATCCTGGCGGTAAAACTGGCTCAGTTGCCCGTAGACCTGTGGATAACTGTCCACCAGCAAATCCGGGGCGCTGAAAAAATATTCGCTGGTGACCGCAAAAAACTCTGCCGGGTTTTCCGCGGCATACGGGTCGATGGCGGTTTCGGCGTCGGGGTTGTGGTCGAGCTGGCGGTTGAGGTCATCAAACGCGCTCTGCATCACGCTGGCCCACTCCTGGACGCGCATGTCGCTGTGCAGCGGCGGCAGGCCGTTGGCGTCGCCATTGAGCATGTCGAGCTTATGCGCCAGTTCGTGGATCACCAGGTTGTAGCCTTCCCAATTGCCGCTGGCCAGTACGCCCGGCCAGGCGAGGATCACCGGGCCTTGCTGCCAGGCTTCGCCGCTGTGCTCGCCATCCCATTCATGTTCCACGCCGCTGGCGTCGCGATGGCGCTGGGGGCTGCGAAAGTCATCGGGGTAGAGAATGATTTCATGGAAGCCCTGGTACCACTCCAACTCGCCCAGGTTCATCAGCGGCAGTTGGGCCTGGGCGGCGAGCAGCAGGCGTTGTTCCTGGTGCAGATCGACGCCGGGCAGGGCAGTCAGGTGTTTTTCGGCGAGGAACAGCGCGCTGGCCTCACGTAACCATTGGTCCTGTTCGGCGCTGATGCCGTCGAGGAAGGTCAGGTGATGGCGCACCCGTTGCCACGTTTCATCGGCAACCGGGTGCTTGGCCAGGAGGCGCCGGCGACGCCAGGCGCTGAGGGACCACATGGCCGATCAGTGCGGCTTGGCTTCGGAGGAGGTGCGGCCAAAGCGGCTGCGGGCCACGCCAATGATCATTGGCACCAGCGACAGCAGGATGATGAACACCACCAGCAGCGACAGGTTTTTCTTGATGAACGGTACGTTACCGAAGAAGTAGCCGAGGGTGACCAGGCCACCGACCCAGAGGATGGTGCCCAGCACGCTGAAGCCGAAAAAGCGCGGATACGGCATTTTGGCGACACCGGCGACGAACGGCGCGAAGGTGCGCAGGATCGGCAGGAAGCGCGCCAGGGTCACGGTTTTGCCGCCGTGCTTGTCGTAGAAGTCGTGGGTCTTTTGCAGGTAGTCGCGGCGGAAGATTTTCGAATTGGGGTTGCTGAACAAGCGTTCCCCGGCGGTGCGGCCGATCACATAGTTGGTGCTGTCACCGAGGATCGCCGCCAGCATCAGCAGGCCGCCCAGCAGGACCGGGTCCATCCCGCCACCGGCAGCGACGGCGCCGGCAATAAACAGCAGGGAATCGCCGGGCAGGAACGGCATGACCACCAGGCCGGTTTCGCAAAAAATCACCAGGAACAGGATGGCGTAGATCCACGGACCGTAATTGGTTACCAGCAAGTCGAGGTACACGTCGAGATGCAGGATAAGGTCGAGCGGGTTGAAATCCATGGATGGCACCTGTGTGAATGGCCCGACTCAGCGGGCCCGTGCGGAGGCTTCGGGCAATAAGGCTACATGTGTATGCCGTTTTTCTTACAGCCCTAAAACGTCGGCATTATACGGACTGAGTGATGAAAAGCGTGCTGGTTTTGTAGCGGGGGATGTCTCGGCTATTCTGGCTAGCACTGATCCAAATGTGGGAGCGGGCTTGCTCGCGATAACGGTGGGTCAGTTAAAAATACATCGACTGACCCACCACTATCGCGAGCAAGCCCGCACACATTTTTTGGGTGTTTGGGCGAATGGCTTCAGTCTTCGCTGATCGGCAATGTGTAGTTCTTGAACTCGGTATCTTCGCGAAAGCCCATGGACTCATAGGTCTTCTGCGCCACCGCGTTATTACTGCTGGTGGACACGCGCAAACGCACGGCATTGGTTTCCTTGGCCATTTTTTTCGCGGCGCGCATCAGGTTGTCGGCCACCAGTTGGCGGCGGGCGTCCTCGGCGACGTAGATGTCATTGAGGATCCACACCCGTTTCAACGACAGCGAAGAAAAGCTCGGATACAGCTGGCAGAAGCCCAGCAGCTTGCTGTCGTCGTCATCCGGCAGCGCCAGGTAGATCACCGACTCCTTGCGCCGCAGACGCTTCTCCAGAAACGCCCGGGAGGAGTCCGGAAAGGGCAGCGCGCCATAGAACTCGCGGTATTTGACGAATAATGGGGTCAACAGGTCCAGGTGTTCCAGAGTCGCTTGAGTAATCCGCATGCTAGGCCTCAACTTCTATAGGAATACAACGGCAAACGGTCCATTACTCGGGCGCCCGCTGCTTGATGCTGCCTAAAGCGGTGAAAAATCGCAATCGTGCCGGCATCAGTCCTTGGTTGGGCTGAGCAGGAAATTGCCTTTCATCAGGTCCGGATCATCCGATTCCAGGGTCTGAACCTGCGCCTCATCCTTGAGATTGACCCCCGACAACTGCCGCCGACAGGCCTCGCGCATCAGGTACAGCAGGCGGTGCGCGGCCATGCCGTAGCTCAGACCCTCCAGGCGCACATTGGAAATACAGTTGCGGTAGGCGTCGGTCAGGCCGACCTTGGGGTTATAGGTGAAGTACAGCCCCAGGCTGTCCGGCGAGCTGAGCCCTGGCCGCTCGCCGATCAGGATCACCACCATTTTTGCCCCGAGTAACTGGCCGATCTCATCGGCCACCGCCACCCGGCCTTGTTCCACCAGGATCACCGGCGACAAGGACCAGCCTTCAGCGTGGGTCTGTTCTTCCATGCGTGTCAGAAACGGCACGGTGTGTTTATGCACCGCCAGCGCCGATAAACCATCGGCCACTACCACCGCCAGGTCCACACCGCCCGGGTTGGCCTGGGCGTAGTCGCGCAGGGTCTGGGCCGACTCATCGCTCAGGCGCCGTCCCAGGTCCGGGCGTTGCAGGTAGCTGTGGCGGTCGGGCGCGGCGCTGTGCAGCAACAGGCTATCGCGGCCGCGCTCGGCCATCTGGCTGCTCAGGCCGGTATGGTCAAACGGTAGGTGTACCGCGTCGCGGGCCTGGGCATGGGCGAACTGGAAGTCCAGTTGCGCGCCGGTGGGAATACTGGTGCCGGTGCGGCCCAGGGCGATTCGCGCCGGGGTCAGGCGCCGCAGCTCCAGCCAGGGGTTATCGCTTTCAGGTGTGTCGATTTGCACTGGAGGTTCCTTCATCCCAATTGCGCCAAGGCGTGGCGGAAGGCTGGTGGCAGGTTGTTACCAAACCGCACCTTGCCATCGGCTTGCGTGAAGATGCCCATTTTCGCCAGCCACTGCTCAAACTCCGGCGCGGGCTTTAAACCCAGGGTTTGCCTGGCGTAGAGCGCGTCGTGGAAGGATGTGGTCTGGTAGTTGAGCATGATGTCGTCGGAACCCGGGATGCCCATGATGAAATTGATTCCGGCTACGCCCAGCAAGGTCAGCAGGGTGTCCATATCGTCCTGGTCGGCTTCGGCATGGTTGGTGTAGCAGATGTCGCAACCCATGGGCACGCCGAGCAGCTTGCCGCAGAAATGGTCTTCGAGGCCGGCGCGGATGATTTGCTTGCCGTTGTATAGGTACTCGGGGCCGATAAAACCGACCACCGTGTTGACCAAAAATGGCTTGAAGTGCCGCGCCACAGCATAGGCACGGGTTTCGCAGGTTTGTTGATCAATCCCGAAATGCGCGTTGGCCGACAGGGCGCTGCCCTGGCCCGTCTCGAAATACATCAGGTTTTGCCCCAGAGTCCCGCGATTCAGGCTCAGGCCTGCGTCGTAGCCTTCCTGCAGCACATTCAGGTTGATCCCGAAGCTGGCGTTGGCCGCCTCGGTGCCGGCGATCGACTGGAACACCAGGTCCAGCGGTACGCCGCGGTTGATCGCTTCGATGGAGGTGGTGACGTGGGTCAGCACACAGGCCTGGGTCGGGATCTCGTAGCGCTGGATGATCGCGTCGAGCATTTCCAGCATGGCGCAAATCGAGGCGATGCTGTCGGTGGCCGGGTTGATGCCGATCATGGCGTCGCCGTTGCCGTACAGCAGCCCATCGAGGATGCTCGCGGCGATGCCCGCCGGTTCATCCGTCGGATGGTTAGGTTGCAGGCGCGTGGACAAGCGCCCGCGCAGGCCCATGGTGCCGCGAAACTGGGTGACGACGCGGATCTTCTGCGCCACCAGCACCAGGTCCTGCACACGCATGATCTTCGACACGGCGGCGGCCATTTCCGGGGTCAACCCCGGCGCCAGTGCACGCAGGCTGTGTTCGTCGGCCGCGTCACTGAGTAGCCAGTCCCGCAGCCCGCCGACGGTCAGGTGGCTGACCACGGCAAAGGCCTGCTGGTCGTGGGTGTCGATGATCAGCCGGGTGACTTCGTCGCTTTCGTAGGGGATCAGCGCCTCTTCCAGGAAGTGCTTCAACGGGATATTGGCCAGGGCCATTTGCGCCGCCACACGTTCGCCGTCGTTCTGTGCGGCGACGCCGGCGAGAAAATCCCCGGAGCGGGCGGGACTGGCCTTGGCCATCACGTCCTTGAGGCTGTCGAAACGGTAGGTCAATGCACCGACCGAGTGGGAAAAACTTGCCATACAGACTCTCCATGACGACGCGGGCGGTGGCCCGCGCCGTGGTTTACGGCGTTAGTGCAAGGCGGCCTCTGCGGCCTGGATCGCCGCGAACTCTTCTTCCGGCGTGCCTGCTACCAAGTGATGCCGACTGTAGAAAGCGAAGTAAGCAATTAATACTCCATAGATGATCGCCGCGCCAATCACCACGCGCGGATCCACCAGGAAGCCCGCCACCACGGCGATGCAGGCCAGTATCAGGGCCAGGCCCGAGGTGAAGATGCCGCCCGGCGTGCGGTATGGGCGCTCCATTTTGGGGCGACGGATGCGCAGGGTGATGTGCGCGGCCATCATCAGCACGTAGGAAATGGTCGCGCCAAACACCGCCACCAGGATCAGCAGGTCGCCCTGGCCGGTCAGCGACAGGCCAAAACCGATGATCCCGGGAATGACCAGGGCCAGCACCGGTGCCTTGCTTTTATTGGTTTGCGACAGTTTGCGCGGCAGGTAGCCAGCGCGGGACAGGGCGAAAATCTGCCGGGAGTAGGCATAGATGATCGAGAAGAAGCTCGCGATCAGTCCGGCCAGGCCCACCAGGTTGACGAAGCTGCCCATCCAGGTCGAGCCACCGTAGGCCAGGGCCAGGGATTCCACCAACGGGTTGCCGGACTTGATCAGCGCCAGGGTGCCGGCGCCGCCGGGGGCAATCACCAGGATCAGCAGGGCAAAGCTGGTGAGCACCACAATCGCGCCGATCAGGCCGCGGGGCAGGTCGCGCTTGGGGTTCTTGGTTTCTTCGGCAGCCAGGGGCACGCCTTCGACGGCGAGGAAGAACCAGATCGCATAAGGAATCGCGGCCCACACGCCGACATAGCCGAACGGCAGGAAACTGCTGGCGCCCTTGGCTTCGGTCACGGGAATGTCCAGCAGATTGGCGACGTTGAAGTGCGGCACCATCGCCACCAGGAACACGCCCAGGGCAATTGCGGCGACGGCGGTAATCACAAACATCAACTTCAGCGCTTCACCGACGCCAAAGATATGGATGCCGATAAAGATGATGTAGAACGCCAGGTAGATCATCCAGCCGCCAATGCCGAACAGTGATTCGCAATAGGCGCCGATAAACACCGCGATGGCGGCGGGGGCGATGGCGTATTCGATCAGGATCGCCGTGCCGGTGAGAAATCCTCCCCAGGGGCCGAAGGCGCTGCGGGCAAAACCATAGCCGCCACCGGCGGTAGGGATCATGGAGGACAGTTCGGCCAGGGAGAAACACATGCACAAGTACATGGTGGCCATCAGGAGTGTGGCGAGGAACATCCCGCCCCAGCCGCCTTGGGCCAGGCCGAAGTTCCAGCCGGCGTAGTCGCCGGAAATGACATAGGCAACGCCGAGGCCGACTAATAGCACCCAGCCGGCGGCGCCTTTTTTCAGTTCTCGTTGTTGGAAGTATTCGGAGCCGACTTTTTCGAAGTCGACGGAGGATCCTGTCGGTTCGCTAGGCATGGGAAAGTACCTTGTTTTTATTGTTTTAACTCGGCGGATGTCTGCCGAATGCACGTCGCAACTATTGATGAAGATCCAAGTGTGGGAGCGAGCAAGCCCGCTCCCACATTTAATTGCATTTCAAGTGTGGGAGCGGGGGAGGGTTAGAAGAAACCCAGTGGGTTGATGTCGTAGCTCACCAGCAGGTTCTTGGTCTGCTGATAGTGATCCAGCATCATCTTGTGCGTCTCACGGCCCACACCGGACTTCTTGTAACCACCAAACGCGGCATGCGCCGGGTACAGGTGGTAGCAGTTGGTCCACACACGCCCGGCCTTGATCGCCCGGCCCATGCGGTAGGCGCGGTTGATGTCGCGGGTCCACAAGCCGGCACCCAGGCCAAACTCGGTGTCGTTGGCGATCGCCAGGGCTTCGGCTTCGTCCTTGAAGGTGGTGATGCTCACCACCGGGCCAAAGATTTCTTCCTGGAACACACGCATCTTGTTGGTGCCCTTGAGCAGGGTCGGCTGGATGTAATAGCCGGTTGCCAGGTCGCCGGTCAGCTTCTCCACTTTGCCGCCAGTCAGCAGCTCGGCGCCTTCGCCCTTGGCGATTTCCAGGTACGACAGGATCTTGTCGAACTGTTGCTCGGACGCCTGGGCGCCCACCATGGTGTCGGTGTCCAGCGGGTCGCCACGCTTGATCGACTCGACCTTCTTCATCACCACCTTCATGAAGTCGTCGTAGATCGACTCTTCCACCAGCGCGCGGGAGGGGCAGGTGCACACTTCGCCCTGGTTGAAGAACGCCAGCACCAGGCCTTCGGCGGCCTTTTCGATAAATTGCGGTTCGGCTTTCATGATGTCGGCGAAGAAGATGTTCGGCGACTTGCCGCCCAGCTCAACGGTGGACGGAATAATGTTTTCGGCCGCGCAATGCATGATGTGCGAACCCACCGGCGTGGAGCCAGTAAAGGCGATCTTGGCGATGCGCTTGCTGGTCGCCAGGGCTTCGCCCGCTTCCTTGCCGAAGCCGTGCACCACGTTCAGCACGCCCGGTGGCAGCAGGTCGCCGATCACTTCCATCAGCACGTTGATGCCCAGCGGGGTCTGCTCGGCAGGCTTGAGTACCACGCAGTTGCCGGCGGCCAGGGCGGGCGCGAGTTTCCAGGCGGCCATCAGCAGCGGGAAGTTCCACGGGATGATCTGCCCGACCACACCCAGGGGCTCGTGGAAGTGATAGGCGGCGGTGTGTTCGTTGATCTCGGCGCTGCTGCCTTCCTGGGCGCGGATGCAGCCGGCGAAGTAGCGGAAGTGGTCAGCGGCCAGGGGGATATCGGCGTTGAGGGTTTCGCGTACGGCCTTGCCGTTGTCCCAGGTTTCGGTAATGGCCAGCAGTTCGAGGTTCTGTTCGATGCGGTCGGCGATTTTCAGCAGCACCAGCGAGCGGTCCTGGGCCGAGGTCTTGCCCCAGGCATCAGCGGCGGCGTGGGCGGCGTCCAGTGCCTTGTCGATATCTTTGGCAGTGGAACGTGGGAATTCGGCGATGGGCTTGCCGTTTACCGGCGAAGTATTGGTGAAGTAGTTGCCATCTATCGGGGCCACAAACTCGCCACCGATGTAGTTACCGTACTTGGCCTTGAACGAAACGATAGCGCCTTCAGTACCGGGGTGTGCATAACGCATGGTGGGTATCTCCTGACTTCTTATGTTTATTGGAGTGCAGCGTGGCTGCGCTTGATAAAGCGTAGAGCAAAGGTCGGGCCAGTGCCCTGCAGGCCAGGTAAATCAAGGCTTTAGGGTTTGTTGCAAGGCGTTGCTGTGACAGCTTTGGGACAGTCGGGGTGACAGTTTGTGCCACCGGCGATACAACCTGTGACCCATGGGTCGCCCCGGGATTGCAATGCGCCAAGGCGTGGAGGATGCTGGGCGTCCCGGTCCGCGGTGTGTCCCACGCAACAGGAGAACAATAAGAAGATGCAAAACGATCATTTCAGCCGCCATGCCCGGCAAGTCCTGACGGTCACCCGTGGGCAAGACCCGCTGCACGGTCCCGGCAGCGATCCCTCGATTGCCCGTTCCTGGCTGCGCTGCCTGGAGGACTATCACCTCGACCCGGCACTGACCATTGCCCCCACGGTGCTGGAGCACGATCGCCTGCTGGAAAGCCGCGAGCGCCTGCAGCAGGTGCTGCACATCGCCGGCACCGAAATGAACAATTTGCATCAACAGCTTTCCGGCGCCGGGCACGCGGTGCTGTTGACCGATGCGCGTGGGGTGATCCTCAACTGCGTCACCGCGCCTAGCGAGCGCAAGGTGTTCGAGCATGCCGGCCTATGGCTCGGCGCTGACTGGAGCGAGGCCTGCGAAGGCACCAACGGCATCGGCACCTGCCTGGTGGAGCGCCAGGCCCTGACCATTCATCGCGACGAACACTTTCGCGGGCGCCACACCGGCCTGACCTGTTCCGCCAGCCCGGTATTCGACCCCCATGGCGACCTGCTGGCAGTGTTGGACGTGTCCTCGGCCCGTGAGGCGGTATCGCGTCAGAGCCAGTTCCATACCATGGCGCTGGTCAATCTGTCGGCGAAGATGATCGAGAGCTGCTACTTCCTGCGCCACTTTGAAAACCACTGGTTGCTGCGTTTCCACCTGCAGGCCGAATCCGTGGGCCTGTTCAGCGAAGGGCTGCTGGCGTTCGACGGTGAAGGGCGGATCTGTGCGCTCAACCAAAGCGCGCAGAACCTGCTGGGGCTGCCACGCGGGCGTTTGCTGGGCCTGCCGGTGGAGATGTTTTTCGACTGCCGCCTGGATGACTTGCTCGGCCGCGCCAGTGCCAACGCCAGCGCCAGTTGGCCCCTGCGCACCCGCGATGGGCGCAGCCTGTTCGCGGTGTTGCGCGGCGAGGCCCGGCGGGCGCCCGGCCCACGGGTTCCGGCGCCGCCCAAGGTCGAGCGGCCGCGCGTGCCGGGCATCTGCCTGGGCGATGAGGCGCTGCAGAATGACTTTCGCAAGGCCCTGCGGGTCTTTGAGCGCGACGTGCCGCTGCTGATCAATGGCGAAACCGGCTCCGGCAAGGAGGCATTCGCCAAAGCCGTGCACCATGCCAGCCAGCGTGCCGACAAACCCTTCGTCGCCCTGAACTGCGCGGCCATCCCTGAGAGCCTGATCGAGAGCGAATTGTTCGGTTATCGCGGTGGCAGTTTCACCGGCTCCCGCAAGGAAGGCATGCGCGGCAAGCTGCAACAGGCCGATGGCGGTACCTTGTTCCTCGATGAAATCGGCGATATGCCGCTGGCGTTGCAGACCCGGTTGCTAAGAGTGTTGGAAGACCGGCTGGTGGTGCCCATTGGGGGTGAGCCGCAAGCGGTGGACGTGCGGGTGATCAGCGCGACGCACCGCAACTTGCAGGAACGTGTGCGTGACGCCAGTTTCCGCGAGGACTTGTATTACCGGCTCAATGGCCTGGAAATCGCCTTGCCGCCGTTGCGCGAGCGCACTGACAAGTCGCAGTTGCTGGACTTTCTTCTGGCGCAGGAAGCGCAGGGGCAGACAATCGTACTTGATGACGATGCGCGTCAGGCACTGTTGGACTTCTCGTGGCCGGGTAACGTGCGACAGATGCGCACGGTGTTGCGTACTTTGGCTGCACTCTGCGAGGGCGCACGGGTCGGGTTGAGCGATCTGCCTGCGATAATTGGCCGGGTGCCTGTCCAGGCGCGAACCGTCGTCAAGCAGCCGTTGGAAGATGCCGAGCGGCTGGCATTGCTGAACATGCTGGAGCAGCAGCGCTGGCATATGACCCTTGCTGCAGAGCAGTTGGGCATTAGCCGCAATACGCTGTACCGCAAGCTGCGCAAGCATGGAATTGCGTTGCGTTCTGCGGGCTGAGCGAGGGTAAAGACCGCTCCTGTGCTTTGACGCCTGTGCTGATCAATTCGCCCTCATGATCTCTGTTCAATGGGCATGGGTGTAATAGGGGTTAATATATTTGTTGTGAAGTTGTGTGTGTTTGCTAGCGTGCTGGTTGCGACTTGGCGGGGTGATTATTTAATGCATTTATTGTTTTTAGGTGTTGGCATGATTCGTCGGTGTGAAAAGTGTTGCGGTTGAGGTGTGACGCTATTGGTTGTAATGGTTCATTTAATTTGTGTGTTGTGTGGAACTGAAGTCTGCCTATCTCATACTCAAGTGGAAAGGATGGTTCATCGTTTATGATGCTTTGACACTAGGGATGAATAAAATTGATAGTAATCACGTCGTTGACGTGTTTTTTACTATATAGGTGGCAATATGAATATTTCAGGTTTTCCTGTTTCGGTTCCGTTGCACGTGAATGATCCCGTGGATGGCTTGCCCCGGCAACAGGCATCAGCCGTTACGAAAAGTGCGTCCTACTTTGATGAAACGGCGCAAACTCCGGACACCCAGGCGTCCAGTGAGGCGAACAGTACGGGTGAAAATTCGGGTGAAGGCGCCGTGCGAGTCAGGCGCGGGTTTGGATCCCCTCGCCTTCCTCGACCGTTTTCCAGCGCAGGATCAAAGGCCCTTAAAGTCCCCTCTAACGGGATCGCCGGTAAATTTGTACAGACAGCGTCAGTAAAGCCCAATGTGGCTCCCCGTCCGACTGCAGGGGCCTCGAACAGCAAGGGGATAGCTAACTTCAGGGACATTGTGTTCAAAACGCAGCACCCTGGCGCCTCACTGCCCGTTGGGCCCAAGCCCGTGGTTGCGCAACCCAAGACATTTGGCGATGTTGCCACCAATCTGATTGCGGCTGATCGCCTGGTCAAGGCCGGTGTGTTTAAAACCGATACACCTTTGAAAACTGTAGCTCGCGATGCTTTTGTGAATGCGTCCGTAAATGGCCTGGTTAGTACTCCGTTGAGTATTGGTACTTATGCCGGATCGGTTTGGAGCGGTGAAACCATCAAGGGTAGCTTTAGCGCCACTACCCCATTATTGCCCCCGGCCCACCAGCCGGCTCCGAGTCAGCAATCCAATGGCGTTACGCCAGCGGCAGGCGGTACAGGAGAGCAAGACGCCACAATGATTAAGTTGCGGTTGGATAATGCCGAGACAAAGTTGCTGTACGCGGTTAACACTATTCAACTGCTGGCTGAGGGAGGGGATGGTGAGGCTCTTACGAAAGATCCGAACTGGCCAACCGAGACAAATGCGCGTATCAAAAAACTTGAGGAGTTGTACGGCGCAGCAGAGAAAAATATGGAGCTGACGGCTGCGGAAAACGGTTTTATTTTCAAGCCGTATAAAGAAGAATCAGTGGTCGAGCCTAAAACTGTTACCAGTCGCCTGGATGTACTTGATAAAAGGAACGAAACAATCAATAACTTCATTGCAAGGATGGTTGCCATTCGGGAAGTGGAAACAAAAGGCAAGAAAGAGATAGTTTGATAGTGGTCTGTCTGCTTTTGGTTCGGTGGTTTGAGTTCGGTTGTATTTTTTACTAAGTAGCAGCTGTCAGGCCCGGTATTTTGCGGGAGTTCCTAAATGCCGGGCTTGATTCCAGTGTACTGAATTGCAAAAAGAGTAGAAAAGTCCCTCGACTGTTTATCAGTGAGCGCCACGCTCAGTGGCGGAAAAGATCGCACGCTAATCGCTAAAAGAGTGCGAATTTTCCCACCCTACGCTAACCTGCCTCGATGTTTTACGAGGTCGACTATGCACATTCATATTCTCGGTATTTGCGGCACCTTCATGGGCTCAATGGCGGTCCTGGCCAAAGAGCTGGGGCATCACGTCACCGGCTCCGATGCCAACGTCTATCCGCCCATGAGCACGCAGTTGCAGGCCCAGGGCATTGAGCTGACCCAAGGTTACGACCCGGCGCAATTCGATCCGGTCCCGGACCTGGTGGTGATCGGCAATGCCATGTCCCGTGGCAACCCTGCCGTGGAGTACGTGCTGAACAAAGGCCTGCCCTATGTGTCCGGCCCGCAATGGCTGGCCGATCACGTGCTGCAGGGCCTTTGGGTGCTGGCGGTAGCCGGTACCCATGGCAAGACCACCACCAGCAGCATGCTGGCCTGGGTGTTGGAACATGCAGGCATGAGCCCCGGCTTCCTGATCGGCGGCGTGCCACAGAATTTCTCGGTGTCGGCGCGTTTGGGCGATACACCGTTTTTTGTGATCGAGGCCGATGAATACGACAGCGCCTTCTTCGACAAGCGCTCCAAGTTCGTTCACTACCGCCCGCGCACGGCGATTTTGAACAACCTGGAGTTCGATCATGCGGACATCTTCCCTGATCTGCCGGCCATCGAGCGGCAATTCCACCATCTGGTACGCACCATTCCCAGCGAAGGCCTGGTGATTCACCCCACCACCGAGCCGGCTTTGCAGCGCGTGATCGAGATGGGCTGCTGGACGCCGGTACAAACCACTGGCGCCGGCGGGCAGTGGCAGGTCAAGTTGTTGAGCGAGGATGGCAGCCAATTCGAAGTGCTGTTTGAGGGCGAGGCCCAAGGCATCGTCGATTGGGACATGACCGGCCAGCATAACGTCGCCAACGCCCTGGTGACCCTGGCTGCAGCCCGGCATGTCGGCGTGGTACCGGCCATGGGCATTGCCGCGCTGAGCGCGTTCAAGAGCGTCAAGCGGCGTATGGAAAAGGTCGCCGAAGTGAACGGGATTACCATCTACGACGACTTCGCCCACCACCCCACGGCGATCGCCACCACCCTCGACGGCCTGCGCAAGCGCGTTGGCGATGCGCCGGTGATTGCGATTATCGAGCCGCGGTCCAACTCCATGAAGCTGGGCGCGCACCGTGATGGCCTGCCGGAAAGCGTCAACGATGCCGACCAGGTGGTGTGGTACGCGCCAGCCAACCTGGGTTGGGACCTGGCAGCCGTGGCCAGGCTTTGCACGGTGCCGTCGATTGTCAGCGACTCGCTGGAAGGCATCATCGAACGGGTCAAAAGCCAGGCCAAGCCCGGTACCCACGTGGTGATCATGAGCAATGGCGGCTTTGGCGGCCTGCACGGCAAACTCGCCGAGGCGCTGCAATGAGCGGGCCGGAGCGCATCACGCTGGCGATGACCGGCGCCTCCGGCGCGCCCTATGGCTTGCGTTTGCTCGATTGCCTGGTGCGCGAAGACCGCGAGGTGCATTTCCTGATTTCCAAGGCCGCGCAATTGGTGATGGCCACCGAGACTGATGTTTCGCTGCCGCCCAAGGTGCAGATGATGCAGGCCTTCCTGACCGAATACACCGGTGCGGCGGCGGGGCAGATCAAGGTCTATGGCAAGGAAGACTGGATGTCGCCCGTGGCCTCCGGCTCCGGTGCGCCGGCGGCAATGGTGGTGGTGCCGTGTTCCACCGGCACCCTGTCGGCGATCGCCACCGGTGCCTGCAACAATCTGATCGAGCGCGCGGCGGACGTGACCTTGAAGGAGCGCCGCCAGTTGATCCTGGTGCCGCGCGAGGCGCCGTATTCGAGCATTCACCTGGAGCACATGCTCAAACTGTCGAATATGGGCGTGACCATCCTGCCGGCGTCGCCGGGCTTTTATCACCAGCCGCAGACCATTGATGACCTGGTGGATTTCGTGGTGGCACGGATTCTCAACTTGCTGAACATCCCCCAGGACATGTTGCCGCGCTGGGGTGAGCATCATTTGAGCAGCGATGAATAAAGTCCTGCTGATCGTGCTGGGCCTGCAACTGGCAGGCTGCGCCACCGTACGCACCCTGGATGCGGCGAAACCCGGTGCGCCAGTGGTGTATGCGGGCACGCGCCTGGATCTGTATGCGCTGCAGGGTGGTTGCTGTGCCATGGACCGTTTTGGCGCCGAAGCGCCGAGCTACCCGGGCCTCGACCTGCCGGCCAGCGCGCTGCTCGACACGCTGCTGTTGCCGCTGTCGGCGTTGACGGTATTGGGGGTTGGGTTTAATGCGACGGGTGGGTTGTAGCCTGTAGCGATGGTTGTGGTCTGGGCGGGCCCCATCGCAGGCAAGCCAGCTCCCCCATTTGATCGGTGAATGCATTCATGTGGGAGCCGGGCTTGCCCGCGATGAGGCCCGCCCGGTCACCGCAGATTCACTTGCCGAGCTTACGCAACTCATCCGACTCGACAATCCGCACCCCGTCCTGCTCCTCCAGGGCCAGGCGCCACATGGCCCGGGCCAGCTCACACACTTCGATGCCACGATACTTGCCGGGAATCAGTCGCGACAACGGCCCTGCGAGTTTCTCCGCCAGGCGTGTCTCCAGGCGCTCGCCCAGTAGCAGCGAGGGCCGCACGATGGTCAGTTGCGGCCAACCCTGAGCCTGCAAGGCCTGCTCCATCTCACCCTTGACCCGGTTATAGAACACCGAGGATTTGGGGTCGGCGCCTATCGCGCTGATCACGATCAGGTGTCGTGCGCCCATCTCCCGGGCGCGCTTGCCGAACGCCACCACCAGGTCCAGGTCTACGGCGCGGAACGCCTGCTCGGAACCTGCCTGCTTAAGCGTGGTGCCCAGGCAGCAGAAGGCCAGGTCGACCCGGCCGCTCAGTTGTGGCAGCAATGTGCTGGGGTCGCCGACCGGGTTTTCCAGGTGCGGATGTTCGGCCAGTGGCCGGCGGCTGGGCGCCAATACGCGGGTGACGGTAGGCTCGTTGAGCAGGCGGTCCAGCAGATGTTCCCCGGTCAAGCCCGAGGCTCCGGCAAGCAATATATGCTGAGGCGTCAAGTACATAGTGTTTCCCCCCTTGATACAGTTTCAGCTTAGTTGCTCTTTGCTTCCTTGCTATTGATAGAGACGCTTTCCAGCGCCTTTCGTGCCTGCTGTTTACGTAATTGTTGCCAACGGGCGATCACACTCTTGGGGGCCCAGATCTGTGGTTCGGAGGCTTCGAAGTTGTCCGCCATTTCCCGTTCGGTCACATGCCGTTGGGCCAGCTTGAAGGCGTGCAGCAAATCGTCGGTCTGGGTCAGGGCCTGGGCGAACAGGGCGTCGCCAAAGTAGGTGAAGTCGGCTTCTTCCGAGCAGCCAAACGACACGCGGTCGGCGCGGGAGGCGGTCATGATCAGGGTGTGTTCATCCTTGAGCGCCGGGATGAAACCGCCGGAGTAGCAGGCGGAAATCACGATGACTTTGTCGCGGTTTTTCAGCGGCGCCATCACCGCCGCCAGCTCGTCGCTCGGCAGGTCGGCCAGCTCCATGCGCGGTTGGTCGAGCACCAGTTGATGTTCGTGGGTGCCGTGGCTGGTCAGGTAGATAAACACCAGGTCTTCGGGGCCGGCGCGCTCGGCCAGGGTCTGCACGGCGCGGCGCAGGCTTTCGCGGGTCGCCATCGGGCGGTAGGCGATATGGTCGCGGTGGTTGACCAGGCGGATCTGCCCGCGGGCGCCGAAGCGGCTGCTCAGTAGGTTGCTGACGTAGTCGGCCTCGCGCAGGAATACGCTTTGCTTGCCGTCACCGGCCACCACCAGGCTGTACAGCTCGACAGCCGGGGTGGATGCCGGCACGGCGGCGAGGGCGTCGTCGAGCAAGCGGCCCTGGGCCAGCACCCCGACTTCCAGGGTGTCGGGCAACAGCTTGCCGTCGGCATCGCGTACGCGCAGGCCGTTGGCCCAGGTCCCTGCTTGCACCGTGCCATCGGTGAGTACCAGGGTGCCTTGGCCGTGATAGCTGTCGTTGTCGAAGCCGCCGATGTAGAAGCTGCCATCGCTGAGGTTCAGGCGCCCCTCACCGGTAAAGCGCCAGTCACTGAAGTACCCGATGTAATGGCTGCCGTCCACGCCGGTCAGCTCACCCTTGCCGCTCAGGGCGCCTTCGCGGAACTCACCGGTCCACACGTCGCCGTCGGCGTTTTCGTAACGACCCTTGCCGTTGAGTTGGTTCTGCTTGAAGTGGCCGACGTACATGTCGCCTTCGGCGCTGTTGAAGGTACCGTTGCCTTCCAGTTGGCCATTGACGAAACGGCCGCTGAACTGGTTGCCGCTGTCGTCGTTGCGCTGGCCTTCGCCGTTGGGCTTGCCGTGGGCAAATTGGCCCTGGTACTGGCTGCCGTCGGGCAGTTCCAGGCGGCCGAGGCCGGAGTATTGGTCGTCTTTGAATTCGCCGCGATAGGTCATTTGCCCCTCTTTGAGGGTGCCTTCGCCGTTGCGCCGGCCTTGCTTGAAGCCGCCGACGTAGGTGTTGGCCGCCGTGGTCAGGGTGCCCTGGCCATCGAACAGGCCCTGCTGGAACTGGCCTTTATAGACCTCGCCATTGCTGCCATGCCATTCGCCCTGGCCGTGCCATTGGCCTTTGTCGAATTGCCCGGCGTACCAACTGCCGTTGGGATAATCCACCCGGCCCTGGCCTTGCAGCAGCCCATCGACCACATCCCCGCGATAACGCCCGCCGTCCGGCAGCCGGGCGTCGGGCGGCAACAGGGATTCGCCGTCGCCGCAAGCGGTGAGCAACAAGGCGAGAGCAAGGGGGACGAGTGGGCGCATAGCGGGATCCGGGTAATTGAGCGCCGAGTATGCCGCAGCGGGGGAAGCTATACCTAGTGGTCTGTGTGCGAATAAGGACTTGTCGGCGATGGCGCGGCTGCTGGCGCTATCGCCGGCAGGCCGGCTCCTACAGGTGTGTCAGACGAAGCACAGTGACAGCGACTCGGCGATGTAGGCCGGTTTTTCCTGGCCGTCGATTTCCAGGGTGCAGGTGGCCTTGAGCAGCCACTGGCCAGGCTTTTTCTCGGTGGCGTCGGTGAGGGTCACCGCCAGGCGTACCTTGGAGTTGACTTTCACCGGCTGGATAAAGCGCACGCTGTCCAGGCCGTAGTTGACCGCCATCTTCAAACCCTCGGGCATGATCAGGATGTCTTCGATCAATTTGGGGATCAGCGACAGCGACAGAAAGCCATGGGCTATGGTGCTGCCAAACGGAGTCTGGGCGGCTTTTACCGGGTCGACGTGGATGAACTGAAAATCGCCGGTCGCTTCCGCGAACAGGTTGATACGCTCCTGGTCGATGGTGAGCCATGCGGAACGTCCCAGTTCCTTGCCGACATATTCATTGAGTTGCGCTACAGGTACAAAGGGCATTGCGACTCTCCTTGGTTCATCTATCTCTCCCTGGCGGCACGGGCACGCTGGCGCCGGCAGGGGGTTGTTGTTTTAGGTGGTTTGCAGAGAACCAATGTAGATCATCATGGGCAAATGGCCCGGTCAACCCACCATGCTTTTGGCGAATGCCTGTTCATAGGAGCGGCGTGCTTATAATGCCCACGGGCTTTTGGGGGAGAAAAACCCATGTTGTTACGCGGTTTGACATGGCTGGTGTTGTTTCAATTGCTGGGCACGGCAATCAATCACTTGTTCCTGCCGGTTTTGCCGGGGCCGATTGTCGGCCTGCTGTTGCTGCTGGCGTATCTGGTGTGGCGCGGCGAGGTCGGTGAGCCACTGAGCCTGGCGGCCGGCAGCCTGTTGCGTTACCTGCCGTTGCTGCTGGTGCCGCCGGCAGTGGGGGTGATGGTGTATGCCAAGGACATTGCCGCCGACTTCTGGGCCATCGTCGGGGCGCTGGTGTTGTCGCTGGTGATTGCCATGGCCTTTGTCGGCGTGCTCATGCAAAAGCTGGTCAAGCGCCAGGCACAGCGGGAGGAGGGGCAATGACCTTCGATTGGCAGGGCGCGTGGGCCGCGGTGATCCACCATCCCTTGTTTGGCATCGGCATTACCCTGGGTGCCTATCAACTGGTGTTGGCGGGGTTCGAGAAAACCCGCTGGATCTTCCTGCAACCGGTGCTGGTCTCGATGTTGCTGGTGATTGGCGTGCTCCTGGGGTGCGGCCTGACCTATGTCGAATACCGCAAAAGTACCGAGATCATGAGCATCCTGCTGGGCCCGGCCACCGTGGCACTGGCGGTGCCGCTGTACCTGAACCTGCGACGGATTCGCCAGTTGTTCTGGCCGATTTTTACTACGCTGGTGGTGGGGGGCGTGTTTGCCACTGGCCTGTGCATTGGGCTGGGTTGGTGGTTTGGCGCCGAACACATGGTGCTGATGACCATGGCGCCCAAGTCGGTGACCTCGCCCATCGCCATGCTGGTGGCCGAGCAGATCGGCGGCGTCGCGGCACTGGCGGCGGTGTTCGTGCTGATCACCGGGGTCATCGGGGCGATGATCGGGCCGGCCTTTCTGTCGTACCTGGGCGTGCACACCCCGGAGGCGCGGGGCATGGCCCTGGGCATGACCGCCCACGCGGTCGGCACCTCGGTGGCCTTGCAGGAAAGCGAGGAGTGTGGCGCCTTTGCGGCATTGGCGATGAGTTTGATGGGCGTGGCTACGGCAGTATTCCTGCCATTGGCCGTGTCTTTGGCGATTTAAGTCGGGTTTAAGGAACGCTTTATGAGTCTGGCGCTGTTCCCTCTCAATACTGTGCTGTTTCCAGGTTGCACACTCGACCTGCAGCTGTTCGAGGCGCGCTACCTGGACATGATCAGTCGCTGTATGAAAAAGGGCGAAGGCTTTGGCGTGGTGTGCATCCTCGATGGCCAGGAAGTCGGTCTCGCGCCGGACGGCTATGCATTGATGGGGTGCGAAGCGCTGATTCGGGATTTCAAGCAGCAGGACAATGGCCTGCTGGGGATCCGTGTCGAGGGTGGGCGCAGGTTTCGGGTGCGGGAGGCGCAGGTCCAGCGCGATCAACTACTGGTCGCCGATGTCGAGTGGCTGCAAGAGCAGCCCGAGCGCCCGTTGGATGAGGAAGACGCCGACCTGTTGGCCCTGCTGCAGGCATTGGCCGAGCATCCGATGGTCGCCTCACTGGATATGGGCGCCGACGTGCACGGGCAGCAGGAACTGGGCAACCGCCTGGCCTACCTGTTGCCGTTTACCGACGCCGACAAGATCGAGCTGCTGCAGCTCGACGATCCGGTGCTGCGCCTGGATGCGATTCAGGTGCTGCTGGATGAATTGCAGGGCGAGCTGTTCGCTTGAGTGCCGTTATCTCGGAATAATCCATGACCGCTTCGGATTTTTCATCGTTGCCGCGTGCCCATCGCCTGAAATAGTGGAGGCTCCGCCACCACTATCAGGGAATGAACATGATTCGATTATCGCCATCGGAGCAACTGGTCTGGGACGCATTTTTTGTCAGTGTGACCGCGCAAGTGATTCAGCAGGCCCGCGATCGCGGCCCCGAATACATTGCCGAGCGGGCTGCCGAAATTGCCGATGAAATGTTGCTGGAGCGCCGGGAGCGCTGCGCCGAACGGCGTCACGCTCCCGTGGACTGGGTCGGCCCGGCCTAGCTCAATAAGCGTAGCGCAGCAGGGCATGGGAGGTGCCGGTCAGGGCAAAGAACCCCAGGACCGCCACGCACCCCGGCACGATCAACCACCATACCTTCGGCGCCATGGGCGGCAGCAGGCTGT
This sequence comes from Pseudomonas sp. MF5691, assembly GCF_016405645.1. Taxonomy (NCBI): domain Bacteria; kingdom Pseudomonadati; phylum Pseudomonadota; class Gammaproteobacteria; order Pseudomonadales; family Pseudomonadaceae; genus Pseudomonas; species Pseudomonas sp. MF5691. The sequence continues at coordinate 82,056 of NZ_JAEKDC010000001.1, forward strand.
GGCGCTGGCTCAAGGTCAGGCTGAAGGCGCAGACCGTCATGGCCAGCAAGGTGCCGGCGAGGATATCGCTCGGCCAGTGGGCCCCCAGATATACCCGCGACAACGCAATGGCAGCGGCCGGAATGGCGCCCAATAGCAGCCATGCCAGGCGCATGCGGGTCGGTTGGCCGCGACCGGCCAGCACCGCCAGCGCGAGGAAGAACGCAAACGAGCCAGAGGCGTGGCCGCTGGGCATGCTGAAGCTGGTCAGCGGGTCGACGAGGATTTCTGGCCGGCCGCGGGCAAAGAACAGCTTGCTCCCGGTGTTGATCAGCGCGGCCCCGAGCAGGGTGGCACCGACGAAAATCGCCTGGCGCCATTGTCGCGCCAGCAGCAGCAGGCCGGTCAGCACCGCGCTGGCGACGAACATCTTCTTGAACTCGCCCAACTGGGTGGTCATCACCATGATCCGGTCCATCGCCGGGCCTCGGTGTTCCTGGACCAGGGCCATCAAACCCTGGTCAAAATGGTTCAGGTACGGATAACCGATAAACATCGCGATCAACAACGCCAGGCTGGCGCAGCCCATCCACAACGTGGCCCGGCGATGGCCGCGCAGGGTGCTGTTGAGGGCGATGCCGAACAAGACGGCCAGGCACGCGGCAACCACCCCGGCCTCGGGCCAGAACCCTTCGGGCAGCGGCAACCGAAACGCCGCGCCGGCGGCCCAGCCCGGCAACAGATAGGCGATAGACCAGCCGGTGGCGGCCAGCACGCTAACGGCGGCAAAGCGCGGGAACGGCATATCACACATCCCGGCGACCATGGGCAGCATGGGGCGCAATGGGCCGATGAAGCGTCCTACCAGCAGGCTGACGATGCCGTACTTCTGGAAGTAGGCCTCGGCCCCGTCCATCCACTCGGGATGATGGCGCAAGCCGGGCAGGCGCCGGATGTTCTGGTGGAAATGCCGGCCCAGGTAGTAGGAAATTCCGTCGCCCAAAAGCCCGCCGAGCAAGCCCAGCAGCAGGGTTTCACTCAGGGACAGCGCGCCGCTGCCGGCCAGTGCGGCAATCGCAAACAGCAGCACCGTGCCTGGCACGATAATCCCGGCGATGGCCAGGCATTCCACAAAGGCGACGATAAACACCGCCGCGGCCAGCCATTGCGGGTTAAGGGTCAGCCAGCCAGTAATGCCATCGAGCCATGGGCCCATACAATCCTCTCCATCAGTGGTGATGTCCCTCTATAGGGGCGAGCTTGTGTGGGAGCGGGCTTGCTCGCGATGCAGGCGACTCGGTATGACTGACAGACCGAGGTGATGCTATCGCGAGCAAGCCCGCTCCCACATAAGCCCATTCCTGCAGGGCATATTTCAAATCAAAACGTAATCGCGGCCTTCGACCTGGCCGCGTCGCAACGGGTTCCGTGTGCAATAGGGCGCATAGCCGCCATCGACAAAGCGATACATCAGGTGTTCATCGCGCCCGCCGGGAATGCCCAGGCGGGTGGTCTGGATAATCTGCGTGGGGGCCAGGCCCACATCCTCGACGTACAGCCGCTCCTGGTCGAAGCGCTTGGCGTCCCACATTGGCACCTTTAAACCCAGGGCCTTGCACAGCAGGGTTTGCCCGGCGCAAAGCTTCTGGGCCGGGCGCGGACGGCCGCTGGCGTCGGGGTTGTTGAGGAGCATTTGCGCCAGGCTGGCAGGCCCTGATACCTCATCCACCCAGGGGTAGGCCGACTTGATCAGCACGGCATTGCCTGGCCCCTGGGCACTGAAGTTCAGGGAGTCACCGCCACGGGCGTAGTACATATAGATGTGGCCGCCATCCAGAAACAAAGCCTTACGCTTTTCTGTGTAGCCGAGGGACGCATGGCTGCCTTTTTCGGCCAAATAATAGGCTTCGGTTTCAATAATTCGCGCCGACAGCCACAACTCGCCGACCCGATGGCGGATGACTTTGCCCAGCAAATCTTTCGCGAGCGTTTGCGCGTCGCGGTCGAAAAAGCCATCCGGCAGGGGGTTGGCGGGGAGCTTTGGGGGAGAACTGGACATGACGATGGACGGTTGCGCAGGCCAAATGTGACAGGATGATATCAACTTCAGCCTTAATCACCGCTGAACGTCGAGTTTTTACAGTTCATTTCGACCATCCGCCCCTCACCGCTGTCCGTAGGACGGCGCGACAGCTATAATCTGCCGCTTTCCTCTTTGCCAAGACCCCACCAGACCATGACTGAGTCCGTTCTTGACTACATGACCCGCCTGGGTCGCGCTGCCCGTCAGGCCTCGCGGTTGATCGCCCGTGCGAGCACCGCGCAGAAGAACCGTGCCCTGCTGGCGGCCGCCGATGCTCTGGATGCCTCGCGCTCCGAGTTGACCGCTGCCAACGAGCTGGACCTGGCCAACGGCCGGGCCAATGGTCTGGAGCCGGCATTGCTGGATCGCCTGGCGCTGACGCCGGCCCGTATCGACGACATGATCGAAGGCTTGCGCCAGGTGGCCAAGCTGCCGGACCCCATCGGTGAGATCCGCGACATGCGCTACCTGCCGTCAGGTATCCAGGTCGGCAAGATGCGCGTGCCCCTGGGCGTGATCGGCATCATCTATGAGTCGCGGCCCAACGTGACCATCGACGCCGCGAGCCTGTGCCTGAAGTCCGGCAACGCCACCATCCTGCGCGGCGGCTCCGAAGCGATCCATTCCAACCGCGCCATCGCCGCCTGCATCCAGCAAGGCCTGGCCGTGGCCGAGTTGCCGGCTGAAGTGGTGCAAGTGGTGGAAACCACCGACCGCGCCGCCGTCGGGGCGCTGATCACCATGCCGGAGTTTGTCGACGTAATTGTTCCACGCGGCGGCAAGGGCCTGATCGAACGTGTCAGCCGCGATGCCAAGGTGCCAGTTATCAAGCACCTGGATGGCGTCTGCCATGTGTTTATCGACGTGGCGGCCGATCTCGACAAGGCGATCCGCATTGCCGATAACGCCAAGACCCACCGCTACGCGCCGTGCAACACCATGGAAACCCTGTTGGTCCACGCCGGCATTGCCGAGCGCGTGTTGCCGCCGCTGGCTGCAATCTACCGTGACAAAGGCGTGGAGTTGCGGGGTTGCGAGCGTACCCGGGCATTGCTGGGCAGCGACGTGATCGAAGCCACCGAGCAGGACTGGTACACCGAATACACGGCGCCGATCCTGTCGATTCGTATCGTCGATGACCTGGACCAGGCCATCGAGCACATCAATACCTACGGCTCCAAGCATACCGATGCCATTGTTTCCGAGCATTTCAGCGATGCCCGGCGTTTCCTCACCGAAGTAGACTCTGCTTCGGTGATGATCAACGCCTCGACGCGTTTTGCCGACGGCTTCGAGTACGGCCTGGGGGCGGAGATCGGGATTTCCACGGACAAGCTGCATGCCCGTGGCCCGGTGGGCCTGGAAGGCCTGACCAGCGAGAAGTACGTGGTCTTTGGCGATGGTCATGTGCGCACTTGATGGGTAAACGCATCGGGCTGCTCGGCGGTACCTTCGACCCCGTGCACATCGGCCATTTGCGCAGTGCCCTGGAAGTGGCGGATACCCTCGGGCTGCAAGAGCTGCGGCTGATCCCCAATGCCAGGCCGCCGCACCGGGACACACCGCAGGTCAGCGCGCAGGAGCGCCTGGCGATGGTGCAGTGTGCGGTGGCTGGGATTGCCCCGTTGGTGGTGGACGACCGCGAGCTCAAACGCGATAAACCGTCCTACACTATCGACACCCTGGAACAGACGCGGGCCGAGTTGGCCGCCGATGACCAGTTGTTTCTGCTTTTGGGCTGGGACGCATTTTGCGGACTGCCCACTTGGCATCGCTGGGAAGAGTTGCTCCAGCATTGCCACATCCTGGTTTTGCAACGCCCGGATGCCGACAGCGAACCGCCGGATGCCTTGCGCAACCTGCTGGCAGCGCGGTCGGTAAGTGACCCACAGGCCCTGACCGGGCCGAGCGGGAATATTGCATTCGTCTGGCAGACCCCGCTTGCGGTGTCCGCCACCCAGATCCGTCAACTGCTGGCCAGCGGTAAGTCGGTACGTTTCCTGGTGCCTGACGCGGTCCTGGCCTACATCGATGCGCACGGGCTTTACCGTGCGTCGAACTGAAAAGGCGCGCTTGAAGGCACGAATAGTCGTGTATTGAAGCGCCCGAACTAATGAGCAAAACGAGTTTTATATGACGAACAAAGACGTAAGCAAAGTTAAGCGCAAAGGCACGTTCAAGAGCGCACCGTTGCCAGTGGAAGCCCTGCTGGTCCCGGCCCCTGAAGGCGAAGCGCTGGTTGCGCTGGCCGTAGCCGCCCTGGAAGACGTGAAGGCCCAGGACATCCAGGTCCTGGACGTGCGCGACAAGCAAAGCATCACCGACTTCATGATCATCGCCACCGGTACCTCCAACCGCCAGATCGGCGCAATGCTGGACAAGGTTCGCGAAGCCGTCAAAGCCCAGGGCGTCAAGCCACTGGGTGAAGAAGGCAAGGGCGATAGCGACTGGGTGCTGGCTGACCTGGACACCGTGATCGTACACATGATGACCAGCAACGCTCGCCAGTTCTACGACCTGGAGCGTCTGTGGAAAGGCGCCGAGCAGAGCCGTGCTGCCGATGGCAAGCACCACAGCCCTGAAGTCGGTCACGCGCACTTCGACAAGCTCAACAAAGACCAGGAATAAGGAACGGCTGTGCGCCTGCGTCTGATCGCTGTCGGTTCACGCATGCCCAAGTGGGTGGAAGAAGGCTGGCATGAATATGCCAAGCGTCTGCCATCCGAACTTGCGCTGGAACTGGTGGAAATACCCCTCAACACCCGGGGCAAGAACGCCGATGTGGCGCGCTTTATCCGTCAGGAAGGCGAGGCGATGCTGGCCAAGGTCGGTGCCAACGAGCGCATCGTCACCCTTGAGGTGCACGGCAAACCCTGGAGCACCGAGCAGTTGGCGGTGGAACTGGATCGCTGGCGCCTGGATTCGCGCACGGTCAACTTCATGGTCGGCGGCCCCGAGGGGTTGGCGCCGGAAGTCTGCGCGCGGGCCGATCAGCGCTGGTCGCTGTCGCCCCTGACGTTGCCCCATCCGCTGGTGCGGATTCTGATTGGTGAACAGCTGTATCGCGCCTGGACAGTCCTGTCCGGGCACCCTTACCACAAATAGTCTGCGCCCTGCCTGATGACCCAGCCGATCCGCATCAAGGACCACGAGAAAGACGCACGTCTTGTACGCGCGCGTGTGATCTTTGGCGCGATCGCGGTGGTGGCGTTGATGTGCGTGTTGATCGCCCGTCTGTATTACCTGCAGGTGATCCAGTACGAGTATCACTCCACGTTGTCGGAAAACAACCGGGTGCATGTGCAGCCGATCCCGCCGACCCGTGGCCTGATTTTCGACCGCAATGGCGTGGTGATTGCCGATAACCGGCCCAGTTTCAGCCTGAGCATGACCCGCGAACGGTCCGGTGACTGGCAGCAGATCCTCGATGTGATTGTCGAGGTGCTGCAACTGACGCCGGAAGACCGGGCGATCTTCGAGAAGCGCATGAAGCAGGGGCGGCGCCCGTTTGAACCGGTGCCGATCCTGTTTGAGCTGACTGAAGAGCAGATCGCCAGGATCGCCGTGAACCAGTTCCGCCTGCCGGGGGTGGAGGTGGTGGCGCAACTGGTGCGGCATTACCCGCAGGGGGCGCACTTTGCCCACTCGGTCGGTTATATGGGGCGGATCAACGAAAAAGAGCTGAAAACCCTCGATCCGGTCAATTACAGCGGCACCCACCATATCGGCAAGACCGGTATCGAGCGCTTCTACGAGCCGGAGCTGCACGGCCAGGTGGGTTACGAGGAGGTCGAGACCAACGCCCGTGGCCGCGTGCTGCGGGTGCTCAAGCGCACCGACCCGATTCCCGGCAAGGACATTGTTCTGAGCCTGGATATCAAGCTGCAGGAGGCCGCGGAAATGGCCCTCGGCGGGCGTCGTGGTGCGGTGGTCGCGCTGGACCCGAACACCGGCGAGGTCCTGGCCATGGTCAGCCAGCCGAGTTTCGACCCCAACCTGTTTGTCACCGGGATCAGCTTCAAGGCCTATGCCGAGTTGCGTGATTCCATCGACCGGCCGTTGTTCAACCGGGTGCTGCGCGGTCTGTATCCACCGGGTTCGACCATCAAGCCAGCGGTGGCGATTGCCGGCCTGGATGCCGGTGTCGTGACTGCTTCCAGCCGGGTCTACGATCCGGGTTACTACATGTTGCCCAACTACGATCACAAATACCGTAACTGGAACCGTACCGGCGACGGCTATGTGGATCTGGATATGGCGATCATGCGTTCCAACGACACCTACTTCTATGACCTGGCCCACAAGCTGGGGATTGATCGTTTATCGACCTACATGGGCAAGTTCGGCCTCGGTCAGAAAGTGTCCCTGGATATGTTTGAAGAGTCCCCTGGCCTGATGCCGTCCCGCGAGTGGAAGCGCGCCACCCGGCGCCAGGCCTGGTTCCCCGGTGAGACGCTGATCCTGGGGATCGGCCAGGGCTATATGCAGGCCACGCCCTTGCAACTGGCCCAGGCCACGGCGCTGGTGGCCAGCAAAGGCAAGTGGATTCGTCCGCACCTGGCCAAGACCATCGAGGGTGAACAGCCGGTGGATGAAAACCCGATCCCCGACATCGTCCTGCGCGACCCGTCCGACTGGACCAAGGTCAACCACGGCATGCAACAAGTGATGCACGGCGCGCGAGGCACGGCGCGCAAGGCGGCCATTGGCGCGCAGTATCGGATTGCCGGCAAGAGCGGGACTGCCCAGGTGGTCGCAATCAAGCAGGGCGAGAAATACGACCGCTCCAAAGTCCAGGAACGCCATCGCGACCACGCCTTGTTCGTCGGTTTCGCCCCGGCCGACAACCCGAAAATCACCGTGGCGGTGATGGTCGAGAACGGCGAGTCCGGTTCCGGCGTGGCCGCCCCGGTGGTGCGCCAGATCATGGATGCCTGGTTGCTGGACCAGGACGGCAAGCTCAAGCCTGAGTTTGCCAACCCTTCAAGCGCGGAGGCTACGGCCCGTGAAGAGTAATTTCGACCGCATTCTCTCCAGTGAGGATGTGATGCGCCGCCGCGCCACCTTGTTGCAACGCATGCACATTGATGGCCCGTTGCTGATCCTGCTGCTGACCCTGGCAGCCGGTAGCCTGTTCGTGCTGTATTCGGCCAGTGGCAAGAACTGGGACCTGTTGATCAAGCAGGCGTCCTCGTTTGGCCTGGGCCTGTTGTCGATGGTGGTTATCGCCCAGTTGGAGCCGCGCTTCATGGCGCGCTGGGTGCCGCTGGGGTATGTCGTCGGGGTGCTGCTGCTGGTGGTGGTGGACGTCATGGGGCACAACGCCATGGGCGCCACCCGTTGGATCAATATCCCGGGGGTGATTCGCTTCCAGCCGTCGGAATTCATGAAAATCCTCATGCCGGCCACCATCGCCTGGTACCTGGCCAAGCGCACCTTGCCGCCGCAGCTCAAGCATGTGGGGATCAGCCTGATCCTGATCGGCATTCCGTTCATTCTGATCGTGCGCCAGCCGGACCTCGGCACCGGCCTGCTGATTCTTGCCGGCGGTGCATTCGTGTTGTTCATGGGCGGCCTGCGCTGGCGCTGGATTGTCAGTGTGCTGGTGGCGGCCGTGCCGGTGGCTGTCGCCATGTGGTTCTTCTTCATGCACGACTATCAGAAGCAGCGGGTCCTGACCTTCCTCGACCCTGAGAGCGATCCGCTGGGCACCGGCTGGAACATCATCCAGTCCAAGGCGGCCATCGGTTCCGGTGGCGTGTTTGGCAAGGGCTGGTTGCTGGGCACCCAGTCGCACCTGGACTTCCTGCCGGAAAGCCACACCGACTTTATTATCGCGGTGATGGGTGAGGAGTTCGGCCTGGTGGGCATCTGCGCACTGTTGCTGATCTACTTGCTGTTGATCGGGCGTGGCTTGGTGATTACCGCGCAAGCGCAGACGTTGTTCGGTAAATTGCTTGCCGGCGCGCTGACAATGACTTTTTTTGTTTACGTTTTCGTCAACATCGGTATGGTCAGTGGCCTGCTGCCGGTGGTTGGGGTGCCGTTGCCGTTCATTAGCTACGGCGGAACTTCGTTGGTGACATTACTGTCAGCGTTTGGGGTCTTGATGTCGATCCATACCCATCGCAAGTGGATCGCACAGGTTTGAATAAGGTGAAGATGTCAATGCAAGCAATGCGTGGCTGGGCTGCTCGGTATGCGTCCTGTCTGGGCTTGGTGGGCGCCTTTGGCGCTGCACAGCCAGCCCTGGCCGGCGATTACGACGGCTCGCCCCAGGTCGCCGAGTTTGTCGGCGAGATGACGCGTGACTATGGTTTCGCCGGCGAACAACTGATGGGCGTGTTCCGCGAGGCTCAGCGCAAGCAGTCGATCCTCGACGCGATCTCTCGCCCCGCCGAGCGCGTCAAACAGTGGAAGGACTATCGCCCGATGTTTCTCACCGACGCCCGGGTGGCGCGGGGTGTGGACTTCTGGCGCCAGCACGAGGCCGTACTGGCCCGTGCCGAGCAGGAATATGGCGTGCCGGCCCAGGTGATCGTGTCGATTATCGGCGTTGAAACCTTTTACGGGCGCAATACCGGCAGTTTCCGGGTGATCGACGCCTTGTCGACCCTGGGCTTCGATTACCCGCCCCGTGCCGAATTCTTCCGCAAGGAACTGCGCGAGTTCCTGCTGCTGGCCCGTGAAGAGCAGATCGACCCATTGACCCTCAAAGGCTCGTACGCCGGGGCCATGGGCCTGCCACAGTTCATGCCGAGCAGCTTTCGCGCCTACGCCGTGGATTTCGACGGTGATGGCCATATCAATATCTGGAGCAACCCCGATGATGCCATCGGCAGTGTTGCCAGCTACTTCAAACGTCACGGCTGGGTGGCTGGCGAGCCGGTGGTGATTCGCGCCGATGTCACGGGCGATCGCGCCGATGAAGGCCTGACCCAGGGCATCGAGCCGGTGAAAACCGTCGGGGAGTTGCGGGCGCTGGGCTGGTCAAGTCATGATGCGCTGCGCGATGATATACCGGTTACCGCCTTTCGCCTGGAGGGCGCAGACGGCCCGGAATACTGGATGGGCCTGAAGAATTTTTACGCAATCACGCGTTATAACCGCAGTGTGATGTACGCCATGGCCGTACATCAGCTGTCAGACATGCTGGTTCAAGCACGGGGCGTCAAGTAATGCGGGTATCGCCGATCAATAAACCGCTCAAGCTGGTGGCGCTTGCCGCATTGTCCTTGCTGGTTGTCAGTTGCTCCACCAGCCGTGCGCCGGCGCAGAAGGCCGGTGGCCCGGTAGTCCGCGCGCAGCCGGGGCTGGATATCAACCGGGCTCACAAGGACGGCGCGCCGTGGTGGGACGTTGACGTCTCGCGCATCCCGGATGCCACGCCGACCCTGCATACCGGCAACTATAAGGCCAACCCCTACACGGTACTGGGCAAGACCTACTTTCCGCTGCAGGAATCCAAGAACTATGTGCAGTCGGGTACCGCGTCCTGGTACGGCACCAAGTTCCACGGGCAGAACACCGCCAACGGCGAGGTGTATGACCTGTACGGCATGAGCGCGGCCCACAAGACCTTGCCGCTGCCGGCCTATGTACGGGTGACCAACCTGGACAACAACCGCGTGGTAATCCTGCGGGTCAACGACCGTGGGCCGTTCTACTCCGACCGCATCATCGACTTGTCCTACGCAGCCGCGAAAAAACTCGGCTATGCCGAATCCGGCACGGCGCGGGTCAAGGTTGAAGGCATCGACCCGGCCCAGTACTGGGCCCAGCGCGGCAAGCCAGCGCCATTGATGCTCAACGAACCACAGAGCGCACAACCGCAGATCACCGCTTCGGCAGGCAAGGTCGAGCAGTGGACGCCGCCGCCCCAGCAGCACGCCGCGCCAGTCGTGGCCGTGCCACAGGCGGCGCCGGGCAATGCAGCGGGCGGGCAGTACCTGCAAGTCGGCGCTTTCGCCAACCCGGATGCGGCAGAACTGTTAAGGTCCAAGCTCAGCGGGATGGTCAGCGCGCCAGTCTTTATCAGCTCCATTGTGCGTAACCAGCAGACCCTGCACCGGGTACGCCTGGGCCCCATCGGCTCGGCGGGTGAGATTGCCCAGGTACAGAACAGCGTGCGATTGGCCAACCTGGGCCAGCCCAGCGTGGTCGGCGCCGAATAAGCAGTAGCGGATCGAGGGTGCTGGCGCGCTTGCGCGCCGGGGCCCTGGTTGCAGGCTCTTCGAATAATAAAAACCCGAAGGCAAGGGTTGAGCTGGCAACTGAATACGCGACAGCCTGGTGACGGGCTGTCTGAATGTTTTGCCCGCGAGGGCAAGTTTCCATAAGCAATTTCGAGAGACGGATGAACATCACCACCTTAGCCAAACGCCTGTGCCTGCTTGTCCCGCTGATCATTGCGCCCGCTGCCTGGGCCGTCGAAATGATGCCAGCACCACCGCAACTGGCTGCCAAGTCCTACGTGCTCATGGATGCCGCCAGCGGCAACGTGCTGGTCGAAAACAACGGTGACCAGCGCCTGCCGCCGGCCAGCCTGACCAAGCTGATGACCGCCTATATCGCGACCCTGGAAATCCGTCGCGGCCAGATCGGTGAAAACGATCCGGTGACCGTCAGCGAAAACGCCTGGCGCACCGGCGGTTCGCGGATGTTCATCAAGGTCGGCTCCCAGGTCTCCGTCAGCGACCTGCTGCACGGCATCATCATCCAGTCCGGTAACGACGCCAGCGTCGCCCTGGCCGAACACATTGCCGGCAGCGAAGATGCATTTGCCGACATGATGAACAAAACCGTGACTGACCTGGGCATGACCAACAGTCACTTCATGAACCCGACCGGCCTGCCAAACCCAGACCACTACTCGTCGGCCCATGACATGGCGATCCTGGCGCGCGCGATCATTCGTGTCGACCCGGTGCACTACGCCATCTACTCCCAGAAAGAGTTCTTCTGGAACAACATCAAGCAGCCTAACCGCAACCTGTTGCTGTGGCGCGACAAGACCGTCGACGGCCTGAAAACCGGGCATACCGACGAAGCCGGCTACTGCATGGTGTCCTCGGCTGTGCGTGACGGCCAACGTCTGATCGCCGTGGTGTTCGGCACCAACAGCGAACAGGCCCGTGCGGCGGAAACCCAGAAGCTGCTGACCTATGGCTTCCGTTTCTTCGAAACCCAGACCTTCTACCAGAAGGGTGCCGAACTGGCCCAGGCTCCTGTGTGGAAAGGCACCGAGCGTCAAGTCAAGGCCGGCCTGGCTGACGACCTGACCCTGACCATGCCTAAAGGCCAGCTGAAGAAACTGGCTGCCAGCATGACCATGAACCCACAACTGACCGCGCCAATCGCCAAGGGCGATGTGATCGGTAAAGTCGAAGTGAAGCTGGACGACAAAGTCGTACACAGCGCCGATCTGATCGCGCTCGACGCCGTTGAGGAAGGTGGTATCTTCCGCCGCGTGTGGGATAGCATCCGTCTATTCTTCTACGGCTTGTTCAACTGATTGTGTGCACCCGCAAAGCCCCGCGTTGATCCGACGCGGGGCTTTGCCCGTCGCCACGGCTTACCGCTTACGAGGCCGTTTCGCCATGACCGATAAAGAAGTAAAGGCGCCAAAGATCGAATTCCCGGTGACGGACTATCCCGTCAAGGTGATCAGCGATACCGGTGTGGGCAACAAAGACAAGATCCTCGAGATCATGCGTAAACACGCAACGATCAACGACAACCGTGTGGATGAGCGCTTGAGCACCAACGGTAAGTACACCACGATCCAGTTGCACATCGTTGCGACCGGTCAAGACCAGCTTTACGACATCAACAGCGAACTGCGAGCCACCGGTTTCGTACATATGGTGTTGTGATGTCGCAGGTCCTGGGCTTTCGCGAGCTCGGCCAGATGGCGTACGAGCCGGTCTGGCACGCCATGCAGCGCTTTACCAATGAGCGCGGCAGCTCGGCTCCCGACGAAATCTGGCTGGTGGAACACCCGCCGGTATTCACCCAGGGCCAGGCTGGCAAGGCTGAGCATCTACTACTTCCGGGTGATATTCCGGTGGTGCAGGTCGACCGAGGTGGTCAAGTGACTTACCATGGGCCCGGACAACTGGTGGCTTATTTGCTGCTGGATGTGCGCAAGCTGGGTTACGGCGTGCGTGAGCTGGTCAGTCGCATGGAAAACTGCCTGATCGAGCTGCTGGCCAGTTATGGTGTGACTGCCGTGGCCAAGCCCGATGCTCCAGGTGTGTATGTCGACGGCGCGAAAATCGCCTCCCTGGGCCTGCGCATCCGCCATGGCTGTTCCTTTCATGGCCTGGCCCTGAACGTGGACATGGACCTGGCGCCGTTTCGCCGGATCAATCCCTGTGGTTACGCCGGTTTGGCCATGACCCAGTTGAGTGATCACGCAACACCCCTAGAATTTGCCGAGGTAAGTGCCCGGCTGCGCGCGCAGCTCGTCAAACACCTCGACTATGCTGAGCAGACGACCCTGACGGGCGGAATCGACTGATATGACTACTGATGTTGTGCAAACCATGATCCCGACGCTGGACATTACCGAGCGTCCGGCCCCGGCTCCGCGTGCCAAGGTGGAAGCCGGCGTCAAGCTGCGCGGCGCCGAGAAGGTTGCACGCATCCCGGTGAAGATCATTCCGACCACCGAACTGCCGAAAAAGCCCGACTGGATCCGCGTACGCATCCCGGTCTCGCCGGAAGTCGACCGTATCAAGGCGCTGCTGCGTAAGCACAAGCTGCACAGTGTGTGCGAAGAAGCCTCCTGCCCGAACCTGGGTGAGTGCTTCTCCGGCGGCACCGCAACCTTCATGATCATGGGGGACATCTGCACCCGTCGTTGCCCGTTCTGCGACGTTGGCCATGGCCGGCCGAAACCTCTGGACGTCAACGAGCCGGAAAGCCTGGCCATCGCCATCGCCGACCTGAAACTCAAGTACGTGGTGATCACCTCGGTAGACCGCGATGACCTGCGCGACGGCGGTGCCCAGCACTTTGCAGACTGCATCCGCGAAATCCGCAAACTGTCGCCGAACGTGATGCTCGAGACCCTGGTCCCGGACTACCGTGGCCGTATGGACGTCGCCCTGGAAATCACTGCCGCCGAGCCGCCAGATGTGTTCAACCACAACCTGGAAACCGTGCCGCGCCTGTACAAGGCTGCGCGTCCGGGTTCGGACTACCAGTGGTCGCTGACCCTGCTGCAGAAATTCAAGCAGATGATGCCGCACATCCCGACCAAGTCCGGGCTGATGCTGGGCCTGGGCGAAACCGACGAAGAAGTCATCGAAGTCATGAAGCGCATGCGCGAACACGACATCGACATGCTGACTCTCGGCCAGTACCTGCAACCGTCGCGCAGCCACTTGCCGGTGCAGCGTTTCGTGCACCCGGACACCTTTGCCTGGTTTGCCGAAGAAGGCTACAAGATGGGCTTCAAGAACGTCGCGTCGGGCCCGCTGGTACGTTCGTCGTACCACGCCGACGAACAGGCCAAGCTGGTCAAGGCTAGCCTGGTTTCCTAAACCTTGGCGCCGATCCATTTGTGTGGATGGGCGTGTAGGGTGGCTGGCTTGTGTGGGAGCGGGCTTGCCCGCGATAGCATCGCCTCGGTGCAACTGATCACCGAGGCGTGTGCATCGCGGGCAAGCCCGCTCCCACAGTTCGTTGTGCTGTACAGAATAGGGAGAACCAAGGATGACTAACCCGCTTGCCACCGCCGTACCCGCCCTGCGCGCCGAAGGTGTGATCGGCCTCATTGCCCCCGCTGGCCCCGCCGCGCTGGATGTTGAAAAGGCCGGGCAATGGATGCGCGCCCGTGGTTACGAGCTGCGGATTTTCTCGGGGGTGTATGAGCGCGATGGCTATCTGGCCGGCAGCGATAAAGTACGCCTGCGTGACCTGCACGCGGCCTTCGCCGATCCTGAGATCGACGCCATCTTCTGCCTGCGCGGGGGCTACGGCACCCCACGCTTGCTCGATAGCGTGGATTTCGAGCTGCTGGCAGCCAATCCCAAGCCCTTCGTCGGCTACAGCGATATCACCGCACTGCACCTGGCGATCAGCCGCTACGCAGGCTTCGTGACCTTCCACGGCCCGATGCTCAATGCCGACCTGCTCGGTGACAAGCAACAACCCACTGAGTCATCACTGTTCAGCCTGCTGCGCGGCCAGCTGGGCGCTGGCAGTGTGCTGGCGCACCCAGTGGCGTACCCGCTGACCACCATTGAGCCTGGCATCGCCTGTGGGCGCTTGCTGGGGGGCAATCTGTCGATGATCGCGGCGGTGATGGGCACCCCCTTCGAGCTTGATGCCGAGGGCATCATCCTGTTTATCGAGGACGTCAACGAGCCAATCTATCGCATCGACCGCCTGCTGACGCACTTGCGCCTGGCGGGCAAGCTGGCGCAGGTGCGCGGTGTGCTGGTGGGGGATGTGGCGGGAGTGGATAACGTCGCGCTGGAGCGGCTGCTGAAACAGACCTTCCAACCGTTCTGCGTTCCGGTCCTGTCCGGCTGGCGCAGCGGCCATTGCGACCCCAATCTGACCTTGCCGATGGGCGCCTTGGTGCGCCTGGATGCGGGGGAACAGCGGCTGGTGCTGGAGCAGGATGTGGTGTCTAGGCTCTGAGTGTTTTGCCGCCTGTCGGCACGCTATCGCGAGCAAGCTGGCTCCCACAGGGAATTGCATTCCAAATGTGGGAGCGGCAGTCGCCCTACGCCGATCTAGCGGCTACGCAACGACTCCAACAACTTCACCGTCGGATATCCATCCGCCGGCCAGCCCAACGACTGCTGCGCCGCACGAATCGCCTTGCGCGTATTGGCGCCGATAATCCCGTCCGGGTTGCCGGCCTCATAGCCATTGGCGCTCAACACCGTCTGCAACTCGATGCGCTGGGAGCGGGTCAGTGGCAGTTCATCCGTTGGCCAATCGCCGCGAATCACCCCACCGCCGCCAAAACGCTCGGACAACAGGCCGACCGCCAGGGCGTAGGACGACGAGTTGTTGTACTTGAGGATTGCGCGGAAGTTATCCAGCACCAGGAACGCCGGGCCACGATGGCCGGCCGGCAGCAGCAGGGCGGCCGACAGCGTTTCTACGTTGGGCGGCACGCTGGCACCGGCCGGCACCTGCAGGCCCAGCTTCAACCATTCGCCGACCGGCTTGCGCACCACGCCATCAGCCAGGGCGTAATTGAAGTTTGTCGGCAATTGCTGCACCTCAAAGCCCCACGGCTGGCCTTTCTGCCAGCCCGAGCTTTGCAGGTAGTGCGCAGTGGAGGCGAGGGCGTCGGCCGAGCTGTTCCAGATGTCGCGGCGACCGTCGCCGTCGAAGTCCACGGCGTGGGTGTTGTAGGTGGTCGGTATGAACTGGGTCTGGCCCATGGCGCCGGCCCACGAGCCGCGCATCTGTTCGGCTGGAATGTCACCGTGCTGGATGATTTGCAGCGCGGCCAGCAACTGCGCCTGGGCGAATGCCGGGCGGCGGCCTTCATAGGCCAGGGTCGCCAGGGAGCGGATCACCGAGTTATTGCCCTGGAACGAACCGAAGTTACTTTCCATGCCCCATACCGAGACCAGCACCTGGCGATCAACGCCGTAGCGCTGTTCGATGCTTTGCAGGATATCGGCGTGCTTGATCAGCAAGGCCTGGCCATTGCGTACGCGCAGCGCCGACAAGGCACCGTTGAGGTATTCCCACACCGGGCGGGAAAATTCCGGCTGGCTGCGGTCGGCGCGGATGACCGCCATGTCGGGGGTGACGTTGGCGAAGGCGGTGTCGAATACCGTCGGGGTGATACCGGCCTTCAGGGCCTCGACGCGAAAACCTGCCTGCCATTCGGCGAAGGTCTGGGTCGGTTGGATATCGAGATTGGTCACGGCCAGGGGCGCAACTACGGCGGGGGCGGCAACCGGTGCGGTCTGGAGCGTGGGCAGGGGCTGAGCGTCGGCGGCGGTGGGTTTTTCGGCGCAGGCGACTAACAGGATCAGGCTGGAGGCAGCAATCAATTGGCGAAGGTGCCAACGACGGGAAAGACTAGAGGGCATGCACAGGTCCAGGAAATACGAATCAGGTGCAGACCTTATCATGCCAGAGGGGCGCTTGCCTTCAGGCAGCCAGAAAGTAAGAAGCCTCCCAGCTATTAGACTGGAAGGCTTCGCGGCGGTAGCTGCCTTTGCCTTTGCCGGCGCGTTCCTGGCGACTGCGGAACAACGGCTGGGCGATGATGGATTTGGCCTTGTTGGGGCCATGCTTGGATGGCTTTTTGCTCATGATCGGGACTCTCCGATGGGGTGGGTGATGCGGTGCAAATCATCTGCCGAAGTCTGCCGGCTGTCCAGCCCGGCGCGATGTAGGAAATATCAAAAACCTGAATACGGCGACGATCAAAACTGTAGGAGCTGGCTTGCCTGCGATGGCATCACCACCGCGTGACTGACACACCGAGGCGCCTGCATCGCAGGCAAGCCAGCTCCTACATTGGTTTGGTGGTGGTTGGGCGAGCGTGCTATTCGGCGGGCAGTGCCAGGCGCTGGCCGGACATCAGCAGCGACAAACGGCTCAAGCTCATCCACGGCGACCCTGCGGCCTGGCCCTTGATCTGCGCGTCGATGCGTTGGGCTTCGAGCAACAATTGCGCCCAGCGTTGCGCCGAGTGCCGTTGCAGGGCCTTGCTCATCAGGGGCTTGCGCTTGTCCCACACCGGCGGGCGGGCCTGGCTGAAGGCCTTGTCCAGAGGGGTGCCCTGGCTGTACTGCAGGGCGATATTGGCCAGCAAGCGCAGTTCCCGGGCCAGCGCCCAGAGAATCACCGGCGGCTCGACCCCTTCACCGCGCAGCCCTTCGAGCATGCGCAAGGCGTGGGCCGCATCACCGTTGAGGATTGCGTCCACCAGCCCGAATACGTCAAAGCGTGCGCTGTCGGCCACCGCGCCCTGCACGGTCTCGACGGTGATCTGGCCACCTTCGGCCATCAGCTTGAGCTTTTCGATTTCCTGGGCCGCCGCCAGTAGGTTGCCTTCAACCCGGGC
This sequence comes from Pseudomonas sp. MF5691, assembly GCF_016405645.1. NCBI lineage: Bacteria > Pseudomonadati > Pseudomonadota > Gammaproteobacteria > Pseudomonadales > Pseudomonadaceae > Pseudomonas > Pseudomonas sp. MF5691. The sequence continues at coordinate 99,176 of NZ_JAEKDC010000001.1, forward strand.
CGCGATCAGTTCGACTGCGTCCTGGCTGGCAGACAATCCGGCTTGCGACAGGCGTTGGCGAATCCATTGCGGCAACTGACTGCTGTCCACCGGCCAGATCTGGATGAACTGGGTCTGTGCCCCTTCCACCAGCGCCTTGCCCCATTTGGTTTTCTGCGCGCTGCCATCGAGCTTGGGCAGGCTGATCAGCAACAGCGTGTCCTCGGCGGGGCGGGCGCAGTATTCCATCAGGGCTGCCGCGCCTTTGTCGCCGGGCTTGCCCGAGGGCAGGCGCAGTTCCAGCAGGCGTTTTTCGGCAAACAGCGACATGCTGGCCCCGGCCTGGAGCAGGGTGCCCCAGTCGAAGCTGGCGTCGGCACTGAACACCTGGCGTTCATCAAAGCCTTGCTGGCGCGCAGCCTGGCGAATGGTGTCGGCGGCTTCCTGGCACAACAGCGGATCATCGCCACTGACGATGTACACAGGCGCGAGGTTGCCTTGCAGGTGTTTGGCGAGTTGGGCGGGGGCGAGTTTCATAGGCTGGATGGACGGGGCGCATGACGCGCCCCGTCTGGTTTACTCGGCAGGGACTTCAACAGGCGATTGCTTGGGAATGCTGTTTTCATAGTCCTGCGCGGCTTTCAGCGCCTCGGCATCCGCCTTGGCCTTGGCGTCGGCAGTCTGCTGCAGGGCATCGAGCTGGGCCGGGCTGATCATCTGCAGGCGCAGGACCATACGCTGGACCAGGTCACGGCGCATTTCATTGCGAACCTGATTGACCTCAGTGTCGGAACCGACCAGGTTGTTGCCGTCGTGCGTCACGACTTTCTGCACTTGCAGTTTGTCGCTGATCAGCGGCAACTGGTCGTGGCCCTGGATCTGGAACATGAGCACGCTGCTCAACTCGATGTCCGAAGAGCGGCCGGCACTGGCGTAGCTGAGGTTACGCTGGGTCTCTTTCTCGTCGATCAGCACCAGCTTGTAAGCCGCGCCGTTATAGACTTTGACGCCGCTGTTTTCCAGAGTTTGGCGCAGCTGGGTCACGGTTTCACCATAGGAGTTGCGCGCGCTGACATCCAATTCCTTGATCGCCAGTTCCGTGGTGCCGGTGCCGCGCAGCTGGAAGCCGCATGCGCTCAGCAGTACGGCAAGGCCCATAACCAGCAAGTTGCGTTTGATCATTTTATTGCTCCCCTTGAAACCATGTGGGCCTTATCGAGGCCCTGGAGGTTTTGTTCGGCGCCAGGGCTCTTGCCCTGGCGCCCGATCCGATTAGCTAGCGACGATATTGACCAGTTTACCGGGCACTACGATCACTTTGCGGATCGTCAGGCCTTCGGTGAAGCGCAGCACGTTCTCATTGCAGCGCGCGGCGGCTTCTACTTCTTCGCGGCTGGCGCTGGCAGGCATGTCGATCTGGCCGCGCAGTTTACCGTTGACCTGAATCACCAGTTGCAGCGTGTCCTGGACCAGGGCGCTGTCATCCGCGACCGGCCATGCAGCATCGATCACCGCGCCGCTGTGGCCCAACTGGCTCCACAGGTCGTGGCTGATGTGCGGGGTGATCGGCGCCAGCAGCAGGACGACTGCTTCCAGACCTTCCTGCACCAGTGCACGGTCCTGTTCGGTAGCCTGCGGGGCTTTTTCCAGCACGTTCATCAGCGTCATCACCTGGGCGATGGCGGTGTTGAATTTATGGTGCTGGCCCACGTCCTGGCTGGCTTGCTTGATGGCCAGGTGGGTGCTGCGGCGAATGAGTTTCTGCTCGTCGCTCAACGACGCCACGTCCAGTTTGCCCGGCAAGCCCTGGCTGATATGGCCATGGGCCAGGCGCCAGACGCGCTTGAGGAAGCGGTGCGAACCTTCGACGCCAGAGTCCGACCATTCGGCGCTCATATCGGGCGGCGAGGCGAACATCATGAACAGGCGGCAGGTGTCGGCGCCGAACTGGTCGATCATCGACTGCGGGTCGACGCCGTTGTTCTTCGACTTGGCCATCTTCTCGGTACCGCCGATTTCCACCGGCAGGCCGTCGGATTTCAACTTGGCACTGATCACCTTGGCTTTGCTGTCACGCTCCAACTCGACGTCCGCCGGGTTGAACCAGGTGTAGGCGCCATTGGCTTCGCGGCGATAGTAAGTCTCGGCGATCACCATGCCCTGGGTCAGCAGGTTCTTGAACGGCTCGTCAGAGCTCACCAGGCCTTCGTCACGCATCAGCTTGTGGAAGAAGCGCGCGTACAGCAGGTGCAGGATCGCGTGTTCAATACCACCGATGTACTGATCCACCGGCAACCAGTGGTCGGCTGCGGATTTTTCCACCAGGCCGCCTTCATAGTGCGGCGAGGCGTAGCGGGCGTAGTACCACGAGGACTCGACGAAGGTGTCCATGGTGTCGGTTTCACGCTTGGCAGGCTGGCCGCATTTCGGGCAGCTGCACTCGTAGAACTCGGGCATGCGCGCTAGTGGCGAACCGGCGCCGTCCGGCACCACGTCTTCGGGCAGGACGACTGGCAGTTGGTCTTCCGGTACCGGCACGTCACCGCAGGTTTCGCAGTGGATGATCGGGATCGGGCAGCCCCAGTAGCGCTGGCGGCTGATGCCCCAGTCGCGCAGGCGGAACTGGGTACGCGAGGCGCCGAGGTTTTTCTTGATCAGGGCGACTTCAATGGCGTCGAAAGCGCCTACGAAGTCCAGGCCGTCGAACTCGCCGGAGTTGATCAGGGTACCGTGTTCGCCGTAGGCGTCTTGCCATGGGGCCGGGTTGGTATCACCGGAACTGGTACGCACCACAGACTTGATCGGCAGGTTGTACTTGGTGGCGAATTCGAAATCGCGCTCGTCGTGAGCGGGCACTGCCATTACTGCACCATCGCCGTAGTGCATCAGCACATAGTTGGCGACCCAAACCGGCAGTTTTTCACCGGTCAGAGGGTGCTCGACGAACAGCCCGGTCGGCAGGCCTTTTTTCTCCTGGGTGGCGACGTCGGCTTCAGCCACGCTGCCGCCTTTGCATTCGGCGATAAAGGCCTGCAGCTCAGGGTTGTTCTGTGCGGCTTGGGTGGCCAGCGGGTGTTCGGCGGCCACGGCGACGTAGGTCGCGCCCATCAGGGTGTCCGGACGGGTGGTGAAAACTTTCAGAGCGCCCGTTTCACCGATGGAATCGACGTTGTACGGGAACTGCACTTCCATGCCCTTGGACTTGCCGATCCAGTTGCGCTGCATGGTCTTGACCTGTTCAGGCCAGCCCGGCAGGTCGTCTAGGCTCGACAAGAGTTCATCGGCGTAGGCGGTGATCTTGAAGTAGTACATCGGGATTTCGCGCTTTTCGATCAGCGCGCCGGAACGCCAGCCACGGCCGTCGATCACTTGCTCGTTGGCGAGGACGGTCTGGTCGATCGGGTCCCAGTTCACGGTGCCGCTTTTTTTGTAGATCACGCCTTTTTCGAACAGGCGGGTGAACAGCCATTGTTCCCAGCGGTAGTAGTCCGGCTTGCAGGTGGTCACTTCGCGGGACCAGTCCACGGCCAGGCCCAGGCTGCGCAGCTGGGTCTTCATGTAGGCGATGTTCTCGTAGGTCCACTTGGCGGGCGCTACGTTGTTTTTCATCGCGGCGTTTTCCGCAGGCATGCCGAAGGCGTCCCAACCCATAGGTTGCAGGACGTTTTTGCCGAGCATGCGCTGGTAGCGGGAAATCACGTCGCCGATGGTGTAGTTACGCACATGCCCCATGTGTAGTTTGCCGCTGGGGTAAGGGAACATGGATAGGCAGTAGTAAGTCTCCTTGCCTGGCTGTTCACTGACTTCAAAGGACTTTTGCTCGTCCCAGAAAGTTTGGGCGGCATTTTCTATTTCACGGGGCTGATATTGTTCGTGCATGGCTACTTTTGAACTGAATAGGGGTGGCCTAATCCTCTTCGGTGCATTGTCCGGGTTGAGCGACACCAAAAAGCGGCGCGTCCGTGCCCAAACCCTGCGGGAAGTGGAGTTACAGGAAGCGCCGTAGCATACATGACCCCACTCTATCGAGGGAAACCCTGATTGCGCTGCGCAGGCCGTTGGTCGCGGCGCGCGGTTGGTTGCGTCAGCGCAGCTACGCTGTTTATTGGGGAGTGAGACTTATCTTTAATGAGGTGAGGGGATGGTTGATTTGCAGCGAATGAGAACGAAACCGGAAGTGTATGAAGGACTGATCGACCGCTTGGGTCGAGCACTGGACGCAGCAAGAACCGCAGGCCGATTGCGTGACGAACGGCCTGATGAGCTGGAACTGCGAGGCTTGAGCCCTGCAGAGTTTGAAGTGATCAAGGCCTACCTGGACTTGAACGCGCGCCCGATCCCGCAATGGGTGGCTCCTGTGCCAGCCAGGGAAGCGGTGCGATCGTCCAAGGTGGTATGGCTCAAGGACTTGTCCGCCGGCCGCAGCCCGGAAAAGCTGCGGTCTGTGCGATTCAAGTAACCTGATCAGCGTTATCCACCGCTGGTAAAGATTGTCGCTAAACCCCGTTACACCTTAGGCTTCGGGCATCTTTGGAGATGCTCGATGCCTATTCGTTATTTCATCAAACAATTATTGCTGCCGCCCGGCATTCTCTTGCTGCTGCTGGCCCTTGCCTGGTGGTTTCGCCGCACCCGTCCACGTTTGGCCGGCGTGTGCTTTGCCCTCGGGTTTGGCGGGATGTGGCTGATCAGCTTGCCGGTGATGGTGGAGTGGGGCGCACGCGCCTTGGAAACCGAGCCGCCATTGGCCGTGGAAGACTGGGCCAGCCTGGCAGAACGGGCCGATGCCATTGTGGTGCTGGGCTCGGGCCGCGAGCGCGGTGATCCGGCGTGGGGCGCCGATCAGCCGACCGGTATCGGCCTGGAGCGCCAGCGCTACGCGGCGCGATTGGCCAAGGCGTCCGGGCTGCCGGTACTGACCAGCGGCGGCCTGCACTACGGCACGCCGCCCAGCGAGGCGCAGTTGATGGCGGTGTCGATGCAACAAGACTTTGGCGTGGCCGTACGCTGGAAGGAAGAGCGCAGCCGCACCACCTGGGAAAATGCGCAGATGAGTGCCGAGATCCTGTTGCCCCAGGGCGTCAAGCGCGTGGTAGTCGTGACCCAGGCCTGGCATATGCCGCGTTCGGTGTGGAGCTTCGAGAAGGCCGGCTTTACCGTGGTGCCGGCGCCGGTCGGCTTCCTGGGGGTGGACAATGCCCGGCCACTGGGCGGCTGGATGCCGGAATTCAAGTCGATCTGGCAGAGCGGGCAGTTGATCAATGAGGCGGTGGGGCAGGTAGGTTACCGCCTGTTCTATCGTTAACGCCGCAAATCAACATGTGGGGCTTGCGTGGGAGCGGGCTTGCCCGCGATGGCGGTGGGTCAGTCACTAAAAATGCTGACTGATACACCTCCATCGCGGGCAAGCCCGCTCCCACAAAAAGCCCGCTGCCACATTGGGGCTTGGGTGTCTGTCAGACGGTCTTGGCCATGCGCCCGGCCAGCAGTGCCCAGCCAAACAGCCCCAGGCACAGGATGATCAGCGGCCACGAACGCCATTGCAGGTACGGCGTCAGGTTGTGCATCGGTACGACCTCGCCATAGAGAATGCCGCGCTCGAACTGTGGGATCTGCTCGGTAATCTGCCCGAATGGGTTGATCAGGCCGGTCACGCCGTTGTTGGTGGCACGGATCATCCAGCGGCCGGCTTCCAGGGCGCGCATCTGGGCCATTTGCAGGTGCTGCAAGGGGCCGATGGAGGTGCCGAACCAGGTGTCATTGCTGATGGTCAGCAGTAAGTCGCTGCGGGCGGCGAGGCCGGCGGCGAACTCCGGATAGACCACTTCGTAGCAGATATACGGCGCGATCTGATAACCCTTGGCTTGCAGCATGGCCTGGTCCTCAGGCCCGCGGGCGAAGTCCGACATCGGCAGGTCGAAGAACGCGATCAGCCCGCGCAATACATCCTGCAGCGGTACGTACTCGCCAAAGGGCACCAGCTTCTGCTTCAAATAGGTGCCATCGCCTTGACCGACCACGGTGATGCCATTGAAGTAGCGCTTCTCATGGCGTACTTCCTGGCGGATCGGCACGCCGGTGATCATCGCCGCGTTCCGGTCGGCAGCGAATTTGCCCATCATCCCCAGGTAGCCCTCGACGGACTCCTTGAGCACCGGCACGGCGGTTTCCGGCCAGATCAGCAGGTCCACGCGCTTGGAGGCAAAACTCATGTCGCGGTACAGCGCCAGTTGCGCGTTGAGCTGGGCCGGGTCCCACTTCATGCTCTGCTCGACATTGCCCTGGATCGCCGCGACGGTCAGCGGTTCACCGGCGGGGCTGGTCCAGGCGTAGTGCTTGAGCCCCAGGCCAATGGCCCAGGGCGCAACCAGCAGCACCAGGCCTGCGCCGATAAACGCGTTGCGCCTGGCTGCCAGCAAACGCGGCAGGTTGACGAGCAGTGCCGCGCTCAAGGCCAGGGCAAACGAAATCAGCCACACCCCGCCCAGCGGCGCGAGCCCGGCCAGCGGGCCGTCGAGTTGACTGTAACCGGAGTACAACCAAGGGAAACCGGTGAGGAACCAGCCGCGAAACGCTTCCTGGCCCACCCATAGCGCGGCAAACGCCAGGGCATCGGCCAGCGGCGCTTCGTTACGGCGCAGCCAGCGCGCCCAGAGCCAGGCGGGCAGGGCAAAGAACAGCGCAATCGCGGCGGTGAACGCGAGCATCAACAGCCCGGCCAGCAACACCGACGCGCCGCCAAAGTGATGGATGCTGTAGTAGATCCAACTGGTGCCCGCGCCAAACAGGCCAAAGCCGAAACACCAGCCACGCCCGAAGGCCTGGCGGGGTGTCAGTTGGCGCATCCCGGCATAGAACACCCCGACCGCCACCAGCGCCAGCGGCCATATATCGAACGGCGCCAGCGCCAGGGTGGTGATAGCACCGGCCACCACGGCCAGCAGGTTACCGGACCAGCCGGGTGCGGTGAGACGGCGCATATCAGTCCTTAGCGGGCAATAGGTGTCAGGCGGATCAGGTGGATGCGACGGCTATCGGCATTCAGGATGCGGAAGCGATAGGCGCCGATCTCGGTGGTTTCGTTACGCTTGGGCAAGTGACCAAACGCACTCATCACCAGGCCACCGACAGTGTCGAACTCATCGTCGGAGAATTCGCTGTCGAAGAACTCGTTGAAGTTCTCGATCGGCGTCAGCGCCTTGACCAGGAAGTCACCGCTGGGCAGCGGCTTGATGTAGCTGTCTTCTTCAACGTCGTGTTCGTCTTCGATATCGCCGACGATCTGTTCCAGCACGTCTTCGATGGTCACCAGGCCGGCGACACCGCCGTATTCGTCAATGACGATGGCCATGTGATTGTGGTTGGCGCGGAACTCGCGCAGCAGCACATTCAGGCGCTTGGATTCAGGCACGAAGGTCGCAGGACGCAGCAGGTCCTTGATGTTGAAGCTGTCGCCGTTCTCCTTGAGGATCAGCGGCAGCAGGTCCTTGGCCAGCAGGACACCCATGACGTCGTCATGGCTTTCGCCGATCACCGGGTAGCGCGAGTGCGCCGAGTCGATCACGGCCGGGAGGAATTCCCGTGGGGTCTGGGTCGCCTTGATGCTGATCATCTGCGAGCGCGGGACCATGATGTCCCGAACCTGCAGGTCAGCCACCTGGATGGCGCCTTCGACGATGGCCAGCGCTTCGCTGTCCAGCAACTTGTTCTGATGGGCCTCGCGCAGCAGCTCCAGCAGCTCCTGGCGGTTTTTCGGCTCGTGGGCAAAAGCCTGGGTCAGTTTACCCAGCCATGACTTTTGCCCGTTGCTCGATCGGTCTTCGCTCATAGCGATTACTCTAAATCCTTGATTGTTTCAGTTGAGTGTCGATTAGTGTTCGTCGTCTGCATAGGGGTCAGGATGACCCAACTCTGCAAGCAACGTTCGTTCCAGTGCTTCCATTTCTTCGGCTTCTTCATCATCTATATGGTCGTAACCCAACAGATGCAAGCAGCCGTGCATGACCAAGTGGGCCCAGTGGGCCTCCAGGGCCTTGCCTTGTTCCTTTGCCTCGCGCTCCACCACCGCGACGCAGATCACCAGGTCACCCAGCAGCGGGATATCCAGCAGTTCATCCGGCACATCGGCGGGGAACGACAGCACATTGGTCGCGTAGTCTTTCTGGCGCCAGGTGTGATTCAGCTCGCGGCCTTCAGGTTCGTCCACCAGACGGATGGTCAGTTCCGAGTCGGCGCTGCGCTGGCGCAGGGCCAGTGTGCACCATTGGCGGAACTGTTCTTCGCTGGGGGCTGGCGCTTCAGTGGCCAGTTGCAGATCAAGCTCAAGCATCGCGGCGGTTGTCCTTCGACAGCCCGTCGTCGCGGTGTTCGAAGCGCTCGTAGGCCTCGACAATGCGCTGCACCAGCGGGTGACGCACCACATCCTTGGGCATGAAGTGGGTAAAGCTGATCCCCGGCACGTCCTTGAGCACCTCGATCACCTGGCCCAGGCCCGACTTGGTGCCCTTGGGCAGGTCGACCTGGGTGATATCGCCAGTGATCACGGCGGTGGAGCCGAAACCGATACGGGTCAGGAACATCTTCATCTGCTCGACCGTGGTGTTCTGGCTTTCGTCGAGGATGATGAAGCTGTTGTTCAACGTGCGACCGCGCATATAGGCCAGCGGGGCGATCTCGATCACCTGGCGCTCGATCAGCTTGGCCACGTATTCGAAGCCGAGCATTTCATACAGTGCGTCGTACAGTGGGCGCAGGTACGGGTCGATCTTCTGGGCCAGGTCGCCGGGCAGAAAGCCCAGTTTCTCGCCAGCTTCCACCGCCGGGCGCACCAACAGGATGCGTCGCACCTGTTCGCGCTCCAGGGCGTCTACCGCACAGGCCACGGCCAGGTAGGTCTTGCCGGTACCGGCCGGGCCGATGCCGAAGTTGATGTCGTTGCCGAGGATTTCTTTGACATAGCGCTGCTGATTCAAGCCGCGCGGGCGAATCATGCCTTTTTTGGTACGCAGCGCCACGCTGGCTTCGGCCACCGGGTTGTTGGCCAGGTCTTCCACGGCGGATTCCTGCAGGTACAGGTGCACGGTTTCCGGCGACAGCTCGCTACCCTTGGTTTCGCGGTAGAGGCGACGCAGCAGGTTTTCTGCAGACGTGGTGTGCTGGGGTTCGCCAATCAGCTCGAATTGATTGCCGCGGTTGCGGATCTCGATGCTCAGGCGTTGTTCGATCAGGCGCAGGTGCTCGTCGAACTGTCCGCACAGATTGGCGAAACGACGAGCCTCAAACGGCTCGAGGAGGAAACGATGGGGTTCTGCTATGGGTGCGTTCAAGGTTGCTTTTAGCCGCCCTTTGGCTGTTTAGGTGAAATAGAGGATAACGCCAGCCGCCGGTGTGCGAAAGCACTTAAGTTATCGGAATGCTGCGCGGTTCCCATGTGGGGGCGGGCTTGCTCGCGAAGGCGGTGTGTCAGTCAATGCATCTGTCACTGATCCACTGCCTTCGCGAGCAAGCCCGCTCCCACATTTTGATCTCCACCAGTCAGGAGTATTGATGGGTTACTGGATCAGTGAGCCGCGCAGCGAGTGCGGTTGCGCCGCGTCGATGTGCACGTCGGCGAACTGGCCGATCAGCGTCGGGTTGTCGCAACGGAAATTGACGATCCGATTGTTCTCGGTACGTCCCTGCAACTCGCCCGGGTCTTTCTTCGAGTAATCGGTGACCAGGATGCGCTGGGTCGAGCCGACCATTTGTCGGCTGATCTCGAAACCTTGCTGGTTGAGGAGATGCTGCAAGGCGTTGAGGCGCTCCTTTTTCAGCTCCTCCGGGGTTTCGTCGACCAGGTCGGCAGCCGGTGTGCCGGGGCGCTGGCTGTAGACGAAGGAGTAGGAGAAGTCGAAACCGACGTCTTCAATCAGCTTCATGGTCTGCTGGAAGTCCTTCTCGGTCTCGCCAGGGAAACCAACGATAAAGTCCGAACTGATGCAGATGCCCGGCACGGCGGCGCGCAGTTTGCGCAGCTTGGACTTGTACTCCAGGGCCGTGTGGTTGCGCTTCATCGCCGAGAGGATGCGGTCCGAGCCCGATTGCACCGGCAAATGCAGGTGCTTGACCAGCTCCGGCACTTCGGCGTGGGCCTGGATCAGGCTGTCGGAGAACTCCAGCGGGTGCGAGGTGGTGTAGCGAATCCGCTCGATACCGTCTACCGCCGCGACCACGCGAATCAGCTCGGCCAGGTCCGCCAGGCGCCCATCGTGGGTCTGGCCGCGATAGCCGTTGACGTTCTGCCCCAGCAGGGTCACTTCACGCACGCCGTTTTCGGCCAGGTGGATGATTTCCGCCAGCACATCGTCGAACGGTCGGCTGACTTCTTCGCCCCGGGTATAAGGCACCACGCAGAAGGTGCAGTACTTGCTGCAACCTTCCATCACTGACACATAGGCGCTCGGGCCGTCGATGCGTGGCTCGGGCAGGTGGTCGAACTTTTCGATTTCCGGAAACGAGACGTCCACCTGCGGCAACTTGGTGATACGCGCAGCGTCGATCATTTCCGGCAGGCGGTGCAGGGTCTGCGGGCCGAAGACCACGTCGACATAGGGTGCGCGGTCGCGAATGGCCGCGCCTTCCTGGCTGGCCACGCAACCACCGACGGCGATCACCATGTCCGGGTTGGCCAGTTTCAGTTCACGCCAGCGGCCCAGCTGCGAGTAGACCCGGTCCTGGGCCCGTTCGCGGATCGAGCAGGTATTGAGCAGGATCACGTCGGCATCTTCGGCGCGAGCCGTGACTTCCAGGGCCTGATGTTCACCCAGCAGATCGACCATGCGCGAGCTGTCGTACTCGTTCATCTGGCAACCGTGGGTTTCGATGTAAAGCTTCTTGGCCATGGGAATCGTCAACTGGTGGTAAAGAACCGCGCATTATAGGGGGCATGCCCATTGGTTCCTAGCACTGTGCATCGGGTGCCATGCTATAGTTCGCGCCCTCATTTATATCCGCCGATGTGCTGCCCGCCCCCCATGACCAAACGTGAAGCTCCAATCTACAAGGTGATTTTCCTTAACCAGGGCCAGGTGTTCGAAATGTACGCCAAACAGATCTATCAAAGTGATCTGTGGGGCTTCCTGGAAGTGGAAGAGTTCGTCTTTGGCGAGCGCACGCAGCTGGTCGTCGATCCGGGCGAGGAAAAGCTCAAGGCCCAGTTCGAAGGCGTGGTGCGCAGTTTTGTGCCGATGCATTCGATTGTGCGCATCGACGAAGTCGAGCGCCTGGGCACGCCCAAGATCAGCGAGGCGCGGGGTGTGAGCAATGTCATGCCGTTTCCGATGCCGATGCCGGAAAAGTAGAACGCTGGGCTCCAGACCCTGATTTGTAGGATTGTTCTGATAGTTATCTGTCACGTATTGACTGAGTGATAGAAAAATATCAGTTTGTGCTCATGCGCAGAGGACGCCATGAACACACCTATAAAAACACGCCTCCAACAGCAGCTGTCATCCAGATCGCCTTCCTATCGCGCGCTGGCGGCTTATATTTTGTCGAACTTGAGGGATCTGCCCTTCGAGAACTCGGCGATGGTGGCGCAGAAGCTTGCCATCAGTGAGTCCACCGTTGGCCGCTTCTGTCGCGCCGTGGGCTACAAGCATTTCAAAGACCTCAAGAACGAACTCAAGGATGACTTGGGCGATAGCCCCTGGTTGATCGGCGACCGGCTGCGCGCTTTCCAGCAGGAGGGTTCTGATAGCCAGCGTTCGTTGGCCCGCAGCCTGGAGTTGGAAATCGCGGCCCTGGTGCGGGTTTATGAATACACCCGTACCGTTCCCTGGCAGGCAGTGACCAGCAGGCTTGCGCAAACACCGCAGATTTTTGTCGCCGGTTTCGGGACTGAGCGCGGTACCGCCTGTTCCATGGCTCATATGCTGCAGTATCTGCGCCGTGGCGTGCATCTGCTGGATGGCGCCTCCGGTCATTTCGGCGAGGTATTGCTCGCTTCCCCGGCCGGTTCGATGCTGATTGTCTATGAAGCGCGACGTTATTCGCGCCAATCACTGCTGTTATGTCGCGAGGCTCGCAGCCGCAATATTCCCGTCACGCTGATTACCGATAACTTTTGCGAGTGGGCCGAGCAAAATGCCGACGAGGTATTCCGGGTGTCCACGGAGCTTGAGCTGCTATGGGACTCGACGTCGACCATGTTGTCCCTGACCCATTTGTTGATTAACGATATGTCGAAAAAGCTCGGTCCAGAGATGGAAGAGTATTTGCGTTCAATCGCACAGTTGCATCAAACATTTGTAGGTTATGTACAAAGTTGAACCTGCGTTGCAATTCGACTGTTAACGCACGACTGATTTTTATATAGCTCTTTGAGCCTTTATCAACGGACTTATTCGTTCGGGAGTAGCCCTGTGCGCGATCCTCGGTATGACATTCTTTTTGAATCAGTTCAAATAGGACCGGTTCGCACCCGTAACCGCTTTTATCAAGTGCCTCATTGCAACGGTATGGGGCATGTGCACCCCTCCGCCATGGCGAGTATGCGTGGCATCAAGGCCCAGGGAGGATGGGGCGTAGTTTGTACGGAGGAGTGCGAGATCAGCCCATACAGCGAGTTTTCTCCTTATATAGAAGCACGGTTGTGGGACGAGCGAGATATACCGGCGCTGGCGCGCATGTGTGAGGCGGTCCACCAGCACGGTTCACTGGCAGGCGTTGAACTGGCGTTCAATGGCTACTCCGCGCCGAATCGCTACAGCCGCGAAGTGCCGTGGGCCCCCTCTGACACTCCAGTGCGAGGGTATGACCCGGTCCAGGCGCGGGCCATGAGTCTTGCGGATATCAGGCAACTGCGCCAGATGCATCGGGCGGCCGCCTTACGGGCGCGCTCGGCGGGTTTCGATATCGTCTATGTGTACGCCGGCCACGATCTGGGCTTGCCGTTTCATTTTCTGACACCGCGCAACAACCGTCGTACCGATGAGTACGGAGGGGTGTTGGAGAATCGCGTGCGCTTGTTGCGCGAGTTGATTGAAGACACTCGGGACGCGGTGGGCGACCGGTGTGCGGTCGCTGTGCGGTTGGCGGTGGATGAGCAGATCGCCGCTGGCCTGTCCCACGAAGGGGAGGGGGCCGAAATCTTCACCATGCTGGCTGACTTGCCAGACCTGTGGGATATCAATGTGGCCGACTGGTCGAACGACAGCATGACCTCGCGTTTTGCCAGCGAAGGTTATCAAGAGACCTTTTTATCCGGGCTGAAGGCGTTGACCAGCAAACCGCTGGTGGGTGTGGGGCGTTTTACCTCGCCGGATACCATGGTTTCCCTGGTCAGACGTGGCGTGCTGGACCTGATCGGTGCTGCCCGCCCGTCGATTGCCGACCCGTTCCTGCCCAAGAAGATTGAAGAAGGGCGGATGGATGAGATCCGCGAATGCATTGGCTGCAATGTCTGCGTCAGTGGCGACCACACCAGTACGCCCTTGCGATGCACACAGAACCCGACCATGGGCGAAGAATGGCGGCGGGGCTGGCACCCCGAGTCGGTGAGCCCTGCACGCAGCTCAAGCCGCGCCCTGGTGGTCGGTGCAGGGCCCGCCGGGCTTGAATGTGCGCGTGTGCTGGGCGCGCGCGGCATGGAGGTCGCCTTGGTGGAGAGCTCGCGGACCCTGGGCGGGCGTGTGGCGCTTGAGTCAAAATTGCCCGGGTTGTCGAGTTGGTCGCGGGTGATCGACTATCGGCTGGATGCCCTGAGCCGCATGGACAGGGTGCAGATCTATCGTCAAAGCCCCCTGGAGGCTCAAGACGTACTGGACTTCGCCGCCGCGCACGTTTTTATTGCGACCGGCGCTCGCTGGCGTCGTGATGGCCTGGGCAGGGCGCTGCGTCAGGCCTTGCCCGGACTGGAAAGCCTGCCGATCCTGACCCCGGATGATGTGATGGGCGGTGCGCTTGCCTCTTCGCCAGTGCTGTTGTTCGACGACGATCATTACTACATGGGCAGCGTGCTGGCCGAGCGGTTGGTGGCCCAGGGCGTGGAGGTTGTCTTCGTCACCCCGGCAGCGGATGTTGCGGCCTGGACCCATAACACCCTTGAACAACATCGCATCCAGCGTCGCCTGCTAGAACTGGATGTCACCATCATCGCTTCCCACTCGCTGATGACGGTGACGTCTGATGGTGTGATTGCCAGCTGTGTCTATACCGGTCGGCCTCGTGTGATTGCTGTGGCCTCGCTGTTACTGGTGACGTCCCGCGAGCCCGAGCAGGCTTTGTTCCGGGCGCTCGACCGGCCTGACGAAGAGTTGCGAGAAGCCGGTATCCAGACTCTGCTCCCGATAGGTGACTGCCTGGCGCCGGGGACCATAGCGGCGGCGGTGTATGGCGGTCATCGCCAGGCGCGAGAATTTGACGCCCCTGCCGGCTCATTATTCATGCGTCGAGAAATTACATGTCTGGAGGTTATGTAGCGTTCTGTTGTTCTACAAATAACGAGGAATAAAACAATGAAAAAAATAGTCCTGATGTTATCGCTGTCTATTATTTTTTTATTCAATGGTTCGGTACTTGCCAAAAACTACGAAGTTATTCGCTTTGGCGTTGACCCCAACTACGCGCCCTTTGCCTATAAAGACAACACCGGTCAACTGGTCGGTTTTGAAGTTGATATCGGCAACGCTATCTGTGCACACCTGGATGTCCGTTGCCAGTGGGTCGAGATTGACTACGACGCTATGATCCCAAGCCTCAAGGCCGGGAAGATCGACGCCATACTGGCCTCGATGAGCATTACTGCCGCACGCCTGAAGGTGATTGATTTCACCTCCGAAGTGTTCTCCAGCCCGACTGCCATGGTGTACAGGCAAGGTACCCGCCTGGAGGCGCCCAGCGGTCAATCTGTCGGCTATTTGCAAGGCTCCATCCAGGAGGTCTATGCCAAGCAAGTGCTGGCCAAGGCGGGCATGAAGGTGGTGGCCTATCCCGACCAGGAGCAAGTCTATGCCGATCTGATAACGGGGCGTTTGCAGGCTTCGCTACAAGACGCACAGCAAGCCCGCAGCGGATTTTTACGCTCGCCCCGTGGTGCCGGTTTTGTCCTTGGTCCTGTGATTGAAAGCGAATTGATGCCAGCAAAAAGTGCCATCGGTCTCGCCAAGGGCAACGCCGCCTTGAAAGGCATGCTGGACCAGGGGTTGGCGGCGCTGCACACGGATGGCACCTATGCCCGCCTGCAAGACCAGTACTTCGACGGCATGGACATGTTCAGCGGCAATTGACCGCTCTTTATCAAGTAAGGAGCGGGCACTTATGTTTGAACCATTATTGCCGGTCGCCGCGCACTTCATGACGAGCCTGCTGGGCTATGGCCCCCTGTTACTGCAAGGCATCTGGCTCACACTCAAGCTGGCGTTGTTATCCCTGCTGCTGGGGCTGGTCTTTGGCTTGATCGGGGCGTGCGCGAAACTGTCCAGAGTGTGGGGCTGGCGCTTCTCGGCCCAGCTTTACACCACGCTTATCCGAGGGGTGCCGGATTTACTGCTGATGCTGCTGATTTTCTATGGTCTACAAACCGGGCTGAGTCGCCTGACAAACGCCTTGGAATGGGCCTACATAGAAATCGACCCGTTTAGCGCGGGGGTTATTACCCTGGGGTTTGTCTATGGGGCTTACTTTACCGAGACGTTCCGTGGGGCCTTGCTGGCGGTGCCCGGTGGGCAAGCGAATGCTGCCAAGGCATTGGGCCTGACTCCCTGGCAGGGCTTTGTGTATGTGGTGTTCCCGCAGATGATGCGGTTCGCTTTGCCAGGCCTTGGGAATAACTGGATGGTCTTGCTCAAGGCCACGGCGCTGGTATCGATCATTGGCTTGGCCGATCTGGTGAAGGTGGCGCAAATGGCGGGCAAGGGCAGTCATCAGCTCTTGGGTTTTCTGCTGTTTGCGGCGCTGATCTATCTCTTGCTGAGCAGTGTGTCCAACGCGCTGTTGCGTTGGCTTGAGCGCCGTTACAGCAGCGAGATCCGGCTATGATCGAGCTGATCCAGGAGTACTGGCGACCCTTTCTCTACTCCGACGGCGAACAGCTCACTGGGCTGGCGATGACCTTGTGGTTGACCAGCCTGTCGCTATGCCTGGGATTCATCGCGGCGCTGCCCTTGTCCATTGCCCGGGTTGCATGCCGGCGGCGGCTGCGCTGGCCGGTGCAATGCTTCACGTACCTGTTTCGTGGTTCGCCGCTCTATATCCAGTTATTGATCTGTTACACCGGCATTTACAGTATTGCTGCAGTACGCGAACAGCCATTACTGGATGCTTTTTTTCGCGACGCGCTCAATTGCACCGTACTGGCCTTTGCCCTCAATACCTGTGCCTACACCACCGAAATATTCGCCGGGGCCATTCGCGCCATGCCCCGTGGCGAAGTCGAGGCCGCTCGAGCCCTGGGGTTTGACGGCTGGAAGCTCTACGTTTACCTGGTCATGCCCGCCGTGGTGCGTCGTTCATTGCCCTACTACAGCAATGAAGTGATTTTCATGCTGCATTCTACGACGCTGGCCTTTACGGCCACGGTTGCGGACCTTCTGAAAGTGGCGCGGGATGCGAGTTCCACGACGTTCCTTACGTTTGAGTCCTTTGCCATTGCCGCGCTCCTTTACCTGTTGACCACGTTTGCCCTGGTGGGGCTGTTCCGCCTGGCGGAGCGGCGCTGGTTGAGCTTTTTGGGACCCGGCCGATAGGAGGTCGATATGCAAATAGAACGACATGAACTGTTGGCGGCGGTGCCGGGCATGTCCCGGCAGATTTACAGCTTTCATTACGGACCGCCGGCGTCCTGCGGAAAAATCTATATCCAATCTTCCCTGCACGCCGATGAGTTGCCGGGCATGTTGGTGCTCTGGCATCTCAAGCAACGGCTGGCCGCCCTTGAGGCATCGGGCGCGCTGCGTCGACACATTGTGTTGGTACCCGTCGCCAACCCGTTGGGTTTGGAGCAGGTGTTGATGGACGTGCCCCAGGGGCGCTTCGATAACGAAAGCCGGGAGAACTTCAATCGGTTTTTCCTCGACCTCAGTCAGCAGGTGGGCGATGAAGTGGGCGCGAAACTGACCGATGACCCTGTCCGCAACCTGCATCTGATCCGCGCAAGCCTGAAAGCCGTCCTGGCCCGTCAGGTCCCCACGACGCAACTGCAATCCCTGCGCCTGACCTTGCAAACCCTCGCCTGTGACGCGGATATGGTGCTGGACCTGCATTGCGACTTCGAAGCGGTGCAGCACCTGTACCTGGCGCCGGACTTCTGGCCACAAGTCGAGCCTCTGGCGCGCTACCTGGGTGCCGAAGCCTGTTTCATGGCGCACGAGGCGGGGGGGCAATCGTTCGACGAGTGTTTCACACTGTTCTGGAGGCAGATGCAGGCGCGCTTTGCCGGACGTATTCAGCCGCCGGGCTTCGCGGTAACCGTGGAGTTGCGCGGTGTGGCCGATGTGGATCACGGGCTGGCGCGCCGGGACAGCCAGGCGCTGATTGATTACCTGACCTATATAGGGGCCATTGAGGGCTTGGTACCGCAACTGCCCCCTCTGCTTAACCCACCCACACCACTGGCGGGGGTGGAGCCGATAGTGAGTCTGGCGCCTGGGCTGATCGTGTTTTGCGCCAGGGTTGGCGACGCCCTACAGGAGGGGCAACGGGTCGCCGAGATCATTGATCCGATCACCGACCGCTCGACACCGGTGGTCTGTGCTCATGGGGGGATGTTGTATGTGCGCTCGTTACGGCGGATGGCGACGGCGGGTATGACGATTGCCCATGTCGCGGGTGTCAGGGCCTATCGACAGGGCGACCTGTTATCGCCTTGACAGGTCAGGGCAGCGGCGAAAAGGGCGAACGCCCGTCCGCACTCTGCAATTCCTGCAGGTAATTGCGGAAAATCTGCCCCAGCACCTGGGTCGCCACTTCCAGCTCGTCGCGCTGCATGTGCTCGGCCACTTCGTCTGCGGTGTCGAGCGCATCTTCGGCGCCGTTGACCGCCGCCATCTTCAGCACGATATACGCCTGCACGTTGTTGGCCGGCACGCCTTCGCCATGGAAGAACATGCTGCCCAGCTTGAATTGCGCCTGGGCATGACCCTGCAGCGAGGCTTTTTCGAAGAAGCTCAAGGCTTTGTTCAGGTCGCGGGCAGGGTTTTTGTCGTCGTAGAAGAATTCGCCCAACTCGTATTGCGCCTGCGCATCCCCGCCATCGGCCAGGGTTTGGCAGGCGCTCAGCGCCTCGGCCTGGCTGTCGGACTGAGTATTGAGGGTGCAACGACCCATCGCTGGGATCAACAACGAGTTGCCGCCCGCTTGTGCATGTGCAAGCAGCGGTTGAAGGAGCAACAGGCAGCCCAGAACCAGGGTGCGGCCGGTGCGTTTCATGGGAATCGACTTACCTCTGACGGGGCGCGTGGAGCCACGTGGGGATCCAATAAGCGCGCATTATGAAATAAGCAGGCCTCTGCTTACAAAGTCTTTACTCGTTTTTCTGCTGCGTGGGCAAGTTATCTGCCGGATTGCAGGTGTTTTCTCGAAAAAACGAGGAAATTTCTGTAAGCAAGGTAACAAATCTGACGCCGCCAGGGGCGACGTCAGGTTGTGGCTGTCTTACTTCAGTGCGGCGAAGGCGCGCTCGGCAGCATCCAGGGTCAGTTTCAGCTCGGCGTCGCCATGGGCGATGGAGGTGAAGCCGGCTTCAAAGGCACTTGGTGCCAGGTACACGCCACCTTCGAGCATCAGGTGGAAGAAACGCTTGAATAGGTTGGCATCGCTGCCCATCACATCGTCAAAGGTCACGATGTCGTCGGCACCGCTGAAATACAGGCCGAACATGCCACCGGCCTGGGTCGTGACGAACGGGATACCCGCTGCATCGGCGCGTTGTTGCAGGCCGTCCAGCAAACGCGTGGTGTAGGCGCTCAGCTCGGCATGGAAGCCAGGGCGGCTGATCAGGCGCAGGGTGGTCAGGCCGGCGGCCATGGCCAGCGGGTTACCGGACAGGGTGCCGGCCTGGTAGACCGGGCCCAGCGGCGCGATGTGCTGCATGATCTCGCGCTTGCCGCCGAAGCAGCCTACCGGCATGCCGCCGCCGATGATTTTGCCGAAGGTGCTCAGGTCCGGCGTTACGCCGTAGTGAGCCTGGGCGCCGCCGAGGGCAACGCGAAAGCCGGTCATCACTTCGTCGAAGATCAATACCACACCGTGTTTGTCGCACTGCTCACGCAAGCCTTCGAGGAACCCCGGGGCCGGCGGTACACAGTTCATGTTGCCCGCCACCGGCTCGACGATGATGCACGCCACCTCCTGGCCGACTTCGCTGAGCATTTGCTCGACGGCGCCGATGTCGTTGAACGGCAAGGTCAGGGTGTGCTTGGCAAACGCAGCTGGCACGCCAGCCGAACTCGGAACGCCCTGGGTCAGCAGGCCGGAGCCGGCCTTGACCAGCAGGCTGTCGGAGTGGCCGTGGTAGCAGCCTTCGAACTTGATGATGCTGTCGCGGCCGGTGAACCCACGGGCCAGGCGAATCGCGCTCATGGTCGCTTCGGTGCCGGAGCTGACCATGCGCACCATCTCCATCGACGGCACGATCGAGCACACCAGGTCGGCCATTTCGGTTTCCATGGCGGTGGGCGCGCCGTAGGACAGGCCGTGTTCCAACTGCTTGCGCACTGCGTCCAGCACGTCGGGGTGGCTGTGGCCGAGGATCATCGGGCCCCAGGAACCCACGTAGTCCACATAGCGCTTGTCATCTTCGTCGGTGACGTAGGCGCCTTCGGCGTGCTTGAAGAACAACGGCGTGCCGCCGACGCTCTTGAACGCACGCACGGGGGAGTTCACACCGCCGGGGATGTGTTTCTGGGCATTGGCAAACAACGTTTCGGAACGAGACATGGGCAGGCTCTCTGAATTCAGGATTTGAGGAGTTCGTTGAAGGCGCGGGCGCGGCGCGTCACGTTCTGGGGGCTGTCGGCACCGAACAGGCCGTGGACCACTGCCAGCAGGTCGGCACCGTGCTCCACCAGGGGCGCGGCGTTTTCCAGGGTGATGCCGCCGATCACGCAGATCGGCACCTGCAGGCGCGCGCGGGCCTGGGCCAGCATTTCAACGGTGGCTGCGGGTGCACCGGGTTTGGTCGTGGAGTTGAAGAAGCGGCCAAAGGCAACATAGCTGGCACCTTCGCGCGCAGCCTGTTCGGCCAGTTCGATCTGACTGTGGCAGGTGGAGCCGATAATGGCATTGCGCCCGAGTAACGCCCGGGCCGGGGTCAGCGGGCCGTCGGTCTGCCCCAGGTGAACGCCGACGCCCAGGCGCGCGGCCAGTTCGGCATCGTCATTGATGATCAGGTGGGTCTTGTAGCGCGAGCACAGTTCACGCAGGGCCTCGGCTTCGCGCAGGCGACGGGCCTCGTCGCTGCTCTTGTCGCGGTATTGCAGCAAGGTCACGCCGCCTTCCAGCGCGGCCTCGACGTAGGACAGGAACTTACCGGCCAATAGTTGGCTGTCGGTAATGGCGTACAGGCCACGTAGTTTCATCGAGTAGGCCCCTTGATATTACGAACAGAAATCCAATGGCAGGCGACGCGGCACAAATTGCCCCTGGCCCAGTTGTTCGGCGTCCCGCAGGGTGCGCCAGGTGTAATTGAGTGCCGACTCCACGGCGCTGGCCAGGCTTTGACCCTGGGCCAGGCGGCCGGCCAGGGCGCTGGCCAGAGTGCAACCGGAGCCGTGATAGCTGCCGGGCAGGCGCTGGCAGGTAAACGTGTGGCGTGTGCCGTCGCGGCTGTAGAGGCGATTGTGCACCTCATGCTCGTCGCCATGGCCGCCGGTGATCAACAGGTGCTTGATAAACGGCAGCAGTTTCTCGGCGCATTCATCCGCCGTGCCGTTGGGCAGTTCGGCGAGGATGCGCGCCTCAGGCAGGTTGGGCGTGGCAATCAGCGACAAGGGCAAAAGCCGCTCGCGCATCGCATAGCCGACCTCGTCCTTGCCCAGGCTACCGCCGCCGCCGGCGCGCAGCACCGGGTCGCAGACCACCGGCAGGTGCGGGTGCTGCTGGAGCAGTTCGACCACGGTATCGACCATCACCGTGGACCCGAGCATGCCCAGCTTGACCGCCGCGACTTCGGAGTCACCGAGCACGGCGTTGGCCTGGGCCAATACCCACTCGCGGTCGAGCACGCGGAAATCGCTGACATTCACGGTGTTCTGCACGGTCAGCGCGGTCACGGCCGGGGCCGCATGACAGCCTTGGGCGAGCAGGGCTTCGATATCTGCCTGCAAGCCGGCGCCACCACTGGGATCATGGCCGGAGAGACAGAGGACAACGGGGCGAGAGCTGTAGATATTCATGGTGCGCGAGCTTACCACCAAACGCTTTTTGCGTGGCTGTTGGGCAGTGCTGGTATTTGACGCTGAAACACACCGGGAATGGCTATAAGCCATCATCCATTTCTAGCAATTAGTGCGCTGAAAGGCCCGGTCTAGAGCCTTTCAAAAAATTATTTCAATGGTGTCTTTTGGCCTTTACCGGCTATGCTAGAGTGGATCCAAACAACTTAAATGTATCGCCGGTGTACGTCATCTCAAAAGGAATGGGGGGCTTTTGACATAACCGGACAGGCCACGCTGGGGCTCTATGCGCTATTTGCTGATGTTTCTCTTGTGCGGGCTGCCCCTGTTGGCCGGCGCCGTCGAGTTCAATGAAACCACCCGAAGTCTTCCCCTGGGCCGGGTCATGCAAGTACTCGAAGATCCAAGCGGCAATCTCACCATCGCCGAGGCCCGTTCAGCGGCACTCGCCAGTCGCTACACCCCGCACGATAAAGACACCTTGAATGCCGGCTATTCGCGCTCGGCGTTCTGGCTCAAGGTCGACCTGCATTACCTGCCCAAGGATCCCGACGCCCTGCGCACCTGGCTGCTGGAGCTGGCCTATCCGCCCCTTGATCATCTTGAGTTGTACCTGCCCGAGGGTGACGGCGACTATCGCCTGGCCGGGCGTACCGGGGATGCATTGCCCTTTGCCAGCCGTGAGATTCGCCAGAACAATTACCTGTTCACCGTCGACTTCAGTGCGGGCGAGCAGAAAACCCTCTATCTGCGCCTGCAAAGCGAGGGTTCGATCCAGGCGCCGCTGACCCTGTTGTCGAGCACCGCCTACCTGGAAGATCAGCCGCTGCGCCTGTATGTGCTGGGCCTGATCTACGGTGTGCTGCTGGGCATGCTGGTGTACAACCTGTTTATCTACCTCAGCGTGCGCGATACCAGTTACCTCTACTACATCCTCTATATCGCCTCGTTCGGTATGTACCAGCTCTCGGTGAATGGCGCGGCCGTGGAGTATTTCTGGCCCGACAACCCCTGGTGGGCGAATGCGGCGACGCCGTTCCTGATCGGCGCCTCCGCGTTGTTCGGCAGCCTGTTTGCCCGCAGCTTCCTGCACACTGCTCTCTACAGCCGCTGGCTGGACCGGGTGCTGCTGGTGCTGGTGGGGACGGGGGCGGTGGTGATGGTGTTGTCGCTGATGACCAGCTACGCCCTGGCCCTGCGCCTGGCGACCGCGCTAGCCCTGGTTTTCACCGTGACCATCTTTGTCGCCGGGATCAAGGCCTGGTGCTGTGGCCAGCGTGTGGCGCGGTATTTCATCATCGCCTGGTCGGCGTTCCTGATCGGCGGGGTGATCAACACGCTGATGGTGCTGGGCTACCTGCCCAATGTGTTTCTCACCATGTACTCCAGCCAGATCGGCTCGGCCATTGAAGTCGCCCTGTTGTCCCTGGCCCTGGCCGACCGGATCAACGCGATGCGCGAACAGCAGGCGCAAATCCTGTTTGATGCCAGCCAGAAACTGGAAGTGCTCAACCAGCAACTGGCCCACAGCAACCAGTTGAAAGACGAATTCCTCGCGACCCTGACCCATGAACTGCGCACCCCGATGAACGGGGTGATTGGGTCGTTGGAACTGATGCAGACCGAGCCTCTGGCCGGCGACCTGGCGCAGTACCAGCAAACCGCCGCCGGCTCTGCGCGGGACATGATGCGCATGGTCAATGGCATCCTCACCCTCACCGAGTTGCAAGCCGGTCGCCTCAGTGTGCAACCGCAGGTGTTCAGCCTGCGCGGGGTACTTGATACCTTGCGTCAGCAGTTCCTGGGCAATGCCCAGAGCAAGGGGTTGGCGTTCTCCATCGACGTGGCGAGTGAGTTGCCGGATCGCCTGGACGGCGATGCAGGCAAACTGATGCAGTGCCTGGAATGCCTGCTGGATAACGCCTTCAAGTTCACCCACGACGGTGCGGTGCGCGTGCGCGTAGTGGGCCTGCCCCAGGCGGATGGCCATTTGCATCTGACGTTTATTGTTAGCGACTCCGGGATTGGCTTTGCGCAACTGGATGAGGCGACCCTGTATCAGCGCTTCTTCCAGGTGGACGGCTCGACCACCCGCGAATATGGCGGCCTGGGCATTGGCCTGGCGATCTGCCGGCAGTTGATTGAGTTGCTCGGCGGGCGCCTGACCCATCATTCCGAACCGCGTAAGGGCAGCCGATTCCAGCTGGAGGTGGCCGTTATCGCGGTGCCGCCGGAGCCGGCCCGGGCCGTGGACCTGCACCGCGCGCCACAAGACTGCACGGTATTGCTGGTGGAGGACAACTGCGTCACCCAGTTGGTCTTGCGTGGCATGTTGCTCAAGCTCGGTTACCGGGTGAAAGTCGCGGACAGTGGCCCCATGGCCCTGGCGATGCTGCAGGAGGGGGCGTTTGATGCGGTGTTGCTGGATGTGCCCGAAGATGGCTTCTCCCTGTGCTGCCAGATCCGGGCCTTGCCAGGGTGCGGCGAGCTGCCGGTGATCGCCCTGAGCGACGCCCTGCAAGGCAGCGCCCGCCAGCATTGTCACGGCGTCGGCCCGACCGAGCAGTTGCTCAAGCCGGTGCGTTTCGAGCTGTTGCAAGCCGTGTTGCAGCGCCGCCTGCTGTGCCCGTTAGAGGGTGAAAGCGCCGGAAGTTAGGCGCTTATGCCACTTTTTTAAGCGCAGTGACGATGCTTAACTGAATTCAAGGCCTCAATCAACGCGGCCTTTTATCAGGAGGCCCGTCATGAATCTGCACCAGTTCGCCGAAACCCACGACGTTACCAACCAGCCACCGTCACTCGATGGCGCCAATTTGTATCGCCTCGACCTGCCCTTGCAGGAGTGGTCGCTGCGCTTTGGGGCAGGCTGGGCCGAGGCCCGCATCGACGCCTATGGCGCCTTGGCGGGTGGGCCGCTGATGGCGGCGGGGTTCCTGGCGAATCAGAACAAGCCGGTGTTCAACAGCCATGATCGCTATGGTCACCGCATTGATCTGGTGGAGTTTCATCCGGCCTATCACGAACTGATGCGCACCGCCGTCGAGCATGGCCTGCCGTCGCTGCCCTGGGCCCATCCCCAGGCGGGCGCCCATGTCGCCCGCGCGGCCATGACCTACCTGCATAGCCAGGCCGAAGCCGGCACGGGGTGCCCGCTGACCATGACCTTCGCCTGCGTGCCGGCCCTGCGCCTGCAGCCGGATCTGGCTGACACCTGGCTGCCGAAAATCCTCAACACTGAATACGACCCGCGC
The DNA here is from genome assembly GCF_016405645.1 of Pseudomonas sp. MF5691. Lineage (NCBI taxonomy): Bacteria > Pseudomonadati > Pseudomonadota > Gammaproteobacteria > Pseudomonadales > Pseudomonadaceae > Pseudomonas > Pseudomonas sp. MF5691. Next base: position 123,777 of record NZ_JAEKDC010000001.1, read on the forward strand.
AATGTCGGCATCGCCCATAAAGCCGGCGCAACCATCGGCATGGCCATGACCGAGAAACAGGGCGGCACCGATGTCCGGGCCAATACCACCCGCGCCTACCCCGTGGGCGCCGGCGGCCCAGGTCAACCCTATGAGCTGGTGGGCCATAAGTGGTTCTGTTCGGCGCCGATGTGCGACGCCTTCCTGACCCTGGCCCAGACTGACAAGGGTTTGACCTGTTTCCTACTGCCCCGGCAGCGCCCGGACGATACGCGTAACCAGTTCTATATCCAGCGCCTGAAAAACAAGCTCGGCAACTGCTCCAACGCTTCCAGCGAAGTCGAATTCCGTGGCGCCCTGGCGTGGATGGTCGGCGAAGAAGGCCGTGGCGTACCGACCATTATCGAGATGGTGGCCATGACCCGTTTCGACTGCATGGTTGGCTCCAGTTCCTTGATGCGTCAGGCGCTGACCCAGGCCAGCCATCATTGCGCCCATCGTTTGGTCGGTGGCCGCGTGCTCAGTGAACAGCCGTTGATGCAGAACGTGCTGGCGGACCTGGCCCTGGAAAGTGAAGCGGCCCTGGCCTTGAGCCTGCGCATGGGCCGGGCGCTGGACCATCTGGCCGATGAGCAGGAAGCCAAGTTCGCGCGGCTGGTGACGGCGGTGGGCAAGTATTGGATCTGCAAGCGTGCGCCGGCGATGATCAACGAAGCCGCCGAATGCATGGGCGGCGCCGGCTATGTCGAGGACAGCATCCTGCCGCGCCTGTACCGTGAGGCGCCGGTCAATTCGACGTGGGAAGGTTCCGGCAACGTGCAATGCCTGGACGTGCTGCGGGCCTTGTCGAAAGAGCCCGGTGTGCTGGAGACATTGTTTGTCGAACTGGGCGATGGGCATGGCGATAAACGCCTGGCCCGACATATCGAGCAATTGAAGTCGGCGTTTATGGACACCCAGGATATCCAGTACCGGGCGCGGCAGTTGACCGAGGATATTGCCGTGGCCCTGCAGGCCAAATTGCTGCTGGAGGCGGGCAATGCCAGTGTCAGCGATGGGTTTATAGCCAGCCGCTTGGGCGAGTCGTCGGGGCGGGTATATGGCACCTTGCCACGAGGCGTGGATGTGCAGGCCATCGTCACCCGCTCAACTCCGTCTCTCTGAATAAACCCTGTAAAAAATGTGGGAGCTGGTTTGCCTGCGATAGCGGTGGGTCAGCTACCTCTATATTGGCTGATCCGCCGCCATCGCAGGCAAGCCAGCTCCCACAGCGGTTGCATTGATCTTCAGTGGGCATTCCAATTCAGAGTTTGCGTCTGGCAGCGATGCAGGCAAGATGACCTCCTGCATGTAAGAAAACAGGAAGCCTACCGTGACCGAAGCTTTTGTTGTCGTTCAAACCGCCGAAGAGGCCGTGGACCGGCTGGCGGCTCTGCATGAGCGTGCTACCGGAGCGCTCAACCAGGCCCTCAAGCAATACCTCAAGGATCGCGTCGAGCCCGACGCCGCACAGCGTGCTTTGTTTCGCTATCCGGAACTGCGCCTGACCTACCACTGCCACGGCGAAGTCCCACAGACCACCCGTGCGTATGCCAAGGTGCAGTTGCCGGGCACTTACAGCGTCACCGTCACCCATCCGTCAGCGTTTCGCAAATACCTGCTGGAACAACTGGTGCCGCTGATGCACGACTTCACCGTGACGGTGGAAGTGGGCGTCAGCCAGCAGAACATCCCTTATCCGTACGTGGTCGAGCAGGGCGATGAACTGGCCGGTTCCGGCGTAACGGCCGCGACCCTGGCACGGGTGTTCCCCAGCACCGACCTGTCTGCCGCCACCGATGGCATCGCCGATGGCCTTTATGACTGGGAAAACACCGACCCACTGCCCCTGGCACTGTTCGATGCGGCCCGCGTGGACTTTTCCCTGCGTCGCCTGGTGCACTACACCGGCAGCGACTGGCGCCATGTGCAGCCGTGGATTCTGCTGACCAACTACCACCGCTACGTCGACCAGTTCATCGTCCATGGCCTGGAACAGTTGCGCAGCGACCCACGCTTTATCCGCATGGTGTTGCCGGGCAATGTGATCATCGAAAAAGGCATGGACCATGGCGAAGCGTCTGCCATTGCCGCAGGCGTGGTCTGGCACCGTTATCAGATGCCGGCCTACCACTTACAGGCCAGTGACGGCCACGGCGTGACCCTGGTCAACATCGGTGTCGGCCCGTCTAACGCCAAGAACATCACCGACCACCTGGCGGTGCTGCGTCCCCATTGCTGGCTGATGATTGGCCACTGTGGTGGCCTGCGCCAATCCCAGACCATCGGCGACTACGTGCTGGCCCACGCTTATATGCGGCGCGACGGCATTCTCGACCGCGTGGTGCCGCCGAACATTCCGATCCCAGCCCTGGCCGAAGTGCAGATGGCATTGCAACAAGCGGCGGCTAACGTCACGGGCGAGAAGGGCGAGCAGCTGAAAAAGCGCCTGCGCACCGGTACCGTGTTGACCTACGACGACCGCAACTGGGAACTGCGCTGGGCCCAGGAGCGGCCGCTGATCAACCTGTCCCGCGCCGTGGCCGTGGATATGGAGAGCGGCACCATCGCCGCGCAAGGCTACCGTTTGCGGGTGCCTTACGGCACATTGCTGTGCGTGTCGGATAAGCCGTTGCACAGTGAAATCAAGTTGCCAGGTTCGGCCAACGCGTTCTATGAACGGGCCGTGAGCCAGCACTTGAAGATCGGTATCGAGGCGGTGGACTTGTTGCGCACCGAGCTCAACTCGTTGCACTCGCGCAAACTGCGCAGCTTTGACGAGCCGCCGTTCCGCTAAATAGCGGGGTGGTTATTTAACGGTCAGGCCACTAGCATGGTCGGTCCTGACCGTTAGATGTTCCATTGCCATGTCCCGTCCTGCAAGCCCTGACTCGCGCCGCCCTGGCGTGAAACCTCCCCATGCCGCTGCTCGCCGTGTCGCCAAGGCACCGCCGGCCGAGCCGAAGCTGATCCTGTTCAATAAACCTTTTGATGTGCTGACCCAGTTCAGTGACGAAGGCGGTCGCGCCACGCTCAAGGATTTTATTGATATCCCGGGCATCTACCCGGCTGGGCGCCTGGACCGGGACAGTGAAGGCCTGCTGCTGCTGACCAACGATGGCCAGTTACAGGCGCGGATTGCCGACCCCAAGCACAAACTGGCGAAAACCTATTGGGTGCAGGTAGAGGGCGAGCCCACCGAGGAGCATCTGCAACGTCTGCGCACCGGTGTGGAGTTGAACGATGGCATGACCTTGCCGGCTGAAGCCCGGCGACTGGACGAGCCGGCACTCTGGCCCCGCAACCCGCCGGTACGTTTTCGTAAAAACATCCCGACCTATTGGCTGGAGCTGGTGATTCGCGAGGGGCGCAACCGTCAGGTACGGCGCATGACCGCCGCCGTGGGCTTGCCGACCTTGCGTCTGGTGCGGGTGAAAATCGGCGACTGGTCGATTGAAGGCCTGGGCCAAGGCCAGTACCGCGAAGTGCCGGCGCGCTTATAAAGCCCCGGACTCGATCAGGCCGATCACCACGCTCTTGATGATAAACGCGGCCACGCCCAGGCCCAGCACGAAGAACAGAATCAGCGAGCCAAAGCGCCCGGCCTTGGATTTCTTCGCCAGGTCCCAGACGATAAAGCCCATGAAAATGATCAGGATGGTGACCAGGCCGGTCATCATCCATTCTTCAAACAGCACGGGGTCAATCGAATTCATTGGGCAGTTTCCGACAAAGGCAGGCGCGGAGTATAAGGCAAGGGGGCAGGTTCAAAGTTGACCTGCGTCGGTGCGTCGCACCCTGATGTCATTGCCTGAACATGGGCAAAAAGTGGCAGCTGGCTTGCCTGCGATAGCGGTGTGCCTGCAAGACCGCTATCGCGGGCAAGCCCGCTCCCACATGGGATGGGTGGGGCGTCTTAGGTCCGCAGGTGAGTCAACGGCAACTCCGTGCTGTTGAGCACCTGGTTCAGCACAAAGCTGGAGCGCACGCTGGTCACGCCCTCAATCCGGGTCAGGTGCCCCAGCAGCAGTTTTTGATAGTGATCCATATCCGGCACCACCACCTTCAGCTGATAGTCGGCATCCATCCCGGTGACCAGGCTGCATTCCAGCACTTGCGGCAAGGTGCGGATCGCCGCTTCAAAGTTCTCGAAACGTTCGGGCGTGTGTCGGTCCATGCCGATCAACACGTAGGCCGTGAGGCTCAGGCCAAGCATCTTGCGGTCGAGCAGGGCGACCTGGCGTGAGATGTAGCCGTCGTCCTCCAATTGCTTGACCCGGCGTGAGCAGGGTGACGGTGACAGGCCGATCCGCTCGGCCAGCTCCTGGTTGGAGATCCTCGCGTCGCGCTGTAATTCCGCCAAAATACTCAGGTCGTATCGGTCAAGTTTGCTCATGGGGCTGGCCTTTGTCGTAACTATTGCTGCGAATTATCTATCCAGGGTTAAAAATTGCGCAAGCACTGTTTATTGACGCAATCTTCGCAATCATCTGTCGGGCCCTCACGCCTATGATTACCAACAGAATCACTGCCCGGACATAGAGTCCACAGCAGCCCGCCCGATCAGGCCGGCTGCGGCCCGCCAACCCCACCGGGTTGTGCCGGCCCCCGGGCTGCACACTGTCCACAAGACGGCGTGAGGTGAGCCAACGTCATAAGCGTTGAGCCAGGACGAAGTTCTCAAGGGGCGACCGACGGGTCGCCCCTTTTCTTTTGCCGGCGAAAATTGTGCTGGTGACTGATAACCTGTCGCAGAACCGGGCCCGGCTTTTCCAGTCTCATGCACAGGCCCTAATCCGCAGTGAGGAATAGCATGAAGCGCATCTGGCGTTTGGCAGGTGTAGGTGTGTTGATGGTCACCTTGGGCACGCAGGTGATGGCCGACGAACGAGACAACGCACCCCGCCAGGGGCAAGGCCCGCAGGGCGGTGGTGGACCGCGTGAGCGGGGGCCGGAACACAGCCAGCCGCGCCCGCAAAACCAACCGGTAGAGCGCGCCGGCCAGAACGGCCAGTGGCAGGCTCGCCCTCAAGGTAATGAAGCGCCGCGCCCGGCACCGCAGGCGGGGAGCAATCTGCCGATCCAGGGCCGGCCCGATTCCGTGGGCCAGACCCAGGAGCCGCGCCAGGGCAACTACCGTGACATTCCCCGGCGCAATGATGGCAACCCGCATTGGCAAACCGGTGGCCCTGGCTCGCGGCCTGGCTACAACGGCCACCCCAATGATAACCGCTGGCCAGGCCGCCCCGACGGCCATGGCAACGGCTGGGGCCCCGGCCCGCAGTATCGGCCCGGCTACACGGTGGACCGCTTCCCCGACCGCAATTACCGTGTGCCCTATCGCGGCCAGGATTACTTTTTCTCGGGCGGCTATTGGTACCGGCCCCAGGGCCCGCGCTACGTCGTAGTCACGCCACCCTATGGGATCCGCGTGCATTACCTGCCGGACTATGCGCGGGAAGTGTGGGTCGGCAGTGCGCTGTTTTTCCTCGCCGCTGGCGCCTATTACAGCTACGAGACCAGCACCCAGCAGTACGTGGTGGTGCAACCGCCGGTGGCCATGCCGCCGCAGCCGACGCCCCAGGGCAACGGGTATGACGTAGTGGCCTATCCCGCCAATGGCCAATCTCCCGCCCAGGTGCAGCAGGACGGTTACGATTGCTATCGCTGGGCGGTGCAGCAAAGTGGCTTCGACCCCCAGACCGTCACCTACGCGCCTGCGCCGGCGGTGGTGCAAACCTACCGCCAGGCCCAGGGCAACTGCCTGAGCAGTCGCGGGTACCAGGTGACCTACTAGGCCTTGCTGCCCGTGACCACTTCCTGCGGGTCGGCGTGCACCAGCACCTCGGCCCGTGGGTAGGCCTGATGGATGGCATCGGCGGCCTGGTCGCTGATGCCATGGGCTACCGACAAGCTCAACTCCCCCGGCAACTCCAGATGCAACTGCACAAACCAGTGGTTGCCGGAAATCCGCGTGCGCAAATCATGGGCACCCAGTACGCCGGGCACGCTACAGGCCAGTTCCAGCATGTGCTGGCTGACGTCTGCCGGCAGTTCTTCGTCCATCAGCACGGCAAAGCTTTCCCGGGCGATCTGGATCGCGCTCCACAAGATGTACAGGGCGATCGCCAGGCCAAACCAGGCATCGACCTGATGCCAGCCGAAGGCCGCCAGCACCAGCGCCAATAGAATGCTGCCATTGAGCAGCAAGTCGGAACGGTAGTGCAGCGAGTCGGCGCGCACCGCGTTCGAGCCGGTTTCGCGGATCACCCGGTGTTGCACGGCCAGCAGCGCCACGGTCAGCACCAGCGACATCACAATCACTGCAATACTCAGCCAGGGCGCGCCCACGGGTTCCGGGTGCTGCAGGCGTTGGTACGCCTGGAAGGCGATCAATACCGCGCTGCCGGCGATAAACAGCGCCTGGGCCATGCCCGCCAGGGATTCCGCCTTGCCATGTCCGTAGCGGTGATCATCATCCGCCGGGCGCAGCGCGTAGTGCACCGCCAGCAGGTTGAGCAGTGACGTCACGCCGTCGAGCAGCGAATCGGTCAGCCCGGCCAACATGCTCACCGAACCACTGAACCACCAGGCGATGGCTTTGCCGATAATCAGAATACTGGCCACGCCGACCGAGGCGCGGGTGGCCAGGCGCAATAGCCGGGCGTGTTCGGTGCTGGTGTTCATGGGGCAATCAGGTCCTTACGCAGCAGGTTGCAGGCCGAGGGACGCGAGTTGTTGCACGCTGCCCTTGAACTGGATCAGGCGCGGGTCGTCCAGCGGCAGGTTGCGGCCGGTTTCGTGCTCGATGATGGTTTGCAGCTTGGTGTTATCCACCTTGCCGTCGGCGCCGATGGCTTCTTGCAGTTTTTCGGGGGCCACTTGTGCGGTTTTGCCGGGCTCGAAGTAAATTGCGCCGGTGGCGAAGTCCACGCCAAAGGCGATCAGGCCGGGGATCACATAAAACAGCAGGCCGACCGCGTCGAGCACGGCAATTGCCGGGTCGATCTTGCCGTCGATCTGGCCACGGCGATCAGGATAGAAAATCGAACCGCAGGCCGTCAGCTGGCTCAACAGGGTGACGGCCAGAACACCGCCGATGACACGGGAAGCAATACGCATGAGACTCTCCTGAACACTTGTAGGGTGTGACTATAAAGCAGATCTACCAGGTGCCACCCCTCTAATGTGGGAGCCCTTCCAAAGGGACATGGCCGCGCCTGAGAGAGCACCGATATCCAGCCGTTCGCCGTTATACTCGCCGCTCTGCTTTGGAGCCAGTATGAATTCGTTGCCAATCGATGATGTTTTACCCGCCTTGCGTGAAGCCTTGGCGACGCGCCATGAAGCCGTGCTCGAAGCACCGCCCGGCGCCGGTAAGACCACGCGGGTGCCGTTGGCGCTGTTGCACGAAACCTGGCTGGCCGGGCAAACCATCCTGATGCTTGAGCCCCGCCGGCTCGCCGCCCGCGCCGCAGCCGAACGCCTGGCCAGTGAGCTGGGGGAAAAGGTCGGGGAAACCGTCGGCTACCGGATCCGCCTGGACAGCAAGGTCGGCCCCAACACCCGTATTGAAGTGGTCACCGAAGGCATCCTCACCCGGCGCCTGCAGGATGACCCGGCACTGGATGGCGTGGGTCTGCTGATCTTCGACGAATTCCACGAGCGTAGCCTCGACGCCGACCTGGCGCTGGCCCTGAGCCTCAATGGCCGCGAGCTGTTTCGCGATGAACAACCGCTGAAAATCCTGCTGATGTCCGCCACCCTTGAAGGTGAACGCCTGTCGGGGCTGCTCGACGACGCGCCGATCCTGCGCAGTGAAGGGCGCATGTACCCGGTGCAGATGCGCTGGGGGCGGCCGTTCCAGCCTGGGGAATTTATCGAGCCGCGGTTGGTGCAGACCATTCTTGAAGCCCTGCACGACGAAACCGGCAGCGTGCTGGTGTTCCTGCCGGGGCAGGCGGAGATTCGCCGGGTCCATCAACAGTTGGCGGATGCCCTCGGTGAGCGCGGCGATGTGCTGCTGTGCCCGCTGCATGGCGAGCTTGACCTGGCAGCGCAGCGAGCGGCCATCGACCCGGCGCCGGCGGGCAAGCGCAAGGTGGTACTGGCCACTAACATTGCCGAGACCAGCCTGACCATCAATGGCGTGCGGGTGGTGATCGACGCCGGGCTGGCGCGGGTTCCGCGTTTCGACCCCGGCAGCGGCATGAGCCGTCTCGACACCCAGCGCATCTCCCGCGCCAGCGCCACCCAGCGTGCCGGCCGGGCCGGGCGGCTGGAGCCGGGCGTGTGCTATCGGTTGTGGTCCGAGGACCAGCATGAAGGGCTGGCGGCCTATGGCAGCGCGGAAATTCTCTCGGCAGACCTGGCCGGCCTGGCCCTGCAACTGGCGCGCTGGGGCGTGACGCCAGCACAATTGGTGTGGCTCGATGTGCCACCCACTGCCGCTTATGCCCAGGCCCAGGACTTGCTCGAACGCCTGGGGGCGCTCAAGGACGCGACCTTGACCCCCCACGGACAGAAAATGGCCAGCCTGCCGGCGCACCCGCGTATCGCCCATTTGTTGTTGCGCGGCCAGGACTTGGGGCTGGCGAACATGGCGTGTGATGTCGCCGCGCTGCTGGGCGAGCGCGACATCTTGCGCGGTGCCGGTGCGGATGTGCACAGTCGCCTGGCCTTGTTGTCCGGCGAGGAACGCGCCCGTGGTACTCAAGGCGGCGTACAGCGGGCCCGGCAATTGGCCCGGCAATATCGCGGCTATCTAAGAGGCAAGGCCGAACAGCCGGTGGCTGATCCCGATCACCCGCGCTGGCTGGGGGCGCTGCTGGCGCTGGCCTACCCGGACCGGGTGGCCCAACAACGCCGTGCGGGCGGTGCCGAATATCGTCTGGCCAATGGGCGCGCCGCGCTGTTTGCCGAAGCTGACAGCCTGATGAAGCAGCCGTGGCTGGTCATCGCCGACCTGGGCAGCCGCCAGGGCCAGCGTGAAGAGCGGATTTACCTGGCTGCAGACTTCGACCCGACGCTGTTCGACTCGGTATTGGCCGAACAGGTGCGCTCTTTCGACCAGCTGGATTGGGACGAGCGCGAAGGCGTGTTGCGTGCCGAACGCCAGCGCAAGGTCGGTGAACTGGTACTCAGCCGCGAGCCGCTGACCGGCCTGGACGAGTCCGCCCGCAGCCAGGCGCTGGTCAACCTGGTGCGGCGCAAAGGCCTGGAACTGCTGCCCTGGACCCCGGAGCTGCGCCAGTGGCAGGCCCGTGTCATGCTGCTGCGCCAACTGGACTCCGGCAAGCCCGGCGAATGGCCCGACGTCAGTGACAGCGCGTTGCTCGCCAGCCTGGAACATTGGCTGATGCCGTACCTGGGCAAGGTCTCGCGCTTGAGCCATTTCGCCAACCTGGATCTTTCCAGCTTCCTGCATAACCTGCTGCCCTGGCCGCTGCCCCAGCGCCTGGATGAACTGGCGCCCCATCATTTTAAGGTGCCTTCGGGCTCATCGGTACGCCTGGACTATAGCGAGCATCCGCCGATTCTCGCGGTGCGCCTGCAGGAACTGTTTGGCCTGGCCGATACCCCGCGCATCGCCGGTGGACGGCAGGTGGTGAAGTTGCACTTGTTATCGCCAGCGCGGCGTCCGGTGCAGGTGACCCAGGATCTGGCGAACTTCTGGCGCAGTACTTACGCCGAGGTGAAGAAGGATCTGAAGGGGCGGTATCCCAAGCATTACTGGCCCGATGACCCGTTGGTGGCAGAAGCGACCGCGCGGATCAAGCCGCGCAAGTAATCATGCTTAATATCTGAATGTGGGAGCTGGCCTGCGATAGCGATCTGTCCGCCAGAACCTGGCCAACTGACCCAGCGCTATCACAGGCAAGCCAGCTCCTACACCAACCCTATTCCACATCGGGTTGTGTGCTGTGGGCTATTGCGCGGCGGGCAGCAGGAACCGTGCAATCACCGGCAAATGATTGGAAATACGCAATGTATCGTCCTGCCGCACCCGCGCTTCAACCTTCTTCAGCCTCGGGCTATAGAACAGATAATCCACCGTACGGTCCGGCCCATCGAGGCCCGGGTCATTGGGGAAGTGGGTCAGCCACTGGGCGCGGTCGATCCCGCTGGATTGACTGTTGCTGGGGACCATCGGGTATTTATCCCACAACAGATGCAGCTCACTGTCCGGCGAATACTGCCCGCGTCTGTCGGCGTCCAGGCGCAGGAACTGCCCCAGGGGCAACAGATTGAAATCCCCGCCAATCAGCCACGGCGTGCCCCGGCTTTCGAATTTATCCAGCAGCTTGATGGTCGCCTCGACCTGCTCGCGCACCGCGCTGTGGCCGGGTGCGGCGTTGTCCAGGCGGGTGTTGAGCACCGCCAGTTGGCCGCCGTCGCTCAACGGCAGGTAACTGAGCAGCAGCGCGGGCTTGGGTTGGAACTGACGGCTGATCAGGTTGGCCGGGGCCACCGGCAGTTGCAGGCGTTCGGCATGTTCGATCTGGTAGCGGCTGAGGGTCACCAGCTTGCGGCCGACACTGCCGAAGATATGCCGGTCGGGCACAAAGTCGGCTTTCCAGTCGAAGGCCTCGACGCTGCACGGGTAGAGGTCCACCAGTCGCTCCTGAAGCAGCGCCAGTTGGTCCTGGTAGTGGGATGGCTTGGCGCCTTCGTCCAGTTCCTGCAGCAACAGTACGTCTGGTTGCTCGTCACGGATCACCCGCGCCACTTCGTCCAGGCTGGAGGCCATGTCTTCAGGGGTGGGGCGCTCGTCCGGGCCACTGCCGTCGGGGGTGTCGTACCAGAACACATAGTTCTTGCCCGCCAGGTATTGCACGTTCCAGGTCATCACCTTGAGTGCCTGGCCGGGCAGCAGCGTCGGCGCACGCGGGGCCACGCAGCTGACGGGTAGGGTCTGTTTGTCGGCGGGGCGCCAGGTCAGGCTGTAGATCAGGGCCGTCAGCAAGCCTGCGAGGATCAGCAGGCCTACCAGGGTTTTACGCAGTAAACGGGTCATCGGCTCGCCTTATGGCGCTGCGGGACAGGCCCCGAGCATACCCGACCGGTGGCCGGGAGCCCAGGGAGCACGTTAGCGAGCGTCGGCATCACCGGCGATCAGCATGAACAGGCGGAACAGCACTACGCTGGTAAACAGCTGCAAGAAGCTATGGGCACTGTCGATCAGCACCGCCAGCAGCGGGTTCTGCGGGTCGGGCCAGGCTGCGACGCTGGCACCCTTGAGCAGCCACAGTGGGGTCATCACGCACAACAGGCAGATCAGGATGCGCAGAAAATGCCCACGGGTCAGACGGAAACTTTCCTTCATCGCCGCCAGCGCGGGCATTCCGCGCAGCACCAGCAAGTACTCGGCGAAGGCCAGGGTGACCATCAGCCACAGCCCCGGCAGGAAGTACAACGACAGCCCCAGCAGGATCAGCAGGGTGCTCATGGCCGTCAGCAACGCGTAGCGTGGCCACAAGGTCAGCGCCATGGCCAGCACGGCGGCGGTGCGCGGCGACTCGCCACGGCTGCGGGCGTCGAGAAACAGGATCAGGGCGGCGGTGTACAGCGGATACACCAGCAAACCCACGATCATGCTGTAGCCGGTAAACGCCTCCGGGCCCAGGGTGCGATCAAGCACTTGTTGCAGCACGGCCTCCAGGATCACCAAGGGCAGGCACAACTGCACGATGGCGCCCAGGTTGCGCTGGAAAAAGTAGAAAGAGTCGCGCAGAACGGTCAACGGATTCATCAAAGTCATCACAGGCGGAAAAAGCAGCGGACACTTTAACCGATCACCGACAAACGTAAACCTTGGGTAAAGATCATTGAAACGCTGCGGGCCAGCCCCATTACTGGTGGCGTACCTTGCCCATTGCGGGCGGGACGCAGATTTTTACCGGCAATCTAACGAGGTCGCCATGAACAGCGAAGAGCAAACCCTGATCGACGGACTGTTTTCACGGTTGCAGCAAGCCGAAACGGACTCAGCCCCCCGCGACGCCCAGGCAGAAGCGCGGATCAAGGAGCACATCACTCGCCAACCGGCCGCCGGGTATTTCATGACCCAGGCGATTCTGGTGCAGGAAGCCGCGATCAAAAGCCTGGATGCGCAGAACAAGCAGCAGGCGCAACAGATCCAGCAATTGCAGGATGAACTGCAACGGGCCAAGACAACGCAGCCGGCCACCAGCGGTGGTGGGTTCCTGTCGAGCATCTTTGGCGGCAGCTCCCGCGAGCCGCAGCCTGCGCCGAGCGCGCCGGCCTCTGGCGCGGGTGGTTGGCGCGAGCCGACTCGGCCCGGCTTCAACAGCGCGCCGACGCCGCAACAGAGCTTTGGCACCCAGCAACAGAACTATCAGCAACCCCAGCAGGCGGCGCCCGCAGGTGGTGGTTTTCTTGGTGGCGCCCTGAAAACCGCCGCCGGGGTGGCCGGGGGGGTGATGCTGGCCCAAGGCATCAGCAGCCTGTTCAGCCACAACCAGCAGCCGCAGGTGGTGGAAGAGATCGTTCGCGAAGAGCCGGCGCCTGCCAGTGACAACGGCGGCTGGGGCAATGACGAGCAGCGTTTCGCTGACAATGACAGCGCCGACAGCGGTTATGCCGACGATTCTTCCTTCTTTGGCGACGACGACTCCTTCGTCTGACACCCACTGAACCGGGGCGCGCTGTCGCCCCGGTCTGATTTTTCTCGGAAACCTCCTCTTGGCTGGCATACTGGCGACCTTTGCGGGCCATCACGTCCGCCAGTGCGATGAGGATATACGGTGAAAAAAATTGCAGTGTTCGCCGATGTGCAGAACCTCTATTACACCGTGCGCCAGGCCTATGGCTGCCACTTCAACTACGCCGCCCTGTGGGCCGATATCAGCCAGCGCGGGCAGATCGTCGAGGCGTACGCCTATGCCATCGACCGTGGCGACAGCAAGCAGCAGCAATTCCAGCAGATCCTGCGCAACCTGGGCTTTACCGTGAAGCTCAAGCCGTACATCCAGCGCAGCGATGGCTCGGCCAAGGGCGACTGGGACGTGGGCATCACCATCGACATCATGGACGCCGCCGCCCATGTCGACGAAGTGGTGCTGGCCTCGGGTGATGGCGATTTCGATATGTTGCTCGACCGCATCATCCATAAACATGGCGTCGAAGCCGTGGCCTACGGCGTGCCGGGGCTGACGGCCAATTCGTTGATCCGCGCGGCCAGTCGCTACGTGCCTATCGAAGGCGCGTTGTTGCTCAAATAGATTTTCAGATGGGGTTGGAACAGGTTTGGAACGTATAGCGGTCATCGACTTTGAAACCACCGGCATCTCGCCGAGCAGCAGTTGCCGGGCCACGGAAATCGCCGTGGTCATCCTGGAGCAGGGCCAGATCGTGGACCGCTACCAGAGCCTGATGAACGCCGGTGTGCGCGTGCCGGGGTTTATCGAGCAGCTGACCGGCATCAGCAATGCCATGCTGCGCAGCGCGCCGCCGGCCGAGCGGGTGATGAACGAGGTCAATGAATTTGTTGGCACCACGCCGCTACTGGCGCACAACGCCGCGTTCGACCAGAAGTTCTGGGACTTCGAACTGGGCCTGATCCGCCGCACCCGCCTGCAAAAATTCGCCTGCTCGCTGCTCCTGGCCCGCCGGCTGATGCCCACGGCGCCCAACCACAAACTCGGCACCCTGACGTCTTATGCGCAATTGCCCCACACCGGCAAGGCTCACCGGGCGATGGCGGATGCTGAAATGGCGGCCAACCTCACCGCCCACCTGGCCCAGGAACTGCGCCGCACCCACGGCTTGCGCGAGTTGACCCATGATCTGCTGTGCAGCCTGCAAAAAGTGCCGGCAGCGAAGATCAATGACCATCTGAAGAAACATCGCGGGTTCTGATCCCGATTCTCAGAACGATAAAGAGCAAAATGTGGGCGTCGGGTGTGGGTAGGCCAGTTGGTGTATTCGTGGCTGATACACCGCTATCGCAGGCAAGCCAGCTCCCACATGGGATCGCATCCAGCCCAAGCAATCGGGTTAGCTGTGGGGCCGGGTGTGCTCGCGATGGTGGTGTGTCAGTTGAGATATTTTGGCCTGATACACCGCTATCGCAGGCAAGCCAGCTCCCACATGGGATCGCATCCAGCCCGGGCAATCGGGTTAGCTGTGGGGCCGGGTGTGCTCGCGATGGTGGTGTGTCAGTTGAGATATTTTGGCCTGATACACCGCTATCGCAGGCAAGCCAGCTCCCACATGGGATCGCATCCAGTCCGGGCAATCGGGTCAACTGTGGGAGCCGGGCTTGCCCGCGATAGCGCTCGCTCAGGCGCCGCCATTCTTTCCCTCCAAATACCCCAACGGCAACCGCCGCTCTACGGCGCTCGACAAGATGATCGAGGTTTTGCTGAACCCGAATTTCGCCACCCTGTTGATCAGGCTTTCCAGTTCCGGCATCGAACCCACCGCCGCCTGCATGATCACGCACGGGTCGCCGGTGACCCGATGGCATTCGGTCAGTTCGGGGATTTCTGCCAGCGCGTCGTAGACTTTCTGGCTGCCGTTTTTGGTCAAGCGCAGTTCAATCGTGCACTGGATCGGCAGGCCGATCTTGGACAGGTCGACCTTGGCCTGGTAACCGGTGATCACTCCGCTGGCCTCCAGCTTGGCCACGCGTTCAGCCACGGCGGGGGCGGAGAGGTTTACGGTGCGGGCCAGTTGCGCGTAAGTGGCGCGCCCATCCTTGAGCAGGGCGCTGAGAAGCATGCGATCGTATTTGTCCATGAATAAGGCTCTGGCAATGGCGGGCTTTCGAATACAAGGCTTATAGCCCTGATAACCATGATTTGAAAAGTGTATGGGCGCTTTAAACAGGTTTTGTAACTTATGTTTACTGGTGTGGATTTCTAAAATAACGATCCCTTGTCCTGCTGCAGAGCTGCCCATGCCTGGCCCACGTCGTTTTCCCTTACCGTTGATCGCAGCTTTTTTTGCGCTGTATGTGATTTGGGGGTCTACCTACCTGGTGATCCGTATTGGCGTGGAGTACTGGCCGCCGCTGATGTTGGCGGGGATTCGCTTCTGTACTGCGGGGGCGCTGATGTATGGCTACCTGCGCTGGCGCGGGGTGCCGGCACCGACCTGGGCGCAGTGGAAGGCCGCGGGCATGATCGGCATCTTGCTGCTGACCTTCGGTAATGGCGCAGTGAGTGTGGCTGAACACAGCGGCGTGACTTCCGGTGTCGCTGCGCTGGCCGTGGCGACGGTGCCGTTGTTTACCTTGCTCTGTGGATATTTCTGGGGCGCGCGTAATACCCGTCTGGAGTGGGCCGGGGTGATTCTGGGGATGATCGGCATTGCCATGCTCAATATGGGCTCCAACCTGCAATCGAGCCCGTTGGGCGCTGGGCTGCTGTTGTTTGCCGCCGCTTCCTGGGCTTTTGGTTCGGTATGGAGCCGGCACTTGCCGTTGCCCCAGGGCGCCATGGCCAGCGCCGCCGAAATGCTGATCGCCGGGGTGGTGCTGTTGATCGGCAGTGCACTCAAGGGCGAGCACCTGCAAGCGATGCCCCCGGTGGAAGGCTGGCTGGCCCTGGCTTACCTGACCGTCTTTGGCTCGATCATCGCCTTCAACGCTTATATGTACCTGCTCAAGCACGTGCGTCCGGCAGCGGCCACCAGCTATGCCTACGTCAACCCGGCGGTGGCGGTGTTGCTGGGCATCGTGTTTGTCGGCGAGACCATTGGCCTGGAAGAAGCCCTGGCGATGTTGGTGATTATCAGCGCCGTGTTGTTGATCAGCCTGCCCCAGTGGCGCAAGCCGAAGCCGGAAATAAGGTAAACTGCCGCGCATTACGCCCTTGCGCTGAATTTTTCCTACGGTAAACACATGACTTTCGCCACACTTGGCCTGATCGAACCCTTGCTGCGCGCCCTTGAGGCGCTTGGCTACCAGACCCCGACGCCGGTGCAGGCGCAAGCCATTCCGGCGGTGCTGGCCGGTCGCGACCTGATGGCTGCGGCCCAGACCGGCACCGGCAAGACTGCCGGCTTCGCCGTGCCGCTCCTGCAACGGTTGACCATGGAAGGGCCAAAAGTCACCGCCAACTCGGTGCGTGCGCTGATCCTGTGCCCGACCCGCGAGCTGGCCGAGCAGGTTCACGCCAGCGTCGCCCAGTACGCCGAGCACCTGCCGTTGACCACCTACGCGGTGTATGGCGGCGTCAGCATCAACCCGCAAATGATGAAGCTGCGCAAGGGGGTCGACGTGCTGGTGGCCACCCCTGGTCGCCTGATCGACCTGTTCCGCCAGAACGCGCTGAAACTCAATCAGCTGCAAACCCTGGTGCTGGATGAAGCCGACCGCATGCTCGACCTGGGTTTTTCCGAAGAGCTGGCGAACATTTACCGCATGCTGCCGAAAAAGCGTCAGACCCTGCTGTTTTCTGCGACCTTCTCCGATGACATCCGCCTGCTGGCCGGGCAGATGCTTATTGACCCGCTGAGCATCGAAGTCAGCCCGCGCAACGTCGCTGCCAACACCGTCAAGCAATGGGTGGTGCCGGTGGACAAGAAGCGCAAGGCGGAGCTGTTTGTGCATCTGATGCGCAAGGGCAAGTGGAAGCAGGTGCTGGTGTTCGCCAAGACCCGCAACGGTGTGGATGCATTGGTAGACAAGCTACAAGGCCTGGGGATCAATGCCGACGGCATCCACGGCGACAAGCCACAAGCCACGCGCCAGCGGGCACTGGACCGTTTCAAGGCCAGCGAGGTGCAGATCCTGGTGGCCACTGATGTGGCGGCCCGTGGCCTGGATATCGAAGATTTGCCGATGGTGGTCAACTTTGACCTGCCCATCGTTGCCGAGGACTACATCCACCGTATCGGCCGTACCGGCCGGGCCGGCAATACCGGCGAGGCGATTTCCCTGGTGTGTGCCGACGAAGTGAACATGCTCTCGGCCATCGAAATGCTGACCCGCCAGACCCTGACCCGCAAAATGGAACAGGACTTCGAACCGGAGCACCGCGTACCCGACACCGATGCCAGCGGGCAGGTGGTGAAGAAGCCGAAAAAACCGAAGAAGCCTAAGACGTCTGGTGGTGGCGGTAAGCGCAACCTGGGCAAGTGGGTGGAAAGCGGGGAAGTGGCGGCGGAACCGTCGATCAAGCCGGTGCGCAAAGTGCCTGTGTTTAATACCGGGCCGCGTAAGAAGAAGTAACTTCTTTGGCGTCTGTCAGGGCCTCATCGTAGGCAAGCAGCTCCCACATTTGAATGTGTTCACAGATCAAAATGTGGGAGCTGGCTTGCCTGCGAAGGCGGACCTGAGCTGCCCGCAACTATCGGCGCTGGAGCCACTCCAGCATGCCACGCCCCGCCATCCGCCCACTGGCAAAACACCCCGTCAGTAAATACCCACCTGTCGGTGCCTCCCAGTCCAGCATCTCCCCGGCACAAAATACCCCCGGTAGCTGCGAGAGCATCAAGCGCTCATCCAGCGCTTCAAACGGTACGCCGCCGGCGGTACTGATGGCTTCATCCATCGGCCGGGTTTTTACCAGCGTCAGTGGCAGTGCCTTGATATCCACAGCCAACTGCGCCGGATCATTGAAGTGACCTGTGGGCGCCAACTCGCGTAACAGCGCAGCCTTTACCCCATCCAGGCCCAACTGGCTGTGCAAATGCTTGCTCATCGAGCGTGAGCCACGGGGCTTGGCCAATGCGGCCTGCACCTTGTCCAGCGGCTTGCCCGGCAGCAGGTCGATGTGCACGGTGGCTGAACCGTCGCGGTGGATCGCTTCGCGAATCGGCGCCGACAGCGCGTAGATCAGACTGCCTTCGATACCGGTCGCGGTGATCACGCATTCGCCCAGGCGGGGTTTGTCATCCGCCAACCCTATGGCGACGTTTTTCAGCGGCGCGCCGGCGAATTTGCTCACCATTAATTCGCTCCAGGCTGACACCTCGAAGCCGCAGTTGCTGGGCTGCAGCGGGGTGCAGGGCACGCCTTGGTCTTCCAGCAACTTGAGCCAGGCGCCGTCCGAGCCCAGGCGCGACCAACTGCCACCACCGAGGGCCAGCAGTACGGCATCGCTGTGGACAGTCTTGTCGCCCTCCGGGCTGTGGATAATTAAGCCGCCGTCGGCATTCCAGCCCTGCCAGCGATGCCGGGTGTGGATAACTACCCCCTGGTCGCGCAGGCGCTTGAGCCAGGCGCGCAGCAGGGGGGCGGCTTTCATGTCGGTAGGAAACACACGGCCGGAGCTGCCGACAAAGGTTTCGATGCCCAAGCCATGAATCCATTCGCATAACGCCTCGGCACCAAACTGGCGCAGCAAGGGGGCAATGTCCGACGCGCGTTCGGCGTAGCGTGAAAGAAATGCCGGGTAGGCTTCGGAGTGGGTGATATTCATGCCGCCCACGCCCGCCAGCAGGAACTTGCGCCCCACCGATGGCATGCCGTCATACAGGTCCACCCGGACCCCGGCCTGGCTCAGGACTTCGGCAGCCATCAGCCCGGCGGGGCCGCCGCCGATGATCGTGACGTGAAAAGGCTGGGCTGGGATCTGAGGCATGGGGGTGACTGCGGTTCGGCGAAGTAGGGCGAGCATTCTACCCGAGGACCGCGAAACTGCCTGATCAAAAAACGTACACCTTCCTACATGCTATGTGGTGCCTGCCTTACAGGCGGTTACGCTCAAGTTATCCACAGGCCGTTCCACAGGCATTGTGGGTAACGCCCAGGTTTCAATGACAACCTGATGACGTCCACACCCGCTGCGCACTGTGGTGCAGGATGCCGTGGCGCCGGGCCAGGGCGTGGCGGTCCTTGCTGTAGCCGCCACCGATCACGCCCACCACCGGGATATCGCGGCCCAGGCAATGGCGCATCACGCTTTCGTCACGGGCGGTGACGCCTGCGTCTGTCAGCTTGAGGTAGCCGAGGGCGTCGTCCTTATGCACATCGACGCCCGCGTCATACAGCACCAGGTCGGGCTGATACAGCGGCAGCAGGTAGTTGAGGGCATCGTCCACCACCGTGAGGTAGTCGGCGTCGCCCATGCCCATGGGCAGCGGGATATCCCAGTCGCTGGCGGCCTTGCGCGCCGGGAAGTTCTTTTCGCAGTGCAGGGACACGGTAATGGCGTCCGGTGTGTCATGGAGGATACGCGCGGTGCCATCGCCTTGGTGCACGTCACAGTCGAAGATCAGCACCCGGTTGACTCGCCCACTGGCCAGTAGGAAATGGCTGATCACCGCCAGGTCATTGAAGATGCAAAAGCCCGCCGGGTAATCGTAATGGGCGTGGTGGGTGCCCCCCGCCAGGTGGCAGGCCAGGCCATGTTCCAGGGCCTGCTCGGCCGCCAGCAACGAGCCACCGACCGCGCGCACGGTGCGTCGGGCCAGGGCTTCGCTCCAGGGCAGGCCCAGGCGCCGCTGGTCTTCGCGGGACAACTCACCGCTCATATAACGTTCGATATAGCCAGGGTCATGGGCCAGGGCGAGCACTTGGGCCGGGCACAATTCGGGGCGCAGCAGTTGGCTGTCCTGGGTCAGGCCGCTGTCGACCAGGTGATCGCGCAGCAGCCGGAATTTATCCATGGGGAAGCGATGATCCGCCGGGAACTCGGGGCTGTAGTCGTCGTGGTAGATCAATGGCAAAGGCATGGCAATTTCTGACAGGAACCAACGACGGATCTTAACAGCGCTGTACACTCACGCACATGGCAAGGGAGGGGAACGATGGAGCCGATACTGCAGTTGGAAAGCGCGCGCCTGGTGTTGCGCCAATGGCGCGACAGCGATTTGCCGGAGTTTGCCCGGATGTGCGCCGACCCGCAGGTGATGCGCTATTTCCCGGCACCCCTGGACCGCCTGGAAAGCGCGGCATTGATCGGGCGAATACGTGGGCATTTTGCCGAGTATGGGTTTGGTGCGTGGGCCCTGGAGCGTAAGGACAGCGGCGAATTTATCGGCCTGACGGGGTTGATGAATGTCGGCTTTGACGCCGACTTCACCCCGGCGGTGGAGATTGGCTGGCGCCTTGCCCGCGAGCACTGGGGCCTGGGTTTTGCCAGTGAAGCGGCCTGGACTGCATTGCGTTGTGGTTTTGACCGTTTGCAGTTGGAAGAAATAGTGGCCTTCACCACCGAGGCCAACCTGCCGTCGCAGAAAGTCATGCAGGCCATCGGTATGCATTACGATCCGGCGGCAGATTTTCAGCATCCCAGGCTCGCGGCGGACGATCCGCTGCGCCATCATGTGTTGTACCGCATCACCCGCGCCCAATGGTTGGATACGCTGCACGGATAGGCAGGCCGCCCGATGTTATTACCCGCCGCAGCCAAGACTGCGCGGTTTTGCTTTGTGTGAGGAGAGTTTGAATGAGCCAAGTGTTGGAAGATCTGGTCGACTTGCTGACCCTGGAACCGATTGAAGAAAACCTCTTCCGCGGCCGCAGCCAGGACTTGGGTTTTCGCCAACTGTTCGGCGGCCAGGTTTTGGGCCAGTCGCTGTCGGCAGCCAGCCAGACCGTCGAAGAAGCGCGGCATGTGCATTCGTTGCACGGCTATTTCCTGCGCCCAGGCGACGCTGGGCTGCCAGTGGTCTATCAAGTGGACCGGGTGCGCGATGGTGGCAGCTTCAGCACGCGCCGGGTGACGGCGATCCAGAAGGGCAACCCGATCTTCACCTGCAGCGCCTCGTTCCAGTACGACGAAGAAGGCTTCGAGCACCAGACCACCATGCCGGTGGTGGTGGGCCCGGAGAACCTGCCGTCGGAGCTGGAACTGACCCGGCAGCGTGCGCACCTGATCCCCGAGACCATGCGCGAAAAACTGCTGTGCCCCAAGCCGATTGAAGTGCGCCCGGTGACCGAAAAAGATCCGTACAACCCGCAGCCGTCCGACCCGGTCAAGTATGTGTGGTTTCGCGCCGATGGCGCCCTGGCCGATTTGCCGGCGCTGCATAAATACCTGCTGGCCTACGCCTCGGACTTCGGCCTGCTGACCACCTCGTTGCTGCCCCATGGCAAGACCGTGTGGCAGAAGGACATGCAAGTGGCCAGTCTTGACCATGCGCTGTGGTTCCACGCTGACCTGCGGGCCGATGACTGGTTGCTGTACGCCATGGACAGCCCATGGGCCGGCAATTCCCGCGGGTTCTCCCGTGGCAGCGTGTATAACCGCGCGGGCCAACTGGTGGCCTCGGTGACCCAGGAAGGCCTGATTCGCCATCGCAAGGATTGGGCATGAGCCTCACGGACGTAAAACACTGGGTGTTCGACATGGACGGCACCCTCACGGTGGCCGTGCATGATTTTGCGGCGATCCGCGTGGCCCTGGATATTCCGCCTGCCGATGACATTCTCACCCACCTGGCTGCGTTGCCAGCAGCGGAGGCGGCGGCCAAGCATGCCTGGTTGCTGGAGCATGAGCGCGAACTGGCGCTGGGCTCGGTAGCGGCCACGGGCGCGGTGGAGTTGGTGCGCGACCTGGCAGCACGGGGCTGTCGCCTGGGGATCCTGACGCGCAACGCCCAGGAGCTGGCGCACATCACCTTGAAAGCCATCGGCCTGGCGGACTGTTTTGCCGTGGAAGATGTGCTGGGCCGCGACGACGCCCCGCCCAAGCCTGATCCCGGTGGCCTGTTGAAACTGGCCCAGGCCTGGGATGTGGCGCCGGCCGAGATGGTCATGGTGGGCGACTATCGCTTCGACCTGGATTGCGGCCGGGCGGCGGGGACGCGGACGGTGCTGGTCAACCTGCCCGAAAACCCATGGCCGGAACTGGCAGATTGGCATGCGCAAGACTGCGCAGCACTGCGCCAGATGATCTAGCCCAGGCACCACGCATCACCGGTAGGAGCTGGCTTGGGTTTTCCCTGGGGGATTAGTGGAACAAGGCCTTCTGCCCCAGCGGCGAGGTAAACATCTTGTCGCCGTCATGCCCAACCCCAGGCACTTCAATCAACCTCTGGCTCAACTGCGGATGCCGCTGCTTGAGGTAGTCAAAGTAGTTATGCCCGCGAATCAGCCGATACGCGCCTTGGGTCTCGGCCGCGCAGCTCTTGTCCAGGGCCGGGTGGTTGGGGTCGGTGTCCTGCTGGCCCAGCAGGTAGGTGATATCCCGTGCGGCGTAGGCCTTTTCCATTTGCTGGGGGCTTTGGCCGTTGGCGTAGGCCGGCAGTTTTTGCATGCCGTACTTCCAGTCATTGAACTGCGGGCAACTGCCCGGCGCTAACTGCACTGGGCGCTGCGGGCTGAAGTAGGCGTAGGACGATGGGTTGGCGATCACATAGCGCAGGCTGATGCCGGCGGCTTGCAGGGCCGGGTGATCATGGCCGGTCAGGGCAAAGCGCTGTACCACCTGGCCGCCACCGGAATGCCCGGCGACCACTATTTCCTTGAGGGCCGGGAACAGTTGGCGGTTGCCCAGGTGCTTGATGATCTGGTCCAGGGCGCCGTAGGAACTGATCTGGCCATGACCGATTGACGAATCGCCCGCCATCCATCCATTGCCGTGCCAGCGCAGTACGCTGTCGCCCAGGTGATGGCGCTGGATATCGGCATCGTTGAGAAACTGCGGTGCGATCACCAGGGTGTTGGCGCCTTGCCCCGCGTGGGCGGCGGCATCTTCGGCGCTTTTGAGGTAAGTCTGGGCGTTGCGCAGGCGCCCATGCACGATGATCAGCGCCCGAGTGATCTGCGGCAGTGGCTGGCGCCAGTCCTGGCTAAGGCCCAGGCTCAGGTCGCCGGCTTGCAGGGAGAAACGCTCGGGGCTGACAACCTTGACCGCCTGCCCGGCGGCGAAGGGGGTGGTGGCGCAACCGATCATCAACCCCAGCAGCCATCCGGCTCGTTTACTCATTTACAGACTCTTGGCCGAAAAGGTATCGCATTGGCTGATCTGGCCCTGGGCAAACCCGGTCTTGAACCAGCGAACCCGCTGTTGCGACGTGCCGTGGGTGAACGAGTCGGGAACCACACGGCCCTGGCCCTGTTGCTGCAAGCGGTCGTCGCCGATGGCGTTGGCGGCGTTCAGCGCTTCTTCGATATCGCCCGGTTCCAGCCAGTTCAGGCGCTTTTGCGCGCGGTTGGCCCAGACCCCGGCGAAACAGTCGGCTTGCAGTTCCTGGCGGACCAGCAGGCCACCATCGCCCTGCATCTGCCGGCCTTGCTGGCGTGCGACCTGGATTTTCGAGGAAATGCCCAGCAGGGTTTGCACGTGGTGGCCGACTTCGTGGGCGATCACATAGGCCTGGGCAAAGTCGCCGGCCGCCTGGAAGCGCTGGGACATTTCGCGGAAGAAATCCAGGTCCAGGTAGACCTGCTGGTCGGCCGGGCAATAGAACGGGCCGCTGGCGGAGGTCGCGCCACCGCAGGCAGAATTCACCCGGCCACGGAACAGGATCAGCTTGGGGTTCTTGTAAGTCAGGCCGTTTTCCTGGAACACCTGGCCAAAGGTGTCTTCGGTGTCGCCCAGCACGGCGCGTACGAAATCTGCCTGCTCATCATTGGCGGGCGGCGCCTGGCGTGTTTGCGGGCTGACCGAAGGGGCCTGTTCAGTCATCTGGCCGCTCAGTTGCCCGAGGATCTGCATCGGGTCCTGGCCGGTGAGCAGGCCGATGCCGACGATCAGCACAATGGCGGTCAGGCTCAGGCCCTTGCCACCCCCAAAACGCATGCCGCCGCCACCGCCGCCGCCGTCATTGCGCGCGTCGACCACGTTGTCGCTGCGTCGACCCTTTTTCCATAGCATGGGGCAATCCTCTTGATGATCGTGTTGTTAGCGCCGTGATTGAGTATGGCCGTTATTCGCGGCAATACCCTTCGCCCGTATTGACCACCAGGCAATCTTTTTTATCAGCCAGCCATTTCAAACCGGTGGCGGCGCCGTCGCCGGCACGCAGTATTTGCGGGCCGTCCGGGCGGTTGAAGGTGATGCCGTCTTCGCTGGCCTGGCCCTTGAAGGTGCCGGAGGCGTCGGCATCGAGGCCGTACTGCATGCTCAGCAAGTAATGCCCGCGGCCGATGCTGTCGTCCTTGCTGACGGTCAGGTGCAGGCCTTCGACGCCGACCCACTTGCCGACCCATTTGTCGGTGGGCAGGGTCTCCGGGACCAGGGTCGCTTGTACGGAAGGCGGCGCCGGCTTGGGCGGCTCGGGTGTTTTATCGCAGGCACTGAGCAGGGCGAGGGTCGAGAGAATAAACAGTGTTTTTTTCATAATGGATTGGCCTTGATTAAAAAAAGCGCAATGGCTGGCTGGCGTGCAGCGTTGGACTGGGTTTAGGCGATTTAGTGCGCTGATCGCCCGCTGTTTGGTTATGCTCTTGAGACCGATGCACCACCCGCTCTAGATTAGCGCGTTGAGTGCCACTGCTTGCGGCGGTCATTTCAGCCTGTCACGCACGAGAATTCAATGACCCTCAGCACTCCTCTTTCCGGCGTCAACCATCCCTTCAAGGGCATCGTGCTGATTGTGCTGGCGACGTTTCTGTTTTCCAGCCATGACGCGTTGTCCAAATACCTCGCCGGCTTTTACCCCATCGTGATGGTGGTATGGGCCCGGTACATGGTGCATACGTTGCTGATGGCGGGGATTTTCCTGCCGCAATCGGGCTTGCGTGTACTGCGCAGCAAGCGCCCGTTGTTGCAGGTGGCCAGGGCGTTGTGCCTGCTGGGCACCAGCCTGTTTTTTACCGCTGCCCTGCATTACATCCCGCTGGCCGAAGCCACCGCAGTGAACTTCCTCGCGCCGATCCTGGTGACGGCCCTGTCGGTGCCGCTGCTGGGCGAGCATGTGACGCGGGGCCAGTGGCTGGCGGTGATCTGCGGGTTTGTCGGGGTGATCATCATTGTGCACCCGGGCGGTGAGCTGTTCACCCCGGCGGTGTTGTTGCCATTGGTCTCGGCGTTGTTCTTCTGTTTCTACCAACTGCTGACCCGCATCCTCAGCCAGTACGACAGCCCGACCACCAGCAACTTCTTCGCCGGCCTGTGCAACACCCTGGTGATGAGCGCGCTGGTGCCGTTCTTCTGGCAGGTACCGACCCTGGGCCATGGCCTGTTGATGCTGGCACTGGGCACCTGTGGGATGACCGCGCACTTGATGCTGACCCAGGCCTTCCGCTTCGCTGCACCGGCGTTACTGGCACCGTTCGGCTATTGCCAGATCGTGTTTGCGGGGCTGTTGGGCTGGCTGGTGTTCAATCACACCCCGGACCTGACCACGGTGGTCGGGATCGGGGTGATCTGCCTGAGTGGCTTGGCCGCTGCCTGGCAGCAGCGGCGGCGTTGAGTCACACCGCGACGGTGGGGATCTTGCGCGGCGCCATGAAGTACATCCAGGTCAGGGCGATGAAGTACATCGCCGGGATCAGGGTGAACAGCACGGTGTAGTTGTTATTGGTCACGGTCAGGATATGGCCGACGATCTGCGTCATAAACATCCCGCCGATAGCCGCGCACATCCCGCCAAAGCCAAATACCGTGCTCATCATGTGCTTGGGGGTGTAGTCCATCACCAGGCTCCAGATATTGGCGGTCCAGGCCTGGTGCGCGCCGATGGCCAGGGAGATGGCAAACACTGCGACCCACAGCTGGCTGGAGCCGGCGGCCATGATCACGCCGACGATGCAGCAGGCAAACAGCAGCATCGACAGCAGGCGCGCCTTGATCGGCTGCATGCCGCGTCCGATCAGGAACGAGGACAGAATCCCGCCGCCCACACTGCCGAAGTCTGCCGTCAGGTAAATGATGATCAGCGGGATACCCATCTGGGTCACGTTGATCCCCAGGCTGTATTGCTGGTTGAGGAACGGCGGCAGCCAGTAGAGGTAGAACCAGAACACCGGGGCGGTCAGGGCGTAGGCAATGGCGAAGGCCCAGGTGCCACGCATGCGCAGGATACGGCTGAAGGGCACGCGGGGTTGTTCGGGCTCGACTTCCTGTTGCACGTAGTCCAGTTCCGACTGTTTTACGCTCGGATGGTCTTCGGGGTTGTAGTACTTCAGGCCCCAGAACACCAGCCAGATCCCACCCAGGGCAGCCATGCATAAAAATGCAGCCTGCCAGCCCCACACATGCAGCACCAGTGGCAACAGCATTGGCGTGAGCATGGCGCCGACGTTGGTGCCGGCGTTGAAGATCCCGGTAGCCACCGCGCGCTCGCCGGCGGGGAACCACAGGCGGGTAGTCTTGACGCAGGCGGGGTAGTTGGCCGCTTCGGTGAGGCCGAGGATAAAGCGGCAGACCATAAAGCCCACCGCCGAAGTCGCCAGGCCGTGGGCGCCGGTGGCGATGCTCCACAGCAGCACCGCGCAGAAGAACACACGCTTGACGCCGACGCGGTCGATCAGCCGGCCTTGCAGCACAAAACCAATGGCATAACCGACCTGGAACCAGAAGTTGATGTTGGCGTAGTCCATCGCCGTCCAGCTCATCTCTTTGGCCAGGATCGGTTGCATCACGCCCAGAGCGGCGCGGTCGATGTAGTTCAAGGTGGTGGCGAAAAACACCAGGGCCAACATGCCCCAGCGGGTTTTGCCGACGGCGAGGGCGCCGCGAATCTTGTCGCCAATGGCCGCTTGCGGGTTGCCGGGGCGCGGGGCCACGGCGGAATTTTGCGAAGGCATGAGAGGTACCCGTTTTTTGAAATTTTTATGGTGTGTTCTGGGTCTTGATCACAGGTTTGCGCCTTAAAAAAAGCGGCCCTGGATGCGCATTCGATGGTGCGCAGTGGCTAAAAAATCGTCAATTCGCCAATCGCCATTGTGTTCGATAATCGCCCGAAAAACTAACTGATTGGTACATTTTGAATTGCTGCTTTATCGCGCGCGGCCAATAATTTGCCGCAAACAAGACCACCCATCATTGCCGGGAGTCACCCCATGCAACGTTCCATCGCCACTGTTTCCCTGAGCGGCACCCTGCCGGAAAAGCTCGAAGCCATTGCTGCGGCCGGGTTCGATGGGGTGGAAATCTTCGAGAACGACTTGCTGTATTACGACGGCAGCCCGCGTGAAGTGCGGCAGATGTGTGCCGATCTGGGCATTGCCATCACGTTGTTCCAGCCGTTTCGTGATTTTGAAGGATGTCGCCGCGACCGCCTGGCGCGCAACCTGGAACGGGCCGAACGCAAATTCGACCTGATGCAGGAACTGGGCACCGACCTGGTGCTGGTGTGCAGCAATGCTTCTGCCGATTCCACGGGCGAACATTCGATCCTGCGCGATGACCTCAGCCTGTTGGCCGAACACGCCGGGCGCCGTGGCTTGCGCATTGGCTATGAAGCCCTGGCCTGGGGGCGGCACGTCAACACCTGGCAACAGGTCTGGCAACTGGTGCGCGAGATTGACCACCCCAGCCTCGGGGTGTTGCTAGACAGTTTTCATACATTGTCGCTCAAGGGCGATCCGACGGCTATCGCCCAGATCCCTGGCGACAAGATCTTCTTTGTGCAAATGGCCGACGCGCCGCTGCTGGCCATGGACGTGCTGGAGTGGAGCCGGCACTTTCGCTGCTTCCCCGGCCAGGGCGAGTTCGACCTGCCGGGTTTTCTCGCGCCGATCATCCAGAGTGGCTACACCGGGCCGCTGTCCCTGGAGATTTTCAACGATGGCTTTCGCGCCGCACCCACCCGGGCCAACGCGGCGGATGGTTTGCGCTCGTTGCTGTACCTGGAAGAGAAGACCCGCCAACGCCTGCAGCAACAGGCCGCGCCGCTGGATATCCTGTTTGAGACCCCGGCTGCCAGCGAGTACGACGGCATCGAATTCCTCGAGTTTGCGGTGGATGAAAACCTCGGCGCCCGCCTGACCCAATGGCTGCAACGCCTGGGCTTCGTCAAGGCCGGGCAGCACCGTTCCAAGAGCGTGAGCCTGCTGCGCCAGGGCGATATCAACCTGATCCTCAACTGCGAGCCGTACTCCTTTGCCCACAATTTTTTCGAGGCCCATGGCCCGTCGTTGTGCGCCACGGCGATTCGCGTCAAGGACAGCGCCAAGGCCCTGGAACGGGCGGTGGCCTACAAGGGCCAACCCTATCGCGGGCTGGTCGGGCCCAATGAGCTGGAGCTGGCGGCGGTACGCGCGCCGGATGGCAGCCTGATCTACCTGGTGGACCAGCACGCCGGCGGGATCTACCACACTGATTTCAACCTGCAGGCCGCCAGCACCGGTGGCGGCGGGCTGCTGCGCATCGACCATATGGCCATGGCCCTGCCGGCCGACAGCCTCGACAGTTGGGTGCTGTTCTACAAGAGCCTGCTGGATTTCGAGGCCGACGATGAGGTGGTGTTGCCGGACCCCTACGGCCTGGTCAAGAGCCGGGCGCTGCGCAGCCGTTGCAGTTCGATCCGCTTGCCGCTGAATATTTCCGAGAACCGCAACACGGCGATTTCCCACGCGTTATCCAGCTACCGTGGCTCCGGCGTGCATCACATTGCCTTTGATTGCGCGGATATTTTCGCCGAGGTCAGCCGGGCCAAGGAGGCGGGCGTGCCGCTGCTGGATATCCCACTCAATTACTACGATGACCTGGCGGCGCGTTTTGATTTCGACGATCAGTTCCTCAGCGAGCTGGCGTACTACAACGTGTTGTACGACCGTGATGCCCAGGGCGGTGAGCTGTTTCACGTGTACACCGAACCCTTTGAAGGGCGGTTTTTCTTCGAGATTATCCAGCGCAAGAACGGTTACGCCGGCTATGGCGCCGCGAATGTGGCGGTACGCCTGGCGGCGATGGCCAAGTCGCGCAGTGGGGCAGTGCGCCAGGCCAGGCTGTAGGGCGTTGACGCTTCCTTCGTACAGCGTGGCAGCCCATAATCACGGCCTGCATAAATGGCCGTGAGCGCACCATGACCCCGACCTCCGAACTGCCCGACGTCTCCCTGGCGCCGCGCAAGAGCCGCAAGAACAACCCGGAAAAGACCCGCGAGAACATTCTGCAAGAAGCCATTGTCGAGTTCGTGCAGCAGGGGCTTTCGGGGGCGCGGGTGGATGCCATCGCTGAGCGCATCCACACCTCCAAGCGCATGATCTATTACTACTTCGGCAGTAAGGAACAGCTGTACGTCGAGGTCCTGGAAAAGCTCTACGGGGATATCCGCAACACCGAAACCCGGATGAACCTCACTGAACTGGAACCCCGTGAAGCAATCCGGCGCCTGGTGGAATTCACCTTCGACCACCACGACCAGAATGTGGATTTTGTGCGGATTGTCAGCATCGAGAACATTCACAACGCCGAGTATGTGAAGCAGTCGGACGCGATCAAGGCGATGAACAGCAATATCCTTGAAGCACTGGGCGCGACCTTGCGCCGGGGCGCGGAGCTGGGGGTGTTCCGCGCTGGGCTGGAGCCGCTGGATGTGCATTTGCTGATCAACTCGTTCAGCTTTTACCGGGTATCCAACCGGCATACCTTCAGTGAGATTTTTCAGATCGAATTGTCGGATGAAGCAATCAAGCAGCGGCATCGGGCGATGATCTGCGAGTCGGTGCTGCGTTACCTGCAGGCCTGATCCACCGCCGAATTCAATTGTGTGGGAGCAGGCAAGCCAGCTCCCACATTAGGATCCGGTTTCTACAGTGAAGTATTCATGCTCTGGAAATGAGCGAGCATCCTTTGTGCATCTGCTTTCTCACCACTGAACAATTCAAACGCCTTCACCGCCTGGAACACCGCCATATTCCCCCCATCCAGGGTGCGGCAACCCAGCGCCCGGGCGTTGCGTAGCAGCTCGGTTTCCAGCGGGAAATAGACGATCTCCGCGACCCACAAATCCGCGCGCAACAATGCTGCTGGCACGGGCATGCCCGGTAGCTTGGCCATGCCCATGGGCGTGGTGTTGACCAGGCCGTCAGCCGCCGCCATCGCGTGACCCAGGTCGCTGCCGGCACACGCTCGGTCAGGGCCAAAGTGTTGGTTGAGGTTGGCGGCCAGGCTTTGGGCGCGGTCGTGATCCATATCGAAAATACTCAACTGGCCGACACCTTCGGCCAACAGCGCGTGGGCCACCGCCGCGCCTGCGCCACCGGCGCCCATCTGCACCACGCGTTGGCGCGCAGCGTCATGCAGGCCACGGCGAAACCCTTCGGCAAAACCCAGGCAGTCGGTGTTGTGACCGATGCGCTTGCCATCGCGCCAGACCACGGTGTTGACTGCGCCGATGCCCCGGGCTTCGGGCGACAGCTCATCGAGCAACGGCAGGATCGC
Source organism: Pseudomonas sp. MF5691 (assembly GCF_016405645.1). Taxonomy (NCBI): domain Bacteria; kingdom Pseudomonadati; phylum Pseudomonadota; class Gammaproteobacteria; order Pseudomonadales; family Pseudomonadaceae; genus Pseudomonas; species Pseudomonas sp. MF5691. Next base: position 153,992 of record NZ_JAEKDC010000001.1, read on the forward strand.
TTGCTTGCATGGGTAGGTGATGTTCAATCCGGTGAAGTTCATCTGTTCGGCGGCCTTGAGCAGATCGGGCAGGGCGCTGCTGTCCAGTTGCAGCGGGTCCAGGTCGATCAGGCGATACAAGTAGCGCAGACCCTGGGCATCGCCTTCCTGCTCATGCAGGGCCGGCGTGCGGGACGCCTGGATGCCGGCGCCGATCAGCCCGGCAAGAATGCGCGGTTTCATTTGAGCTCCCGGCTGAAATGCTCGAGGGCCAGGTGATAACCGTGGCTGCCAAACCCGGCGAGCACGGCCTTGGCAATGGGCGAGACGAAAGAGTGATGACGGAACGGTTCGCGGGCATGCACGTTGGACAAATGCACTTCGATCACCGGCAGTTCACTGGCCACCAGGGCGTCGCGAATGGCCACCGAGGTATGGGTCCAGGCCGCCGGGTTGATCACAATGCCCGCACAACGAGCGCGGGCGCCATGGATCCAGTCCAGCAACTCGCCTTCGTGGTTGGTCTGGCGAAATTCCAGTTTCAGCCCGAACTGTTCGGCGCTACGCCCGCATAGGGCGGCGACGTCAGCCAGGGTCTCGTGGCCATAGGTGGCCGGTTCGCGGGTGCCGAGCAGGTTCAGGTTGGGGCCGTTGAGGACCAGCACAATAGGCGGCATGGGGGTGTCTCCACTGTTGTTTTTATGGATGGAGACAAAATGTACTGAATGGTTAATTTGGTCAATTGGCCAAGCGCGGTGCTGCAGATAACCGTTCGATTATCGAACGGTGAATGCAGCCTGTCGGGACTGTCCAAGAGTTGATGTCAATTGGAAACCATTCTCGACAAAACTTAAGATGCCCGCCTGTTTGCTTTACATTCCCCGGGATCCGCAGCACCGCGCTCAAGGGCCAGGTCACTGACCGGTCGCCCCCATGGCGGCAACTCGGCAGAGCGGGTGTTTCCCAGCCCGTATCTCAAGGCTGAAGAGTCGCGGGATTGGGAGATGGGCGTCAATGTGTTCAAGGAGGGGCTGTTTTTCAACGACGACCGCCTGGGCATCTGCGGTTACAACCCGGCATTTGAAGCGGTGCCAGTCGTTACTAGTCTGTGAGGCAGCTCTGGCAATTTGAAGAGGCCGGCTGTCGGCTGGGGCTGGATAAAGCATTGGTCGGCGACAAATAACCTAACGGATGGGTTACGATGAAAGTAGGCACTTACAAGGGATATGTGATTGCAGTGTTGCTCAGGGATGAGCATTGCCCGCCGCACGTACATGTCATGGGCAAGGACTGGGATGCGCGTTTTCGCTTCAGTTTCCTGGATGGGGACGTGGCGTTGTGGGATGTGTATCCCGAGCGGCGGCGACCAGCCACTAGCGTTCTGGAAGGCATTCGCCAGACCTTGATGCAGCCGCATTATCTGGCGCGGGCACAAAGGATCTGGTGGGAGAAGCTGCAAACAGTCTGCCTGGAGAACCATTCCTGGGATTGGGAGGCCGACGAGGTCGTGCCGGGGTTGGTCATCCGGCGAGGTGTCTACGTGATCGCCAGGGCCCGGCACGATGTGGCGGGGCGGCGAACCATCTTGAACCTGGTGAGGGCGCCAGGATCCGTGGAGATTGAGTTATGAAAACGGTAAAAGCCAAAGTCCGGCCTGATGCACCGATCACTGACGCCGATGTTGATAAGGCCGTGGCCCGTGGGCGCAAGCTCAAGCGGGTGTACGCCAATGCCAGCTCCGTGCACTACCAGGACGACTGCATTTCCATCGGCTTCGGCGACGGCAGCCGCATCCTGTTGCCGGTGGCCGGTCTCTCTGAATTCGAAGGTTTTTCTGCGCAGGACTTCCAGGCGCTGGAGGTCGGTTTTGGCGGCAAGGCACTGTGCTGTGAAGCTCGTGATCTGCATGTTTCCATCACTGGCCTGGTCGCTACGAGTCAGCCCCTGATGGACCTGGCGGCGAGCATGGTGGCATCGCGCAACGGCCGTAAAACCAGCGCCGCCAAGTCCGCAGCCGCCCGTGCTAATGGCAAGAAGGGCGGGCGGCCACGCAAGGAGGAGTGATGCACAGCCGGGGGAGTGGGCTTATGTGGGAGCGGGCAAGCCCACTCCCACATTTTTCTAGGTGTGCCGGGGCCGAGGGTTAGCGCCGGGTCAGCAGCACGCCTGATTCCATATGGTGGGTCCACGGGAACTGGTCAAACATTGCACACTGGGTAATGCGGTGCGTGTCGTGCAGTTGCGCGATGTTCGCCGCCAGCGTCTCCGGGTTGCAGGAGATGTACAGGATGTTTTCGAAGCGCCGGGTCAATTCGCAGGTGTCCGGGTCCATGCCTGCGCGGGGCGGGTCGACGAAGACGCTGCCGAACGCGTAGCTCTTGAGGTCGATACCGTGCAAGCGTCGGAACGGCCGTACTTCGTTCAGGGCTTGGGTCAGTTCTTCAGCGGACAGGCGCACCAGGGTGACGTTATCCACCGCGTTTTCATCGAGGTTGCTCAGGGCGGCGTTGACCGAGGTCTTGCTGATCTCGGTGGCCAGCACTTTGCGCACGCGGGTGGCCAGGGGCAGGGTGAAGTTGCCGTTGCCGCAATACAGCTCCAGCAGGTCATCGCTGCGATCGCCGAGGGCCCCATAGGCCCAGTTGAGCATCTTCTGGTTCACCGTGCCGTTGGGCTGGGTGAAGGCACCTTCGGGCTGACGATAGCTGAAGGTGCGACCGCCGACATCGAGTTTCTCGACCACGTAGTCGTGGCCGATCACATCGCGCTTGCCCTTGGAGCGGCCGATGATGCTGACGTTCAGATCGGCAGCCAGTTTGTTGGCCGCCGTGTGCCAATGCTCGTCCAGCGGGCGGTGATAGCACAGCGTGATCATCGCGTCGCCGGCCAGGGTGGTGAGGAACTCCACCTGGAACAGTTTGTGGCTCAGGGCAGCGCTGGCTTGCCAGGCGGCCTTGAGTTGCGGCATCAACTGGTTGATGCGCAGGCTGGCGATGGGGAATTCTTCGATCAGGATCGGCGTGCGCTTGTCATCCTGGGAGAACATCGCGTAATGGCGCTGACCCCCTTCGCGCCACAGGCGAAACTCGGCGCGCAGGCGGAAGTTCTGCAGGGGCGAATCGAACACCTGCGGCTCGGGCGCGTCGAACGGCGCGAGCAGGTCACGCAAGCGCGTGACCTTTTCTTGCAGTTGCAGGGCGTAACTTGCTGCGTCAAAAGTCATGCGGGGAACCAGCCTAGCTTGATCACGAACAGAATCGACAGGATCACCAGCGCTGGGTTGAGTTCACGGTAGCGGCCCGTAAGCAGCTTGATACCGGTCCAGGCGATGAAGCCGAAGGCGATGCCGTTGGCGATGGAGTAAGTGAAGGGCATCGCCAGGGCGGTGATTACCACGGGCGCTGCAACGGTGATGTCGTCCCAGTCGATTTCCGCCAGGCCCGAGGTCATCAGCACCGCGACAAACAGCAGCGCGGGGGCGGTGGCAAACGCCGGGACGCTGGCCGCCAGCGGCGAGAAGAACAGTGCCAGCAGGAACAGGATTGCCACGACGATGGCGGTCAGCCCGGTGCGGCCACCGGCACTCACGCCAGCAGCCGACTCGATGTAGCTGGTGGTGGTCGAGGTACCCAGCAGCGAGCCGGCCATGGCTGCGGTACTGTCGGCGATCAGGGCGCGGCCCATTTTCGGCATGTGACCGTCCTTGCCCATCAGGCCGGCGCGCTTGGCAACGCCGATCAGGGTGCCGGAGTTGTCGAACAGGTCCACGAACAGGAAGGCGAAGATCACGCTGATCAAGCCCACGTCCAGGGCGCCGGCGATATCCAGTTGCAGGAAGGTCGGGGCCAGGGAAGGTGGCATTGATACCACGCCGCCAAAGGGGGTGACGCCCAGCGCGATGGCGGCGATGGTCACCGCGAGGATGCCGATCAGTACTGCACCGCGCACTTTTAGCGCTTCCAGGGCCACGATCAGGAAGAAACCCAGGGTGGCGAGGATCGGTGCCGGCTTCGCCAGGTCGCCCATGCCCAGCATGGTCGCTGGGTTGCTGACCACGATCCCGGCGTTATGCAGGGCGATCAGCGCCAGGAACAGGCCGATACCGGCAGCAATCGCCGAACGCAGGGGCAGGGGGATGGCATTGATGATCCATTCGCGGATGCGGAAGATCGACAGCAGGAAAAACAGCACGGCAGAGATAAATACCGCACCCAGCGCCACCTGCCAGGTATGGCCCAGGTGCAGGACCACGGTGTAGGTAAAGAAGGCGTTCAGGCCCATGCCCGGTGCCAGGGCAATCGGGTAGTTGGCGATCAGACCCATGATCGTCGAGCCGATGGCCGCTGCCAGGCAGGTGGCGACAAACAGCGCGCCCTTGTCCATGCCGGTCTCGCCGAGAATGCTCGGGTTGACGAACAGGATGTAGGCCATGGCCAGGAATGTCGTGATACCGGCCAGAATCTCGGTACGCACGTTAGTGTTGTGTGCCTTGAGTTGAAACAGCTTTTCCAGCATGCCTGCTCCCTGTGGCGCATTCGGCGCCGTGATTTGTTGACCTCAAAGTCAAAGCACAAACTGCGCCAAGCGCCGCGTGTTTTCTACAGAGGATCGGAAAAAGCGGCGCATCATACCAGCAGGTCGACGACCTGTGGCGCCCGGCCTCGGTTTTGTTGAGTGTGGCCTTGAGGCATACTCCGTCGACGTTCAGTCCAGGGTCATCCAGAGCATGAAAAAAGCCATCGCGTGGAGTCTAGCTCCGTTCGCCTGTCTCGGCCTGTGGCTGGCGGTGGCACCGGCGTGGGGCGCGCCTGCACCGGCCTTGAGCGAAGTGCGGGTGTTCCAGGTGCAGTCCCAGGGCTGCAGCGAGTCCATCGCCGAGGGCGCCGACCGTACCCGGCAGTGCCAGCACCGTGGGGCGACGCGGGTCTCGGTGATGGAAGTGGGGCTGGGCAACAATTCCATCGCGACCTTTGATGGGGCGCGGCTTGCGGGACAAAAGACGGCGATTTGCCAGGTCGGCTCCGTCAGCCAGGCCTGCAATGGCGCTGGTACATTGATGGGCTACATCTATGTATTTGACGTGGATATCCGCGCCGCAGGCTGGTTCGAGTACAGCAACACGTCGATCAACGCGCCCCGCAATACCCTGGTGACTCAGTTACGCATCCAGTGATGGCTCCTGCAGGTTCAGGGCGCTTCGGCCGGCATATGCATGCGGTCCCGATTGGCCAGGGTCGGGAACAGCTTGATCCACACCCCGGTCACCACCAGCGTCCCGACCCCGCCCAGCACCACGGCGGGTACCGTGCCCAGCCAGTGGGCCGTGACGCCGGACTCAAATTCGCCCAACTGATTGGACGCGCCAATAAACAGCCCATTGACCGCGCTGACCCGCCCGCGCATTTCATCGGGGGTTTCCAGCTGTACGAATGAGGCACGGATCACCATGCTGATCATGTCCGCCGCCCCCAGCACCACCAGCACCGCCAGGGAGAACCAGAACGAGGTGGACAGGCCAAAGGCAATGGTCGCCACGCCAAACACGCCGACCGCGGTAAACATCACCCGGCCCACGTGCCGGTCCACGGCAAACCGTGCCAGCCACAATGACATCAACAGCGCGCCGACTGCCGGAGCCGAGCGCAGCAGCCCCAGGCCCCAGGGGCCGGTCAACAGGATGTCCTTGGCAAACACCGGCAGCAACGCCGTGGCGCCGCCCAACAACACGGCAAACAGGTCCAGGGAAATTGCCCCGAGGATGTCCGGCCGGCTGCGGATAAAACGAATCCCGGCGAGCAGCGAGTCGAGGGTGGCCTTGCCCTTGTTCAGCGGGGTCTGCCGCGCGGGGAGGTTGAGGGTCAGCATGCAGGCAATCAGGTACAGCAGCACCGTCGGGCCATACACCCAGGCGCTGCCGAAGGCATAAAGCAGGCCGCCCAGGGCCGGCGCGACGATGGTTGCCGATTGCTGGGCCGACTGCGCCGCCGCCACTGCCCGAGGGAACAGGGCGCTGGGCACGATGCTCGGCAGCAGGGCCTGGGTTGTGGGCATTTCGAAGGAGCGGGCAGAGCCCAGCAGGAAGGCGAGGATAAAAATCATCTCGCGGGTGACATTGTCCGTCAGGCTGCCAATCACCAGCGCCAGAGCAATCAATGCTTGCAACGTCTGGCAAATGGCAGCGACTTTACGCCGTTCATAACGGTCCGCCACATGCCCGGTGTGCAGCATAAACAGCACCCGCGGCACAAATTCCACCAGGCCCACCAGCCCCAGGTCCAGCACATTGCCAGTCAGTTGGTAGAGGTTCCAGCCGATGGCCACGGTGAGCATCTGGAAGCCGCTGGCGGTAAAAATCCGCGCCAGCCAGAACGCGATGAAAGGGCGGTGATGACGTAACAGCAGCGGGGTTTCACTGGGCATCGGCAAGGACTGGACTGAACCTGGGAAGCGCCGAGATTAGCATCAAGCTGTAACAAATAGTTGCTGGAAAAGAAATATCCTTAGCAAGACATCTATTTCGCTGAGTCAACCTGTCACGCGGCAAAAGACCACACAGTCCAACCTGGAAAATGGGACTACTCTTTCATCGATGCTTGATCCAGATCAATGCTGATTGCAGCGCTGGTGTGGCGGCCAACAGGCCAGAATCCCTACGTGGTTGGTAAAAACAGAACGAATTGCAATTCGCCACACTCCATATCCGTGGGGGCAGTGGGTGCAGGCCCCCAGCCAGCAGCCGGTATTACCTGACAGAGGAAGACTTATGTTCGGTTTGGAGGCGCTAGATCTCGCCCGAATTCAATTCGCATTCACCATCTCGTTCCATATCCTGTTCCCGGCCATCACCATTGGCCTGGCCAGTTACCTTGCGGTGCTGGAAGGTCTGTGGCTCAAGACCCACAACGATACCTACCGTGACCTCTACCATTTCTGGTCGAAGATCTTTGCCGTCAACTTCGGCATGGGGGTGGTCTCGGGCCTGGTCATGGCCTATCAGTTCGGTACCAACTGGAGTCGTTTCTCGGACTTCGCCGGCTCCGTCACGGGGCCCTTGCTGACCTATGAAGTACTCACCGCGTTCTTCCTCGAAGCCGGCTTTCTTGGGGTGATGCTGTTCGGCTGGAATAAGGTCGGGCGCAAGCTGCACTTCTTTGCCACGGTGATGGTGGCCGTCGGTACGTTGATCTCGACCTTCTGGATCCTCGCCTCCAACAGTTGGATGCAGACCCCCCAAGGTTTTGAAATCGTCAATGGTCAGGTGATTCCAACCGACTGGATGGCGGTGATTTTCAACCCTTCGTTCCCCTATCGCCTGGCCCACATGGCCACGGCAGCGTTTGTCGCCACCGCGTTCTTCGTCGGCTCCTCGGCGGCCTGGCACCTGCTGCGGGGCAAGGACAACCCGGCGATCCGCACCATGTTGTCGATGGCGATGTGGATGGCCTTGATCGTTGCGCCGATCCAGGCGGTGATCGGTGACTTCCACGGCCTCAACACCCTCAAGCACCAGCCGGCGAAAATTGCGGCGATTGAAGGCCACTGGGAAAACGTCGGTAACGAGCCGACCCCGCTGATCCTGTTCGGCTGGCCGGACATGAAGGAAGAGCGCACCAAGTACAAAGTGGAAATCCCCTACCTGGGCAGCCTGATCCTTACCCACTCCCTGGACAAGCAAGTGCCGGCCCTCAAGGAGTTCCCGCCTGAGGATCGCGCCAACTCGACCATCGTGTTCTGGTCGTTCCGCATCATGGTCGGCCTGGGCCTGTTGATGATCTTCACCGGCCTGTTCAGCCTCTGGCTGCGCAAGGGCGACAGGCTGTACACCAACAAACCGTTCCTGTACCTGGCGCTGTGGATGGGCCCGTCGGGGTTGATTGCGATCCTGGCCGGCTGGTTCACCACCGAAATCGGGCGCCAGCCCTGGGTGGTCTACGGCTTGATGCGCACGGCGGACGCGTCCTCCAACCACAGTGTGATGCAGATGAGCATCACCCTGGTGCTGTTTGTGGTGGTGTACTTCGCCCTGTTTGGCGCCGGCCTGGGCTACATGATGCGCCTGGTGCGCAAAGGCCCGGTCACCCACGAAAGTACCGAACCGGCCCACGGCGGCCCCGGGCAGAAACGCACCCCGGCGCGTCCATTGTCGGCGGCCGATGACAGCGGCGACGCCGATCACGGCGACACTCTGAACAAGGGGAATTGAGTCATGGGTATTGATCTTCCGCTGATCTGGGCCGTGATCATCATCTTCGGCATCATGATGTACGTGGTCATGGACGGTTTTGACCTGGGGATCGGCATTCTCTTCCCGTTTATCCCGGGCAAGACCGACCGTGACGTAATGATGAACACCGTCGCCCCGGTGTGGGACGGCAACGAGACCTGGCTGGTGCTGGGGGGCGCGGCGTTGTTCGGCGCGTTCCCGCTGGCCTACTCGGTGGTGCTCTCGGCGCTGTACCTGCCGCTGATCCTGATGCTGATCGGCCTGATCTTCCGTGGTGTGGCTTTTGAGTTCCGTTTCAAGGCCAAGGATGACAAACGCCACCTGTGGGACAAGGCGTTTATCGGCGGCTCGCTGGCGGCGACTTTCTTTCAGGGCGTGGCGCTGGGGGCATTCATTGAAGGCATCCCGGTGGTTGACCGCCAGTTCGCCGGCGGCTCACTGGACTGGCTCTCGCCGTTTGCCCTGTTCTGCGGCGTGGCCCTGATCGTGGCGTATGCGCTGCTGGGCTGCACCTGGCTGATCATGAAGACCGAAGGCAAGTTGCAGGAGCAGATGCACAACCTGGCGCGGCCCCTGGCGTTCGTGGTGTTGGCGGTAATTGGCATTGTCAGCATCTGGACGCCCCTGGCCCACCCGGATATCGCCTCGCGCTGGTTCACCCTGCCGAACCTGTTCTGGTTCCTGCCGGTGCCGATCCTGGTGTTGGTGACCATGTATGCGCTGGTGCGTGCCGTGGCCCGCAATGCCCATTACGCGCCGTTCCTGTTGACGCTGGTGTTGATCTTCCTGGGCTACAGCGGCCTGGGCATCAGCCTGTGGCCGAACATCATCCCGCCGTCGGTCTCGATCTGGGAGGCTGCCGCGCCGCCACAGAGCCAGGGCTTTATGCTGGTGGGCACGCTGTTCATCATCCCGTTCATCCTGGGTTACACCTTCTGGAGCTACTACGTGTTCCGCGGCAAGGTGACCCATGAAGACGGCTATCACTAGGAGGCTTGGACCATGACCGGTAAACCTTCACTGGACGAGATCGAACAGGCCGAGAAAAAGCCGCTGTGGCAGCGCCTGGGCTGGCTGGCGATGATCTGGACCGGCAGCGTCCTGGCCCTGTTCGTGGTGGCCAGCCTGATGCGCATGTTCATGAACGCCGCGGGCCTGAGCACCCACTGAAATCCCGCACCTTTATGACCCTCCTTGCGGAGGGTTTTTTTTGCCTGGGTTTACTTGCGTGCCTTGAGGATCACGAACTTGGGCGTCGCCGCGACCTGCTCCACACCACGGAACAGCCGCGCCAGCTTGCTGTGATAACCCAGGTGACGGTTGCCGACGATATACAAGGCGCCGCCCACCACCAGTGCCTCGCGGGCCTGCTGGAACATGCGCCAGGCGAGGAAGTCCCCCACCACCTGTTGCTGGTGGAACGGTGGGTTGCACAGCACCACGTCCAACGATTGCGGCTCCTGGTCCGCCAGGCCGTCGCCGGGGCGAATCGTCACTGGCCGCTCACCCAGCGCCGCGCGCCAGTTCTCGGCGGCCGATTGCACAGCCATATAGGATTCGTCCACCAAGGTGTACTGCGCCTCGGGGTTTTGCAGGGCACTCGTGATGGCCAGGACCCCATTGCCGCAACCCAGGTCCGCCACGCGGGCGCTGCCCAGGTTGGAGGGCAGGTGCGGCAGAAAGGCACGGGTGCCGATGTCCAGGCCTTCACGGCAGAACACATTGGCGTGGTTGAGCAGCTCGATGGCCGGCGCGTCGAGGCGATAACGCGTGGGGTAGGGCGAGACCACCCGGGGCCGATCAGCCAGGGTGGCAATCAGCAACCGGGCCTTTTTCACTGCCAGCGACGCGTGCATCGGCCCGATGTAGCGCTCCAGCAGTTCACCGGCGGCGCGGGGCAGATGCTTGACCATGGCGCCTGCGATCACTTCGGCACCGGGCGCCAGTTGGCCTTGCAGGCGGATCAGTTGTTCTTCCAGTAGCGCCAGGGTTTTCGGCACTCGGATCAGTACGCGGTCGAAGGGCCCGCTCGGCACTTGGCTGGCAGGCACGAACGACACGGCATCGAAGGTCTTGTGGTTGCGCACCAGGTTTTTTTGCAACGCCTGGGTGCCTAGAAACGAATCACCACTGGTGGTGACACGCATCTGCCCTTCAAGGCTGGCCGCCAGCGCGCCAAAGCTGTCATTGAGCACCAGCACGCGGGTGCTGCTGGCCGGTTGCTGCTCGGCCAGGTAGGCGAGCAGATACTCGTCAGCCGCATCGAAGGCTTGCAGCGGTTCGTTTGGCTGCTCGGGCTGGCGGATCAGGTCGAGTTGGGCGAAGGGGCTATCGAGCAGGGGCATGGCGGGGGAAACTCTGGATAATCGACGGGTGTTCCAGGCTAGGCGAGGAACCTTCTGAGTGGACTGCGACGCGGGCTTTGACGAGCGGCGTCATCACTCAGAACTGGCCGTAAATGTTACGTTTTTTTCTCCGGGATTACATTCGGTGTTTTCAAGAGGATTTGAGCCGGTTGCGCTTAAAAAAGACCGTTTCTCACGGCGCTGATCACGGCGGCGATTTTATTGCTGACCCCCAGCTTTCTCATCGCACTGCTGATGTGAAAACCGACGGTACGTTCCGATAGGCAGAGAATTGTGGCGATATCAGCCGCAGTTTTGCCCAGTGCCGACCATTGCAGGATCTCTGTCTCGCGGCTGGTGAGTTTGGCGGGGCACTGGAAAGTCGGCCCCTGGCTGTAGGTTTGCGCCGCCACCGTATGCAAGGCATGGCATATCCACAGAACCTGGCCCGCTTTTTCATAGAGCTCATGGGCCTGCACCGGCCCCTTGCGTCGTCCCAGGTTGATCATACTGAAGAAGCCCCGGAAGTCGTGCACCGACTGGGCCCAGCCGAAATTCAGGCCTTGGGCATGTACGTGAGCCCACATGTCAGGTACTGCGGAAAAGGTTTTCTCTTCCCATACAAGCGGTAGCACATCGCGCTTACAGTGAATAACCAAAGGGTCCATTTCAAAGTAGTTTTCTGTTTTGTAGATTTTGTTCCATTCATCCGGATAGTTGTTGAGATGGATGCTTCTGTTAGGGCGGTAGAGAGCATTGGAACCCATTATAAAACCGCAGTATTCGAAGCCTAGCTCATAGGTAATGTTCAGAGCGGCTTCAAACATCGTTGTTACCTCATCTTCACCTTCAAGTTTGGGTAACCGTGTGTTTCGCCAGTTGACCATCGGTAACACTCCCTGAGTTTTACGCTGATTGTTTGCGACGCACGTCCTCATAGCGCCAACGAATCGAGTGTAGGACAGCATGCAAAACTGGGGTGGGAATTTTCGCACTTAGCAGGGCGTTTCTTATTGTTAATAATCTTCCTCGCGCCTTGTAAGACGTGGCGGGTGGTGGCCGTGATTCAGATTTAATACTTATTTTTCATTGGCTTGCCGAAAAGCCTGGTGGCGTGGCACCGATGATTGTTAATGGGAAGCAGCGCCTGTGGGGAGAAGGTAATAGCTAAATGTTTTTAGTTGAAATCATATTGCTATTACTCTGTTTTTTCATAATCAAGCGTAGGGCTTTCGGCTTTTCTGCGTGGATAAATCACCTGGATGGATGTCACTACAAACCAGCGGTGTTTCCAGGCTCCGCTTTGGGCCACACTAGGGGTTACCTGTAGACCGGAGCCCCCCATGACGGCCAGTGCGGAAAAATTCACACGCCAGACCTTGCTTGATGTGCAGTCGTTGACCCCCAGCCTGTTTACCCTGCGGACCACTCGCGACGCGGGTTTTCGCTTTGTCGCCGGGCAGTTTGTGCGCCTGGGTGTGACCAAGCCCGATGGAAGCCTGGTGTGGCGCGCCTATTCGGTGGTGTCGTCGCCCTTCGACGAGTTCCTCGAGTTTTTCTCGATTGTGGTGCCGGGCGGTGAGTTCACCAGTGAGTTGAGCCGCCTGCGGGTGGGTGATGAGCTGCTGGTGGAGCGACAGGCCACGGGTTTCTTGACCCTGAACCGCTTTGTCGATGGCCGCGACTTGTGGCTGCTGGGCACGGGCACCGGGATTGCGCCGTTTCTGTCGATCCTGCAGGACTTTGAAGTCTGGGAAAAATTCGAGCGCATCATCCTGGTCTATAGCGCCAGGGAAGCCAGGGAGCTGGCTTACCAGACCCTTATCAAGGAACTGGCTGAGCGTGAGTACCTGAGCGAGCACGCCCATAAGCTCACCTACCTGCCCATCGTCACCCGGGAGCAGCACCCAGGGGCATTGAATGGGCGTATCACCACCCTGATCGAAAATGGCGAATTGGAACGCGCGGCGGGCGTGGCGCTGACACCGGAACATTCGCGGGTGATGATTTGCGGCAACCCGCAGATGATTGATGACACCCGGCAATTGCTCAAGCAACGCGATATGCAGTTAAGCCTGACGCGTCGGCCAGGGCAGGTGGCGGTAGAAAACTACTGGTAAAAAAAGGCGCCCGGTGAGAGGCGCCTTTTTAGTAGCTGACAGGTATTGCGGATCGGCTACAGCGGCTTGTTGTTCTGGGCCTTGAGCAGATCGCGGATCTCCCCCAGCAATTCCTCTTCCTTGGTGGGCACCGGTGGCAGGCTTGGCGCAGCCGCTTCTTCACGCTTGAGGCGGTTGATGGCCTTGACGCCCATGAAGATCGCGAACGCGACGATCACGAAGTCGATGATGCTCTGGATGAATTTGCCGTAGGCCAGGACCACCGCCGGAATATCGCCCTGGGCCGCCTTGAGCGTTACTGCCAGATCACCGAAGTCCACACCGCCGATCAGCAGACCGATAGGCGGCATCACCACGTCGCCTACAAAGGACGAAACAATTTTGCCGAAGGCGGCGCCGATGATAATACCGACCGCCATGTCGACCACATTACCTTTGACCGCGAAGGCCTTGAACTCACTGATCACGCCCATAGGTTATTCCTTGTTACAGTTGAGAGGAGAGGAACTCAGTGTAAATCAGTCTGCAAGAGCTTGCTCGACACAACGGTTAACACTGTTCGTTGTAATCGACACATTAAAACGCAAATAGTTTGCAAAGTGCCATCAGTCGCGCGCGAAATACCCGTTATTTCAGGGCCTTACCACACTATTTTTTTAATCGTGATGGTGTGGGTTTTCTATTTATCTTCTGGCGTCAGCATCACTAGCCTCTGGCAAGCACCCATAAAAGTGCATTAAAAAAACCAGAGGATTGCATGATGAAAAACCTTATTAGTCGCAGGTCTATTGCTGCGCGCAATGTGCTTTTGATTGCCAGTACCAGCCTGTTGTCGTTAGCCGTCAGTGCCGCCAACCTGACCCGCGATAATGGTGCAGCGGTGGGTGATAACCAGAACTCGCAGACCGCCGGCGCAAACGGCCCGGTCTTGCTGCAGGATGTGCAACTGATCCAGAAGCTGCAGCGTTTTGATCGTGAGCGTATCCCCGAGCGCGTGGTGCATGCCCGCGGCACCGGCGCCCACGGCACCTTCACCGTCACCGACAACCTCAGCGACCTGACCAAGGCCAAAGTGTTTGCCGCCGGTGAGGCCACGCCGGTGTTTGTGCGTTTCTCTGCCGTCGTCCACGGCAACCACTCCCCGGAAACCCTGCGCGACCCGCGCGGCTTCGCCACCAAGTTCTATACCGCCGAAGGTAACTGGGACCTGGTCGGCAACAACTTCCCGACGTTCTTTATCCGCGATGCCATCAAGTTCCCGGACATGGTGCATGCCTTCAAGCCCGACCCGCGCACTAACCTGGATGACGACTCCCGTCGTTTCGACTTCTTCTCCCATGTTCCAGAGTCCACCCGCACGCTCACCGAGTTGTACTCGGACTCCGGCACACCGGCCAGTTACCGGGAGATGGACGGCAATGGCGTACATGCCTACAAGTTGATCAATGCCAAGGGTGAAGTGCACTACGTCAAGTTTCACTGGAAGAGCCTGCAAGGCATCAAGAACCTGGACCCCAAGGAGGTCGTGCAAGTGCAAGGGCGTGATTACAGCCATATGACCAACGACTTGGTTACTCACATCAACAAGGGCGACTTCCCCAAGTGGGACTTGTATGTGCAAGTGCTCAAGCCTGAAGAACTGGCCAAGTTTGATTTCGATCCCCTGGATGCCACTAAGATCTGGCCCGATGTTCCCGAGCGCAAAGTCGGGCAAATGGTGCTGAACCGCAATCCGGCCAATGTCTTCCAGGAAACCGAGCAAGTGGCCATGGCCCCGGCCAACCTGGTACCAGGTATCGAACCGTCGGAGGACCGTTTGTTACAAGGTCGGGTGTTCTCCTATGCCGATACGCAAATGTACCGTCTGGGCGCCAATGCCCTGCAACTGCCGATCAATGCTCCACGGGTCACCGTCAACAACGGCAACCAGGATGGTGCGATGAACTTTGGCAAGACCAGCACGGGCGTGAACTACCAGCCAAGCCGCCTGATGCCGCGGGAAGAGCCGCAAAGTGCGCGTTACAGCCAGATGCCCCTGGCCGGCAGCACCCAGCAGGCGAAAATCCAGCGCGAGCAGAACTTCAAGCAGGCGGGCGACTTGTATCGGTCCTACAGCAAGAAAGAGCGCCAGGACTTGATCGAAAACTTCGGTGGCTCCCTGGCAACCACGGATGACGTCAGCAAGCACATCATCCTGTCGTTCCTCTACAAGGCCGACCCGGAGTACGGCACGGGCGTGGCCAAAGTGGCCAAGGGCGATCTGGCGCGGGTCAAGGCACTGGCTGAAAAGCTGACCGACTAATCCACCCACCTGTAGGAGCGAGCTTGTCGCCGCCAGTTCAAGCTCGCTCCTACGGGACCTGCAGAGGATGTTGATGATGCGTAGCTTTATAGGGGCGCTACTGGCCTGCTGGTCCTTGAGTGTGTTCGCCGACCCGCTGGCCCTCAAGGCGCAGTTACAGGATTACTACTTCGACGCTGCCCGACGTGGCGACGTGGAAATGCTCAAGACTTTTATCGAATCCGGCTATTCCCTGAATACCGTCGATGACAAGGGCTACACCGCGCTGATCCTCAGCGCCTATCACGGGCACGAACCGGCCGTGGAGCAACTGCTGGCAGCCGGTGCCGATGCCTGTGTGCAGGATAAACGCGGCAATACGGCGCTGATGGGCGCGATCTTCAAGGGCGAGTTGAGCATTGCCCGGCGTTTGCTGGGCACCGCCTGCAACCCCGACCAACGCAACGGCGCCGGACAGACGGCGGCCATGTACGCCGGGCTGTTCAAGCGTATCGAACTGCTCGATGCACTCAAGGCCCAGGGCGCCGACCTGAATGCCGAAGACCCGCTGGGCAACAGCGCTACACGATTGGCCAACGGTGAAATCCGTACCGCAGCGCCACGCTGAGCTATCATCGCGGTTTTTCGGTTGGAGGTTCTCAGATGGCAAAGGCCAAGCGCATGTACGGCTGCACAGAGTGCGGCGCGACCTTTCCCAAATGGGCGGGCCAGTGTGGCGAGTGTGGGGCGTGGAATACCCTCACGGAAACCATGATTGAAAGCGGTGGCGCCGCAGCTCCCAGCGGGCGCTCCGGCTGGACCGGGCAACAAGCCCAGATCAAGACCCTGGCGGAAGTCAGCGTCGAGGAAATCCCGCGCTTTTCCACAGCGTCCGGCGAGCTCGACCGGGTACTCGGTGGCGGCCTGGTGGACGGCTCGGTGGTGCTGATCGGTGGCGATCCGGGCATCGGCAAGTCGACCATCCTCTTGCAGACCCTGTGCAGCATCGCCAGCCGCATGCCAGCCCTGTACGTCACCGGCGAAGAATCCCAGCAACAGGTGGCCATGCGCGCCCGCCGCCTGGGCTTGCCCCAGGACCAATTGCGGGTCATGACCGAGACCTGTATCGAAAGCATTATCGCCACCGCCCGCGTGGAAAAACCCAAGGTGATGGTGATCGACTCGATCCAGACGATCTTCACCGAGCAACTGCAATCGGCGCCGGGAGGGGTGTCCCAGGTGCGGGAAAGTGCGGCGTTGCTGGTGCGCTACGCGAAACAGAGCGGCACGGCGATTTTCCTGGTGGGCCATGTCACCAAGGAGGGCGCACTGGCCGGCCCGCGCGTGCTGGAGCATATGGTGGATACGGTGCTGTATTTCGAGGGCGAGTCCGATGGGCGCCTGCGCCTGTTGCGGGCAGTGAAGAACCGTTTCGGCGCGGTCAACGAGCTGGGTGTGTTTGCCATGACGGACCGGGGGCTGAAAGAAGTCTCCAACCCTTCGGCGATCTTTCTGACCCGCGCCCAGGAAGAAGTACCGGGCAGCGTGGTAATGGCTACGTGGGAGGGCACCCGGCCAATGCTGGTGGAAGTCCAGGCCCTGGTGGACGACAGCCACCTGGCCAACCCGCGCCGCGTGACCCTGGGCCTGGATCAGAACCGCCTGGCGATGTTGCTGGCGGTATTGCATCGCCATGGCGGGATTCCGACCCATGACCAGGACGTGTTCCTCAACGTGGTCGGCGGCGTCAAGGTGCTGGAAACCGCGTCGGACCTGGCCTTGATGGCGGCGGTCATGTCGAGCCTGCGCAATCGGCCGCTGCCCCATGACCTGTTGGTATTTGGTGAAGTGGGCCTGTCGGGCGAGGTACGCCCGGTGCCCAGCGGCCAGGAGCGCCTCAAGGAAGCCGCCAAGCATGGTTTCAAGCGTGCCATCGTGCCCAAGGGCAACGCGCCGAAGGAGGCGCCGCCTGGGTTGCAGGTGATTGCGGTGACGCGGCTGGAACAGGCACTGGATGCCTTGTTCGAATAACCCGCACCACCACCGACCCCTGTGGGAGCAGGCAAGCTACACACATTGATGTGTGCACATCGTCAGATGTTCAGCAGCTCGCCCAGCTCCCGATGCAGCTCCTCCTCATCCCCCAGGTTCAGCTCGATCAGCCTGCGCAAATGGCTGATCGAGTCCAGGTCGATATATTCGCAGACGAACCCCAGTTGCCCCTTGTCGTCATGGCTCAGCCGCACTTGCATGCTCACGTCGGTGTCGGCGTCCAGGTGAATGTCCACATCAAAGGGCTCGCCACCCTTGCCCAGCCATGGCGCAGGCTTTTGCACCAGCAACCCTTTGAGCGATAAATCCACCAGTTGCACCGGCCATTGCTGGCCGTTTTGCTTAAGTTCGGTCTTGGCATTGAAGGCAATCCGCCGAAAACGGCGTCGATCTGACGGCTGGTCGCTCATGGTGAAACCCTCTGTTGGTCCAGGGATTGTAGCCTTGCGCCATTATCGGGCGTTTATTTCTGTTTTTTTCGCCCCGGCAAGGCTCTAGACCAACGTAGGGGGCTGGTCTTTAGGGCACAGCGCGCTAAACTCGGACTGGCTGTCTTTCTGTCCACCCTGGCTGGAATATAAAAATGAAAAATAATAATAGCCTGCTCCGCCATCTACCCTGGCTGTTGCTGGCAATCGTAGGAGCGTGCGCCCTGGGCGTAGTGGCTTTGCGGCGCGGCGAGGCAATCAACGCCTTGTGGATTGTAGTCGCGGCAGTCGCCATTTATCTGGTGGCTTATCGTTACTACAGCCTGTTCATCGCAAATAACGTGATGCAACTCGATCCACGGCGGGCCACCCCCGCAGTGATCAACAACGACGGTCTGGACTATGTGCCGACCAACAAACATATTCTCTTCGGTCACCACTTTGCCGCCATTGCCGGCGCGGGGCCTCTGGTCGGCCCGGTACTGGCTGCACAGATGGGCTACCTGCCCGGTACCCTGTGGCTGATTGCCGGCGTGGTGCTGGCGGGTGCGGTGCAGGACTTCATGATCCTGTTCCTGTCCACCCGTCGCAACGGCCGCTCCCTGGGGGACATGGTTCGCGAAGAAATGGGCCGCATTCCCGGGACTATCGCGCTGTTTGGCTGCTTCCTGATCATGATCATCATCCTCGCGGTGCTGTCGCTGATCGTGGTCAAGGCCCTGGCCGAAAGCCCGTGGGGCATCTTCACGGTGATGGCGACCATCCCGATCGCGATGTTCATGGGCGTGTACATGCGCTACATCCGTCCGGGCCGCATCGGCGAAATTTCGATCATTGGCGTGCTGTTGCTGCTGGGTTCGATCTGGCTCGGCGGGCAGATTGCCGCTGATCCGGTATGGGCCAAGGCCTTCACCTTCACCGGGATCCAGATCACCTGGATGCTGGTTGGCTACGGATTCGTGGCCGCGGTACTGCCGGTGTGGCTGATCCTGGCCCCGCGCGACTACCTGTCTACCTTCCTGAAAATCGGCACCATCATCGCCCTGGCGATTGGCATCCTGGTCACCATGCCTGACCTGAAAATGCCGGCGCTGACCCAGTTTATCGACGGCACTGGCCCGGTGTGGAAGGGCGGCCTGTTCCCGTTCCTGTTCATCACCATCGCCTGTGGCGCGGTATCGGGTTTCCACGCGCTGATTTCCTCGGGCACCACGCCCAAGCTGTTGGCCAATGAAGCCCACTCGCGCTACATCGGTTATGGCGGCATGTTGATGGAGTCGTTCGTCGCCATCATGGCCATGGTTGCCGCTTCGGTGATCGAGCCAGGCGTGTACTTCGCCATGAACAGCCCTGCGGCGATTGTCGGCACTGATGTGGTGACAGTTGCGCAAACCGTCAGCAGTTGGGGCTTTGCGATTACCCCGGAAGCGCTGCAAGCGGTGGCCAATGACATCGGTGAAACCACCATCCTGGCCCGTGCCGGCGGTGCGCCGACCCTGGCGGTCGGCATCGCGCAAATCCTGCACAGTGTGTTGCCGGGTGAAAACACCATGGCGTTCTGGTACCACTTTGCAATCCTGTTCGAAGCGCTGTTCATCCTGACCGCTGTGGACGCCGGTACCCGTGCCGGGCGCTTCATGCTCCAGGATCTGCTCGGTTCCTTCGTGCCGGCGCTCAAGCGTACCGAGTCCTGGACGGCCAACCTGATCGCCACTGCAGGCTGTGTGGCGATGTGGGGCTACTTGCTGTACCAGGGCGTGATTGACCCGCTGGGTGGTATCAACACGTTGTGGCCGCTGTTCGGCATCTCCAACCAGATGCTGGCCGGTATCGCGCTGATGCTCGCCACCGTTGTGCTGATCAAAATGAAGCGCCAGCGCTACATCTGGGTGACCCTGCTGCCGGCTGTCTGGCTGCTGATCTGCACCACCACCGCAGGCTTCATCAAGCTGTTCGACGCCAACCCGGCGATCGGCTTCCTGTCGCTGGCCAAGAAGTACAGCGATGCGCTGGCCAATGGGCAGATCCTGGCCCCGGCCAAGAGTATCGACCAGATGCAGCACGTGATCTGGAACGCCTACACCAACGCGACGTTGACGGTGTTGTTCCTGTTCGTGGTCTTCAGCATCCTGTTCTATGCCATCAAGGTCGGCGTGGCCGCCTGGGGCACCAAGGAACGTACGGATAAAGAAGCACCATTCCAAGCCATGCCGGACGCGTGATAGAGGGTTGCAGACATGTTCAATGACATCGGTCGCCTCGGTAAATACCTCGGTCAGGCTGCACGCCTGATGGTCGGCATGCCCGACTACGACACCTACGTCGAGCATATGCAAACCAAGCACCCGGACAAGCCGTTGATGGACTACAAGGCGTTCTTCCGGGAGCGCCAGGAAGCCCGTTACGGCGGCAAGGGCGGGCCCAAGTGCTGTTGATCCAATAGGGTTGGGCCTATGTGATCCCCTGTGGGGGCGGGCTTGTGTGGGAGCGGGCTTGCTCGCGATAGCATCACCTCGGTATACCAGATAGACCGAGTTGCCTGCATCGCGAGCAAGCCCGTTCCCACACAAGCCCGCTCCCACATTTGTTTTGTGTTTCCTCAAGGAGAATATTTTGTCCTCTCCCATCCCCGTCACCGTCCTCAGCGGCTTCCTCGGCGCTGGCAAGACCACCTTGTTGCGCCATCTGCTCAAGGCCGAGCACGGCTTGAAAATCGCCGTGATCGAAAACGAATTCAGTGACGCCGGCATCGACACCCAGCTATTGGGCGATGAGCCGGTCCAGGTCATGACCCTGTCCAACGGTTGCGTGTGCTGCACCATCCACACCGACCTGACCAAAGCCCTGTACCTGCTGCTCGAACGCCTGGACAGCGGCGAGATCGCCTTCGACCGCCTGGTGATCGAGTGCACCGGTCTGGCTGACCCGGCGCCGGTGGCCCAGACCTTTTTTATCGACGAGGAATTGCGCGAGCGCTATCTCCTCGACGGCATCATCACCCTGGTGGACGCGGCCCACGCCGAGCACCACCTGACCCAGACCATCGCCCAGGCCCAGATCGGCTTTGCCGACCGCCTGCTGATAAGCAAGCGCGACCTGGTGGACGACGCCAGCTTCGAGGCGCTCAGTCAACGCCTGACCCGCATCAACCGTCGTGCGCCGATTCGTGTGGTGGAACATGGCAAGATCGACCTGGCTGAGCTGCTGGACGTGCGCGGCTTTAACCTCAACGCCGGCATGACCCTGCGCCCGGTCAGCCAGGCGCCGTCCATCGACCGTATCTCCAGCCTGGTGCTGCGCACCGACCAGCCGCTGGATATCGACCGGCTCAGTGAGTTCATGAACGAACTGTTGGAAGAACACGGCAAACAACTGCTGCGTTACAAGGGCGTGCTGAACATCGCCGGGGAAGATCGGCGCATGGTGTTCCAGGGCGTGCTCAAGCTCTACGGGTTCGATTGGGACACCGAATGGGCCGAGGGTGAGGCGCGGGAGAGTGTGATTGTGTTTATTGCCGATGAGTTGCCGGAAGACAAGATCCGCGAAGGCTTCCAGCGGGTCTACCAACCCTGACTTGAAACGCGGTCAACAGGCATAAAAAAGCCCGGCTCAAGAGCCGGGCTTCTTATTCAAGCAACTGCAATCAAGCGCCGTATACCGGCAGCTTCTTGCAGATGGCCTTGACCTTCTCACGTACCGCGTCAATCACGGCTTCGTTGGAAAGGTCAGCCAGGATGTCGCAGATCCAGCCAGCCAGTTCCTTGCACTCTGCTTCCTTGAAGCCACGAGTGGTCACGGCCGGGGTGCCGAAGCGCAGGCCCGAGGTGACGAACGGCGAACGTGGGTCGTTCGGTACCGAGTTCTTGTTCACGGTGATGAAGGCTTTGCCCAGGGCAGCGTCAGCATCTTTACCGGAGATATCCTGCTTGATCAGCGACAGCAGGAACAGGTGGTTTTCAGTACCGCCGGACACCACGTCAAAACCGCGCTCGATGAACACAGTGGCCATGGCCTGGGCGTTTTTCACCACTTGTTGCTGGTAAGTCTTGAACTCAGGCTGCAAGGCTTCCTTGAAGCAGATCGCTTTAGCGGCGATCACGTGCTCCAGCGGGCCACCTTGGGCGCCTGGGAATACGGCGGAGTTCAGCTTTTTCTCGATATCGGCGTTGGCGCGCGCCAGGATCAGGCCGCCACGTGGACCGCGCAGGGTCTTGTGGGTCGTGGTGGTCACGACGTCAGCGTAAGGCACTGGGTTCGGGTAGACGCCAGCGGCGACCAGACCGGCCACGTGGGCCATGTCGACGAACAGGTAGGCGCCCACTTTGTCAGCGATTTCACGGAAGCGTGGGAAGTCGAGGATCTGCGAGTAGGCAGAGAAACCGGCCACGATCATTTTTGGCTTGTGCTCGACGGCCAGGCGCTCGACTTCGTCGTAGTCGATCAGACCGTTGCCGTCGATGCCGTACTGGACAGCGTTGTACAGCTTGCCGGAGGAGGAAACGCTGGCGCCGTGGGTCAGGTGACCGCCGTGGGCCAGGCTCATGCCCAGGATGGTGTCGCCGCCTTGCAGCAGGGCCAGGTACACGGCCGCGTTGGCTTGGGAGCCGGCGTGTGGCTGGACGTTGGCGTAATCGGCGCCGAACAGTTCCTTGGCGCGGTCGATAGCCAGTTGCTCGACGATATCGACGAATTCGCAACCGCCGTAGTAACGCTTGCCCGGATAACCTTCGGCGTACTTGTTGGTCAGAACCGAACCTTGAGCCTCCATCACGGCAGGGCTGGTGTAGTTTTCCGAAGCGATCAGCTCAATGTGCTCTTCCTGGCGCTGAGCTTCTTGCTCCATGGCGGCAAAGAGATCGGCGTCGTACTTGGCAATAGTCAAATCACGGCTGAACATGGCGGTCCTCAAGGATCGGGGGCAGAAAAGAGGGGCATTCTAACCCAATGGGTTTTAGATGGCATATGAAAGGACATCATGTCGCGGACAAGTGGCGTTCATCCAGAGATGGATGGCGTATTTGATGGCCCCTTCGCGAGCAAGCCCGCTCCCACATTCAACTGTGGGAGCGGGATTGCCCGCGATGAGGCCATCAGCCCCACCGCAAAACCTCAGTCAAACATGAAAAGGGCGTCGTTACTGAACTGCGCCTCAAACCGATTGGCCGGCATCGGCCGCCCGAACAGGTAGCCCTGCACCTCGTCGCAGCCATGCTCGCGCAGGAAGTCCAGTTGCTCATGGGTTTCCACGCCTTCGGCGATCACCGCCAGGTTCAGGCTGTGGGCCATGGCGATGATTGCCCGGGCGATCTGCGCATCCTGTTCGCCGGACGGCAGGCCGTCGACGAAAGTGCGGTCGATCTTCAGCACGTCGATGGGGAATTGCTTGAGGTAATTGAGCGATGAGTAGCCGGTGCCGAAGTCGTCCACAGCGATGCTCAGGCCGAGGTTTTTCAGGCTGGCAAGGATCTGCAGGGCCTCGTTGACCTCGCGCATCAGGATGCTTTCGGTCAATTCCAGCTCCAGGCACGCCGGCGGCAGGCCGGTTTCCTTGAGGATGGTGGCGATCCGCGTGCCCAACTGCCCGTCGGAGAACTGCCGCGCCGAAATATTCACCGAGACCTTGGGCACTCGCACCTTGTTCTGGTGCCAGGTCTTGAGTTGGCGGCACGCCTCGTCGATCACCCAGTCGCCCACGTCCACCACCAGGCCCAGCTCTTCCAGGACCGGGATGAAATCCCCCGGTGGCACCAGGCCACGGCGTGGGTGACGCCAGCGCAGCAGGGCTTCGGCGCCAGTCAAACGTTTGCCATCGCCACTGAACTGCGGCTGGTAATAGAGCACGAATTCGTTCTGGTCCAGGGCATGGCGCAGGTCGCTTTCCAGTTCCAGGCGCTCCAGGGCGCTGGCGTTCATGTCGGCCTGGTAGAACTGGAAGTTGTTCTTGCCGCGTTCCTTGGCGTGGTACATCGCCGTGTCGGCGTTTTTCATCAACTGGCTCAGTTCGTTGCCGTCCTGAGGGCTCAGGGCGATACCGATACTGGCGGTGACAAAAAACTCGCGGCCTTCCAGCACAAACGGCTTCACCAGGCTGGCGAGAATCTGTTCGGCCACATGAATCGCCCGGTTCAGTGCCATTTCGCGGCTGACCCGGGGTTGCAGGAGCAAAGTGAACTCGTCACCGCCCATGCGCGCCACCGTGTCGTCCTCGGCCACACAACCGAGCAGGCGGGTCGCCATTTCCTTGAGCATGCGATCGCCGGCGGCGTGGCCCAGGGAGTCGTTGATCGGTTTGAAGCGGTCGAGGTCGAGGAACATCAGCACCACCCACGACTTTTGTCGTTCGGCCGACTGCAACGCGGTGTGCAGGCGGTCCTGGAACAGCGTGCGGTTGGGCAGGTGGGTCAGGGCGTCGTAGTAGGCCAGGCGGTGGATGCGTTGTTCGCTGGCCTTGCGCTCGCTGATGTCGCTGAAGAAGCACACATAGCTGGCCAGGTCGCCCTCGTCATCGAGCACAGCGGTAATGCCGACCCAGGCCGGGTAGTGCTCGCCGCTGCGGCGCTTGAGCCACACTTCGCCTTCCCAGGTGCTGTGCTGGTGCAGTTGCTTGAGCACATAGCGCAGGTGGGCTTCCTGCTGTTCGTCGACGGTGAGCATGTTCGGCAGTTGGTCGAGCACATCGGCCACGGCATAACCGCTGACCCGGCTGAAGGCTTCGTTGGCCTGCACGATATAGCCGGCCGGGTCGGTGATCAGGATCGCCGAGGTGGAGTGCTCGAATACCGTGGCCGCCATGCGCAGGTCTTTCTCGGCGCGGCGTTGCTGGCTGATATCGCGGCCCACGCCGAGAATGCCTTCGAACGCACCGTGCTCGTCCCACACCAGTACCAGGCGCAGTTCGATCGGCACCTTGCGCCCGTCGGCCCGCAGGCAATCGAACAGGAACAACTGGGTCTGCACATCGTCGCGCAACAGGGCCAGGGCTTCGGGCTGGTCGAGGGCGCGGCTGACCCGCTCCACCAGGGTGTAGATGCCGGTCAGTTGCTGCGGGTTGGCGATGGTCGATTGCCAGCCGTTCTTGAAGATCCAGTCGACTTCATAGCCCAGCACCGCATTTACCGACGGGCTGACGTAGTTGAGGGCCAGCTTGCTGTCGGTGGAAAAAATCACGTCGCTGATGCTTTCGGCCAGCATGCGGTAGCGCTGCTCGCTGTCGCGCAGGGATTCGCTGGCCTCGATCTGGTCGGTAATGTCCTTGGCCACCCCGATAATCCGCGTGACCTGGTCGGTCTTGTCCCGTGCCAGGGCCTGTTCGCGGATCTCGAAGCGCCGCCATTGGTTGTTGCGGTGGCGAAAGCGCAACTGGCATTGCAACTGCGCCAGGTACCCGGCGGCGCGTTGTTGCTGGCGCAGGTCGTGATAGCTCTCGGCGTCTTCGGGGTGCAGCAGGATCTCCCAGAAGTACTCGCCCATTTGCTGCAGTTCGTGTTTGTTATAGCCCAGGGTGTGGCCCAGGTGGTGGTTGCTGAAAATCATGCGCTGGCTGATTACATCCTGCACATACAGGTGGTCCGGCACGGTGCGCACCACGTCCGACCAGAACGCTTCGCGCTCCACCAGCGACAGTTCCACCAGTTTGCGGCTGGTGATATCACTGATACTGAGGATCACCGCCTTATAGTCGTGCTGTTCTTCCGGCAGGCGCATGACCAGCCACAGGTACTGGTCGTTGCCCTCGATGTCGCTGAGTTGAATCTCCAGCTCCAGCTGTTTGTGCTGGGTCAGCACCGCTTCAAGCACTGCGTAGCCGATGGCGCTGGTGTTCAGCGGGCAACCGTCGATCAAGCGTTCCCAGGCCTGTTCGCAGGACGCCACGTTCAGCAGGCGCACGGCGACCTGGTTGACCTCGGTGATGCGCAGTTCCTTGAGCAGTTGCTGGCGTTGCTCGGGGCTGTTGTGCAGCCACTCCTGCAATTGCTCGCGGGTGTGCAACTGGGCCTTGTCGAAGAAACCGCGCAGGCCCGACAGGTCGAGCACGCACAAGGCCACACCGGTGCCGTCGAAAATATCCTGATAGCGGCGCCGGCCTTCATTGACCTGGCGCTGGCGCCGCCGCATGTTCAGCAGCACCAGCACCGGGATCAGCGAAAAGGCCAGGCCCAGCAGGCACTTGCCGATAAACGCCGGCAACAGTTGCTCCAGCACCGCGGCGCGATCAAACAGTCCGCGCAGTTGCCAGTCGCTTTTGCTCAAAGGGGTGACCAGTACGGTTTTATTCAGCTCTTCCGGGGTCAGCCCGCCCGCCCACTGGCTGGGCATGCCGCTGTCACGGCTGACAACCCGGTGGTTCACCTGGTTTTCAATGGCCCACATCGGGCGTGAGCCCTGGCCGTCCTGGCGCGTCAGGTTGGCCAGGTAATTGGGGGCCAGGCGCAACGCCCAGTACATCTTGGCGCCGCCGCTGGGCTGGTGCAGCAGCAGGTAGATGATGGAGCCGTCGCCGTTATTGCTCAAATAATAGGACTGCGCATGGCTGCGCTTGACCAGTTCTTCGAGCCAGGCACTGTCCTGGCTGTTATCGGCGGTGTCACTGAGGATCGCGCCGCTGGGGGCGAGCAGGGCAACGCTGCGCAGTTCCGGCAACGAGCGTTGCAAGCTGCGCATCAGGGCCTGGTGTTGTTCTTCATTGCGTGGCGGTTCGACGATCGGCAGCAGGTTGAGGGCGATTTGCGCGCTCAGGGCCATGTTCAGGCTGATCTGTTCGGCCAGGTCGGCGCTGTAGTTGATGGTGTATTGCTGTTGGTCTTTCTGGTTCTGCTGCAATTGATCCAGCAGTTGCCAGAACAATAGTGCGAGCAGCAACAGGACCAGCGTCGCCAATGCGCCCTTGAGGGGGCCGTGCAGGGGGGCGCCCGGCGCAATATGGGCTGCGCGCAACGGGCTCGGCTTTGTTACGTTGGTCAAGCTGTGATCCTGCGGTTTGGCTGGATTGGCGCGCGACGTGCACTATAAGCCGGACGCCCGAAGGGCGGCTAGCATGCCTTGAGTTGTGGCAAAGTGCCAGCCCCGCCTGGCAGGACTACAGCGCCGGGCCAGTACTGATCAAGCCATCCGCCAGTTTGAATAGAATGGCCAGTGCAAAGCAACTAATAACCACAGAAGCGGTGCGGTTTATGTTCTGCGGCGTCAGCCAGGCATGCCCGCTGCGTTTGATGCGTGCGCCGAACAGCACCCAGGCGCAGCCCACTGGGATCACCACTGCGGTGAATTGCATGACGAACTGCCCATATAAGGCCAGATCGGCAAAGGTCTGCACCGGCACGATGAACGAAACCACCAGCAAACCCTTAGGGTTGATCAGCGTCAGTAAAAAGAAGTGCCACCTCGACACCCGCGCTCCGGGCAGCAGGGACAGGTCGACGGCGGGCTCGCGCCACAGGCCGTACGAGGTCTTGACCAGGTAACAAATAGAGACGAACTGCATCACCTTCAGGCACCAGGGCGCATTGACGCCAATATGGCTGAGGGCGTAGCCCCAAAAAGAGATCTGCAGCAGGTAGGCCAGGCACTCCAGCAGGCTCAGGGTCCAGGCCCGCCTGAAACCCGAGAGCACGCCCGAGCGCAATAGCAGGGTATTGGTCGGCCCCGGCATCAAGAGCAATAGCCCAAGTGCAGACATGACGTTAAGCATCGAAGCTGTCTCCCGGGCCAGTCAGGGGGTAAGGCGTGGTCCAGAATGCAGGTGGCATGTGTCTTCTTCATCAGGGGGATGTTGCCGGGTATTGTGTTCCATCTGGCCCACAGCAGGAAAAAGCGCGGCTCAAAAGCGCCTGTCAATCTGCCCGCCGTCGCTGACTTAGGTTAACCTTGATCATTCGATGTGCTACGTACAGCGCCATGACGCTACGCAGGCCCTGTTCTCATCTTTTTACGAGGTCCACATTTTGGCTCAATACGTTTTCACCATGCATCGGTTGGGCAAAGTTGTTCCACCGAAGCGGGAAATCCTGAAAAACATTTCGCTGTCCTTCTTCCCGGGCGCCAAGATCGGCGTACTCGGCCTCAACGGTTCGGGTAAGTCCACGCTGCTGAAAATCATGGCCGGCGTCGACACCGAGTTTGAAGGCGAAGCCCGCCCAATGCCCGAACTGAACATCGGTTACCTGCCGCAAGAGCCGATCCTGGACCCGTCCAAGACCGTGCGTGAAGTGGTCGAGGAAGCCGTCAGCGTGATCAAGGACGCCCAGGCCCGCCTGGACGAAGTCTACGCGGCCTACGCCGAGCCGGATGCCGACTTCGACAAACTGGCCGCCGAACAGGCCAAGCTCGAAGCCATCCTGCAGGCTGGCGACGGTCACAACCTGGAGCGCCAACTGGAAGTCGCCGCCGATGCGCTGCGCCTGCCGGCCTGGGACGCCAAGGTCGAGCACCTGTCCGGTGGTGAAAAGCGCCGCGTGGCGCTGTGCCGCCTGCTGCTGTCGGCCCCCGACATGCTGCTGCTCGACGAACCAACCAACCACCTGGACGCTGACTCCGTGGCCTGGCTGGAACACTTCCTCCATGACTTCCCGGGCACCGTGGTCGCGATCACGCACGACCGGTACTTCCTGGACAACGTCGCGGGCTGGATCCTGGAACTCGACCGCGGCGCCGGTATCCCTTACGAGGGTAACTACTCCGGCTGGCTGGAAGCCAAGTCCGACCGTCTGGCGGCCGAATCCAAGCAGCAGTCGGCCCATGAAAAGGCCATGAAGGACGAACTGGAGTGGGTGCGCAAAGGTGCCAAGGCTCGTCAGTCGAAATCCAAGGCCCGTCTGCAACGCTTCGAGGAAATGCAGTCCCAGGAGTTCCAGAAGCGCAGCGAGACCAACGAAATCTACATCCCGGCCGGTCCGCGCCTGGGTGACAAGGTCATCGAGTTCAAGAACGTCTGCAA
Organism: Pseudomonas sp. MF5691; assembly: GCF_016405645.1. Lineage (NCBI taxonomy): Bacteria > Pseudomonadati > Pseudomonadota > Gammaproteobacteria > Pseudomonadales > Pseudomonadaceae > Pseudomonas > Pseudomonas sp. MF5691. The sequence goes on from NZ_JAEKDC010000001.1 coordinate 182,354, forward strand.
AGGCTATGGCGATCGCGTGCTGATCGACAACCTGTCGTTCTCCATGCCTAAAGGCGCCATCGTCGGCGTGATCGGGGGTAACGGTGCGGGTAAATCCACGCTGTTCCGCATGCTGATGGGCAAGGAACAACCGGATTCGGGCACCATTGAAGTCGGCGAAACCGTGCAGTTGGCCTGCGTGGACCAGAGCCGTGAAGACCTCGACGGCAGCAAAACGGTGTTCCAGCAGATTTCCGACGGTTCCGACCAGATCCGTATCGGCAACTATGAAATCCCGTCGCGCACCTACGTTGGCCGTTTCAACTTCAAGGGTGGCGACCAGCAGAAGTTCGTCAAGGACCTGTCCGGTGGTGAGCGCGGGCGCTTGCACCTGGCCCTGACCCTGAAGGAGGGCGGCAACGTCCTGCTGCTCGACGAACCGTCCAACGACCTCGACGTTGAAACCCTGCGTTCCCTGGAAGAAGCCCTGCTGGACTTCCCGGGCGCCGCGATTGTGATCTCTCACGATCGGTGGTTCCTGGACCGCGTGGCAACGCACATCCTGGCGTACGAAGACGACTCGCAAGCGGTGTTCTTCGAAGGCAACTACACCGAGTACGAAGCCGATCGCAAGAAGCGCCTGGGCGAAGCGGCTGCCCAGCCGCATCGTGTACGGCACAAAAAACTGGCCTGATTCGGGTTGGTTTGAACAAAACGGAGCCTTCGGGCTCCGTTTTTTTTGGCGCAATTGAGGTGGCCCGAGGTGCCTGCATTAGCGGTTTAACTATTGGTGCATAGCTCTTGTTGAAATCCCTGTTAAGGGGCAGAAAATCAGGGTTATTTATATCCATTGCACCATTTAAATTCACAAAGGCGACATTTTGCCCTGTCACGGTGCGGCGCGAATTGATAAAGTCCTGGGCAAATCGCCATTAATGACAATAAATCTGCCGAGACTTTTCATGATCGAATCCGTCGAATCCTTCCTTGCCCGCCTCAAAAAACGCGACCCGGACCAGCCGGAATTCCACCAGGCTGTGGAAGAAGTCCTACGCAGCCTGTGGCCGTTTCTTGAGGCCAATCCCCACTACCTGACTTCGGGCATCCTGGAGCGCATCTGCGAGCCGGAACGCGCGATTACCTTCCGGGTCTCGTGGGTTGATGACCAGGGCAAGGTCCAGGTCAATCGCGGCTTCCGTATCCAGATGAACAGCGCCATCGGCCCTTACAAAGGCGGCCTGCGCTTCCACCCCTCGGTCAACCTGGGGGTGCTGAAATTCCTCGCCTTCGAGCAGACCTTCAAGAACTCCCTGACCTCGCTGCCCATGGGCGGCGGCAAGGGCGGCTCGGACTTTGACCCCAAGGGCAAGAGCGACGCCGAAGTCATGCGGTTCTGCCAGTCGTTCATGAGTGAGCTGTACCGTCATATCGGTGCAGACGTGGACGTCCCGGCCGGTGATATCGGCGTGGGCGCTCGGGAAATCGGTTTTCTGTTTGGCCAGTACAAGCGCCTGAGCAACCAATTCACCTCGGTATTCACCGGCAAGGGCATGAGCTACGGCGGCAGCCTGATCCGCCCGGAAGCCACCGGCTTTGGTTGCGTGTACTTCGCCGAAGAGATGCTCAAGCGCCAGGGTCAGCGGGTTGAAGGCAAGCGCGTGGCAGTCTCTGGCTCCGGCAACGTGGCGCAATACGCGGCACGCAAAGTCATGGACCTGGGCGGCAAGGTGATCTCCCTGTCCGACTCCGAAGGCACCCTGTACTGCGAGACTGGTTTGACCGAGGAACAATGGTCGGCGCTGCTGGAGCTGAAAAACGTGCAGCGCGGGCGCATCAGCGAGTTGGCCTCGCGTTTTGGCCTGGAATTCCGCGCCGGCAAGACCCCATGGGAACTGGCATGCGACATCGCCCTGCCCTGTGCGACCCAGAACGAACTGGACGCCGAAGCCGCCAGCGCTCTGCTGCGTAACGGCTGCATCTGCGTGGCCGAAGGCGCCAATATGCCAACGACCCTGGAGGCTGTGGATATCTTTATCGACGCCGGTATCCTGTTTGCGCCGGGCAAGGCATCGAATGCCGGCGGCGTGGCAGTGAGTGGCCTGGAAATGTCCCAAAATGCCATGCGCCTGCTGTGGACCGCCGGTGAAGTGGACAGCAAGCTGCATAACATCATGCAGTCGATCCACCATGCCTGTGTGCACTACGGCGAAGAAAACGGCCGGATCAACTACGTGAAAGGCGCGAACATCGCCGGTTTTGTGAAAGTGGCGGATGCAATGCTGGCGCAGGGCATCGTCTAGGCTGCGACCTGAGCGCCACCGAGAATCAATTGTGGGGGCTTGCAGCTCCCACATTCGTTCTGGGTGGTGTCACTGGCTGCGATACGCCCGTGCGGCGTCGCGGTCCTTCTCCTGCTGCCAGGCGCGCTCGCGCTCGTCCCAATGGCGTTCCCTATACTCATCGCGGTCTTCGCTCTCACGCATGGCCTTGCACTGGCGAAAGCCATCTTCCCAACCTTCGGCGTAGGCGCGGTCTTTCAAATAGCGCGGGACGTCCTTGCGAAACGTCCCGGTGATCACCCCGGCCGCCTGGCGCCCACTGCTACAGCCATCGTCAAACCCGTCGGCGAAGGGCGGTGGATAACCCTTGGCCAGCAACTCATCGCGGGTGGACTGGCAGCCTGAAAGCGCCATCACCACCCCCAGCATTACGGCGAACCGCCACATCTCATACTCCCAGGCCGTTAAGCGGCTGATAAGGGAAGTCTAGAAGGGGATTCGTCGGGGAGATGTGAAAAGCGGGTGAGTAATGTGTTTGGGCGGCTCACTCCCTGTGGCGAGCGGGCTTGCCCCGCGTTGGGCAGCGGAGCTGCCCCCAAACCAGGCGCCAGGGAGTGTCAGGTGAACCGTATGCTTCTGTGCTGGGGCTGCTGCGCAGCCCAACGCGGGGCAAGCCCGCTCGCCACAGGGGGGGCTCAGGTCATCTTATCGTTAGTCGTAGTACCCTACCGTTTTCTTCAGATGGTCCGAGTATTCGTAAATCTCATCAATGGATGAAATTGCGTGTCGGGTTTCGTTCTTTTCCTCATCAAAAATACCGATGTACTTCTGGCTGCGGTTAAAGTGAAGTCGGCAAATGGGCTTGCGATTATTATCGTCGAGCAAAATCCCGAAGTAGCTTTGTGTATCTCGTTGAACGATCCGCTTGGCATCGACCACCGAGCGCACGACAGCTCTTACGATGTGATATCCCTCTAGTTCTTCAAGTGTCGTTAGAACTTTTTCCTCTGACTCGTCACGTTCAGTCGTGACTGTATTGGCACTGGCAGAGACGGGTAGAGAGGTGATGGTCGGCTGGATAGCGCCACTCATGGCTGATTTGAGTCGATCATTGATTTGGTCGTTGAGAAACTGGCTCAAGGCTTTGCGGGTCAGCTCATAGAACTGCTCACGGATTTTTTGTGTAATGACGCCTTCGTACACCCGAGATGCGAAAACTTTGACGAAGTCATCCTCGGGTTTAGTGAGCTGTGATGCGATGACTTTTTTGATTTGACTGACGTATTTCAGCTCACCAGCTGCATTGATGATTGAGTCGACGTCAAAGGCAGATTTCGTCAGTTTGGTCAGTTCTGGAACCGAGTATTCATCAATATCCAGAAGGTCTAGTTCAAGAAACGGCTTTTCATCCATTTTGTTAGGCGCATCCAGATCCGTAAAAAACTTATAGACCTGACCGTTGGTGAGAATCGAGATTCTTGCACTCGTAACGTGGAAGTAGCGAAACAACTGCGATGCATGGTTGAGGTTCAGTGGCTCACCGATTTTTTTGCACTCTATGAGAATTTGAACCTCGCCGTCCTTCATGATTGCGTAATCAATTTTTTCCCCCTTTTTTGTTCCGATATCGCAGACAAATTCGGGAGTCACTTCCTGGGGGTCGAACACGTCGTAACCCAATACCGTGTTGATAAATGGCATTACAAACGCATTTTTTGTGGCTTCTTCTGTTTGAATGGCAGGACCTTGCAAGCGAATTTTTGCTGCCAGACTGGTGAGCTTTTCGAAAAATTCCATATAAGCCTCTTACCTATTCAGATCCGTGTATAGACATGGTGGCAATTTGATTGCTGTCCGATACTAGACACAAAACTCGATAAAGAGAATTGAGCAAGAGCAACTTTGTGGTAACTAAGGAAAAGCTAAAATTCCCCTGGAATTTTTCTCTCAGTTATCAATGAGTTGGGGAAGGACGAAAAGTATGATTGTGTTTGCAGCGAGAACCGTTCGCGGGAGGGAGGAGTTTGTTCGACAATTAGCCCGAAAGACATGGGGGAGGTTGTGGCGAGTGGGCTCGCCACAGGGGCTTATGTCGTGGGTTGCGCGAGAGCGGCGTGTTCGGCCAGTTCCTGCTGGATGAATGCGGCAATCATCGCGCGGTACACCTGCTCCGTGACGTCGGGGTTGGCGCCCAGGGTTTGCGCTAAATCGCGAACCTTGCTGATGACCTGTTCGACGCGCTGAGGGGCCTTGACCCCATCGCTGTCTTTTTTGAAACCGGCGGCCTGGGACACGAAGCTGCCGCGTTCGGCCAGCAGGGCGACGATCTGTCGATCAAGACGGTCGATGTTTTCCCGGACTTGTTCAAGGGTGGTGCAGGTAACGGCCATGTCGTAAAAACTCCTTAAGGTGCGGGATAAACGCGGGCCCAATGTGGGAGCGGGCTTGCCCGCGATGGCGGTGGATCAGTCATATCCACAGCGACTGACACACCCCTATCGCGGGCAAGCCCGCTCCCACATTGGATCTTCAATAGGCGTTGGGGCCGGTCAGTAGTGATACCACTTCACTTCAAGCATCACTTCGTTCACCGGCGTTGCCAAGTGGCTGAACTCCCGTTGTGCACTCAGGCGCACACCCAGGTTGCGTGATACTTCCCACTGCTGATTCAGGCTGATACTACGCCTTACCTCGCCATTGGTGAAAAAGTCGCCCTTGGCCTCCAGGCTCAGGTTGCCCAGTGGGTTTTTCCACAGCAGGCCGGTATTAAAGCCGGCCGCAGGGGAGATGAATTCGCTGAAGTCGTTGTTATGTTCCACACGTACCGTGCCGAGGGCGAAGCCGAGCATGTCGTCGTGCAGTTGCCAGGTGCCGCCAGCGCCGCCGTTGACATGGCTGACCAGGGTTTCGTCGTCATGTTTGCCCGGTACCCGTTCCAGGCCGCCGGTGACCTGCCAGGACAACGGCTGCAGCAGCTCATTGCGCGGAGTCAGGGAACGGATGGTCGCCAGGTCCAATTGCTGCAATTGCCAGTTGTTGCCTTCGTACTGGCGCAGTTTCATTTGCAGGATCTCGATCTGCGCGCCCAGGGGGAAGCCTTCGGCGTTGTCGTTGAGGTCGTGGTAGGCCATGCGCAGGCCGTACTCAGCGAAGGCCTTGTCGCCACGGGTGCCGATACCGGCCTGCCAGGTACGTGACTCATGGCCGTTCTCCGGCAGGCCGGGGCGCTCGATCTGCAGGTCGGGCGCCGGGTTCTGGTTGATCGCCCGCAACAACTCGAAGCTGCGCTGGGAGCGTTCGCTGTCGCGTTCCAGGCCGTTGGCGCGGTAGCGGCCCAGGCGGTAGGCGGCGTCGATGATCAGGGCCTGGCGGTCTTTGCCGAGGGCTTTGAATGTCGGGTCTTGCAGCTGCTTCTGGTCATCGCTGATCTTTAGCACCCATTGCTGCTCGTCACTGTCCAGGGGCTTGGCGCGCTCCAGCAATTCGCGTTCGCGGGACGGACGGTAGTCGATCTTTTCCACCAGGCCCGCGTCCTTCACCGCTTTCACGGTGTCGGTGGGGATGGCGGTCAGCGGGAACTGTTCGGTCAGGCGCAGGCCGGGGCGGGCCACTTGCAGCAATTCCAGCAGGCGGTACGAGCAGTTTTCATCGAAGAAGAAGTAGTCGAACTGGATCTGCTTGAGTTCCCACACATGCTCGACCATGCGCTCGGTCTCGACCTGGGTCAGGTTCAGGCGGTATTCCCACAGGTCGCGGTTCTCCAGGCTACGGTATTCCGAGAGTTTTTCCTGGTAGGGCACCAGGGCGAACAGGCCGGGATAACCACCCATCAGGCCTTTCCAGGCGTAGAGGATGCTGTTGTCCGAACCTTCAATGTAGGCGCCGAAGTTGATCGCGTAGCTGAGCAATGCGGTCTTGTTGCTTTGCACGTCAGCCTGGTCGATACGCAGCAAGGTATGGCCGAACATCGACGACGGGCTGTTGAGGTAGGCCGCGGGGAAGATCATCACCGCGCTGTGGGGCGCGACATCCTTGAACCATTGCTTGAATTCGACGCAGTCCACGGCGGGCAGGTCGGTCAGGTGCAACTGGTCCTTGAGCCAGCGGGTGCGGGCCGGGTACACGCATTGAGCATGTTTTTCGCCGAGGCTGGCCGGTGCGTAGAGCGCGTCGACGGTGGCCTTGAGTTCGGCGTCCGGGTGGTGCGCGCCGTCTTTGGCGAGGAAGAATTTCGCGTCGCTGACATAGCTGCGCCAGCCTTTGAGCTTGCCGGCTTCGTAGTGCCCCAGCGAGAGCCAGAACGGATCATTGGCCAGGTGCTGCAAACGTTGATCATCAAGGTGCGGCGCCGCATATAGCGGGGCGCAGGCGAAGAGTGCCAGGCTGGCAAGGCGTTTGAGCATAGGGGCAACTTAAGTCGGAATAAATAAAGACCCAAGAAAGGGGCAGGTCCAAAAAATAAAACCCGCGCCGGGTAAGGGCGCGGGCAGGTCGAGCTTAAGCCTGGGTGGCGTATTTCGCCAGGCGGGCGTCGCCTTTGAGGATTGCCAGGGTGTTGGAATGCACGTCTTCTGCGGTCACGTCAGCCTTGCTGAAGATCTGCTGGAAGTGCTCGTGAGTCACAGCGGCGAAGTGATCACGATCTTCTGGAGCAACGCCCAGGACCACGGCATAGGTGGTCAGAGCTTCGCCATTGCCTTTGGCCATGTCTTCGGACAGCTCGTTCATCATGCCATTCATGGCAATCCACGATTTGCCGCCGTAAGTCAGCGCGCTGTTGGTGCTGCAACCGTTGGTGCCCGAGGTCATGCCGAAGGTGGCGTTACCGGAGGTGCCGTTGGTGGTGGAAGCGAGGAAGTGAGCCGGCGTGCCGCGCTGGCCTTCGAACAACATGTTGCCCCAACCACAGTTCGGGCCACCTGGCGCTTCGGCCATTGCATTGAGGGAGACAACGGTGAAGAGAGTACCGAGAAGGATCCGTTTCATAGCTTTGTTCTCTTAGTGTGCAAACCAATGGACAAGGGTTCAGGCGCCGCAAAGCACCCTAGGGGCCAGTTATTAGTCCAACCCGCGCAGTTTGGAGTTTAGGCATGTTCCAAGGGTTCCGTGGTTTTTTGTAAAACAATCAATGCAGACTGGTTTTTTTGCAGGCGGCATCCCGTGTCTATGCTTTACCTCAGTCGTGCCTTGCCAGCCGGCTACGCACGGCGCCAGAATGCCGCCATTGCCCCGCCTGATGTAAGGAAGCCCGATGCCTGATCCTGTTGCTGCCAGCTTGCGTCTAGCGCCCGAAGCGCTGACCCGTCCTTTCTCCGCTGAACAGTTCAGCTTCTCGACCACCAATGATTTGGAGCCCTTTCGCGGTGTGCTTGGCCAGGAACGCGCGGTTGAAGCCTTGCAGTTCGGTGTGGCCATGCCGCGCCCCGGTTACAACGTATTTGTCATGGGCGAGCCCGGTACCGGCCGTTTCTCGTTCGTCAAACGCTACCTCAAGGCCGAAGGCAAGCGCCTGCAGACCCCGGCAGACTGGGTCTACGTCAATAACTTCGACGAGCCCCGCGAGCCCCGCGCCCTGGAGTTGCCTGCGGGCGGTGCGGCGCCCTTTATCGCCGATATCAGTGGCCTGATCGACAACCTCGTCGCCACCTTTCCGGCAGTGTTCGAGCACCCAACGTATCAACAGCGCAAAAGTGCCATCGACCGTGCCTTCAACCAGCGCTACGACCGTGCCCTGGATGTGATCGAGCGCCTGGCCCTGGAAAAGGACGTGGCGCTGTACCGTGACAGCACCAACATCGCGTTTACCCCGATGCTCGATGGCAAGGCCCTGGACGAGGCCGAGTTCTCGCAGTTGCCGGAAGCCGACCGCGAGCGTTTCCACACGGATATTTCCGCGTTGGAAGAGCGCCTCAACGAAGAACTCGCCAGCTTGCCGCAGTGGAAGCGCGAGTCCAACAACCAGATGCGCCATTTCAACGAAGAGACCATCACCCTGGCCTTGCAGCCGTTGCTGGCGCCGTTGTCGGAAAAGTACGCCGAGAACGCCGGGGTGTGCGGCTACCTGCAAGCCATGCAGGTCTATCTGCTCAAGACCGTGGTCGAGCTGCTGGTGGATGACGCGAAAACCGACGCCCAGGCGCGCAAGTTGCTCGAAGAGCAGTACTGCCCGAGCCTGGTGGTAGGCCATCCGCTCAATGGTGGGGCGCCGGTGGTGTTCGAACCGCACCCGACCTACGACAACCTGTTTGGCCGTATCGAATACAGCACTGACCAGGGCGCGCTTTACACCACCTATCGCCAGCTGCGCCCGGGGGCGTTGCACCGCGCCAACGGTGGTTTCCTGATCCTCGAAGCCGAGAAGATGCTCAGCGAGCCATTTGTCTGGGATGCGCTCAAGCGAGCCCTGCAATCGCGCAAGCTGAAGATGGAGTCGCCCCTGGGCGAGTTGGGCCGCCTGGCCACTGTGACCCTCAACCCACAAGTGATCCCGTTGCAGGTCAAGGTCATCATCATCGGCGCCCGTTCGCTGTACTACACCCTGCAAGACCTGGATCCGGACTTCCAGGAGATGTTCCGGGTGCTGGTGGATTTCGATGAAGATATCCCGATGGTTGATGAGAGCCTGGAGCAATTCGCCCAGTTGCTCAAAACCCGCACCTCGGAAGAAGGCATGGCGCCGCTGACCTCGGATGCCGTGGCGCGGCTGGCGACCTACAGCGCCCGCCTGGCGGAGCACCAGGCGCGCTTGTCGGCGCGGATCGGCGACCTGTTCCAACTGGTCAGCGAGGCGGACTTCATCCGCCACCTGGCGGGCGACGAACGCACCGACGCCGGGCATATCGAGCGTGCACTGAAAGCCAAGGCCACGCGCACCGGGCGGGTCTCGGCGCGGATTCTCGACGACATGCTCGCCGGGGTAATCCTCATCGACACGGCGGGTGCCGCAGTGGGCAAATGCAACGGGCTGACCGTGCTGGAGGTCGGTGATTCGGCGTTCGGTGTGCCTGCGCGGATTTCCGCCACGGTGTACCCCGGCGGCAGCGGCATCGTCGATATCGAGCGCGAGGTCAACCTCGGCCAGCCGATCCACTCCAAGGGCGTGATGATCCTCACCGGTTACCTGGGCAGCCGTTATGCCCAGGAATTCCCCCTGGCGATCTCCGCAAGTATCGCCCTGGAGCAATCCTACGGTTATGTCGATGGCGACAGCGCTTCGTTGGGCGAGGCCTGCACGTTGATTTCGGCACTGTCGAAGACGCCGCTCAAGCAGTGCTTTGCCATCACCGGCTCGATCAACCAGTTCGGCGAAGTGCAGGCGGTGGGTGGGGTCAACGAGAAGATCGAAGGTTTCTTCCGCCTGTGCGAGGCCCGTGGTTTGACCGGGGAGCAGGGTGCGATCATTCCCCAGGCCAACGTCGCGACGTTGATGCTCGACGAGAAGGTCTTGCAGGCGGTAAGGCAAGGGCAGTTCCACGTGTATGCCGTGCGCCAGGCCGACGAAGCCTTGAGCCTGTTGGTGGGCGAGCCAGCCGGTGAGCCGGATGCCGAAGGGCAATTCCCCGAGGGCAGCGTCAATGCCCGCGTGGTTGAGCGTCTGCGGGCCATTGCCGAGATGATCAGCGAAGAAGACCTCAAGGAGGCGGAAAAGGAGCTGGCGCAGCAGGCGTTGGCCGCAGCCAAGCCAAGCTGAGGTTTCCACTGTAGGTGCGCGAGCTTGCTCGCCCCTACAGACAGCGTGTCATGATTTTGACTGGGTTTTTCGGGACCAACCGCCGTTGGTCCCTACGGCCTTGGTTTGTACCGGTTTTCTTCTATTCTCAGCTCTAGGGATAGCTACAGGGGTCATGGGATAGAGACAGCCTTGTGTCTGGAGGCTGAACACCGGATCTACCGAGGGTCGCCGCCATGCCGCGCAGCCTTTGCCTCACTCGCCAGTGCCTGGGCCTGGTCACCCGAATTGAATGTTCCATTCGCCCTCTTGCGGGGGATACCGGGATGTGGACATTGTTATTTGCCGCCGGAATGACCGGCGAGCAGCCCTCGACCATCAAGTCCCAGGGGCCCTTCCCTGGGCCGTTCGTCGCAGAAAATATGCTGGAATCCATCGTGCAAAGCCTGACCCTGCACGGCTATGAACTGGCCGACGATCCGCAGATATGGTGTCTGCACCTGCAGGCACACCTGCGCCAGCTCAATGGCGGGCGGGTTCATGCGGTTCACCTCTAGCCCACGGCTTATTTGGTCTCGGGCTTGTCCAGCTTGACCTCAAAGCCGTATTGCAGCGTGTTCAGCGCAGTGCGCTGGTAGGTTTCAAGCACGGTCGGCTGGCCATAAAAGTAATGCACGTCAAACAGTGCGGTGCCGTATTCCTCGGCGCGGTGGCTGACGCCTAGGATTTCCTTCAGGTAGTTGCCGCTGGCGTCCTTGGCAAAGAACCGCCAGCTGTCGGAAGGGAACAGCGCCTGGTCGACGATCAGGGCGTTATCTTTCAGCAACAGGCCCTTGGGCAAGTGCGTGGTGTCGAGGGTGTTTTTTTCGATCGTGGCCAGGAACAGCGGGATGGATCCCACCGCATAGGCCGGGGTTTCCGGGAATAAATTGAGATCGTAGGTGATGGCGCCGCGCCATGGGTCGACTTCAAAGGCTTCGGTGGGCAACTCGATGGGTTCCCCGCGGTTGCCTTCATCATCTGCGGTAAAGAACGTCAGCGGGGCGTCGCTGCTGGTGCGTGTCGAGCCGACCAGGTCGTCATTGAAGGTGAAAGGGTGGTCGAAGGTGATGTGGGCGGCGCTGGCGTCCTCTACTGACTGGCTGATGGTGATGCTGCTTTTGAGCTGGTCTTCGGAGAGCGTGGCACTTTTGAGCCAGTCCGCAGCTTGGTCGTCATACACGGTGACCGGCATGGGCAGGCCCTGGACGGTCTTTTCCAGGCTGTTCTTGTCGAAGCGCCGTACAGGCAGCTCCAGATCCTTATGGGTGACTGTCGCGTCGGAGAAATCCAGCACGTTGACCTGCAGCGTATCGATCACCCCATTGAAGTAGACCTTGGCATAGTGGCTGGCCTGCTTTTGCTCAAAGGCTTTTTGCGCGTCTTCCAACTGTTTTTCAAAGGCCTCGGACCAGGTGTTCTGCTTGCGCATCTGTGCCAGTTGCTGCTCGTAGAAGGCGACCTGGGCGGCACTTTCGTTGATCGAACCGGAGCGGGAAAGAAACTGCCCCGTGGTGTCCCGGGCCTGGACCAGCAGCGGGTTGGGTGATTCATCTGCCACTTGTGGCGCCAGGGGGCTGGTGTTGCTCAGCTCGATCTCTGCGTAGTTGTTTTCCAGGGCCAGCAGGGTCAGCGTGATGTTTTCCTGAGTGCGTTTCTGGCCCACGTCCTGGCGGGTCAGGTCGAAGGCCAGGACTTTACTCGGGGCAATCACCTCGACCTGGCCTTTGAGCATGACAGGCTGCGGCTGGCTCTTGTTGTCCGTCTCGATACCTTCGATAAACGGATAGGTCACGGTCAGGTCGTCCGGGTTGGTCAGGTTGGAGCTGCTGGGGCTCAACTGAATGCCGGGGTCGGTTTCCGACCATTCCGGCTGGAACGGGATGATCTTGTTGTTGCTCAGGGTCACCGACTGCCATTCCAGGCCATGGGGAAAGGGGAATTGGTCCGGCATATTGAAACTGAACGGGAACACCGGTTGCAGATCGGTCAGGTAGTCCGAGTGCGAGTTCTTGCGCAGGACAAACAGCCCGTTGATGTAGGTATCTACCAGGGCTTGCGGGGTAGGGTAGTGGGCAAGCACGGCCAGGGCGTTTTCCCCGTACTCGGTCTCGACAGGCCTGGTGTCGAGCTTGATGCGCGCCCGCTCCAGTAGCAGCAGCGAGCCGCCCAGTTCGCCTACGGCCTCTTTGAGGCGGGGATCCTGGATGGTGTCCAGGGACTGTTCGAACTGGGCGGTTTTTTCTTCGAGAGTGGCTTGCTTGTGCTCGTCGCTGGGGGAGCAGCCGCTGGCCGCCAGCAATGCCACACACAGGCCAAGACTGGCCAAGGGAGATCGCACATCCATTATTTGAGATTCCTGTCCGGCAGCATCGAGCCACGTTGATGGGGCCGACACTAGCAGAAAAATTGTCTTACAGAAGCGCTACAGGTCAGTTTCCGGGTGGTTATGGCGCGATGCGCGCGGCTGATATACTCGCCGCCATTTCTAGCCAAGCTGTGTGAGATTCCATGGAACGCTTTATCGAAAATGCAATGTACGCCTCCCGCTGGCTGCTGGCGCCGATCTATTTCGGCTTGTCCCTCGGGCTGCTGGCGTTGGCGCTGAAATTCTTCCAGGAAGTGATCCATCTGCTGCCCAATGTCTTTGCGATGGCCGAGTCGGAGCTGATCCTGGTGCTGCTGTCGTTGATCGACATGGCCCTGGTGGGTGGCTTGCTGGTGATGGTGATGATCTCCGGCTACGAGAATTTCGTCTCGCAACTGGATATCGACGACAACAAGGAAAAGCTCAACTGGCTGGGCACCATGGACTCTTCGTCGCTGAAGATGAAAGTGGCGGCCTCCATCGTGGCGATTTCCTCGATCCACCTGCTGCGTATCTTCATGGATGCCAAGAATGTCGATCCACAGCATCTGATGTGGTACGTGATCATTCACATGACCTTCGTGATCTCGGCGTTTGCCATGGGCTACCTGGATAAACTCACCAAGCATTGATCCGCGCCGAACGCCTGTTTGCCTGGGATTTTGGGCTGATCAAGCGTAGGGCGAGTGTGCTAGTCTGCTCGCCCTTTTAGTTTGGATGACACGCAAGAAACTGCGCTTTTGCAGGATCTTGGGTTTGTCCTACAGCGGAGCCTTTCCATGTCCGAAGTCAATCTGTCCACCGACGAAACCCGCGTCAGCTACGGCATTGGCCGTCAGTTGGGTGACCAACTGCGCGACAACCCGCCACCGGGCGTCAGCCTGGACGCGATCCTGGCCGGTCTGACCGACGCGTTCGGCGGCAAGCCAAGCCGTGTTGACCAGGAACAAATGGCTGCCAGCTTCAAAGTGATCCGCGACATCATGCAAGCCGAAGCAGCCGCCAAGGCTGAAGCGGCCGCGGGTGCTGGCCTGGCTTTCCTGGCTGAAAACGCCAAGCGTGACGGCATCACCACCCTGGCTTCCGGCCTGCAATTTGAAGTGCTGACCGCTGGCGACGGCGCCAAGCCGACCCGTGAAGACCAGGTGCGTACCCACTACCATGGCACCCTGATCGACGGCACTGTGTTCGACAGCTCCTACGAGCGTGGCCAGCCGGCAGAATTCCCGGTCGGCGGCGTGATCGCTGGCTGGACCGAAGCCCTGCAACTGATGAATGCCGGCAGCAAATGGCGCCTGTACGTGCCGAGCGAACTGGCTTACGGCGCACAAGGCGTTGGCAGCATCCCGCCGCACAGCGTTCTGGTATTTGACGTCGAGCTGCTCGACGTTCTGTAAGACCCGCTGCAGGTTACGCCTGGCTCTCTATAGGGCCGGGCTTGTGTGGGGGCTGGCTTGCCTGCATCGCGAGCAAGCCAGTTTCCACATAAAGCGGGTAGTGGCTCATGGGTGAAACTTGCCATTGAGCTCCGTCACCGGGCGCAACGCTCGGGCATAGCAGAACAGAAACAGATTCCTCACCACCTCCTTCAGCACTCCAGGCTCACTGGAACTCAGGCCGTTGACGTCCAGATCGCCCTGGTCCTGCAGTTCATTCAGCGCTTCTTCTTCCAGCACCGCACACACTTCGCCGGTTTCCCGATGAAGGATCCGCAGGTAAGGGTGCGGACGGTCCAGCCAGGCATCAATCAAATAAGTCATGGGTCGCATCTCCTTGAAAGGTTTCAATGAGAATAATTCTTATTCGTAGAATAGCAAGTGCCTATTGGCAATTTCCTGGTTTTTCGGAGTGGGCATTGTGCAAGGTCAGCAGGGCTGGCCTTTTGCTACTGGGGAGGTCATGGGGGGAGGGTGAAACGCCATCCCGCGTCAGGCGCGGGATGGGGGGCAGGCCGGTCAGACCTTGCGGACGAACTCGGACTTGAGCTTCATCGGGCCGATACCGTCGATCTTGCAGTCGATATCGTGGTCGCCATCGCACAGGCGGATGTTCTTGACCTTGGTGCCGACCTTGACCACCAGCGAGGTGCCCTTGACCTTGAGGTCCTTGATCACGGTGATGGTGTCGCCGTCTTGCAGGACGTTACCAACAGAGTCTTTTTTTACGGTTTCATCGCTGGTTGTTTCGGCTTCACCACCGGCGGACCACTCATGGGCGCATTCCGGGCAGATCAGCTGGGCGCCGTCTTCGTAGGTGTATTCGGAATTGCATTTTGGGCAGGGTGGCAACGTGCTCACTAAAGCTCCTTGAAAGTCAGGATGGCTAAAAGTCGCACATTATATAGGGTTTTGTCGGGGGGAGGGGCGATGCGGTCTAAATGTGGAAGCTGGCTTGCCTGCGATGCAGGCACCTCGGTCTATCAGCTGTAGCGAGGTGATGCTATCGCAGACAAGCCTGCTTCCACAGAGCGTTAGTGAGTACGGGCTACCGCAAACTCACTCAACTCCACCAGGGCATCCCGGTATTCGCTGGCTGGAAGGGCTTCCAGGCATTTGATGGCGCGGGCCACGTAGTCACGGGCCAGTTGTGCGGTGTAGTCGAGCGAGCCCGAGGCTTCCACGGCGGCGCGGATGCTTTCCAGGTCTTCGATGCCGCCTTTCTGGATCGCCTTGCGCACCAGTGCCGCTTGTTCCGGGGTGCCTTCGCGCATGGTGTAGATCAGCGGCAGGGTCGGCTTGCCTTCGGCCAGGTCGTCACCGACGTTCTTGCCCAGGGTTTCGGCGTCGCCGCGATAATCGAGCAGGTCATCCACCAACTGGAAGGCCACGCCCAGGTGATCGCCAAAGGTGCGCAGGGCTTCGGCCTGTTCGGCGGTCGCCTCGCACAGGGCGGCGGCGCTGTGGGTCGAGGCTTCGAAGAGCATCGCGGTCTTGCCGCGAATCACTTCCATGTAGGTTTCTTCGGTGGTGCTGGCGTCGCGTACCTTGGACAGTTGCAGCACTTCGCCTTCGGCGATGATGCGCGTGGCCTGGGACAGGATCTTCATCACCGGCATCGAGCCCAGCTCGACCATCATTTCGAACGAGCGCGAATACAGGAAGTCACCCACCAGCACGCTGGGCGCGTTGCCCCACATGGCATTGGCGGTCTCGCGACCCCGGCGCATGCCAGACATGTCGACCACGTCGTCGTGCAGCAGGGTGGCGGTGTGCAGGAACTCGATAGTGGCGGCCAGCAGGCGCAGGTCATCGCCTTCGCGGCCCAGGGCCTTGCCACACAGCAGCACTAATAAAGGACGCAGGCGTTTACCGCCGGCCGAAGTAATGTAGTCGCCAATTTTGGAGACCAGCGGCACTTTAGAAGTCAGCTGCTTCTTGATGATGCCGTCGACGGCGCTAAAATCGTCCGCCACCGCGCGGTAGAAAGCTTGGGGTTGCATCAGCGACAGTCGCTCCAGAAGGGTTGCGCGGCATGCTAGGACCCGCGCCCCTGGGTGTCAAGGCGCGATAGACGGCTACTTGCAAGCCTTCCACAGCTTGCGTACAATCGCGCACCCTGAACTTCCTGGGCAGCACCTGCCTTACGCAATTGCATTCGGGACGTCCATCCCATGCAGCCATGCCAGCCAATACCTCTTCTTATAAAGCGCTGGGTGAGCAGGATTATCGGAGAAATACCATGTCGTACGCAGTAATTGTTACTGGTGGCAAGCAATACAAGGTCGCCCCAGGTGAATACCTGAAGATCGAAAAACTGGAAATCGCTACCGGCGAATCCGTTACTTTTGATCGCGTTCTGTTGGTCGCCAATGGCGATGACGTGAACATCGGCGCTCCAGTTGTTGCTGGCGCTACCGTTGTGGCTGAAGTGATCTCCCAAGGTCGTCACGATAAAGTCCGCATCATCAAGTTCCGTCGTCGTAAGCACCACATGAAGCGTATGGGCCACCGCCAGTGGTACACCGAGATCAAAATCACCGGTATTCAGGCTTAATTTCAGCCTAATTCCTCACTAGGAGAATTGACTCATGGCACACAAAAAAGCTGGTGGTAGTACCCGTAACGGTCGCGACTCAGAAGCCAAACGCCTTGGCGTTAAGATGTATGGCGGCCAGAAAATCATTCCGGGCAACATCATCGTGCGTCAGCGCGGCACCCAATTCCACGCCGGTTACGGTGTAGGCATGGGTAAAGATCACACCCTCTTCGCGAAAATCGAAGGCGTGATCAAGTTTGAAGTAAAAGGCGCGTTCAACCGCCGTTACGTGAGCGTTGTCTCGGCTTAATTGCGAGCTCGCTGGAAAAGCCCTGTCTTGCGACGGGGCTTTTTCGTTTGTGGGGTGAGTCTCTTGCAAAGCTGTTTGTGGTGGGCGAAGGCAGCGGGATTTGCGGACGCTGATTGAGGTTGCTGCGCTCATTTTTGCAAGAGTCTTATGTCTTGGTTTCTTAAGCTCGTCCGTGCGGCGAGAGGCGTTTTGTTATGAAGTTCGTTGATGAAGTTTCGATCCGAGTAAAAGCTGGCGACGGCGGCAATGGTTGCATGAGTTTCCGTCGCGAAAAGTTCATCGAAAACGGTGGCCCGAACGGCGGCGACGGTGGTGATGGCGGTTCCATCTACATGATGGCCGACGAAAACCTCAATACCCTGGTGGACTACCGTTACACCCGGCACTTCGATGCCGAGCGCGGCTCCAACGGCGGCAGCACTGACTGCACCGGTAAAAAGGGTGAGGATCTGGTGCTGCGTGTGCCGGTCGGCACCACGATCATCGACTCTGCCACCCAGGAAGTGATTGGCGACCTGACCAAGGCCGGCCAGAAACTGATGGTTGTGCAGGGTGGTTGGCACGGTCTGGGTAACACCCGATTCAAGTCCAGTACCAACCGTGCGCCGCGCCAGACCACGCCGGGCAAGCCGGGCGAGCAGCGTGACCTGAAGCTGGAAATGAAAGTGCTGGCGGATGTGGGCCTGCTGGGTCTGCCAAACGCGGGCAAAAGTACCTTCATTCGCTCGGTGTCGGCCGCTAAGCCGAAAGTTGCGGATTACCCGTTCACCACTCTGGTGCCAAACCTGGGTGTGGTCAGCGTCGATCGCTGGAAGAGCTTCGTGATCGCGGATATTCCGGGCCTGATCGAAGGTGCTTCCGATGGCGCGGGTCTGGGGATTCGCTTCCTCAAGCACTTGTCCCGTACCCGTCTGTTGCTGCACCTCGTCGACATGGCGCCGCTGGATGAAACCAGTGCGCCGGACGCGGCTGAAGTGATCGTCAACGAATTGACCAAGTTCAGTCCGTCCCTGGCTGAGCGTGATCGTTGGCTGGTGCTGAACAAGTGCGACCAGATCCTCGAGGAAGAGCACGAAGAGCGGGTCAAGGAAATCGTTGACCGCCTGCAGTGGGAAGGTCCGGTCTACGTGATCTCCGCCATTGCCAAAGAAGGCACTGAGCGTTTGACCCGCGACATCATGCGTTACCTGGAAGATCGTGCTGATCGCCTGGCTGCCGACCCGGCCTACAAGGCTGAATTGGCTGACCTCGACCAGCGTATCGAAGACGAGGCGCGTGCCCAGTTGCAGGCGCTGGATGATCAGCGTGCCCTGCGTCGCAGTGGCGTCAAGTCGGTCCATGACATCGGTGACGATGATTGGGACGAGGAAGATGTGGATGATGAAGATGGTCCAGAAATCATTTACGTGCGTGACTGATCTGTTGCGATAAACTTAAGCGCCGCTCAATCGAGCGGCGTTTTAGTATCTGGAAATCGGTAGTCACGAATAACGTTATGGGCGGCGCTGGGTCGCGTGGCCCTCAATCTAAGGTTGAAGATGATGCGGAGCAAAGTGACGGGTGCGCAACGCTGGGTCGTAAAGATCGGGAGTGCGCTGCTGACGGCGGATGGCAAGGGGCTGGATCGTGCAGCCATGAGCGTCTGGGTTGAACAGATGGTGGCCTTGCATGAGGCAGGTGTCGAGTTGGTGCTGGTGTCGTCCGGGGCGGTTGCCGCCGGGATGAGCCGCCTTGGCTGGACCGCGCGACCCAGCGCGATGCATGAGTTGCAGGCCGCTGCTGCGATTGGTCAGATGGGGTTGGTGCAGGCCTGGGAATCCAGTTTTGCCGAGCACGGCCGCCATACCGCGCAGATTCTGCTGACCCATGACGATCTGTCCGACCGCAAGCGCTACCTCAATGCCCGTAGCACCTTGCGTGCCCTGGTCGAGCTCAAGGTGATCCCGGTGATCAACGAGAACGACACCGTGGTGACCGACGAAATCCGCTTTGGCGATAACGACACCCTGGCGGCCCTGGTGGCCAACCTGGTGGAGGCTGACCTGCTGGTGATACTCACGGATCGCGATGGCATGTTTGACGCCGATCCGCGCAACAATCCTGACGCTCAGCTGATTTACGAAGCGCGGGCCGATGATCCGGCGCTCGATGCGGTGGCGGGCAGTGTCGGTGGTGCATTGGGGCGTGGTGGCATGCAGACCAAGCTACGCGCGGCGCGCCTGGCGGCCCGTTCGGGTGCCCATACCATCATCGTCGGCGGGCGCCTGGAGCGC
Organism: Pseudomonas sp. MF5691; assembly: GCF_016405645.1. Lineage (NCBI taxonomy): Bacteria > Pseudomonadati > Pseudomonadota > Gammaproteobacteria > Pseudomonadales > Pseudomonadaceae > Pseudomonas > Pseudomonas sp. MF5691. The sequence goes on from NZ_JAEKDC010000001.1 coordinate 201,246, forward strand.
GTGCTGGATCGCCTCAAGGCAGGCGAGCGCATCGGCACATTGCTGTCGCCCGAGCGTGGCATGCTGGCGGCGCGTAAGCAGTGGCTGGCTGGCCATCTGCAGACCCGTGGCACCCTGGTGCTGGATGCGGGTGCGGTGTCGGCGCTGTCCCAGGGCAACAAGAGCTTGTTGCCGGTAGGCGTCAAGCTGGTTCAGGGTAGCTTCCGGCGCGGTGAAATGGTGGTGTGTGTCGCGCCGGACGGTCGTGAGATTGCCCGTGGGCTGGCCAACTACAGTGCCCTTGAGGCGCAGAAAATCATTGGGCAGTCGTCTGAGTCGATTGTCGGTCTGTTGGGTTACATGGCTGAGCCGGAACTGGTTCACCGCGATAACCTGATTCTGGTCTAAAGGGAAAATTGCGATGCGCGTAATGAAGGGGTTGCTGGGGCTGCTGATGGCGATGCCGCTGCTGGCTTCGGCCGAAGAGATTGGCCAGGTGTCGACCGTGTTCAAGTTTGTCGGCCCCAATGATCGGATCGTGGTCGAGGCTTTTGATGATCCCAAGGTAGAGGGCGTGACTTGCTACCTGTCTCGCGCCAAGACGGGTGGGGTGAAGGGTGGTCTGGGCTTGGCCGAGGATCGTGCCGAGGCATCCATTGCCTGTCGTCAGGTGGGGCCGATTCGCTTCAAGGGCGAGCTCAAGGATGGTGATGAGGTGTTCAAGGAGCGCACCTCGCTGGTGTTCAAGACCATGCAGGTGGTGCGTTTCCTCGACAAGAAGCGCAATACCCTGGTGTACCTGGTCTACAGCGACCGTCTGATCGAAGGCAGCCCGCAGAATGCGGTGACGGCGATTCCAATCCTGCCGTGGCCTGGCGCGCAATAAGCCTGGCAGCTCCGCTCTGCTTTATGTGGGGGCTGGCTTGCCTGCGATAGCGGTTTAACAGTCGACATCAATGTTGAGTGTTATGTATCCGTCGCGGGCAAGCCAGCTCCCACATTTGTTTTGGGGGAGGGCATAAATCGTAGGCAATAAAAAACCGACCCTGGGGTCGGTTTTTTAACAAGCTTATCGCTTAGGCTGCAGCAGCAAGGTTCAGAGCCTTGATGTGGCCATTCAGACGACCTTTATGGCGAGCAGCTTTGTTCTTGTGGATGATGCCTTTATCGGCCATACGGTCGATAACTGGCACGGCCAGAACGTAAGCAGCTTGAGCTTTTTCAGCGTCTTTTGCGTCAATGGCCTTAACTACATTCTTGATGTAGGTACGAACCATGGAACGCAGGCTGGCGTTGTGGCTGCGACGCTTCTCAGCCTGTTTTGCACGTTTTTTGGCGGAAGGTGTGTTGGCCACCGTCGAGCTCCTCGAAAGACTTTTTAGGAAATAGCAAACAAAATAGGCCGCGAATCATGCCGATGAGTTGAAGTCTTGTCAAGGGCGGCTGATGCGAACTGCTGAGTGGTCGATCTGAAGAGGCGGGTGATTTATTTCCGGCGCTTGACCTGTAAACTCGCGAGCTTTGGCTCTGTGCTGTTGCAGGCGCGCAGTATCGCATAAGTAGGCGCTTTGTTCGCCTGCTCTTTATCTATAGGCAAAAACTCTTTCAATGAATCTGCTCAAGTCGTTGGCCGCCGTCAGCTCGATCACCATGATTTCCCGGGTTCTGGGGTTTGTGCGTGACACCCTCATCGCACGTATTTTTGGCGCGAGCATGGCCACGGATGCCTTCTTTATCGCGTTCAAACTGCCCAACCTGCTGCGGCGGATCTTCGCCGAGGGCGCGTTTTCCCAGGCGTTCGTGCCGATCCTGGCGGAATACAAGACCCAGCAGGGCGAGGAGGCCACCCGCACCTTTATCGCCTATGTCTCGGGCCTGCTGACCCTGGTGCTGATGCTGGTGACCGTCGCCGGGATGCTCGCTGCGCCCTGGATTATCTGGGCCACGGCGCCCGGGTTTGCCAACACTCCGGAAAAATTCGCCCTGACCAGTGATCTGTTGCGGGTGACCTTTCCTTATATATTGCTGATTTCCCTGTCTTCCCTGGCGGGCGCGATCCTCAATACCTGGAACCGGTTCTCGGTGCCGGCGTTTGTGCCGACCCTGCTTAACGTCAGCATGATCATCTTTGCCCTGTTCCTCACGCCGTACTTCGATCCGCCGGTGATGGCGCTCGGCTGGGCGGTGCTGGCCGGTGGCCTGGCGCAACTGTTGTATCAACTGCCGCACCTGAAAAAGATTGGCATGCTTGTGCTGCCGCGCCTGAACCTCAAGGACACGGGTGTGTGGCGGGTGATGAAAAACATGCTGCCGGCGATTCTCGGGGTATCGGTCAGCCAGATTTCCCTGATTATCAACACCGCATTCGCTTCGTTGCTGGTCTCCGGTTCCGTGTCGTGGATGTATTACGCCGATCGCCTGATGGAGTTGCCCTCCGGTGTGCTGGGCGTGGCGCTGGGTACCATTTTGCTGCCGACCCTGGCTCGCACCTATGCCAGCAAGGACCGCCACGAATACTCGCGTATTCTCGATTGGGGCCTGCGCCTGTGCTTTGTGCTGGTGCTGCCATGCTCCCTGGCCCTGGGGATCCTGGCCGAGCCGCTGACCGTTTCGCTGTTCCAGTACGGCCAGTTCAGCGCGTTCGACGCCTTGATGACCCAGCGTGCATTGGTCGCCTATTCGGTGGGGTTGCTGGGGATTATCGTGATCAAGGTCCTCGCGCCGGGCTTTTACGCCCAGCAAAACATCCGGACCCCGGTGAAAATTGCGATTTTCACCCTGGTGGTCACCCAGCTGTTCAACCTGATCTTCATCGGGCCGCTGGCTCACGCGGGCCTGGCCCTGGCGATCAGTGCCGGGGCGTGCATCAATGCCGGCCTGTTGTTCTATCAATTGCGCAAACAAAAAATGTACCAGCCGCAGCCAGGCTGGGGCATGTTCGCCCTCAAATTGCTGGTAGCGGTGGCGGTGATGTCAGCGGTATTGCTGGGGTTGATGCACTGGATGCCGGCGTGGGGCGAGGGGCAGATGCTTGAGCGATTCCTGCGCCTGGGCCTGCTGGTGGTGGCCGGGGTGATCGCCTACTTTGGCATGTTGCTGCTGCTGGGCTTCCGCCTGCGGGATTTCAATCGCAAGGCGCTGAATTGATCGCAATCAACAATAAGCCGGCTGTTTTTTCGATTCGAATCATTTGGCCTGTGCTGTTGCCTGTCGTCCGGGGCCGGGTGTGGTTATAATCGACCACTTTATGAGCAAGAAGCGCGTTATGCAGCTGGTTCGAGGTCTCCACAACCTGCGCCCCGAGCATCGGGGCTGCGTCGCCACTATTGGCAACTTTGACGGTGTTCACCGTGGCCACCAGGCGATCCTGGCGCGGCTGCGCGAGCGCGCAGTCGAGTTGGGCGTGCCCAGCTGCGTGGTGATTTTCGAGCCGCAGCCCCGTGAGTTCTTCACTCCCGAGACGGCTCCAGCCCGTTTGGCCCGCTTGCGGGACAAGCTGCAACTGCTGGCCGAAGAGGGCGTGGACCGGGTTCTGTGCCTGGCCTTCAACCAGCGTTTGCGCAGTCTCAGCGCCACCGAGTTCGTCGACCGTATCCTCGTCGATGGCTTGGGCGTGCAGCATCTGGAGGTCGGCGACGACTTCCGCTTCGGTTGCGACCGGGTAGGGGATTTCGATTTCCTGCAGCAGGCCGGCGTGACCCAGGGGTTTACTGTCGAAGCCGCGCAAACCGTCGAACTGGACGGCCTGCGCGTGAGTAGCACCCAGGTGCGAAATGCCTTGGCCGCTGCCGACTTCGCCTTGGCCGAGCGTTTGCTCGGTCGCCCGTTCCGGATTGCCGGGCGGGTCCTGCACGGCCAGAAGCTGGCGCGCCAACTGGGCACGCCAACCGCCAACGTGCAACTCAAGCGCCGTCGCGTGCCACTGACCGGGGTGTACCTGGTGAGTGTCGATATTGACGGTAAACCCTGGCCCGGAGTCGCCAATATAGGCGTCAGGCCAACGGTTGCAGGTGATGGCAAGGCCCACCTGGAAGTTCACCTTTTGGATTTTGCCGGGGATTTGTATGACCGGCGTTTGACGGTGGTTTTCCACCAAAAGCTGCGTGAAGAGCAGCGATTCGCCTCCCTGGAGGCGCTGAAAACGGCGATCAATGCGGATGTCGCCGCCGCCCGTGCACTAGCCGCACCTAGCGCCCATCGCTAATGAAGAGCCTTAAATGACCGACTATAAAGCCACGCTAAACCTTCCGGACACCGCCTTCCCAATGAAGGCCGGCCTGCCACAGCGCGAACCGCAGATCCTGCAGCGCTGGGACAGTATTGGCCTGTACGGAAAGTTGCGCGAGATTGGCAAGGATCGTCCGAAATTCGTCCTGCACGACGGCCCTCCTTATGCCAACGGCACGATTCACATCGGTCATGCGCTGAACAAGATTCTCAAGGACATGATCATCCGCTCGAAAACCCTTTCGGGCTTCGACGCGCCTTATGTCCCGGGTTGGGACTGCCATGGCCTGCCGATTGAACACAAAGTCGAAGTGACCCACGGCAAGAACCTGGGCGCCGACAAGACCCGCGAGCTGTGCCGCGCCTACGCCACCGAGCAGATCGAAGGGCAGAAGTCCGAATTCATCCGCCTGGGTGTGCTGGGTGACTGGGACAACCCGTACAAGACCATGAACTTCAAGAACGAGGCCGGGGAAATCCGTGCCTTGGCCGAGATCGTCAAGGGCGGCTTCGTGTTCAAGGGCCTCAAGCCCGTGAACTGGTGCTTTGACTGCGGCTCGGCCCTGGCCGAAGCGGAAGTCGAGTACGAAGACAAGAAGTCCTCGACCATCGACGTCGCGTTCCCGATCGCCGACGACGCCAAGCTGGCCGAGGCCTTTGGCCTGGCAAGCCTGGCCAAGCCCGCCGCCATCGTGATCTGGACCACCACCCCGTGGACCATCCCGGCCAACCAGGCGCTGAACGTGCACCCGGAATTCACCTACGCCCTGGTGGACGTCGGTGACCGCCTGCTGGTGCTGGCCGAGGAAATGGTCGAGGCCTGCCTGACTCGCTACGAGTTGCAAGGCTCGGTGATCGCCACGACCACGGGCTCCGCGCTGGAGCTGATCAACTTCCGTCACCCGTTCTACGACCGTCTGTCGCCGGTGTACCTGGCTGACTACGTCGAACTGGGCTCGGGTACTGGGGTGGTTCACTCCGCGCCGGCCTACGGTGTGGACGACTTCGTGACCTGCAAAGCCTATGGCATGGTCAACGATGACATCCTCAACCCGGTGCAGAGCAATGGCGTATACGTGCCGTCGCTGGAGTTCTTCGGTGGCCAGTTCATCTTCAAGGCCAACCAGCCGATCATCGACAAACTGTCGGAAGTCGGTGCGCTGCTGCACACCGAAACCATCAAGCACAGTTACATGCACTGCTGGCGCCACAAGACCCCGCTGATCTACCGCGCCACCGCGCAGTGGTTCATCGGCATGGACAAAGAGCCTGTCGCCGGCGAAACCCTGCGCAAGCGTGCGATCAAAGCCATCGAAGACACCAAGTTCGTACCGGCCTGGGGCCAGGCACGCCTGCACTCGATGATTGCCAACCGTCCCGACTGGTGCATCTCCCGCCAGCGTAACTGGGGCGTGCCGATCCCGTTCTTCCTGAACAAGGAAAGCGGCGAACTGCACCCACGCACCGTCGAACTGATGGAAGTGGTGGCCCAGCGTGTGGAGCAGGAAGGTATCGAAGCCTGGTTCAAGCTGGACGCTGCCGAGCTGCTTGGTGACGAAGCGCCGCTGTACGACAAGATCAGCGACACCCTCGACGTGTGGTTCGACTCGGGTACCACCCACTGGCACGTGCTGCGCGGCTCGCACCTGATGGGTCACGAGACCGGCCCGCGCGCCGACCTGTATCTGGAAGGCTCGGACCAACACCGTGGCTGGTTCCACTCGTCCCTGCTGACCGGTTGCGCCATCGACGATCACGCCCCGTACCGCGAGCTGCTGACCCACGGGTTCACCGTCGACGAGAACGGTCGCAAGATGTCCAAGTCCCTGGGCAACGTGATTGCGCCGCAGAAGGTCAACGACACCCTGGGCGCCGACATCATGCGTCTGTGGGTGGCTTCCACCGACTATTCCGGTGAAATGGCCGTTTCGGAGCAGATCCTGCAACGCAGCGCCGATGCCTACCGCCGTATCCGCAATACCGCACGCTTCATGTTGTCGAACCTGACCGGCTTCAACCCGGCCACCGACATCCTGCCGGCCGAGGAAATGCTCGCCCTGGACCGTTGGGCTGTGGACCGTACCCTGTTGCTGCAACGTGAGTTGCAGGAGCACTACGGCGAATACCGCTTCTGGAACGTCTACTCGAAGATCCACAACTTCTGCGTGCAGGAGCTGGGTGGTTTCTACCTCGACATCATCAAGGACCGCCAGTACACCACCGGCGCCAACAGCAAGGCCCGCCGCTCGGCGCAGACCGCGCTGTACCACATCTCCGAAGCGCTGGTGCGCTGGATCGCGCCGATCCTGGCCTTCACTGCCGACGAGCTGTGGGAATACCTGCCGGGCGAGCGTAACGAGTCCGTAATGCTCAACACCTGGTACGAAGGCCTGACCGAATTGCCGGCCGACTTCGAACTGGGCCGCGAGTATTGGGAAGGTGTGATGGCCGTCAAGGTTGCGGTGAACAAGGAACTGGAAGTCCAGCGTGCGGCCAAGGCCGTCGGTGGCAACCTGCAGGCTGAAGTCACCCTGTTTGCCGAGGAAGGCCTGACCGCCGACCTGGGCAAATTGAGCAACGAACTGCGCTTCGTGCTGATTACCTCCACGGCTAGCCTGGCACCCTTCGCCCAGGCCCCGGCTGATGCGGTCGCGACCGAAGTCCCGGGCCTCAAGCTCAAGGTCGTCAAGTCCGCCTTCGCCAAGTGCGCCCGTTGCTGGCACTGCCGTGAAGACGTTGGCGTGAACCCGGAGCATCCGGAAATCTGCGGTCGTTGCGTCGACAACATCAGCGGTGCCGGTGAGGTTCGCCACTATGCCTAAATCCAGCCGTTTCGGACGTCTGGGTTGGCTCGTACTGAGCTTGCTGGTCCTGGTCATCGACCAGGTCAGCAAGGCTCACTTCGAGGGCACCCTGGAAATGTTCCAGCAGATCGTGGTGATTCCTGACTACTTCAGCTGGACCCTGGCCTATAACACCGGTGCCGCTTTCAGCTTCCTCGCTGACGGTGGTGGCTGGCAGCGTTGGCTGTTCGCCCTGATCGCTGTGGTGGTCAGTGCGGTGCTGGTGGTCTGGCTCAAGCGCCTTGGCCGCAATGACACCTGGCTGGCTATCGCCTTGGCACTGGTGCTGGGCGGTGCGCTGGGCAATCTGTACGACCGCATCGCCTTGGGCCATGTGATCGACTTCATTCTGGTGCATTGGCAGAACCGCCATTACTTCCCGGCGTTCAACTTTGCCGACAGCGCCATCTGCGTTGGCGCAATCATGCTGGCGCTGGATATGTTCAAGGGCAACAAGCCCGGAGAAGCCGTAAATGACTGAACAAGTATTGGCCGAACAACGCATTGGCCAGAACACGGAAGTCACCTTGCATTTCGCACTGCGCCTGGAGAATGGCGACACGGTCGACAGCACGTTCGATAAAGCCCCGGCGACCTTCAAGGTCGGCGATGGCAACCTGCTGCCGGGTTTTGAGACGGCGCTGTTCGGCTTCAAGGCCGGTGACAAGCGCAACCTGCAGATCCCGCCGGAAAACGCCTTTGGCCAGCCCAACCCGCAGAACGTACAAATCATCCCGCGTTCGCAGTTCCAGGACATGGAGCTGTCGGAAGGCTTGCTGGTGATCTTCAACGATGCGGCGAATACCGAACTGCCCGGAGTGGTCAAAACCTTCGATGACACTCAGGTGACCATCGACTTCAATCACCCGTTGGCCGGCAAGACCTTGACCTTTGATGTTGAAATCATCGACGTTAAAGCGCTCTAACTGACGAAACCGGTTCCTGTAGGCGCTGGCTGGCCTGCGATAGCAACGCCTCGGTGTACCAGTTGCACCGAGCGCAGGCAGACCAGCTCCCACAAAGACACGAGGCCCAGCATGCAAATCAAACTCGCCAACCCCCGTGGCTTCTGCGCCGGGGTGGACCGGGCGATCGAAATCGTCAATCGCGCCCTGGAAGTCTTCGGCCCGCCGATCTACGTGCGCCATGAAGTGGTCCATAACAAGTTCGTGGTCGAAGACCTGCGCGCCCGTGGCGCCATTTTTGTCGAAGAACTGGATCAGGTGCCGGACGACGTCATCGTTATCTTCAGCGCCCATGGCGTTTCCCAGGCAGTGCGCACCGAAGCCGCAGGCCGTGGCCTGAAAGTCTTCGATGCGACCTGCCCGCTGGTGACCAAGGTGCATATCGAAGTGGCGCGCTATAGCCGCGACGGCCGTGAGTGCATCCTGATCGGCCACGCCGGTCACCCCGAAGTCGAAGGCACCATGGGTCAGTACGACGCCCGCAATGGCGGCGCGATCTACCTGGTGGAAGACGAAAAAGACGTCGCCGAGTTGCAAGTGCATAACCCTGAGAAGTTGGCATTCGTGACCCAGACCACCTTGTCGATGGATGACACCAGCCGGGTCATCGACGCCCTGCGTACCCGTTTCCCTGCCATCGGTGGGCCGCGCAAGGACGACATCTGCTATGCCACGCAAAACCGCCAGGACGCCGTCAAGCAACTGGCCGACGAGTGTGACGTGGTGCTGGTCGTCGGTAGCCCTAACAGCTCCAACTCCAATCGTCTGCGTGAACTGGCCGAACGCATGGCTACCCCGGCGTACCTGATTGACGGTGCCGAAGACCTGCAGCGCAGTTGGTTCGACGGTGTCGAGCGCATTGGCATCACTGCGGGCGCCTCGGCGCCGGAAGTCCTGGTACGTGGCGTGATCCAGCAGTTGCAGGCGTGGGGCGCGACAGGTGCCGACGAGTTGTCAGGGCGCGAAGAGAACATCACTTTCTCCATGCCCAAGGAGCTGCGGGTTCGTTCGCTGCTCTGAGCCCCAGATCATCGTAGCCCCGGCACAATGCCTGCTCGGCCTTGTCGCTGCGCAGGCTGATGCGGCCGGTGGGCGCCAGCACCACTTGATGCAGGCTCAGCGGCTGGTCCGTTGAGCACACATGCACGGTGCCGGCGCGAAACCCACCCGCAGACAGCAGGGGTTCGCCCAAACCGCTGAAGCGAATCTGCGTGCGCACCGGGGTATTGCCCACAATGGGGATCCGCCCATTGTCCTGGCGTTCCAGCAGTACGGGGTTGTCGTCGTCCAGATGACCGCGGCCATTCATGTCCACCACCACCCTCCAGCCCCGACTCCAGTCATCATCCAGCGCGTGGATGATCACCGTTCGATTGCGCGCAATAGCCTGGGTGCGGGCGTAGCGCAAGCCTGACGCCAGTGTCTGCGCGGCGCTCAGTCGCGTTTGTGAGTCCAGCAGGCTCTTGAAGCCGGGTACCGCCAATTGCGCCAGGATGCCGCTGACGATCAAGCCGAGCAGCAATTCGATCAATGTGAAACCGCGTTGTTTCATACCTCGTCCCTCCGTGGACCGTGTGCCTGAACTAGTTATAGCGGCACTGCGTGGGGGGGCAGTGATGGCCTTCCTGTCCAAAGTATTTCCCTTTATTCCGAGGGGCAGCGCGACGACAACAGCGGCGCTAGTCTTGGGCAACGCACGGCTATCTCGGCCGTCTGGATGACCCTCGACAAGGATGACGATGGCTATGCGAGCTTGCCTGGTAACGTCTTGTACACCCCCGACCGACACACAACAGATCGGTATGAGCCTGATCGAAGTGCTGGTTTCGCTGTTGATTCTCGGCGTTGGCCTGTTGGGGGCCGGGCTGATCCAGCTGAATGCGCTCAAGTACACCGACAGTTCCAGGATGATCAGCCAGGCGAGCTTCGTTGCCTACGACATGCTTGACCGGATTCGCGCCAATGCCGCCGCCGACTATTCCTGGGGAGGCGAGGATATCTCGCTCGCCAACACCTTGGCCGCGAGTGTCCGGGACCTGGACTTGCACGACTTCGAGGCCAATATCCGCCACTTGGCCGGCGATACCGCCAAAGGTTCGATTGCGATCAGCCAGCGCGAAGTCACCATCAGCATCAGTTGGGACGACTCACGCGCAGCCCATGCCGGCGGCGCCCGGGAAACATTCACCCTGACCAGTCGCGTCGCGGTCGATCCGAGGCCTGCGCGATGAGGCGCTCCAGTACGGGTTTTGGCCTGGTCGAGGCATTGCTGGCGGCGACCCTGGGGTTGGTGGTGGTCCTGGCGGCCGTCCAGGTAACGCTGGCCGCCCGAAGCACCGCAGCCAGCCAGCATGCCTCGGCGTTGTTGCAGGATGATGGGCGATTTGTCCTGGGCAAGATGATTCAGGAGATTCGCCTGGCGGGGATGTTCGGTTGCCTGTCCCTTCCCGCGATTGTTCAGGCGCCGGCTGACTTTTCCACGCCGATCAGTGTGGCGGTCAGCGGTGCCTCAACCAGCCTGACCCTGGTCACTGGCGATGTCGGCGGTCAGGGCAGTCGGCCCGACTGGACCGTGCTCAGTAATTGTGTCGACAGCGCCCAGGCCTACTCGGGGGTACCGCCCAAGCCTGGTCCTGGGCAGATTGCTTTCCCGGTTCGCAAACTGACCTACACCTTTGAGTCAGGGCAGTTGAAGCTCAGCACACCGACAGCGCCGGCCAGGGCGGTGCTGGTGGATAACGTGGGGGCGTTTGAGTTGAGTTTCGGGGTGGCCAGCCGGCCAGGGTCCAGTGTCGTGAGCCGCTATGACAGCCATCCCGGCGACGAGTCGCTGATCCGCAGTGTGCGGGTGATGTTGACGCTGCGCGATCCGCTTGGTCGCGTGCGGGACCAGGTCTACAGCGTCGTCGCTGCCGTGCGTAATCGTCTTGAATAGCGAGTGCCGGGTACCGGCCCCTGGGCAGCGCGGCATGGTGCTGTTGATCAGCCTGGTATTGCTGCTGTTGTTGACGGTTGTCGGCCTGGCTTCGATGCAGGGCGCGACGTCGCAGGAACAGCTCGCCGGCAGCCTCAGGCATCGCAACCAATCGTTCCAGGCGGCCGAAAGCGGGCTCAGGCGCGGTGAGTCGGCTGTACAGGCGCGCGGGTTCGGTTTGCCGGCCTGTCAGTCGCTGGTGACCTGTGCCCCGCCGAACGAGGCGTATGCCATCAGCCAGCCAGGCGTCGACCCAGTCTCGGCTATCACCTGGGTCGGCATGAAAGCGGGTGTGTACGGTATTCAGAACCTCGGCCCCGCTAGCGGGTTGGCACATTTGCCGCCCGACACCCCAGCGACGTTGTATCGGGTTACGGCAGTGGGGATCAGTGGCCAATCGCGCACCGTTCTGGAAAGCGTCTATGCGCGGGTAGCCGCGGATGCTGATGCCAGTGAGCGATTCCGGCGAATTCTATGGCGACAACTCCAGTAGGTAATCATGACGATGAGCGGCAATTGCAAGGGGTTCACTTTGATCGAGTTATTGATCGCGCTGGCGATCATTGCCACCTTGGCGGCGGTGATTTATCCGGGGTACGCCGCCCACGTAAAAAAGGCTTACCGCACAGAAATTGTCGGGCTGCTCGCGGAGCAAGCCCAGCATCTGGAGCGCTATTACGTGAGAAATGGCACTTTTATTGATGCCAGCGGCGTCAGCACCGGCAATGATCGCTATAGAATCACGGTGATGCTGAACCCCCAGGATTTCACCCTGACCGCGACGCCTTTTGCTGACGCGATGCTGGGTGATCCTTGTGGTGAGTTCAGTTTGACCAGCACTGGCGCGCGGGCCAATCCCGGCGCCGCACCCGGCACCACGCGTCAGGAGTGCTGGGGGCGATGACGCTGGTGGGCGACGGTGTGCCTGGAGCACTCCTTTCTTTTTATGAGCTGGATCGAACAATGACCAAGCAACAGCAAGTCGTGGTTGTGGGTGGTGGTGTTATCGGGCTGTTGACGGCGTTCAACCTGGCAACCCAAGGGCTGGCGGTGGTGGTGCTTGACCGTTCGTCGGTTGGGCAGGAGTCTTCCTGGGCCGGTGGCGGGATTGTTTCGCCGTTATACCCCTGGCGCTACAGCCCGGCCGTCACGGCGCTGGCCCATTGGTCCCAGGATTTTTACCCGCAATTGGCCCAGCGCCTGTTTGCGGCCACCGGCGTGGATCCCGAGGTTCATACCACGGGCCTGTATTGGCTGGACCTCGATGACGAGGCCGACGCCCTGGCCTGGGCTGCGCGGGAAGGTCGGCCCTTGAGCAAGGTGGATGTGTCGGCCGCCCGTGACGCGGTGCCGGTATTGGGGGCGGGGTTCGCCGAGGCTATCTATATGGCGAACGTGGCCAATGTACGCAATCCACGCTTGATCAAGTCCCTGAAGGCGGCGTTGCTGGCATTGCCGGGTGTGACCCTGCATGAGCAGTGCGCGGTACAGGGCTTTATCCAGGAGGGCGGCAGCATTGTCGGGGTCAATACTGCGCAGGGCGAGGTGCGAGGCGACCAGGTAGTGCTCGCGGCCGGTGCCTGGAGTGGTGAGCTGCTCGCCAGCCTGGGGCTGACGCTGCCGGTGGAGCCGGTCAAGGGCCAGATGATTTTGTACAAGTGTGCTTCGGACTTTCTGTCCTGCATGGTCCTGGCGAAGGGGCGCTATGCGATTCCCCGCCGGGACGGACATATCCTGATTGGCAGCACGCTGGAGCATGAAGGTTTCGACAAGACACCGACCGAATCGGCTCTGGACAGCCTCAAAGCCTCGGCGGTGGAACTGATTCCGGCCCTGGCGGATGCCGAGGTGGTGGGGCATTGGGCCGGTTTGCGGCCTGGTTCGCCGGAGGGCATTCCCTATATCGGCAAGGTGCCAGGGTATGAAGGGCTGTGGCTCAACTGCGGGCATTACCGCAATGGCCTGGTATTGGCGCCTGCGTCTTGCCAGTTGTTTGCTGACTTGCTGCTGGGGCATGAGCCGGTGATCGACCCGGCCCCTTATGCGCCCACTGGTCGGATATAAACCGGGGGGCCTACCGTTCCAGAGGACTCAGCGCTCGATAGACTTCGGACCCTGCTCCAGATGCGCCTGGGTGCAATACCAGTCCTGGCGCTGGCTCAGTGCCCGGTCCTGCGGCAGATGCACGCCACAGTGTGCACAGCGAACCATCGGCGCGGCGCCTTGTTCGCCGGGCTGTTGCTGCGTCGAAGCGGGGCGCTTGAACTTGCGCCAGAACCATACCGCAGCAGCAATCAGGGCAATCCAGAACAGTAAACGAACCATGGCAGGCAGCTTCTCAACAGGGAATCCGGCAGTTTAGCCAAGGATGTTAGCGGCGCACAGGGTAATAAAGTCGCGCCATGAAAAAAGGAGCCCCGAGGGGCTCCTTCTTGCGCTGCCAAGACGGGTTTCAGTCAAAGACACCGAACGTCATGTAGCTGAACCACGAGCGATCCTGGTTGTTGCCCAGGGCTTCTGGTGCTTCTTCCTCGATCACGTCGCCGTTCTCGTCATGGGGCTTGAGCTCCGACGGAATGGCGTCCTTGGCATCCTGGTACTGCTTGAGGATGTCCTGGTTGGCGCGGGTTTCGCCCGGCGGCAGCGGTGGACGGGACTCGATCATGCCCAGGGTGTACTTGCTCAACCACGAGCGGTTGTCCGCTTCGGCAACCTGCGGCACAAACTGGCCGTCTTGCAGGCTAGGGTGGTCCGGGTAGTTGAGTTTCAGGGTCTCCAGGCTGGTAGCGGCCAGGGTATCGAGGTGCAGGCGCTGGTAAGCCTCGGTCATCACTGCCAGGCCGTCACCCACGGAAGGGGTTTCCTGGAAGTTCTCCACCACATAGCGACCACGGTTGGCGGCGGCGACATAGGCCTGGCGCGTCAAGTAGTAGTGGGCTACGTGGATTTCGTAGGAAGCCAGCAGGTTGCGCAGGTAGATCATGCGCTGCTTGGCGTCCGGCGCGTAGCGGCTGTTGGGGAAGCGGCTGGTCAACTGGGCGAACTCGTTATAGGAGTCGCGCGCGGCACCTGGGTCACGCTTGGTCATGTCCAGCGGCAGGAAGCGCGCCAGCAGGCCAACGTCCTGGTCAAACGAGGTCAGGCCCTTGAGGTAGTAGGCGTAGTCCACGTTCGGATGCTGCGGGTGCAGGCGGATAAAACGCTCGGCAGCGGACTTGGCAGCTTCCGGCTCGGCGTTCTTGTAGTTCGCATAGATCAGTTCGAGCTGGGCCTGGTCGGCATAGCGGCCAAACGGATAACGCGACTCCAGGGCCTTGAGTTTGGCCGTGGCGCTTGTGTAGCTATTGTTGTCCAGGTCGGCCTGAGCCTGCTGGTACAGCTCGACTTCACTGAGGTTTTCGTCGACGACGTCCTTTGTTGACGAGCAAGCAGCAGTCATGGCGAGGATGGCGATCAGCAGCAGGTGTTTCACTTGCATGGCGGCTTGCGTCCCTATGACGGCCGCTGTCTTGGGCGGGGCCGTCCTGTTATGATGAGCGCCCCGATGAAAGCCTCGGGGCAAAAGACGCCGTATTTAACCACAAGCGCGCAGCCGAAACCAAAGGCTGTGCCACGCCTAGTCTGAGCATGTCCGATAAAATTGAACTTCGCGCAGAGGTGCCGTCCGAATTGGGCGGCCAACGCCTCGATCAAGTCGCCGCACAACTATTCGCTGAGCACTCGCGCTCGCGCCTTTCCGCCTGGATCAAAGACGGCCGCCTGACTGTGGATGGAGCGGTTATCCGCCCGCGAGACATAGTGCATGGCGGTTCGGTTCTTGAGCTGACTGCCGAGCAGGAAGCCCAGGGAGAATGGATCGCCCAGGACATCGAGCTGGATATCGTCTATGAAGACGACGACATCCTGGTGATCAACAAACCCGCAGGCCTGGTGGTTCACCCGGCGGCCGGGCACGCTGATGGCACCTTGCTCAATGCCTTGTTGCACCATGTGCCGGACATCATCAATGTCCCGCGCTGCGGCATCGTCCACCGCCTGGACAAGGACACCACTGGTCTGATGGTCGTGGCCAAGACCATTCAGGCGCAGACGCAGTTGGTCACACAATTGCAGAGCCGCAGTGTCAGCCGCATCTATGAGTGCATCGTGATTGGTGTGGTCGTGGCCGGTGGCAAGATCAACGCGCCTATCGGTCGTCACGGCCAGCAGCGCCAGCGCATGGCGGTGATGGAGGGCGGCAAGCAGGCCGTCAGCCACTACCGCGTGCTGGAGCGTTTCCGTTCCCACACCCATGTGCGGGTCAAGCTGGAAACCGGCCGTACCCACCAGATCCGGGTACATATGGCGCATATCAACTTCCCGTTGGTCGGCGATCCGGCCTACGGTGGTCGCTTCCGTATTCCGCCGGCCGCCAGTGTGACCATGGTCGAGTCGCTGAAGTCGTTCCCGCGCCAGGCGCTGCATGCACGCTTCCTGGAACTGGATCATCCGACGAGCGGTGAGCGGATGAGCTGGGAATCGCCTCTGCCCGACGATTTTGTCTGGTTGCTGTCGTTGCTCAAGCAGGACCGCGAGGCCTTTGTCGGATGAATGACTGGCTGATTCCTGACTGGCCTGCGCCGGCCGGGGTCAAAGCCTGCGTCACCACCCGTGCGGGCGGCGTCAGTCTGGCGCCGTTCGACAGCCTCAACTTAGGCGATCATGTCGAGGACAGCCCCGAAGCTGTGCTTGAGAATCGCCGTCGTCTCACCGCCGCATTTGCTATCCAGCCCGCCTGGTTGCGCCAGGTGCATGGTGTGGTCGTGGTCGAGGCCGATCCGGGACGGATTGCCGAGGCCGACGGCAGTTGGACCGGTACGCCCGGCATCGCCTGCACGGCGATGACCGCCGATTGCCTGCCGGCCTTGTTTTGCAATAAGTCCGGAACTCGTGTTGCTGCCGCCCATGCCGGTTGGCGTGGCCTGGCGGCGGGTGTGCTGGAAGCGGCCGCCGACAGCCTGGATGCTGCGCCTGCCGACGTACTGGTGTGGTTGGGCCCGGCGATTGGCCCAAAGGCCTTTGAAGTCGGCCCGGAAGTGCGTGAAGCCTTTATGCAGCAACACCCGCAAACCGCGCAGGCTTTCGTTCCCAGCCACAACCCTGGCAAGTTCCTGGCTGATATCTACCAGCTGGCGCGCCTGCGCCTGGCTGCGCGTGGTATCACCGCTGTCTACGGTGGCGGTTTGTGCACCGTGACTGACCCGCGCTTCTTTTCTTACCGGCGCAGCCCGCGTACCGGTCGATTTGCCTCCCTGATCTGGCTCGAACGCTAGACTCTCCTGATCCATATCAAGCATTGCCGGCTTGAATGTTCCAGAATCCCCCCCCATCTATAGGGGTATCTGGCAGGTTTCTTCATTCAGGATGCGTTTCTCGCGAGCAAGCTCGCTCGCACATAGCTCCGGCCTGCTCAAAAGGAAGGTGACTAATGCGTATTGATCGTTTAACCAGCAAATTACAATTGGCGTTATCGGATTCCCAATCCCTGGCCGTTGGCCTCGACCATCCGGCCATCGAGCCCGCGCACTTGATGCAGGCACTCCTCGAACAGCAGGGTGGTTCTATCAAGCCCCTGTTGATGCAGGTGGGCTTCGATGTCAACAGCCTGCGCAAGGAGTTGAGCAAAGAGCTCGACCAACTGCCGAAAATCCAGAATCCGACGGGTGACGTGAATATGTCCCAGGATCTGGCGCGCCTGCTTAACCAGGCCGATCGCCTGGCCCAGCAGAAAGGCGACCAGTTCATCTCCAGCGAACTGGTGCTGCTCGCCGCCATGGATGAAAACAGCAAGCTCGGCAAGTTGTTGCTGGGCCAGGGCGTGAGCAAAAAGGCCCTGGAAAATGCCATCAACAACCTGCGCGGCGGCGACGCGGTGAATGACCCCAATCATGAGGAGTCGCGCCAGGCCCTGGACAAGTACACCGTCGACCTGACCAAGCGCGCCGAAGACGGCAAGCTGGACCCGGTAATCGGGCGTGACGACGAGATTCGTCGCACCATCCAGGTCCTGCAGCGCCGCACCAAGAACAACCCGGTGTTGATCGGTGAGCCTGGGGTGGGTAAAACCGCCATCGCCGAGGGCCTGGCCCAGCGCATCATTAATGGTGAAGTGCCGGACGGCCTCAAGGGCAAGCGCTTGCTGTCCCTGGACATGGGGGCCTTGATTGCCGGTGCCAAGTTCCGTGGTGAGTTTGAAGAGCGCCTGAAATCCCTGCTTAACGAGCTGTCGAAGCAGGAAGGGCAGATCATTCTGTTTATCGACGAACTGCACACCATGGTCGGCGCCGGTAAAGGTGAAGGCTCGATGGACGCAGGCAACATGCTCAAGCCTGCACTGGCTCGGGGTGAGTTGCATTGCGTGGGGGCTACCACGCTCAACGAGTACCGCCAGTACATTGAAAAGGACGCGGCCCTTGAACGTCGTTTCCAGAAAGTCCTGGTGGAAGAACCGAGCGAAGAAGACACCATCGCGATCCTGCGTGGCCTGAAAGAGCGTTATGAGGTCCACCACCGCGTGGCAATCACTGATGGCGCGATCATTGCGGCGGCCAAATTGAGCCATCGCTATATCACTGATCGTCAGTTGCCGGACAAGGCCATCGACTTGATTGACGAAGCGGCCAGCCGGATTCGCATGGAGATCGACTCCAAGCCTGAAGTACTGGATCGCCTGGAGCGTCGCCTGATTCAACTGAAAGTCGAATCCCAGGCGCTGAAAAAAGAAGACGATGACGCGGCGAAGAAACGCCTGGAAAAACTCCAGGAGGAAATCGGCCGTCTGGAGCGTGAGTATTCGGACCTGGAAGAAATCTGGACCTCGGAAAAAGCCGAAGTACAGGGTTCCGCACAGATCCAGCAGAAGATCGAGCAGTCGCGCCAGGAACTGGAAGCTGCCCGCCGTAAAGGCGACCTGAACCGCATGGCCGAGTTGCAGTACGGGGTGATCCCGGATCTGGAACGCAGCCTGCAAATGGTCGACCAGCATGGCCACAGCGAAAACCAGTTGCTGCGCAGCAAGGTGACCGAGGAAGAAATTGCCGAGGTTGTGTCCAAGTGGACCGGCATTCCTGTGTCGAAAATGCTGGAAGGCGAGCGTGACAAACTGTTGCGTATGGAAAGCCTGTTGCACCAACGCGTGATTGGCCAGGAAGAGGCCGTGGTAGCAGTGTCCAACGCGGTGCGGCGTTCCCGCGCCGGTTTGTCCGACCCGAACCGTCCGAGCGGCTCGTTCATGTTCCTCGGCCCGACCGGTGTGGGTAAGACCGAGCTGTGCAAAGCCCTGGCCGAGTTCCTCTTTGATACAGAAGAGGCGATGGTGCGCATTGATATGTCCGAGTTCATGGAGAAACATTCCGTGGCTCGTTTGATCGGGGCGCCACCAGGCTATGTGGGCTACGAGGAAGGCGGCTACCTGACCGAAGCGGTACGGCGCAAGCCTTACTCGGTAATCCTCCTGGATGAGGTCGAGAAGGCCCACCCGGATGTGTTCAACGTGTTGCTGCAGGTGTTGGAAGATGGCCGGCTGACGGACAGTCACGGACGTACCGTGGACTTCCGTAATACGGTGATCGTGATGACCTCCAACCTGGGCTCGGTACAGATCCAGGAGATGGTCGGTGATCGTGAAGGCCAGCGTGCTGCGGTAATGGATGCGCTGACCAGCCACTTCCGCCCGGAATTTATCAACCGGGTTGATGAGGTAGTGATCTTCGAGCCTTTGGCGCGGGATCAGATCGCCGGTATCACCGAGATCCAACTGGGCCGCCTGCGCAGCCGTCTGGCGGAGCGCGAGCTGATGCTGGAACTGAGCAGCGAGGCCTTGGACAAGTTGATCGCTGTCGGCTACGACCCGGTGTATGGCGCGCGGCCGTTGAAGCGTGCGATTCAGCGCTGGATCGAGAACCCGTTGGCCCAACTGATCCTGTCGGGCAGCTTTATCCCGGGGACCAGCGTCAAGGCCACCGTGGAAAACGACGAAATCGTCTTCCACTAAGCCCGAATTGGGTGGTTATGAGCAGAGGCCCCGCATTGCGGGGCCTTTTTTTTCGATAGGGCGTTGAACTGTAAGGCAAAGGCTTGTAAAGTGCGCCCCGCAGCAACGTCAGCCCACGGGTTTCTTCTCCCCAAGGAGAAATCAGAAAGAAGCGCAAATCATTGTCTTAAAAGCAATTTAAAGGGTTGACAGGGGTTTTTAAGATTGTAGAATAGCGCGCCTCAGAGACACGAACGTAGCGATACGGACAAGTCGAAGAGAAGGTAACAAGAAGCACCGTAGTACTTTGAAATATGTAGTTCCGTGATAGCTCAGTCGGTAGAGCAAATGACTGTTAATCATTGGGTCCCAGGTTCGAGTCCTGGTCACGGAGCCAATTTCAAACCGGGGTATAGCGCAGTCCGGTAGCGCGCCTGCTTTGGGAGCAGGATGTCAGGAGTTCGAATCCCCTTACCCCGACCATATTTGGGTCGTTAGCTCAGTTGGTAGAGCAGTTGGCTTTTAACCAATTGGTCGTAGGTTCGAATCCCACACGACCCACCATTTTTGAGACCAGTTAACGCTGGAATCGAATCTTAAGATCAGAGGCCAAAAGCCCTGATCGAAGAAGGCGACTTGAAAAGGTCGCCTTTTTTTTACCGGGGTATAGCGCAGTCCGGTAGCGCGCCTGCTTTGGGAGCAGGATGTCAGGAGTTCGAATCCCCTTACCCCGACCATATTAAAAATCCTCGTATCGAAAGATACGGGGATTTTTTTTGCCTGCGCAAAACCTGAAGGTGCATGGTGATCAAAGGTGGGAGCTGTCTCGCCCTGCGAGGCTGCGATGGCGGCGTCACTGCCATGTCGCCTGGCACACCGCTATCGCAGCCTCGCAGGGCGAGACAGCTCCCACAGGGGAGGGCAGGGCGCGCATGCTTATAAAATCGCCTCGCTTGCGCCCCGTCCGGAACCGTATTGTCAGTGAAGTTTGAGCCGCGGCTCGGTGCCCCGTCCGATTTTGCTGCCCAGCATCAACATCATCGTGCGGAAGAACCCGTACAACGCCATCTGGTGCATGCGGTACAGCGACACATAGAACATCCGCGCCAGCCAGCCTTCGAGCATCACACTGCCGGTCAGGTTGCCCATCAAGTTACCCACAGCCGAAAAACGCGACAGCGAGATCAGGGAGCCGTAATCGGTGTACTTGTAGCTGGGCAGCGCCTTGCCGTCGATGCGCAACTTCAGCGATTTAGCCAGCAGCGACGCCTGCTGGTGCGCTGCTTGCGCCCGTGGCGGAACGTTGCGGTCGGTGCCCGGTTGCGGGCAGGCCGCGCAGTCACCGAAGGCGAAGATATTCTCGTCACGGGTAGTCTGCAGGGTTGGCAGCACCTGCAGCTGGTTGATGCGATTGGTCTCCAGGCCGTCGATGTCCTTGAGGAAACCTGGCGCGCGAATCCCCGCCGCCCAGACCTTGAGGCTGGCAGGGATCACCTGGCCACTGCTGGTAATCAGGCTGTCGGCGGTGACTTCACTCACAGCCGAGTTAGTCATCACCGTCACCCCGAGCTTTTCCAGGGTTTTATGCACAGGCCCGCTGATTCGCTCTGGCAGGGCCGGCAATACCCGGGGCCCGGCTTCGATCAGGGTGATGTACATGTTTTCCGGCTTGATCCGGTCCAGGCCATAGGCCGCCAGTTCGTGGGCCGCATTGTGCAGCTCGGCGGCCAGTTCGACGCCGGTGGCGCCAGCGCCAACGATTGCCACGCTGATCTGTTCCACCACATCGGTTTGCCCGGCATGGGCGCGCAGGTAGTGGTTGAGCAATTGCTGGTGGAAACGTTCGGCCTGCTTGCGGGTATCGAGGAACAGGCAGTGCTGCGCCGCGCCTTCGGTACCGAAGTCATTGGTGGTGCTGCCGACGGCAATCACCAGGGTGTCGTAACCCAGCACGCGCGCAGGCACCAGTTCCCGGCCTTCTTCATCGAGGGTCGCGGCCAGCTGGATTTTCTTCTGTTCACGATCGAGCCCGCTCATGCGCCCCAGCTGGAACTCGAAGTGGTTCCATTTTGCCTGGGCAACATAATTGAGTTCGTCTTCAGAGGAGTTCAGCGAGCCGGCGGCCACCTCGTGCAGCAGGGGCTTCCAGATATGGGTCAGGTTGGTATCCACCAGCGTGACACTGGCGGTACCGCGCTTGCCCAGAGTCTTACCCAGGCGGGTAGCCAACTCCAGGCCGCCGGCGCCGCCGCCGACGATAATAATACGATGGGTCATGGGGGTATCTCGCAAGGCTAAAAGAAATCGGTGCAGTTACCCGAGCGAGCGCCAGGCAGCTCATAGCGTCAGGTAACTCAAAAGGCGGCTCAGGACGCCCAGGCCAATCACCACAACCAGTACCACCCCAAGGAGCAGCCACGGCCGGAAAGGCTTGCGCTCAACCTGGTGCTGGGACAGTTGCAGGTACTCTTCGACATGTTGTTGGTCGTCAGGGTTCAGGCGGCTGGTCATAAAGGCCTCGTCAGGGAGACGTTGCAAAAGGGCATCACGTTACAGGCTGATACCCACATCGAACACTATGCTGCGCCCCAGGTTGTTGCGCAAGAAATCCGGTGCGTCGGGATGGGCGAACAGCACCCGCGCAAAGGTCGGGCCGACCAACGACAGCGAGCGCCAGCCCTGGCGCAGGTATTCGGTGGGCGGCGGGAAATGGCTGTTGAGGTCCAGCACTTCGCGCTTGAGGCTGGCGAAGGCGATGATATCCAGCTCCCCGAGGTCCATGCCGCGTTCTTTGTAGTTATGGGCTTTCTTGCGCAGGGTCGGGGCCAGGCGCAGCAGGAACTCATGGGCGGGAATGCGCCTGGGCTTGGCCTCGCGCCGCACCAGTTGGCTCAGGGAAAAAGCGCTGCGCCGACGCACCAGTTCGTCGCGCCACTCGTCATTCAGGCGCCGGCCTTCATCGAGGACAAAAAACACTTCGAAGCTGGCATCGCGAAACAGTACGTCCGGCGGCTCCTGACCGGCGGCATGAAACTCTTCGGCGCGGTAGGGCACATTCAGGCCTTGTAGCAGGCGCTGGCAGACCCAACGCTCACGCTCCCATTTGCGGGCATTGGACAGGAACGCGTTGGCTTGTTCGGCCGCTATGGTGAGCAGGCGCAAATAATCTGAGTCATCCATGCTTGCAGCTTAGCGTTCAAATGATGACTGCAGGAAGTCCCGTGTGAAAAGGCTCGGTGTAGACTGGCGGTTCTGTCGACGGTTTTGCACAAGGAGTTCGCGGTGAAGTTTTTGCTTACGGTGTTGCTCAGCCTTTTGCCCCTGTGGGCCCAGGCGGTTGAACTCGGGGAGCGGCTGGCGCCGTGGACCCTGCTCGATCAATTCGACCAGGCCTATACCCTGGATAACCAGGCGCAGGTCTTGCTGGTGGCGCGCAGCATGGATGCCGCCAAGTTGGTGGATGCGGCCTTGCAGGGCCAGCCCAAGGGGTATCTGGAGGCGCGCCATGTGGTGTTTGTCGCCGATATCCAGCGTATGCCGAGGCTGATCGCCAAGCTCTTTGCCGTCCCGGCGATGCAAGCCTACAACTACCGGGTGATGCTTGACCGTGATGCGCGGATCGCTCCGCGTTATCCGGCGCCTGTGGATAAAGTGCTGTGGTTGCAACTCGAAGACGGCAAGCTGGTTGCGCGCCATGAATACGCGACTGCCGCCGAGCTGCGTCAGGCCCTGGAGCAGGTGCAGCCGTGATCAGTGCCGCCGTGCTGGCGCCGCAAACCCTGTGGTTGGGCTGGCTGCTGTATGCGCCGGTAATTGTCTGGGCGATCCTGCGCTCGTCCTGGGTCGAACTGTTTGCCGACCGGCGCCGCCAGCACCTGTTGTTTGGCACGGTGTTCGCGCTGTTCATGCTGTGGCTGGTGCGTCGGGACTTCGATACCGGGGTGTCCTACCACTTTATCGGCATGACCGCCGTGACCCTGCTGCTCGACTGGCCCTTGGCGATTGTCGGTGGGCTGGCGGCACAGTTGGGCCTGGTGCTGCTCGGGCGCCAGGACTTGGCGGCGGTCGGGGTCAATGGCGCGCTGCTGGTCCTGCTACCGGTGTTGGTGACAGAGACGTGCGCGCTGCTGGTGGAGCGGGCGCAGCCGCGCAATCCTTTTGTGTATATCTTTTGTTCGGGTTTTTTTGCCGCTGCTCTGTCGGCGTTGTTGTGCCTATTGGCGGGCCTGGGCCTGCTGTGGCTGGACGGCCGCTTCGCCATGCCGGAGTGGATCGAGGATTTTATCGGTTACCTGTGGCTGATCATCTTTCCCGAAGCCTTTATCAACGGCACCGTGATCAGTGCGCTGGTGGTGTTTTGCCCGGAGTGGCTTGAGACGTTCAACCGCACGCGCTACCTCTCGGCGCCCTGGAAAGACGACAATTCGCGCCCTTGATCCAAATCAAGGGTGCCACGCAAAAGTGGTCGCATGCTCTGCGAAACTTCCAGGAGCACGATCATGAGTGTGTACGAGTGGGCACGGCAGGAGTTGCGCAGAAGCCAGGACGCAGCGCAGGAAATCGGTTTTGACCCGGGTCTGAGCCTGCGCGCCTTGCTCAGCGCGGTGGTGCAGCAGAGCAAAGGCGTGCGCAGTGCCGAAGACCTGGCCGACGAGTTGCAATTTCTCGCGGAAAACCTCGACGACCAGCAGGATTACGGCTTTATGCGGCCTTAGTGGGCGCGCGGTGGCAGGTTTTCGGAGAACAATTCGTCTTCGGCGTCCGGGCTGACCGGAATCTTGTGTTCTTCCGCAGCCCAGGCGCCCAGGTCGATCAGTTTGCAGCGATCCGAGCAGAATGGCCGGTTGAGGTTGGTCGCTTTCCATTCCACGGGGGCGCCGCAGGTTGGGCATTCGACGGTCAAGGGTTGGCTCATGTTCGGCCTCCACGCAAAGTAAGGTAAAAGTGGTGCAGTCGCTCGACCTCGGCCTTTAGCCAGGTCAGGTCCTGATCATTGACCAGTACATCGTCGGCTTGGCGCAAACGGTCTTCCCGTGAGGCCTGGACCTTGAGGATCGCCTGCACCTGTTCTTCGCTGATGCCATCGCGCAGCAGGGTACGCTGAATCTGCGTTGCTTGCGGCACATCGATCACCAGGATGCGCTGGGTCATGGTGTGCTGGCCCGACTCGATCAACAACGGCGACACCAGGATCGCATAGGGTGAGCGGGCGCGGGCCAGATGGCTACGGATCTCGTCGGCAATCAACGGATGCAGCAGGGCCTCAAGCCACAGGCGTTCTTGCGGCGCCTCGAAAATGCGCTTGCGCAAGGCTGCGCGATCCAGTTGGCCATCGGGCAGCAGGATCTCGCCGCCGAAGTGCTCGGCAATCTTCGCCAGCGCCGGGCGGCCGGGTTCCACCACCCAGCGCGAGGCATGGTCGGCGTCGATAAGGTCCACGCCAAGGTCGATAAAGTGCTGGGCCGCAGCGCTTTTACCGCTGCCGATGCCGCCCGTCAGGCCAAGAATCCAGGGTGTTGCGACAGAAGTGGTCATCTGAAACCGACAGACTGCAAATAGAAGTCGGTTATTTGACCACCCCAGAGCAATGCAATCCAGCCGGCAATCGCCAGATAGGGACCAAAAGGCAAGGGCACTGACGTCTGCGCGTTGCGTATGCGCAAGACAATCACCCCTGCGATCGCCCCCACCAGCGATGCCAGCAACAGCGTCAGCGGCAGGATCTGCCAACCGCCCCAGGCACCGAGCAGGGCCAGCAGCTTGAAGTCGCCATAGCCCATGCCGTCCTTGCCGGTGCACAACTTGAACAGCCAGAACACCGACCACAGGCTCAGGTAACCGGCAACCGCGCCCAGCAGGGCATCGGGCAGGGTCGTGTACAACTCGAAATAATTGAGGATCAACCCCAGCCACAGCAGTGGCAGCACCAGCACATCCGGCAGCAGTTGGTGATCGGCGTCGATCAGGCTCATGGCTAGCAAGCCCCAGCTCAAGAACAGCACGCCAGCGGCTGGCCAGCCGAAGCCGTAATGCCAGGCAATAAATGCCGAAAGCAGCCCGCACGCCAGTTCGGTCAGCGGGTAGCGTGGGCTGATGGAGCCGTGGCACTGCGCGCAGCGCCCCCTCAGCAGCAAGTAGCTGAGCACCGGGATGTTTTGCCACGGGCGAATCGGCTGTGAGCAGTGCGGGCAGCAGGAGTTGGGGTGCAACAGGTTATAGGTCGGGCCGCCGGGTTCCGGGGGCAGGCCGAGTATTTCATGGGCCTGGGCGCGCCAGTCGCGCTCGAGCATTTTTGGCAGGCGCCAGACCAGCACGTTGAGGAAGCTGCCGACGATCAGCCCCAGCACCAGTGAAGCCCAGACGAACAGCCAGGGATGGAGGGTCAGGAGGAGGTCCAGGGTCATGTTCAAAACGCCGTGCCGAGCTGGAAGATCGGCAGGTACATGGCGATCACCAGCGCCCCGACAATGCTGCCGAGCACCACCATGATCAGCGGTTCCATCAGGCTGGTCAGGTTGTCCACCAGGTTGTCGACGTCCGTTTCATAATGGTCGGCGACCTTCTCCAGCATGCTGTCCAGTGCGCCCGATTCTTCGCCGATGGCTGTCATCTGGATCGCCATGCCAGGGAACAGGCCGCTGGCGGTCATAGTTCGATTCAATTGCATTCCTATTGCTACGTCCTGGCGCATACGCGTGACTGCTTGTTTGAAGCGTTCGTTGCCGGCGGCTCCCGCCACTGAATCCAACGCCTGTGCCAGCGGTACGCCGGCGGCAAAGGTGGTGGCGAGGGTGCGAGCGTAGCGGGCGACAGCGGTTTTTTTCAGCAGTGTGCCTGCCAATGGCACTTTCAACAAACCAGCGTCCAGCCACAGACGAAAACCACTGTGTCGACGATAGCTGCGACGTATGCCCCAAGTAGTCGCCGCCACGGCCAGCAACAGCATCCACCACGCGCTTTGCATGAATTCGGACAGCACAATAACCAGCAGGGTAAAGCGCGGCAGCGGCGTGTCGATGCCGGCGAACAGGCTTTCGAACTGGGGCACGACGTGGATCAGCAAGATACTGCTGACCAGGGTGGCCACGAGCAGGACCACCAGTGGATAGGTCATGGCTTTCTTGATCCGGGCCTTGAGGCGTTGGCTTTTTTCCAGGTGGGTGGCGACCCGCTCCAGCAGGGTTTCCAGGGTGCCGGCCTGTTCGCCGGCCGCGATCAGGCTGCAATACAGGGCGTTGAAGCACTGCGGTTGTTTCAATAACGCGCCGGTCAGGCTGTTGCCGGCGGCAATCTCCTGCTTCAATCCCTGGACCATTGTGCGCATGGCCCGGTTTTCAAAGCCTTCGCCGATCATGTCGAAGGCTTGCAGCAGGGGGATTCCCGCCTTCAGCAGGGTCGCCAGTTGGCGGGTGAACAGCGCAACATCGGCTGGGGTGATGGGGTTGCGCAGGCCAGACAGGAGGCTGGAGCGCATCTGGACCCGAACCGGATTGATCCCTTGCCGGCGCAATTGGGCCTTGATCACGGCCGGGCTATGCCCGCGGGTTTCGCCGGACACCTTGCGGCCATTGCGCAGGGTGCCTTCCCAGGCGTAGGTGGCGGTGGGGGCCGGGTTTACGGTGACATCATTCATGGGGTGCTACGGCTCATCGACAGGTGACGATTTACAGCTTAGTCGGGGCTGTGTGTCCGTCAGGCGATTGGGCAAGGGAAAAATGTCAGATTGTGCGTCTTGTGAGGGCCTGGCCCGGCGCGGATGAGTACACTGGCGCGGTTGTTGAGGGCAGGGCGCAGGAGGTGCCTTGCGATGGGTTTTATTCTGGAGAGTGAATGTGATGCGTCAGAACGGCTTTACTTTGATCGAGCTGTTGATCGTCGTGGCGATCATCGGCATCTTGGCCACGATTGGCCTGCCCATGTATACCAAGCACCAGGCCAAGGCCAAGTTCACTGCGGGGTTGGCGGAAGTCTCGGCGTTGAAGGCGGGCTTCGAAGACACCTTCAACCAGGGCACGGCACCCACGCTGGCGCTGATCGGCGGCACCAGCCCGACCGCCAATTGCGTGATCAGCGTGGCGGGCGATGTGGCTGCGGGGACGGGTTCGATTGCCTGTGAGATCCTCGATGCGCCTGCGCCTGTCCAGGGCAGGCTCATTACCCTGGCGCGCAGTGCCAGTGACGGTTGGAAGTGCACCACCAACGCTGACGAGCAGTACGTTGCAAAGGGTTGCACGGCTGGCAACTGAGCCCGGGCCACCTAAATCAGTGATGGGGGCCTGGCGTGACGGGCTCCCAGGCACTTCACAGGGAAGTAAGGGGTGCCCATGACGTTATCCGTGCAACAGCGAGGAAGCGTGTTTTTGGTGATGGCGCTGAGCCTTTTGCTGCTGGGCATCACCCTGTCCTTCAGTGGTCATGACTGGCAGCGTGTGCTGCAGGTCGGCGTGGCGGTGTGTGCGTTGCTCTATGGCCTGGCGACTCCCGCCGGGCGCCTGGTCGACAGACCCACCGCTATCGGCCTGGGGCTGGTGTTCGGCCTGGGCCTGATCTCTTCGTTGTTGGCCCACCAGCCTCTCTGGGCGCTGACCGAGTGGGCGCTGATGATCACCTGCGGGGTGATTGCCGCAGCTTTTGCCCGCTTGCGACGCAATGGCGATCAAACCCTGGATCAGGTACTGATCCTGTTTGTGTTGCTGCTGTGCCTGATCAAGAGCCTGCAATATGGGTACGCGGGCGTCCTGGCGTTTACCAGTGGCGAACCGACACTGGACACCGACCTGCTGCTTTCCGGGTTCTCCAACAAGCGCTTCTACGGCCAGTTCCAGACGTTTACCTTGCCCTTGCTGGCGTTGCCGCTGCTGCTCACGGGCACCTCGCGGTTGGCGCGTGGGCTGGTGTTCGCCCTGTTGTGTGCATGGTGGTTGATTGCAATCAGTGGCGGCACCCGTGGCACCTGGCTGGGCTTCGGCGTTGCGGCACTGGTCCTGGCTTTTCTGGGGGCGGCGGGGCGTCGCTGGTTGACCTGGCAGCTGGCTGCGCTGTGTGGCGGGCTGGTTTTATACGGGTTGTTGTTCACGGTGTTGGCGCCTTACCTGGGGCTGGAAATTGCCAGTCTTTCCAATGACCGCCTTACCACCAGCCTTTCGGGTCGTGAAGTGATCTGGTGGCAAGCCTGGGACATGATCCGCGAACGGCCGTGGCTCGGTTTCGGGCCGATGCACTTTGCCGATATCCCCAACCCGATTGCTGCCCATCCGCACCAGGCAATCCTGCAGTGGGCCAGTGAGTGGGGTGTGCCCTCGGCCCTGTGCGTCGCGTTGCTGGCGCTGCGCGGCGGCTGGGCCACACTGAGGGTCATTCATCGGCAAGGGCCGTCAGGTGCACCGCAAGACCTGCTGCGCCTGTGTCTATTCGCCGCGCTGCTGGGCGCGACGGTGCAGGCGATGGTCGACGGGATTATCGTGATGCCCTATTCGCAACTGTGGTTGGCGCTAGTGGTGGGTTGGTTGATGGCATTGCATCCGTGGCGCACGCCGGTTGTCGAGCCGATGCCGCTGTTGCGCGGGGCCTGGCAGGTGTCGGCTGTGCTGTCGGTGGCGTTGCTGGTATTTGTCGTGTACCGCGACCTGCCAGGCGCGACGGAACGCAGCCAGCACTACATCACTATCACCAAAAGACTTCTGCAGCCGCGCTTCTGGGTCCAGGGAGTCATTGCGCCGCACATTCGGTAAGTTGCCGGGCGCCCATTGCAGTGCTAGCTTTAGCCCACCGCCCGTGTAGCTCAGTTGGTAGAGCAGCGCACTCGTAACGCGAAGGTCGCAGGTTCGATTCCTGTCTCGGGCAAAAAGGCACCACAGTTTTCAGATGATCCCAGAATGGTTCTGAAGGCCAGACGAACCGGTATTCGTGCCCGTTCTTTTGTATCTGCGCAACCTTGATGACCCAGATGCATCCCCATTCCTTCGATCTAAGAGAACGACATGACCACGACAGAAATGACCCAGGAAGTGCGGCACGCAGAAGCCCTCAAGAAATACCTCGAGGAGTCGGCGCAGCTTAAGGAAGAGATCAAGGACCTGAGCGCTGATGATCAGCGCGACCAGATCCAGTGGGCATTCGAGGACGAGGCCGAGAGCCAGGGCTTCCAGCCTTGGGAACTGACCCTCAAGTACACCTGCACAGCGGAAGAATTCGAAGCTGCGCGCCTGGCCCTGCACAAAGAGGCGGCCGAGGTGCTGGGTGTCGAGTGGGAAGAGTATTGCGAGATGAACAATCTGGTGGTTTAGAAGCTACGGCAGGTTTCAAGCTGCAAGTGTCGCCACGCGCCCTTGCAGCTTGAAGTTTGCAGCGACTCAGATACTGAGCCGCATCGACAGATCCACCGCCTTCACATCCTTGGTCATCGCGCCGATAGAGATGTAGTCCACGCCGGTCTCGGCAATGGGCAGCAAAGTGCTTTCGTTGATCCCGCCACTGGCTTCCAGCTTGGCCTTGCCGCCGTTCAGGCGCACGGCTTCGCGCATGTCGTCCAGGCTCAACTCATCCAGCATGATGATGTCGGCACCTGCCGCCAGGGCCTCGCGTAACTCTTCCAGGCTTTCCACTTCGACTTCCACCGGCTTGCCCGGGGCGATCTTGTGGGCGGCAGTAATGGCCTGTGCAATCCCCCCGCAGGCGGCGATATGGTTTTCCTTGATCAGGAACGCGTCATACAGACCGATGCGGTGATTGTGGCAACCGCCGCAGGTCACCGCATACTTTTGCGCCAGGCGCAGCCCCGGCAGAGTCTTGCGGGTGTCCAGCAGCTTGACCTGGGTGGTGGCGACAAAGTCCGCCAGGTACTGCGCGCGGGTGGCCACGCCTGACAACAGTTGCAGGAAATTCAGCGCGCTGCGTTCGCCGGTCAGCAATGAGCGGGCAGGACCTTCGAGGTGGAACAGCGCCTGGTTGGGGCTGACGCGTTCACCGTCGCGTACCTGCCAATGCACGGCAACCCGTGGGTCCAACTGGCGGAACACGGCATCGACCCAGGCGGTGCCACTGATAACCGCAGCATCACGGGTGATGATCGTGGCCTTGGCCAGGCGTTCGGCCGGGATCAGTTGCGCGGTGATATCGCCGCTGCCGATATCTTCCAGCAGTGCGCGGCGCACGTTGGCTTCGATTTCGGCGGTGAGGTCGGCGAGGCGTAGATTCGGCATAGCGGGCTCCACATACAAAGTGCCTCGATTATAGGGGCATGGCAGCGCCGAACCCAAGGTATGCCGGCATAACCTGGCTGATTACAAAGCCCGTACAGAGTTTGCTGGCGCTACAGGGTCTATTTGCAAGATAATCTCGCGCCTTGCAATTGGCGTCATAGCTTTGACGTCTCGGTGATCTACAAATAATCGTGGTAGCCGCCGGTATTCCATCGGTGGTTGTGGCGATCGTTCACAAAACCGAACCCCGTCGCTCCAGGAGGCCAGCATGCACAATGACGCAAAGGTGGTGCCGATCAACAGGATCGCCGCACAAGCGATGCCGTCGCCGCTCGCCCGCCTGCCTGTGATTGTGCTGCAGGTGCGTGACAAGGCCACGCAGCAACTCGACCGGGGGCTGCAGGAGTTGTTCGATAACGCCGACGACACTCTGTTCGAGATGGCCGACAAAGCCCGCAGCAGCGCCGACCACAATATTTTTTTTGAAGCCATGCGCGACCTGCGCCTCAAGCGCAAGAACTTCGAGCGCATGTTCATGGAACAGCTCTTCGACGCATTTGCCAACCTGGGGCAGGCCGGGCAAGGCGAGTTGCTGCTGCCGACGGTCTCCTACGAAGCAGCGCCCGGCGCGTGCGCCGATGACCTGGAAAAAGCCGTGGCCCTGGAGGCCATGCTCGACAAGGTCATGCACCGTGACGGCCTGGCCCTGGGGCAACTGACCGCCCGCCTCGGTGCGCTGCTGGGCAAGCACCTCGACGATCGGGAAAACCCCCTGGGCCCGGCGATGCTCTGCGAGTACTTCCTGCGGGCCGGGCGCAGCCTGGGGGTGGAGATCCGGGTCAAGCTGATCATTTTGAAACTGTTTGAAAAATACGTGCTCAGCGATGCCGACCTGCTGTACGGCGAGGCCAATCAGTTACTGGTGGCCACGGGTGTGCTGCCCGAGCTCAAGGCCGTACCCTCACGACGTCCCGGCGAACGTGCCAGCCGGGTCCGCCCGCCGGCGGAGGTAGCTCCGGCTGCCGACGCCCAGGCCGATGAGGGTGAGCAACAAGTGTTCGCGGCCCTGCAGGAACTGTTGCTGACAGTGCGCGGCAGCGTCGCCCCGACCTTGGAGGCCAGCGCCCAGGCCCAGCCTATTTCCACCCGCGACCTGCTGCGTCTGCTCTCCCACTTGCAGCAATATGTGCCAGACCCTGCGGTCGAGGACGATTTTGACCTGCGCCGCCAGTTGGAAGAACTGCTGACCCGGGTCAGCGTCAAGAGTGGCAAGTCGCGGGTGGTGGAGGATGCCGACGAGGACGTGATCAACCTGATCGCCATGTTGTTCGAGTTCATTCTCGACGACCGTACCTTGCCCGACTCCCTCAAGGCGTTGATTGCGCGCCTGCAGATTCCCATGTTGAAAGTGGCCGTGCTGGACAAGAGTTTTTTCAGCCGTGGCAGCCACCCGGCGCGGCGCCTGCTCAATGAAATCGGCACGGCCGCCTTGGGCTGGGGCAAGCGTGATGACTATCAGCGTGACAGTCTTTATTTGCGCATCGAGCAGGTGGTGCAGCGCCTGTTGAACGACTTTGTCGATGACCCGGCGATTTTCGCCGTACTTCTGCAGGAGTTCACCGCGTTTACCCAGGACGAGCGCCGCCGCAGTGAGCTGCTCGAACAGCGTACCCGCGACGCCGAAGAAGGGCGCGCCCGCACCGAACAGGCGCGGCAGCGGGTCGCCGATGCGGTGAATCAACGGTTGCGGGGCAAGGTCTTGCCGCACTTCGTGGTGCTGTTCCTGCAGCAGGCCTGGAGCCAGGTGTTGTTGCTCGAATGCCTCAAGCACGAGCAACCCTCGCCGCAGTGGCAGGCGCGGCTGCGGGTCATGGACGAATTGATCTGGAGTGTCGGCCTGAGTGAAGACACCGAAGCCGGCCGCCGCCTGCTGGAACAATTGCCCGCGTTGCTCAAGGCCCTGCGTGAGGGGCTGAGCGAGGCGGCGTTTGATTCCTTTGTGACCCGTGAGTTTTTTATCCAGTTGCAGGCCCTGCATACCCAGGCGTTCCAGGGGGCGGCGCTTCCCAATGTGACGCTGATCGAAGTGCGCGAAAACTCAGGCGCTGCGCCGCCGGTGGAGGCGGTCAGGCTGGCAGAGGACGATCCCGATCTGCTCAAGGTCCGGCAATTGCGCATCGGCAGTTGGGTCGAGTTCCGTGAAGATGAGGAAAACACCCTGCGCTGCAAGCTGACGGCGATCATTGCCCCGGCCAACAGCTATATATTTGTCAATCGCACTGGCCTCAAGGTCCTGGAAAAAACCTGCACGGAGCTGGCCCTGGAGTTCAAGCGTGGCGGGGTCCGCACCCTGGATGATGCACTGCTGTTCGACCGCGCGCTGGCGTCGGTGATTGGCAGCTTGCGCCAACTCAATCGCGCCAAGTGATCGCAACCACCCTGCGGATCACGGCATACTGAGCGCTCCCAAGTCGTGCGCAAGGAACCTGTATGCAGTTGGACCCCGCCAGCGGTTGGTGCCAGGGCATTGCCCATTGCCCGTCGCCCAACTTCAATGAACGCCCAGGCGGCGAGATTTCCCTGTTGGTGGTGCACAACATCAGCTTGCCACCGGCCCAGTTCGCCACGGGCAAAGTGCAGGCGTTTTTCCAGAATCGTCTGGATGTCACGGAACATCCCTACTTTGCAGGCATCGCTGACCTACGGGTATCCGCGCATTTTCTGATTGAGCGTGATGGTACGGTGACGCAATTTGTCTCCTGCCGGGACCGTGCCTGGCATGCTGGCGTCTCCTGTTTCGAGGGGCGCGAGACCTGCAATGACTTTTCCCTGGGGATCGAGCTTGAAGGGACCGACGACCAACCCTTTACCGACGCCCAGTACCATTCCCTGATCGAACTGAGTCGCCAATTGCTGGCCGCCTACCCGGGCATCACGCACCAGCGCATTTGCGGTCATAGTGACATCGCCCCAGGACGCAAGACCGATCCTGGACCGGCTTTTGATTGGGCGCGTTTTCGCGGCGCCTTGCAGGATGGAGGACATGCACAATGAGTTTCCTGGTGTTGGTGCTGGCAGTGTGGATCGAGAAGTTCTCGGCCTTGCGTCAGCGGGTACAGCGTGATGGCCGTTGGCTGCGCCAACTGGCGCGGCTTGAGTCGAGCGCGCGGCTGGGCAAACAACCCTGGCTGATCCTGGCGCTGCTGGTGTTGCTGCCGGTGGCATTGCTGGGGCTGTTACTGCTGGTCCTGGAGCCGCTGGCCTATGGTTTGCTGGCGCTGCCGGTGCACCTGTTGGTGGTGATCTACAGCCTGGGCCGCGGCGATTTGCTGGGCCAGTTGGGGCCGTTTCGCGATGCCTGGCGCCGGGGTGACTTGCAAGCCGCTGAACACGTTGCCGAACGTGACCTGGGCATTGGCGCCGACAGCGGCGAGCAACTGCTGGAGCGGGTCCAGGGCCATTTGCTGTGGCAGGCCTATCAGAGTTTTTTTGCGGTGATTTTCTGGTACTTCCTCCTCGGCCCGGTGGCGGCCCTGGCCTACCGCCTGTTGGCCCTGGCCAGTGAACACGGGCAGAACCCGCTGGTGGTCGAGCGCGCCGGGCAATTGCGCCATGCGTTCGACTGGTTGCCGGTGCGGTTGCTGGCGGCGAGCTTTGCCTTGGTCGGCAATTTTGTCGCGGTCAGCCGGGTAATGCTGCATGAACTGTTGAACTGGGATATCAGTGCGGCGCAGTTGGTGGAAAAGGTTGGCCTGGTGGCCGGCGAAATTCCTGCGCCGGTGGTCGGTGCCGAAGGGATCAACAGCCTGGATCGGTTGTGGGAACTGCTGCTGCGAGCGGCCGTGTTGTGGTACGCCGGGTTTGCGATCTGGACCGTCCTGCCCTGAAAAACACCTCTTGTGGGAGCGGGCTTGTGTGGGAGCGGGCTTGCCCGCGATGCGGTGTAGCAGTCAAAAAATCCGGTACTGACACACCGCTCCCACACAAGCCCGCTCCCACAAAGAGCCCGTAATGGCTTCAAAAATCGGTCGGCCGCCAGGCCCCGCCGATCGCGTTAACCTTAAGTTACAAAACTTCCCGCCGATTTAAGCTATACAGACAGCGCGCCCAATAGTGGCTTTCTGCCGCTGCCCTGCGCCTTCAATAAAAATAAAAGAAAAGGGAGTTCATCTGTGAAGAGCTTGCTCTATCCCGCCATCGCGCTGATGAATCGCCTGAGCTTCGGCATGAAGTTCAGCCTGATCAGTGTGTTGTTTTTCCTGCCCATGCTGGTGACCAACTATTACCTGGTCCGCGATTCCTGGCGTGAGTTCCAGGGCACGCAGGTTGAGTTGCAGAGCCTGGACCTGTTGGGCAGCAGCCTGATCCTGCGGCGCGACCTGGAAACCCTGAACAATCAGGTGCAGATCAACGCCACCCTTGGGCAGGCGGGCAAGGCGGGGGATATCGAAAGTCAAATCAGCGCTTTGGAGCAGCGCGTACTGGAGCGTCTGCAAGGTTTCCAGGCGATGACGACAGATCCCGAGCAGGTCGCGGTGTTCGAGGGCAAGCGCGATGAGATGATTGCGGCCTTCAAGGCCCAGCAAAGCGAGTCTTCACTGCTGAGCAAAAGTGCCTTGATCGGCAAGTTGCTGAACAAGGCGCAGATGTTCAGCCAGATCATTGCCAGCCAGTCGGGGTTGAGTCGTGATGTCCAGGGCGACGTGCGCCAACTCAGCGAACTGATTACCAGCGTCACTCCGCAAGTCACCCAGACCCTGGGCGAAGGCCGGGCCATGGGCGCATATTCCCTGGGCCAGGGCTTTCTCAACTCATCGTCCAGCACGCGTTTTGACGAACTGCTGCAGCAACTGGAAAAACTCCAGGCGGAATACGGTTTGAAAGTGCAGGACGCCCTGGGCTCCAGCAAGGCCGCCCATGGTTCACTGGATGCCTTGGCCCAAGCCAGCCAGGCCAGCCTCAAGCAGGGCAGCGAGCTGTTTGAAGAGCAGGTGGTGATGGCCGAAACCCTGGAGGCGCCGTGGCAGACCTTCTATGACGAAGTGACGGCCTTGATGGCCAAGACCTATCAACTGGACGACGCGACCCTGTCCTTCCTAGACCAGCAACTGCAGCAGCGCCTGGCCCAGAACCGTACGCACATGGTGCTGCTGGTCACAGCGCTGGCGGCGGTGTTCTTGTTGATTTTCTATCTGTACGGCGGCTTCTACGCCTCGACCCGCACCACCCTGCGCCACCTGGGGGCAATGATGGATAAGGTCGCTGCCGGGGACATGACTGTCAGCTTCAAGTCCCAGAGTCGCGATGAGCTGGGTGAATTGGGCGAAGTGTTCAATGGCACCGTGGCGAAAATCCACGACCTGATCGAGCGGGTAGGGCAGACCGTCCAGGAGGTCGAGCATCAGGCCGGACAAGTGGAGTCGGTGTCGGCGCGCAGCAATCAGGCGGTGTCGGGCCAGCGCAGCCAGATCGAGCAGGTGGCGACGGCCATGAACCAGATGTCGGCGACTGCCCATGAAGTGGCGCGCAGTGCCGCGGCGGCTGTCAGCAGTGCCCATAGCGTCAACGATGAAACCCTTAACGGGCGTGGCCTGGTGCAATCCCAACAGGGCAGCATCGCGCTACTGGCATCGGAGATCGACCAGTCAGTGCTGGTGATCAACCAACTGGCCATCGACAGTCAATCCATCAGCAGCGTGCTGGAAGTGATCAAGAGCATCGCCGAACAAACCAACCTGCTGGCCCTGAACGCGGCCATCGAGGCGGCGCGGGCGGGGGAGCAGGGGCGTGGGTTTGCCGTGGTGGCCGATGAGGTGCGTACCCTGGCCCGGCGCACCCAGCACTCCACCGAAGAAATCGAGCAGATGATCGCCAAGTTGCACCAAGGCGTCGGCGCGGCCGTGAAGGCCATGGGCAGCAGCCATAAAATGGCCAGCGGCACGGTCGGGCAGTCGGAACAGGTCCAGTTGGCCCTGGAAAATATCCTCGGTGCGGTGGGCATGATCGTCGATCAGAACCAGCAAATCGCGGCGGCGGTGGAGCAGCAGACGGCGGTGGCCCACGACATCGACCAGAATATCGTCGAGATCAATCGGGCTGGCGAGCATGCGGCCCAGGGCGCGCACCAGACCGAAGAGGCCAGCCGGCAATTGTCCTTGCAGGTGATTGAGTTGAAAAAGCTGATCGGTGCCTTCCGCGTGTAAGACTTGGTTGTAGGCTTTATCCCTTTGCTATGTGGTGCATGTCCTGTTTTCCCGCGTGAGCTTTTTTTGCGCTGGGATTGGGTGAGAATTTGTTTCACCCCATCCAGCGCTTCCGGGAGGCAGGGCCATGACCGCGACAACTCCAGGCGTGAAAGGGCATTGCGCCCATTGCGATATCACCTTTGTGCTCAAGCCCTGGCAGCTCAATGCCATTGCACTCAACGAGCCCTTTGATTGCCCGTATTGCCACAAAGTCCTGCTGCTCAATTGCCCCAGGCAACTGCGTCAGTTGAAGTCCCTGGACAACCTGGCCCTGCTGCGCCCGAGCATGCTGGTGCTGACCTGCGTGGCCTTGTTGGTGGCCCTGGTGGTCGAGTGGGTCGGCTTGATCAGCAAGATCGGGCAATTGAATGTGTCGCTGGTGGCGATCCTGATTCACTTCCTGACCCTGCGCCACGCCCGCCACCGGCACCGCATGACCCTGACGCTAGAGGCGGTCAACCCCGTCATCGACGGGCCAGTGGAACACTTCGCAGGCGTTGCGGGTGCTCGCTTTGGCCAGCGCTGAAGGGCTGATGCCCATCAGTTCGGCCAGGGCGCTGCAGATGGCCGGCAGGTGTTGCGGGCTATTGCGTTGGCCGGGGTACATGGCGGGCGCCATGTCCGGCGAGTCGGTTTCCAACACCACTGATTCCAGCGGCAGTTGGGCGA
The DNA here is from genome assembly GCF_016405645.1 of Pseudomonas sp. MF5691. Lineage (NCBI taxonomy): Bacteria > Pseudomonadati > Pseudomonadota > Gammaproteobacteria > Pseudomonadales > Pseudomonadaceae > Pseudomonas > Pseudomonas sp. MF5691. Next base: position 238,360 of record NZ_JAEKDC010000001.1, read on the forward strand.
TGACCTTGTGCATGCGCAGGGCCTGAGGCCAGGTTGGCGCGCCGCCCAGGCCCAGCTTGAACCCCAGCTTGATGTATTCGCGGGCTTCTTCGCGGCTGCCGGCGAAGGCATGGATGATCCCGCCCCGGGGCAGGCGAATGCGCTTGAGGGTGGCGATAACGGCCGCATGGCTGCGCCGCACATGCAGCAGCGCCGGCAACTGGAAGTCCACGGCCAACTGCAACTGGGCTTCAAACAGGGATTGCTGGCGTTCGCGGTCCAGGTGCGCCAGGAAGTAGTCCAGGCCGATTTCACCCACGGCGCAGAGTTGGCGATGGCCCTTGAGGCGGGTCAGCCAGTCGCCCAACTCGATCAGGTCTGCGGGGCGATGCTCATCCAGGTATACCGGGTGCAGGCCGAAGGCCCCGTGCAGGTCCGGGTCCTGTTGTGCCAGGTCCCATAGCCGTTGCCAATTGCGCTGGTACACCCCTAGCACCACCATGCGCCGCACGCCGAGCTGGCGACTGTGCCTGAGCACCTCGTCGCGATCAGCGTCGAAGTCCTCGAAGTCGAGGTGGGTGTGGCTGTCGACCAGCTCCATGTCTATATCTCGTGAATCCGCTGCTTGAAGGTCCGGCCAATGGCATGCACACCCGGCTGGTAGTGTTGCTCTTCAATCGCCGCGAGTGCCAGGCGCAGGGCCGTCTCGGCGATCAGCGCGTGCTGCTGGGCCATGGCGTTGACCGGCAGCGGCAGGAAGTCCAGCAACTGGGTGTCACCAAAAGTGCCCAGGCGCAGCGGCCGGGATTTGAGCGGGAAGTCATGCAGCGCGTCAAACACCCCTTGCAGCAGGACGTAGGAAGTCGTCACCAATGCATCGGGTAAATGCCCCAGGCGTTGCAGGAGTTCTTCCATCAACTGGCGACCGCAGTCGCGGCTGAAGGCTTCGCCGTGCTCGACCAGCACATCACCTTTGAAGTCTTCAAGCGCTTGCTGGAAACCCGCCGCGCGCTCCTGGCTGATGCTCAGCTCGGGGCGGGCACCGATCAGGACGATCTGCCGGGGCAGGGGTTGCAGCAGGCTGCTGGTCAATTGCTGGCAGGCCTGGCGGTCATCGCTGACCACCGAGCAGAACTGCTCGGCGTCCATCACCCGGTCGATGGCAATCACCGGCAGGCCCTTGGCTTGCAGCTCGCGATAGCTGTCATCGCTGGCGGGCAGGCAACTGGCGACGAACAGTGCATCGCAACGCCGCGCGCGGAACAGTTGCAGCAACTGGCGCTCGCTGTCGGCATCGTCATCGGAACTGGCGATCAGCAACTGATAGCCACGGGCCCGTGCGCCTTGTTCCAACAGCTTGGCGATCCGTGCATAACTGGGGTTTTCCAGGTCCGGCAGGATAAAACCCAAGGTACGCGTGTGCCGGCTGCGCAAGCCGGCGGCCTGGGGGTTGGGGGTAAAGCCGTGCTCCTCGACCACCGCCCGCACCCGTTCCACGGTGGCGGTGCTGATCCGTTGCTGTGCGGCCTTGCCATTGATGACGTAGCTGGCGGTGGTCACGGACACACCGGCTAAGCGTGCAATATCACTGAGTTTCAAACCGGGATTTCCTTGTTTTTTAGAGCTTGCCCCGACATTTTGTCCAATCGTAACCGATTCCTGCACGCGACCATTGTCGCAACTCAAGCGCCGAGCGGTGCTTCAAGGATGCAGAATTACCCAGTAATCTGCCATAAAATCTAGATTAAACGTTTCAGCAGGCGTATTTTTACGATGATCGCTGCTGAGCGCCTACTGCCAATTGACCACTCAGTCAGTTATTTTTGCACGGTTTAATCAAAACAATACCTAGTGCGCACCCCGCACTAACTAGGAGAAAGGCATGCTTGAGCTCACCGTAGAGCAGATATCCATGGGCCAGGTGGCTGTGGATAAGTCTGCTGCCTTGCAACTGCTCGCCGAAAAACTGGTGGCCGATGGCCTGGTCGCCGAGGGTTACCTGAGCGGCCTGCAAGCCCGTGAAGCGCAAGGCTCGACCTTCCTTGGCCAAGGTATTGCGATCCCCCACGGCACTCCCGAAACCCGCGACCAGGTATTCGCCACCGGCGTGCGCCTGCTGCAATTTCCCCAAGGCGTGGATTGGGGCGATGGCCAGATCGTCTACCTGGCGATTGGCATCGCGGCCAAATCCGATGAACACCTGCGCCTGCTGCAACTGCTGACCCGCGCCCTCGGTGAAACCGACCTGGGCCAGGCGCTGTGCCGCGCCACCTCGGCCGACGCCTTGCTCAAACTGCTGCAGGGTGCGCCCCAGGAACTGGCGCTGGATGCACAGATGATCGGCCTGGGCGTGTCCGCCGACGATTTTGAAGAACTGGTGTGGCGCGGCGCGCGCCTGTTGCGCCAGGCCGATTGCGTGAGCAATGGCTTTGCTGCCGTGTTGCAGCAAGTCGATGCATTACCCCTGGGTGATGGCCTGTGGTGGCTGCACAGTGAACAAACGGTCAAGCGCCCGGGCCTGGCCTTTGTCACCCCGGACAAACCCATGCGCTACTTGGGCCAGCCATTGAGCGGCCTGTTCTGCCTGGCCAGCCTCGGTGAGGCCCACCAGGCCCTGCTTGAGCGCCTGTGCGCCTTGCTGATTGAAGGGCGCGGCCAGGAACTGGGGCGTGCCACCAGCAGCCGGGCGGTCCTCGAAGTACTGGGTGGCGAACTGCCCGCCGATTGGCCCAGCGCACGCATTGCCCTGGCCAATGCCCACGGCCTGCATGCGCGGCCGGCCAAGGCACTGGCGCAACTGGCGAAGGGCTTCGACGGCGAGATCCGCGTGCGAATCGTCGACGGGCAGGGCGGCGCAGTGTCGGTCAAGAGCTTGAGTAAGCTGCTCAGCCTCGGCGCCCGCCGTGGTCAGGTGCTGGAGTTTGTCGCCGAGCCGGCGATTGCCGACGATGCGCTGCCGGCGTTGTTGGCGGCTGTGCAAGCGGGGCTTGGTGAAGACGTCGAGCCGCTGCCGGCCGTCAGCGCACGGGTTGAAGTCATCGAGGCCGAACCACCGCTCAGTGCGCCACTCTCCGGCAGCCTGATTCAGGCAATCCCTGCGGCACCGGGGATCGCCATCGGTCCGGCCCATATCCAAGTGTTGCAGCCTTTCGATTATCCACTGCGGGGCGAGTCGGCCAGCGCCGAGCGCGAGCGCCTATCCGCTGCGCTGCGTGATGTGCGCCACGATATCCAGGGCTTGATCGAGCGCAGCACGTCCAAGGCGATCCGCGAGATTTTCATCACCCACCAGGAAATGCTCGACGACCCGGAACTGACCGACGAAGTCGACACCCGCCTCAAGCAAGGCGAAAGCGCCGAAGCGGCGTGGATGAGCGTGATCGAAGCGGCCGCCAAACAGCAGGAGTCCTTGCAGGACGCGTTGCTCGCCGAACGCGCCGCCGACCTTCGGGATATCGGCCGGCGGGTGCTGGCGCAACTGTGTGGCATCGACACCCCGCAGGAGCCCGACGAACCTTACATTCTGGTGATGGATGAGGTCGGCCCGTCGGATGTGGCGCGCCTCGACCCGACGCGCGTGGCGGGGATCCTCACCGCACGCGGTGGTGCCACCGCACACAGTGCCATCGTCGCCCGCGCCCTGGGGATTCCCGCATTGGTTGGCGCGGGGCCGGCGGTCTTGCTGCTGGCCTCGGGCACGCCACTGTTGCTCGACGGCCAGCGTGGGCGCCTGCATGTGGATGCCGATGCCGGCACCTTGCAGCGCGCCACGCAGGAGCGCGACACCCGCGAACAACGCCTGCAGGCCGCCGCCGCCCAGCGCCATGAACCGGCCATGACCCGTGATGGGCATGCCGTGGAAGTGTTCGCCAATATCGGCGAAAGCGCAGGAGTGGCGGCGGCGGTCGAGCAGGGCGCCGAAGGCATTGGCCTGCTGCGTACCGAACTGATTTTCATGGCCCATTCCCAGGCCCCGGACGAAGCCACCCAGGAAGCCGAATACCGCCGGGTGCTCGACGGCCTGGCTGGGCGACCGCTGGTGGTGCGCACCCTGGATGTGGGCGGTGATAAACCCCTGCCTTACTGGCCGATTGCCAAAGAAGAAAACCCGTTCCTGGGTGTGCGCGGCATCCGCCTGACCCTGCAACGCCCGCAGATCATGGAAACCCAACTGCGTGCGCTGTTGCGTTCGGCGGACGGTCGCCCGCTGCGCATCATGTTTCCCATGGTCGGCAGCGTCGATGAGTGGCGCCAGGCCCGGGACATGACCGAGCGCCTGCGCGAGCAGATCCCGGTAGCGGACCTGCAACTGGGGATCATGATCGAAGTGCCTTCGGCGGCCTTGCTGGCGCCAGTACTGGCCAAGGAAGTGGACTTTTTCAGCATTGGCACCAATGACCTGACCCAGTACACCCTGGCCATCGACCGTGGGCATCCCACCCTGTCGGCCCAGGCTGACGGGCTGCACCCGGCGGTGCTGCAACTGATCGACATCACCGTGCGCGCCGCCCATGCCCATGGCAAATGGGTCGGGGTGTGCGGTGAGCTGGCGGCCGACCCGCTGGCCGTGCCGGTGCTGGTCGGCCTTGGCGTCGACGAGTTGAGCGTGTCGGCCCGCAGCATTCCCGAGGTCAAGGCCCGTGTCCGTGAATTCACCCTGAGCGAGGCCCAGACTCTCGCACAAAACGCCTTGGCCGTGGGCTCTCCCGCGCAAGTGCGCGCCCTTGTGGAGGCTGTGTAAATGGCAAGGATTCTAAGCCTGACGCTGAACCCGGCGTTGGACCTGACCGTACAACTGGCGCGCCTGGAGCCAGGGGCGGTCAATCGTAGCCAGGCCATGCTGACCCATGCGGCGGGCAAGGGCGTGAATGTCGCCCAGGTGTTGGCGGACCTTGGCCATCAAGTGACGGTTGGCGGATTCCTGGGGGCAGACAATCCCCAGGCGTTCGACGCGTTGATTGCCCGTCGGGGTTTTGTCGATGCGTTTATTCGTGTGCCGGGGGAAACCCGCAGCAATATTAAAATCGCTGAGCACGACGGCCGGGTGACCGATATCAACGCCCCGGGGCCACAGGTCAGCGCGCAGGCGCAAGAGGCGATGCTTGAGCAGTTGACGCGGATTGCCCCCGGCCATGATGTGGTGGTGGTCGCTGGCAGTCTGCCCCGTGGGGTCAGCCCGCAGTGGCTGTACGCCTTGTTGCAGCACCTGAAAACCCTGGGTCTCAAAGTCGCCCTGGACACCAGCGGCGAGGCTTTGCGTGCCGGGTTGCAGGCCGCTCCCTGGTTGATCAAGCCCAACACCGAAGAACTGGCCGATGCGCTGGATTGCCCAGCCGACACGCCTGCTCAACAGGCCCAGGCGGCCAAGCGCCTGCATGCGCAAGGTGTGGAGCATGTGGTGGTGTCCCAGGGTGCCGAGGGGGTCAATTGGTTCACTGCAAACGGCGCGTTCCATGCCACGCCGCCCCGCGTCACCGTCGCCAGTACGGTGGGCGCGGGTGACTCGTTGCTGGCCGGCATGCTCCACGGTCTGCTGGTACAGGACAGCGCACATACGACCCTGGCGCGGGCCACGGCCATCGCCGCCATGGCCGTCACACAGATCGGTTTCGGCATCAGCGATGACGCGCACCTGGCGCGCCTCGAAAGCGGCGTGCAAGTACGCCCGCTGACAGAACAATAAGAGGGTTTGTCATGAAGTTAGCCATTGTTACCGCCTGCCCCAACGGCATGGTCACCAGTGTGCTGTGCGCCCGCTTGCTGGACGCCGCCGCACAACGCCAGGGCTGGAGCACCAGCGTGGAAGTGGTGGACGTGAACCACCCCGAGCGCGCCCTTTCCCAGGCCACCCTCGACGCGGCCGAATGGGTGTTGCTGGTCGCCAGTACGCCCGTGGACATGCAGCGCTTTGTCGGCAAGCGCGTGTACCAGAGCACTCCGGCCCAGGCGTTACAGGACGTTGAAGCGGTGCTGCAACGGGGCGCGCAAGAGGCCCAGTTGTACGTTGCCAGCACCACAGTGCCGACGGTAAAAAACGTGCCGCGCATTGTCGCCATCACCGCCTGCCCCACCGGCGTGGCCCACACCTTTATGGCCGCCGAAGCGTTGCAGCAGGCCGCCAAGGCCAAGGGTTACGACCTGCAGGTAGAAACCCAGGGCTCGGTAGGCGCACGTACGCCCCTGAGCGAGCAAGCCATTCGCGACGCCGACGTGGTGCTGCTGGCCGCCGATATCGAAGTGGCCACCGAGCGCTTTGCCGGCAAGAAAATCTACCGCTGTGGCACTGGCATTGCGCTCAAGCAGTCCGCCGCGATCCTCGATAAAGCCCTGGCCGAAGGCCAGCAGGAAAGCGCCGCCAGCGGTACGACGGCCAAACCAGAGAAAACCGGGGTCTACAAACACCTGCTGACCGGCGTGTCATTCATGTTGCCGATGGTCGTGGCCGGGGGCTTGTTGATTGCCCTGTCCTTCGTCTTCGGTATTCACGCCTACGAAGAGCCCGGCACCCTGGCGGCGGCCCTCAAAGCGGTCGGCGACCATGCCTTCACCCTGATGGTGCCGCTGCTCGCCGGCTACATCGCCTATTCGATTGCCGACCGTCCGGGCCTCGCGCCGGGGATGATCGGCGGCCTGTTGGCCAGCACCCTGGGCGCAGGTTTTATCGGCGGGATCTTTGCCGGGTTCCTCGCCGGCTACAGCGTCAAGCTGATTACCCGCGCGGTGCCATTGCCGCAGAGCCTGGAGTCGCTCAAGCCGATCCTGATCATCCCGTTGCTGGCGAGCCTGATCACCGGCCTGGCGATGATCTACCTGATCGGCCCGCCGGTGGCGCAGATGCTAGTGGGCCTGACGGACTTCCTCAGCACCATGGGCACCACCAATGCGGTGCTGCTGGGCATCCTGCTGGGCGGGATGATGTGCGCCGACCTTGGCGGGCCGATCAACAAGGCGGCCTACGCGTTCTCCGTCGGCCTGCTGGCCTCCCAGAGCGGCGCACCGATGGCCGCCACCATGGCCGCGGGCATGGTGCCGCCGATTGGCATGGCAATCGCCACGTTCCTGGCCCGGCGCAAGTTCGCCCAGACCGAGCGCGAGGCCGGCAAGGCCGCGTTGATCCTGGGCATGTGCTTTATCTCCGAAGGCGCCATCCCGTTTGCCGCCAAGGACCCGCTACGGGTGATCCCGGCCAGCATCGCCGGCGGCGCATTGACCGGTGCCTTGTCGATGTACTTCGGCTGCAAGCTGATGGCACCCCACGGCGGGCTGTTTGTGATGCTGATCCCGAACACCATCAACCATGCGCTGTTGTACCTGTTGGCGATCGTCGCTGGCAGCGTGCTCACCGGCTTGGTGTATGCCGTGATCAAGCGCCCCGAGGCCGTCGCCTGAATGTAGGTGTCGGCGCCTGTCATCTGTGCTTCATCCGCCCATGCTTTAGTTTTCCTTTTGCTGTGCAGAGGGAAAGCCATGAGCCACTTCAACCCCGGCCGTCGCCGGGTGATTCAGGGTGTCGGCGCCGGCCTGCTGTTGCCGGGGCTGGCACCGGCGGTGATCGCGTCGGTCAAGGACCGGCCGCAGTTGACCGATGGCGTGCAGTCCGGCGACTTGCTGGGCGACCGCGCCATGATCTGGAGCCGCTGCGACCGCCCTGCACGGATGGTGGTCGAGTGGGATACCCGCAGCCTGTTCAGCAACCCGCGCCGATTCATCTCGCCTTTGGCCGACAGCCGCAGCGACTTCACCGCCCGCGTCGAGTTGACCGGGCTGCCCGCCGACCAGGCGATTTTCTACCGTGTGCAATTTGAGGACGCGCAGACCGGCGTGGCCAGCGAGCCCTGGTTCGGCCACTTGCGCAGCGTGCCGCAACAGCGCCGCGATATCCGCTTTGTGTGGAGCGGCGACACCGTCGGCCAGGGCTTCGGCATCAACCCGGACATCGGCGGCATGCGCATCTACGAAGCCATGCGTCTGCGCCTGCCGGATTTTTTTATCCACAGCGGCGACACCATCTACGCCGACGGCCCGGTGCCGGCGCAACTGACCACCGAAAGCGGGCGTATCTGGCGCAACCTCACCACCGAGGCCAAGAGCAAAGTCGCCGAAACCCTGGATGAATACCGTGGTAACTATCGCTACAACCTGATGGACGAAAACGTGCGCCGCTTCAATGCCCAGGTGCCGCAGATCTGGCAATGGGACGATCACGAAGTGGTCAACAACTGGTCGCCTGGCAAGCAACTGGACGAGCGTTACCAGACCAAGGACATCACCACCCTGGTGGGCCGCGCACGCCAGGCCTGGCTGGAATACGCGCCGATGCGCTTGCAGGGCGCCGACCAGGGCGGGCGCATCTACCGCAAGCTCAGCTACGGGCCGTTGCTCGATGTGTTTGTACTCGACATGCGCAGCTATCGTGAGGCCAACGATGACAACCTGGGCGCTGCCAAGCCGTTTCTGGGGCGGGCGCAATTGGACTGGCTCAAGGGCGGACTCAAGGCATCGAAGGCGCAGTGGAAGGTGATTGCCGCCGACATGCCTATCGGCCTCGGCGTGCCCGACGGCGAAGTCAGCCCCGGTGTGCCGCGCTGGGAAGCGGTGGCCAACGGCGACCCTGGCGCGGCCCAGGGCCGTGAGCTGGAAATTGCCGAGTTACTCGGTTTTCTGCGCGCGCAACAGGTGCGCAACCATGTGTGGCTGACCGCCGATGTGCACTACTGCGCGGCGCACCACTACCACCCGGACCGGGCGGCGTTCCAGGATTTCGAGCCGTTCTGGGAGTTTGTCGCGGGGCCCTTGAATGCAGGGAGCTTCGGGCCCAATCCGCTGGATAAAACCTTTGGCCCGCAGGTGGTGTTTGAAAAAGCCCCACCGGCGCAAAACACGTCGCCGTTTGCCGGGTTCCAGTTTTTTGGCGAGGTGCAGATTGATGGGCAAACGGCGGAGCTGACGGTCACGTTGCGCGACCTGGATGGCGTGTCGGTATTCGAACAAAAACTCCAACCCACCTGACCTGAAATGCGCCCAAACCTGTGGGAGCGGGCTTGCCCGCGATTGCGATAGATCAGCCAGCCAATCGGTTACTGACAGACCGCCATCGCGGGCAAGCCCGCTCCCACATTTGGATGTGTGCATGTCCAGAGATCGTAGACATCCCGCCGTTTGTGGGCTCCCAGTCTTCTTGATTTGGAGTGCTCCCACATTTTGATGGCTGTAGGTCAGTAGACATCCCGGCGGTAGCGGCCCTGTTCGATAAGGCGTTGCACCGCCTCGCTTCCCAGAACATCCACCAACACCTGATCCACCCCGGCCGCCATGCCCTGCAAACTCCCGCAGACATAAATCGCTGCGCCCTCGGCCAGCCATTTACGCAGTACATCGGCGGATTCGCGCAGGCGGTCCTGGACGTAGATTTTCTCGTCTTGATCCCGCGAAAACGCCAGGTCCAGCAACGCCAGGTCGCCACTGGCCAACCAGCCTTGCAGCTCGTTCTGGCAGTGGTAGTCATGGGCGATGTTGCGTTCGCCGAACAGCAACCAGTTGCGCTGCTGGCCATCGGCGATGCGCGCCTTGAGCAGGCTGCGCAAGCCGGCCAGGCCAGTGCCGTTGCCCAGCAGAATCATTGGCACAGGCTCCGTTGGCAGATGGAAGCCGCTGTTGCGCCGCAACCGCAGGCTGATCGCGGCACCCAGCGGCGCGTGCTCGGTCAGCCAGCCCGACCCCAGGCCCAGGCTGCCGTCAGGGTGGCGTTCCTGGCGCACGATCAGCTCCAGCACGCCGTCGCTGGCAATCGAGGCGATGGAGTATTCGCGCATGCCCACTGGCACCAGTGCCTCCACCAGCGCCTGGGCGTGCAGGCCGACCAGATGGGAGCGGTTGTCCGGCAATTGGCGGCTGGCCAGCACCTGTTCCAGGGGCCGCGCCAGGCCATCGACAAGCACTTCGTCCGTGCCGGCGATGCCCAGGCCATCGAGGAAATGCTCGACGGCCCACGGGCAATGGCGTGGCAGGATTTCCACCAGGTCGCCGGCCAGCCAGTCGCGCGGGGCGGGCGGGTTGAGGCCCAACAGGTAGACACCCGTGCCGCTGCTGTCTGGGTTGAGCAGGGTACGCCGGCTCAGGGTCCAGCTTTCATAGTGGGCGCTGGCCCAGGCGGCCGGTGCATGGCCGGTGATCTGCCCCAGTTGGTGTTGCCAGTGCAGCAGGGCCTCCTGGTCGCCGCTGTCGACTTCGACCGGGTCGAACAACGCGTTGCCGCCCTGGTGGGTCAGCCAGAAGTGCAGGCGCCGGGCAAAGCCGCAGAAGTGCTGGTATTGGCGATCGCCCAGGGCCAGCACCGAGTAGTTCAGGCCCTGGAGGGAAAGGTCGCGCCCCAGCACGCTGCGTTCGAAGCCGCGCGCGCTGTCCGGTGCTTCGCCATCGCCGAAGGTACTGACCACAAACAGTGCGTGTTCCGACTGGCGCAAGTCCTCTTCGCTGACGCTGCCCAAGGGCTGGACCTTCACCGGCAACCCGGCGGCCTGCAACTGGCCGGCGGTCTGCCAGGCCAGTTGCTCGGCAAACCCGCTCTGGCTGGCGAAACCGATCAGCCAGGCCGGTGCATCGCTGTGGTTCTCGCCCAGGCCTTTACGGGCATCGCGCACCTGGCGCTTTTTGCGGCGGCGGTCCAGGTACAGCAACCAGCCGGTAATAAAGAACAGCGGCATGCACAGCGCAGTGACGGTAAGAATGATCCGCCCCACCAGGCCGAAATAGCTGCCCACATGCAGGGCATAGATGCTGGTCAGCAGCTGCGCCTTGAGGCTTTTGTCGCCATAGCGCTCGACGCTTTTGACGACGCCTGTGGCCGGGTCGAGGTTGATCTGGTTCAGCGCGCGGTCATGGGGCGAGCTCTGCAACAGGTAGTAGACCGTGGCCGGCTGCCCGGCGACAGGTGGCATACGGATGTTGTAGGTGCTCAAGCCCGGGCCGGCAGTGCTGTAGATGCTGCTCCAGATCGCCTCGTAATTGGCGATGGGCGCCGGGCCCGCAGGCGCCGGGCCGCGATTGCGCACCCGCTCGTTCTGCGGTGCATCGGACAGCAGCCGGGTCAGGCCTTTGTTGTACCACTCGTAGGACCAGGACAGCCCGGTAAGCGCGGCCAACAGATAGAACAGCAGGCACCAGGTGCCGAACACCGAGTGCAGGTCCCAGTTGAAGCTGCGGCCTTTCTTGCGCCAGTCCAGGGTCAGCCAGGCACGCCAGCTCGCCACCTGGCGCGGCCAGCGCAGGTACAGGCCGGAAAGGCAGAAGAAAATCAGAATCAGCGTACAGGCGCCGGTGATTTGCCGGCCGGTGTCACCCATGGCGAGGAAGCGGTGCAGTTGCAGCATCAGGGCGAAAAAGTCCTGGCCGACGGCGTCGCCCAGGTAGTCGCCGGTGTACGGGTCGAAGTAGCGCATCTGCCCCCGGCGCTCGCCCGGTGGCGGGGTGAAGAACACGCGGGCAGCGTTGCCGCTTTCGCTTTCTACCCACAGCATGGACACGGCCTTGCCTTCGGTGGCTTCGAGTTTGCGTACCAGTTCAGCGGGCGGCAGCACCCCGGCGGGTTGTTTTTGCACGGTCAGTACCGTGGGGTTGAGCGCCCGCAGGATTTCATCCTGGAACGAGTACGCGGCCCCGGTAATCCCCATCAATGCCAACACCAGCCCGGCGGTAATGCCGAAAAACCAGTGCAACTGGAACAGGGTTTTCTTCAACACGTCGGACGGCCTCGCTGAGCTGGATATGATTTTTACGGCGCGCATTATGCCGTGGGTGGTCGAGAAACTTTCTTTTTTACAGACGAAAGCCCCGGGCAGCCAATGCGCGGGGCTTTTGCATGAAACGTCTAGCGCCTTAGAAGTGGAAGCTGGTGGTCAACAGCGCGGTACGACCGGCTGCCTGGTTGGCGAAGTGCGCGCCATAGGCCTTGTCGTAGTAGGTCTTGTCGGTCAGGTTTTGCACGTTCAATTGCAGGTCGACGTTTTTGGTCAGCTTGTAACTGGCCATGGCGTCGTAGCGGGTGTAGGACGGCACGTAGACGGTGTTGGCCGGGTCGCCGTAGACGTCGTCCACATAGAACGCGCCGCCACCGACGGTCAGTTTCGAGGTGATGTCATAGGTGGTCCACAGGCTGAAGGAGTGCTTCGGCGTGTTGGGCATTTCGTTGCCTTTGTTGGAGCCCGCAGTCACCACGCCTTGGCGGTTGCCGTTTTTGCCTGGGTCCACCAGCTCGCTTTTCAGGTAGCTGTAGCCGGCGAATACCTGCCACTGCTCGGTGAGCTTGCCGCTGGCGGAAAGCTCCAGGCCATCGACCCGGGATTCGCCGGCATTTTCATAGGTGTTGGAGTTCACCAGGATGCGCGCGTTTTTCTTCTCGGTGCGGAACAGGGCAGCGGTCAGGGACAGGCGGTCGTGGAACAGATCCCACTTGGTGCCCAGCTCGTAGTTGACGGTTTCTTCCGGCTTCATGTCGCTGGTGTTGATGCCGGTTGGGATGGCGTTGGAGTCGACACCTTCACCCACCAGGCCGCCAGCGGGCGAGGCCGAAGTGGCATAGGAGGTGTAGATGCTGCCGTTTTCCATCGGCTTCCAGACCAGGCCGGCCTGCCAGTTGAAGAACTGGCTGTCGTCTTTGAGCTTGGTACGGCCGGTGGCTGCGTTGGTGTTGGCGACGGTGTCGAAGGTGTCATAACGCAGGCCAACGTTCAGCAGCCACTGTGGATCGAGCTCGATGGTGTCGAACACGTACGCGGCGCGGCTGGTGGCCTTGGTGTTGGTGCCCATGTAGTTGCGGGCGACGCTGCCGGTCCAGGCATCGTTTGGGTTCGGGTTGCCCAGCGAGGTGCATTGGCCGCCGCTGTTGCCGACCTTGCCAGGTGTGCAGCCGCCGGTAGGGTTGCCGTTAGGGCTGACGGTGTAACCGCTGACACGGGTTTCTTCCCCGGTAAATTCCAGGCCGGTAGAGTAGCTGTGCTTGAAGCCCAGGGCCTGGAAGCTGCCAAACAGATCGGTCTGGTTGGTGGTGGTCGTGGTGGTCGACACACGGCTATTGGCCCGGCGCCAGACGGTGCCGAACTGGTTGACGTTGAGTTTGCTGTCGTCCGGCTGAGTGAGGACGTAATCCTGACCCGTACTGCCATGACGCAGGGTGTTCTTGATCGTCATGTTGTCGTTCAGGTCGTGCTCGATGGAGAACGTACTGATATCGGCGCGGGTCTTGCGGAAGTCGCGATCCTTGAGGCCGTAGAAGTTGCTGCTGTCGCCGCCGTCGGTAGGCTTGTCGTGACCATGGGCGGTGGCTGCGGCGGAGCTATAGCCATAAGGAATGCCCGAATCCGGCAGGTCGTTGCTTTCCATATGGTAGTAGCTGAAGTTGACGCGGGTCGGGGTGCCCAGGCCAAAGGTCAGCGACGGTGCCACGCCCCAACGGTCGTAGTTGACTGCGTCGCGGCCGGCCACGTTCTGTTCGTGGCTCATCAGGTTCAGGCGAAACGCGGCACTGTCGAGGAACTGGCGGTTGACGTCGAGGGCATAGCGACGGGTCTGGTCGGAGCCGTAGGTAAAACCGCCGTTGAGGAAGTCCCGTGCTTGTGGGGTTTTGCTCACCAGGTTGAGGCTGCCACCGGCCGAGCCACGGCCACCAAACGAGGAGTTGGGGCCCTTGCTGACTTCGATGGACTCGATATCGAAAATTTCCCGGCTCTGGCCGCCGGTGTCACGCACGCCGTCCAGGTAGGTGTCGCCCTGGGCATCGAAGCCGCGGATGAACGGGCGGTCGCCCTGGGGGTTGCCGCCTTCGCCAGCACCAAAGGTAATGCCCGGCACGGTGCGTAGAGCGTCCTGCAGCGAGGTGGCGGCAGTGTCCTTGAGTACCTGCGCCGGTACCACGGTGACGGAGCGCGGGGTGTCGACCAGCGGCGCGGTATATTTCTGCGAAGAGGCGTTTTCGGTCTGGTAGGAGATCGCGTCCTGTTCCTGGCCGGTGATGCTGGTGGCTCCCAGGGAAATGCTGTTGCGCTCGCCTTTTTGTTCGGTCTCTTCGGCCGCTTGCGCCATGTGGGCCACGGAGCTGGCGCTGATGGCCACGCCAATGGCCGAGGCCAGCAAGCGCGGTGAACTGTTTGGTGTTTTTGTAATGTGGCGCGACATGAAATTCCCTACCCCAAGGATGTTAGGGCGCGAAATATATTGTAAACAATTATGCATAGCAATTGAGAGGCATTGCTATTTGCATCCTATTTACAAAATTTACACTTCGGGAGTTACGGTTTTTGCGGGCTCATACGTCTGCCCGTCGGATCAGGGTTTTACAGCGCCAATAGTAATCAATACCATTGGCGCCCTTCTGCTCTCAGGTAACGCCTCATGCTGCTGCATATTCCCGGCCTGTTCTCCCGCGACGAGGTATTGCGCATCCGCGAAGCCCTGGAGCAGGCGGACTGGGCTGACGGCAAGATCACCGCCGGTCATCAGTCGGCCAAGGCCAAGCACAATCTGCAATTGCCGGAGGGCCATCCACTGGCCAAGGAAATCGGCGCGGCCATGCTCGAGCGCCTGTGGCAAAACCCGCAGTTCATGTCGGCTGCGCTGCCGCATAAAGTCTTCCCGCCCCTGCTCAATTGCTACACCGCCGGCGGCAGCTTCGACTTCCATATTGATAACGCCGTACGCCAGCCCAAGGGCAGCCACGAGCGGGTACGCACTGACCTGTCCTCTACGCTGTTTTTCAGCGACCCGGATGAATACGACGGCGGCGAACTGGAGATCCAGGACACCTTCGGCCTGCAGCGGGTCAAGTTGCCGGCCGGTGACATGGTGTTGTACCCAGGCTCCAGCCTGCACAAGGTCAATGCCGTGACCCGGGGTGCGCGCTATGCCGCGTTTTTCTGGACCCAAAGCCTGGTGCGCGAAGACAGCCAGCGTACGTTGCTGTTCGAAATGGACGGTGCGATCCAGCAACTGAGCCGTGACGTACCGGACCACCCGGCGCTGATCCAGCTCACCGGCACCTATCACAACCTGTTGCGTCGCTGGGTCGAGGTCTGAGCATGGCTTTTCACTTGCGCCGCGAAGAACGCCTCGACGGCGAACAACTGCGGGCCATGCTCGACGAATCACCGGCCCGCGCGGCCCAGGCGATCCTGATGGCGGCGAAGGAGGGCGTGCTCGATGCCCAGGCGCTACTGGGGCAAATCCTCCTGGAAGGGCGCGGGATCGAGCGCGATGAAGCACTGGCCCTGCGCTGGTTCCGGATTGCCGCCCAGGGCGGCCACTTGATGGCCCGCAATATGGTGGGGCGCTGCCTGGAGCATGGTTGGGGTTGCGCCGCCAATGAGCGGGCGGCTGCCGGGGAGTACCGCCAGGCGGCAGAAGCCGGGTTGGATTGGGGGCTGTACAACTACGCCAACCTGCTGGCCACCGGGCGCGGGGTGACGCAAGACCAGCAGCAGGCACTGGCCTGCTATCGCCAGGCTGCCGAACGGGGGCATGCCAAGTCGATGAACCTGTTGGGGCGTTACCTGGAAGAAGGGCAGTTCTGTGCGCAAGACGTGCCCGCAGCGCTTGAGTGGTATCGCCGCTCGGCGCAAGGTGGGGATTTTCGCGGGCAGTTCAGTTATGCGGCCATGCTGGCTGAGCATGGGCAGATCGAAGCGGCGCTGGAGTGGTTGCACAAGGCACTGGAGGGCGGGAATCTGAAGTTCTTGCGGGTGGCCCATAAAGCGCTGGCAGCGGCCAATGATCCGCAGATTCGCGCCATGGCCGATGCCTACCAACAACGCGCAGAGGAATTGCAGGAGCCGGCAAGCCGGCTCCTAAGGGATCAGACGTAGAAGGATTTCAGCGGCGGGAAACCGTTGAATTCAACTGCGCTATAGCTGGTGGTGTACGCACCCGTCGACAGCCAGTACAGGCGGTCACCAATGGCCAGGTTCAGCGGCAGGCCGTACTTGTAGTTTTCGTACATGATATCGGCGCTGTCGCAGGTAGGGCCGGCGATCACCACTTCTTCCATCTCGCCCTTTTTCTCGGTCCAGATCGGGAACTTGATGGCTTCGTCCATGGTTTCGATCAGGCCGGAGAACTTGCCCACATCCGTGTACACCCAACGCTCGACGGCGGTGCGGGATTTGCGGGCGACCAACACCACTTCACTGACCAGGATCCCGGCGTTGGCGATCAACGAACGGCCTGGTTCCAGGATGATTTCCGGCAGCTCGTCACCGAAGTCTTCCTTGAGGAAGCGGATGATTTCCTCGGCGTAGGTTTCCAGGCTGTTGGTGCGGGTGATGTAGTTGGCCGGGAAGCCACCGCCCATGTTGATCAGCTTGAGGTGGATGCCGTCTTCTTCTTTCAAACGCTCGAAGATCACCTTGACCTTGGCAATGGCGGCGTCCCACACGCTGATATCACGCTGTTGCGAACCCACGTGGAACGAGATGCCGTAAGGCACCAGGCCCAAATCGCGGGCGAGGATCAGCAGGTCCATGGCCATGTCGGTCTGGCAGCCGAATTTGCGCGACAAAGGCCAGTCAGCCGTGGTCGAGCCTTCGGTGAGGATGCGCACATAGACTTTCGAGCCCGGCGCGGCCTTGGCGATGTTGCGCAGGTCGGCTTCGGAGTCGGTGGAGAACAGGCGCACGCCCTTCTCGTAGAAGTAGCGGATGTCCTTGGATTTCTTGATGGTGTTGCCGTAGCTGATACGGTCGGCGCTGACGCCGCGGTCCATGACCTTGTCCAACTCGTAGATCGAGGCGATGTCGAAGCTCGAACCCTTGTCTTTCAACAGGTCGATGATCTCGACAGCCGGGTTGGCCTTGACGGCGTAGTACACCTTGGCGAATTCGAAACCGGCGCGCAGGTCATCGTAGGCCTGGCTGATCATCGCGGTGTCGATCACCACGAACGGGGTTTCTTGCTTGTCGGCGAACGCCTTCATTTTGTCAAAAGTGGCGCGCGCGAAATAATCTTCGACGTTGATCGACATGCTGGGAACTCCTAAGGGCAAACTGAAATTAACAATGGGTGCAAATGAACGTCCTCCGTATCCCCACTTTGGTTCGCCTACTTCCCAAGGCATGTCGCCGAAAGCAAAAAGGCCACGGGATAAGCTTCCCTTGGCCTTGCTGTCTCGTCGTCAGTACTTGAGCCGGATGGATCGTTTCCAGCATGGACGTTCGGCGCGAACTTTAGGGCGTGAGGGGCTTGAGATCAACTAAAAATGTCGCGTTTTTGCACGCGTTCGTCGCGCGATGCCGTGCAGCTACTTATGTAACCGACCGGTGTGACGGATTGATGTTCCCCAAAGAGGAGGAATCAGGCTATTTCCTGACACCCAGCAGAACTAAATGCGGGAGCGGACTTGCTCGCGAAGGCGGTGGGTCAGCACCCATTCAGTGACTGACACACCGCTTTCGCGAGCAAGCCCGCTCCCACAATTTTGACCGAGTGGTGTCAGGCCAGTGCAGTCTCGGCAGGCGACACAATACTGGTCTTGCCCCCACGGGACTTACCAGAGCTCAGGTACTCGGCAATCGACTCCTGGGTCACCTCACCCAAAAACACCCGCTCGGCATCCATCACCGGCAGCCACGAGCGGTTGAACTCGTACATGCGCGACAACAGGATGCGCAAGTGCTCGTCAAACGCCGCCGTGGCGTTGAACTCGCGCAGGTATTGGGCGCAGGTACCCGTCTGACGATGCAGGTCGCGACGTCGTACATAACCCAGCGCCTTGTTCTCGGCGCAGGTGACCACCACATAGCGGCGGTCATGCTCGTCCATCAGCTCCAGGGCATCGGCCACCGGGGTTTGCGGGCTGACCGACGGGGCGTTGTCCGCCGCGTCTTCGGCCTTGACCAGCAGCAGGCGCTTGAGGGTGCTGTCCTGGCCGACAAAGTTGCTGACAAACTCGTCGGCAGGATGGGCCAGGAGAGTGTCCGGATGATCGATCTGCAACAGTTTGCCGGCGCGGAAGATGGCGATTTTGTCGCCCAGCTTGATCGCCTCGTCGATGTCATGGCTGACCATGATCACCGTCTTGTTCAGCGCGCGTTGCATCTCGAAGAACTCGTTCTGGATCATCTCGCGGTTGATCGGGTCGACCGCGCCGAACGGCTCATCCATCAGCAGCAACGGCGCGTCGGCCGCCAGGGCGCGGATCACGCCGATGCGCTGTTGCTGGCCACCGGACAGCTCGCGCGGGTAGCGGTGCAGATACTGCTTGGGTTCGAGCTTGATCATGCTCATCAACTCGCGGGCGCGGTCGTGGCATTTCTGCTTGTCCCAGCCCAGCAGCTTGGGCACGACCACGATGTTTTCCTCGATGGTCATGTTGGGAAACAGGCCGATCTGCTGGATCACGTAGCCGATATTGCGGCGCAGGGTCACTTCATCGAGGTCGGTGGTGTCTTCGCCGTTGATCAGGATCTTGCCCGAGGTGGGCTTGATCAGGCGGTTGATCATCTTCAGCGTGGTGCTCTTGCCGCAGCCCGAGGGACCGAGGAACACGCAAATCTCGCCTTCATTGACAGTCAGGCTCACGTCGTTAACGGCGGTGACAGTCTTGCCGTTGCTTTGGAAGGTCTTGGACAGGTTTTGAAGTTCGATCATTTGAGCAATCCTTTTGGAGTCAGCGAGCGTTGCAGCCATTGCAGAAGCAGGTCGGCGAAGATGGCCAGGAGACTGACCAGCACGGCGCCAACGATCAGCATCGACATGTCGCTGCGGCTGATGGAAGCCAGAATAAGTACACCCAGGCCACCGGCGCCGATGGTGGCGGCAATGGTCATTACACCGATGTTCATCACCACGGCGGTGCGCACCCCGGCGAGGATCACCGGCACGGCAATCGGCAGCTCGACCATGCGCAGGCGCTGGCCGAAGGTCATGCCGATGCCTTTGGCGGCTTCGCGGATGCCCGGCTCGACGCCGGTCAGGGCCAGGTAGGTGTTACGCATGATCGGCAGCAGGGAGTAGAGGAATACGGCGGTGATCGCCGGCATCGGCCCCAGGCCCTGGCCAAACTTGGAGTAGAACGGCAGCAGCAGGCCGAACAGGGCAATCGACGGCACCGTCAGCAGCACCGTGGCACTGGCTTGCAACGGGCCGGCCAGGGTCGGGAAGCGGGTCATCAGCACGCCCAGGGGCACGCCTACGACGATCGCGAGGATCACGGCGATCCCGACCAGGGTGATGTGCTGCCAGGTCAGGTGCAGGACTTGGGCCCAATCAAGATGGGAAAAGGCGTTCAGAAATTCCATGTCTTCTCCTCTTTTAGTTGAGTGGGTGCTGGCGCAGGAAATCAGCGGCTACAGCCGATGGGCTTTCATGGTCGACGTCGACCCGCGCGTTCAGCTGGCGCATGGTTTCATCGTCGAACAGCGCTGCCAGTGGCTTGAGGTCGGCGGCCAATTGCGGGTGGGCATCCAGATAAACCTGACGCACCACGGGGGCTGCGGTGTAGTCCGGGAAGTAGTGCAGGTCATCTTCCAGCAGCTTCAATTTGAAGGCATTGAGGCGACCGTCGGTGGTGTACACCAGGCCGGCAAACACCTGGCCATTGCGCAAGGCGGTGTAGACCAGGCCGGCGTCCATCTGCCGGGTGTTCTTGCGGGTGAGGTTCATGCCGTACAGCTTGACCATGCCGGCCATGCCGTCGGAACGGTTGGCGAACTCGGTGTCCAGGGCCACCAGGCGGTTTTCATGGGTCGGTTCGGCCAGCGCCTGGGCCAGGTCGCTGATGGTATTGATCTGCGGATACTCCTTGGCCACGTTTTCCGGCAGGGACAGGGCGTAGGTGTTGCTGAATTTCGACGGCGACAGCCAGACCAGGCCTTTTTTTGCGTCGAGTTCTTTAACCCGTGCGTAGGACTGTTCGCTGTCGAGCTTCTCGTCCACATGGTTGTAGGCCACCAGGGACACGCCGGTGTATTCCCAGATCAGGTCCAGTTGCCCGCTTTCCTGGGCGCTGCGTGCCAGGTTGCTGCCCAGGCCGCCGGTCACGCGGGTGTCGTACCCCTTGGTGCGCAGGTACTGGGAGGTGATTTCGGCGAGCAGGGTCTGTTCGGTGAAGACCCGGGCGCCGATACGGATCAGCGGTTTTTCAGCAGCTTGCGCAATGCCTGCAAACAGCAGGACGCAACTCAGTATCAAAGTCAGTTTTTTCATGTGAATTCCTTTGCCAAGCCTTAAGACGGACGCAACCCGCGTTCCAGCCAGAGGCGGCTGGCCATGGTCACCAGACCGTCAAGCAGCAATGCCAGCAGCGCGGTGCACGCGGCGCCGAGCAGCAATTGCGGCTGGTTGTTCAGGGCGATGCCGGGGAAGATCAGGCTGCCCAGGCTATTGGCGCCAATCAGGAACGCCAGCGGTGCGGTGCCGACGTTGATTGCCAGGGCCACACGTACGCCACCGACAATGATCGGCACGGCGTTGGGCAATTCGACGCGAAACAGCACCTGGCGTGGGGTCATGCCGATGCCGACGGCGGCTTCCTTCAAGGAACCCTGCACGTTTTTCAGGCCTTCGTAGGTATTGCGCACGATGGGCAGCAAGGAGGCGAGGAACAGGGCGAAGATGGCCGGGCCACTGCCGATGCCGAGGACGCCGAGGGCGATGGCCAGTACGGCCAGGGGAGGGACGGTGTTGCCGATGTTGAAGATCTGCATGAAGCGTTCTGCGCGCCCGACCATACTCGGTCGGCTGAGCAGGATACCGGCGGGGATCCCTACGATCAGGGCAGCCAGCATGGAGACAAGTACAAGAATCAGGTGAGCTTGCAGGTAAAACAACAAATCGTCGCGGTACATCTCGATCGTGTTGATGCCGATCCAGTGGACCAGCAGGGCCAGGAGAGCGACGACAACCGCTCCTCCTATCAGCCCTTTGCCATAGCGAATAGCCACAGGCGGACTCCTTTTTTCTTTTGTCGGCGAACACATTTCCGAGCGGCAATGCCATTCCTGGCTGTCGGCGAATATGTTCGCGAAAAGCAGCTCGCCGATACCGGCAACGCGGTATGCGACCAAGCCATGAGCGCAGCCTCGTCAGGCTAACTTGCTGATTTTTCAGCCCCTGTTCCGAGTGCGGTAGCAGGGGAGTGGACGTCTCTACCTTTTAAAAGGTTCCATACTTGGCAGCATTTAGCCACCCCCCAATCGGGTGAACGGTGGTCCGGCTCCCTGGGTTTGCGCTATACTCGCCGCCCTTTTTTGACTCACCTGCCAGGCGATTTCCCATGACCCACCAGGCCGCCGAAGTCGCGAAACGCCGCACTTTCGCCATTATTTCCCACCCCGATGCCGGTAAAACCACCATCACCGAAAAGCTCCTGCTGATGGGCAAGGCGATCGCAGTGGCCGGCACGGTGAAATCCCGCAAATCCGATCGCCATGCCACCTCTGACTGGATGGAGATGGAGAAACAACGGGGTATTTCCATTACCACGTCGGTCATGCAGTTCCCCTATCGCGACCACATGGTCAACCTGCTCGACACCCCGGGCCACGAAGACTTCTCCGAAGATACCTACCGCACCCTGACCGCGGTGGACTCGGCCTTGATGGTCCTCGACGGCGGTAAGGGCGTCGAGCCACGCACCATCGCGCTGATGGACGTGTGCCGCCTGCGCGATACGCCGATCGTCAGCTTTATCAACAAACTCGACCGTGACATCCGCGACCCGATCGAACTGCTGGATGAAATCGAAGCCGTCCTGAAGATCAAGGCCGCGCCGATCACCTGGCCGATTGGTTGCTACCGCGACTTCAAGGGCGTGTACCACCTGGCCGACGACTACATCATTGTTTACACCGCCGGCCACGGTCACGAACGCACCGATGTGAAGATCATCGAGAAACTCGACTCCGATGAGGCCCGCGCCCACCTGGGTGACGAGTACGAGCGCTTCGTCGACCAACTGGAACTGGTGCAGGGCGCCTGCCACGCGTTCAACCAGCAGGAATTCCTCGACGGGCAACTGACCCCGGTGTTCTTCGGTACCGCCCTGGGCAACTTCGGTGTCGATCATGTGCTCGACGCAGTGGTCAATTGGGCACCGAAACCACTGGCGCGGGTTGCCAACGAGCGTACCGTGGAGCCGGTTGAAGAGAAGTTCAGCGGTTTTGTGTTCAAGATCCAGGCGAACATGGACCCCAAGCACCGCGACCGTATCGCCTTTATGCGTATCTGCTCCGGCAAGTACGAAAAAGGCATGAAGATGCGCCACGTACGCACCGGCAAGGACGTACGCATCGGCGACGCCCTGACGTTCTTCTCCTCGGAGCGTGAGCAGCTGGAAGAAGCGTTTGCCGGCGACATCATCGGTTTGCACAACCACGGCACCATCCAGATCGGCGACACCTTCACCGAAGGCGAAGCCCTGAGCTTCACCGGTATCCCGCACTTCGCCCCGGAACTGTTCCGCCGCGTACGCCTGCGCGACCCGCTGAAATCCAAGCAACTGCGCCAAGGTCTGCAGCAATTGGCGGAAGAGGGCGCCACCCAGGTGTTCTTCCCCGAGCGCAGCAACGACATCATCCTCGGCGCCGTGGGTGTGCTGCAGTTCGATGTGGTGGCCAGCCGCTTGAAAGAGGAATACAAGGTCGAATGCTCCTACGAGCCGATCACGGTGTACTCGGCACGCTGGATTGATTGCAGTGACAAGAAGAAGTTGGAGGAATTCTCCAACAAGGCCGTGGAAAACCTCGCCATCGACGGCGGTGGCCACCTGACCTACCTGGCGCCTACCCGGGTGAACCTGGCGTTGATGGAAGAGCGCTGGCCGGATGTGAAATTCCGTGCGACCCGCGAACACCACTAAGGGTTAGCGGCATAAAAAAGGCGAAGCTGTGATGGCTTCGCCTTTTTTTGCGGTAGATTACCGGGTGTTGGGGCCAACTTTAAGTTGTTTAAGGGACAGTTCAGCGCCGGCCATTAGCGTTTCAACTTGTGCGGCTATTGCATCCTTGACAATGGCTTCGCCCACATCAGTGATTTCCTGGTCCTTTATGTAATTCAGGCTCAAAAACAATAAGTGCATGGCAACATCCATCGAACTTTGAAATGCCAGCAATGTATTGTTTTTCCCCAGTTCATCGACCACCCTTCCCCAGCGCAGGTCGGATTCAACCTGCAAGGCCTTGAACTCCATCAGCGACACATCGCCGTCCTCGTAGATATCAGACAGCAGCTTTTTCAGAGATTTTGAAATTTCTCTCATGACAGTTCTCGCAAAGAATATAGGAAGTTGTAGCTGGCGGACTTTATTCTTCTGGGATTGCGTTGCGCAATTGCGGAAACATGGTAGTTACAAGTTGCAGAAAGTTTGCCTTGTTGGTGGGCGATAGTACTGTTTTTAATGTCGGACTTGTCGTTGGTTTGCTCGCGAATAAACTGTAATTGCTAGCGCTTAATTAAAGGTAACACCCACTGGTGGCGAGGGGATTTGTCCCCTCGCCAAAGTGTCCAGATACAGCTGACTATTCAAAGACCTTCAACGGCATGGCCCTTAGAACGAAGCCGTCACCGACGCAAAATAAGCCCGACCCGGTTCGTTATACGTCTGGGCACCGGCATCGTCAGCATTGCCTTTGCGATACAGGCGCTTGTCCAGCAGGTTCTCGATGCCCACGCGCACACTCAGGTTCTTGGTGAACTCGTAGCCGCTGCTCAACCCCATCAAACCGTACGGGTCCACATCCTGCTGGGCGCTGCGATCATAGCGGTTGGCGCTGCGGGAGTTGAGGGTCGGCGCCTCCTGCTTGCCGTAGTAGGTGCCGCTGACCTGGAACGACAGCTTGTCGGTGGCCTGCCAGTCCAGGGTGGTGTTGACCGTGTACTTGGGAATGACACTCAGCGGTTCGCCGGTGTCCTTGTCCTTGGAGTCGATCATGTAGGTCAGGTTGGTGTTCCAGTCCAGATCGTCGCGCAGGGTCATGAACAGGTTGCCCTCGACCCCCTGCACCAGTGCCGCCCCGCTGTTTTCCCACTCCAGCACACGGCGCCCGCCGTCCAGGCGGTAGGCGGCGGTGTTGCTGGCGTTGATTTTGTTCTTGTAGTCATTACGGAAGTAGGTCGCGCTGGTGCGCCAGGTGCCTTTGTCATAGGCCAGGCCGATTTCCTTGTTGACGCTGATTTCCGGTTTCAGGTCCGGGTTACCCATCAGGTAGCAGCCGCCGGAGTTGGCTTCGCTGGCGTTGCAACCGTTGCCACGGCTGTACAGCAAGTAGTTGGGGTTGGACTGGTACAGGTTGGGCGTCTTGTAGGCGCGGGCAATACCGCCCTTGAGGCTCAGCTCATCGGTCAGTTGGTGCGAGGCGTTGAGGCTCGGGCTCCAGTTGCCGCCGTACTCTTCATGATCGTCGTAGCGCAGGCCGGGGGTGATGATGGTCTTGCTGCCGACTTCGATGTTGTCCTCGGCGAACAGCGCATAGCTGGAGGCCGTGGTCTTGGTGCTGCTGCGGCTCATCCCCGGAATGCTCGGTACGCCACCTGTGCCAGGGTCGTAGCTTTGTGGGCGCAGCGACCCCGGATCGTTCATCGACTCGTAGAGGTATTCGCTGCCCAGGGTCAGCACCTGCTCGGTGCCGAAACTCAGGGGCAGGTTGACCTCGGCCGTGGCCCGGGTGTTGCGCAGCCGCGATTCGAAACGGCCAGCGGTGGCGGAGGGCGCGCCCTCGCCGGAACCCGCCAGGCCTTCGTTGAGGCGTGCGTTGCGGGTCAGGTCGTGGCTCAGCGATGCCATGGTCGAGCCCCAGTCGAACTCGCCACGGTGGGTGGCGGAGAAACTGCTGCGCTGGATCACGCTGGTTTCCTTGCCGACCAGGCTGTTCACGAATACACCGCCGCCGTTGAGCATGGTGTCGCCGGCGAAGATATTGCCCTGACGGCTGTAGCTGGCTTCCAGGTCCAGGGTCTGCTCGGGGGTGAATTGCCAACTGAGCAAACCGTTGACGTCCTTGTTGCGCACACCCTCGCGGCCGGCGACCAGCGAGTCTGCGCTAGCCTGCTCGGCCTGGTTGATGGTGGAGTCATCGGCATCGGTCTTGTTCAGGCCGCCATACACCCGGAACGCCAAGGTGTCGCTCAACGGGCCGCTGAGGTTGAAGTTGGTGCGTTTGCTCATGCCTTCGGCATCGTCTTCGGGCAGCGACACGTAGGTGGTCAGCGAGCCGTGCAACTGGTCGGTGGGGCGCTTGGTGATGATGTTGATCACCCCGCCCATGGCTCCGGAGCCGTAGCGAGCAGCCGCCGGGCCACGCAGGATTTCAATGCGTTCGACCTCTTCGGCCGGCACCCAGTTGGTTTCGCCACGGGTGTCACGGTCGCCGCTCCAGCCGTAGCGCACGGCGTTGCGCGAGGTCGAGGGCTTGCCATCGATCAGGATCAGGGTGTTTTCCGGGCCCATGCCGCGCAGGTCGATCTGGCGATTGTTGCCTCGACTGCCGCTGGAGCTGTTGCCACTGAGGTTGACGCCCGGTTCACGGCGGATGATGTCCGACAGGTCGTTGGTCGGCGGGCGTTTCTTGATGTCTTCGGCGGTGATGATTGACACGCCGGGGGCTTGTTTGAGTTCTTCGGCAGCGGTGCCCAGGATTCGTGTTTCGCTCAACTCCAGGGCTTGGGCGGTGCCATCGACGGGCAGGTCGGTAGCGGCTACCGGCACTTTGCCGTGTTCTCTTTCCAAGGTATCCGCCAGCAGTGCGGGAGACGAAAGGGCGGCGATAAACGCCAGGGAGAAATGGCTGAGCCTGAATCGAGGTGACATGTCCGCAGAATCCTTTAGGGAAGGTGGCAACTGAGCGAGATGCACCAGAACTGCCTTCCAGCAGGATTCGGCGCCCTCTGTACGCCGGAATGCTAGTCATTATCAAATACAAGTAAATGTCATTTACAACTTTTACACTTTGCTAAAAACAAAAAAGCCCCTCCCGCCAGACTGATGCGCAATCTGGCGGGAGAGGCTGTACAACGCTGTATCGCCCTGTGGGAGAGGGCTTGTGTGGGATAGGGCTTCGCACTGTCAGTTAAACCGCGCTGATGCTATCGCGGGCAAGCCCGCTCCCACACAAGCCCACCCCTACAGGGGGTTAGGCCACGAACTGCTCCGCGTGATGGCAAGCCACTTGGCGGTTGTCCAGTTCACGCAGCAGCGGCTCTTCACTGCTGCAGCGCTCGGTGGCATACGGGCAGCGCTTATGGAACGCGCAGCCGGAGGGCGGGTTAAGTGGGTTGGGCAGCTCGCCGACGATCTTGATCTTCGGCTTGTTCGGGTCTGGGTGAATGGTCGGGGTGGCCGACAGCAGCGCCTGGGTGTAAGGGTGCAGCGGGCGCTCGTAGATGTCGTTCTTCGCGCCCATTTCCACCGGGCGACCGAGGTACATCACCATCACGTGGTCGGCAACGTGTTGCACCACCGCCAGGTTGTGGGAAATGAACACGTAGGCCGTGTTGTACTGCTGCTGCAGGTCCATAAACAGGTTGAGCACCTGGGCCTGGATCGACACGTCGAGGGCCGAGGTCGGTTCATCCGCCACCAGCACCTTGGGTTGCAGCATCATGGCGCGGGCCAGGGCAATGCGCTGGCGCTGGCCACCGGAGAACATGTGCGGGTAACGCTGATAATGCTCAGGGCGCAGGCCCACTTGCTTCATCATCGCCTGCACTTTTTCGCGGCGTTCGGCGGCGGACAGGTTGGTGTTGATCAACAGCGGCTCGCCCAGTTGATCACCGACTTTCTGCCGCGGATTCAACGAGGCATAGGGGCTCTGGAACACCATCTGCACGTCTTTGCGCAGTTGTTTGCGCTGGGCCTTGTCGGCGCCGGCGACTTCCTGGCCGGCGATTTTCAGCGAGCCGGACGACGGCTCTTCAATCAGCGTCAGCGCGCGGGCCAGGGTGGATTTGCCACACCCCGACTCACCCACGACGGCGAGGGTCTTGCCGGCTTCCAGCTCGAACGACACGCCATTGAGGGCGCGCACGGTGGCGTGGCCCTTGAACAGGCCACGGGACACTTCGTAATGACGGGTCAGGTCGCGGGCGGTAAGAACGACGGCCATTACGCCACCTCCTGGTTCAAGGGGTAGAAGCAGCGCACAAGGCTGTGGGCTTGCGGGTCCAGGGTCGGACGGGTCTGGCGGCAGCTGTCCTGCACATACGGGCAGCGTGGCGACAACAGGCAGCCCTGCGGGCGGTCATACCGACCGGGGACGATGCCCGGCAAGGTCGACAGACGGGCGGCCCCCATGCTGTGTTCCGGGATCGCCGCCAGCAACGCTTCGCTGTATGGGTGCGCCGGTACATCGAACAGGCCGGGCACCTGGCCGACTTCCACCGCTTGGCCGGCGTACATCACGCACACGCGCTGGGCAGTTTCCGCGACGACTGCGAGGTCGTGGGTGATCAGCACCAGGCCCATGTTCTGTTCTTTTTGCAGAGCCAGCAGCAGCTCCATGATCTGCGCCTGGATGGTCACGTCCAGGGCGGTGGTGGGTTCGTCGGCGATCAGCAGTTTTGGTTCGCCGGCAATCGCCATGGCAATTGCCACACGCTGGCTCATGCCGCCGGACAGTTGGTGCGGGTAGGCATCCATGCGGCTGGAGGCGCCAGGGATCTCGACCTTTTCCAGCAGTTCAATGGCACGCTTGCGCGCTTGCTTGCCGGACATTTTCAGGTGCAGGCGCAGCACTTCTTCAATCTGGAAACCCACGGTGTAGCTGGGGTTCAGCGCGGTCATCGGGTCCTGGAACACCATCGCCAGGTCTTTGCCGACGATCTGCCGGCGCTGGCGGTTGCTCAGCTTGAGCATGTCCTTGCCGTCGAAGGTCAGCGAGTCGGCGGTGACGATGCCCGGATGCTCGATCAGGCCCATCAGCGCCATCATGGTCACGGACTTACCCGAACCCGACTCGCCAACGATGGCCAACACTTCGCCTTTGTCCACGGACAGGTCGAGGCCATCGACCACCGGCACAGCGGTTTTGTCGCCGAAGCGCACATTGAGATTCTTGATTTCTAGCAGTGACATGGGAATCTCCTCACGCGGCATTCTTGAGTTTCGGGTCCAGCGCATCGCGCAGGCCGTCGCCCATCAGGTTGATTGCCAGCACGCTGAGCAAAATGGTCAAACCAGGCAGGCTCACGACCCACCAGGCACGTTCGATGTAGTCACGGGCCGAAGCCAGCATGGTGCCCCACTCAGGCGTCGGCGGTTGCACGCCAAGGCCGAGGAAGCCCAGGGCGGCGGCATCGAGAATCGCCGAGGAAAAGCTCAAGGTGGCCTGCACGATCAACGGCGCCATGCAGTTAGGCAGCACGGTCACGAACATCAGACGCGGCAGGCCGGCACCGGCCAGGCGCGCGGCGGTCACGTAGTCACGGTTGAGCTCGCCCATCACCGCCGCGCGGGTCAGGCGCACATAGGACGGCAGCGACACAATGGCAATCGCGATCACGGTGTTGATCAAGCCAGGGCCGAGGATGGCGACAATCGCCACGGCCAGCAGCAGCGACGGCAGGGCCAGCATGATGTCCATCAAACGCATGATGGTCGGGCCGAGCAAGCGCGGGAAGAACCCGGCGAACAGGCCCAGCAGGATCCCCGGGATCAGCGACATCACCACCGACGACAAACCGATCAGCAACGATAGGCGTGAGCCCTGGATCAGGCGCGACAGCAGGTCGCGGCCCAGTTCGTCGGTGCCCAGCAAAAACTGGATCTGCCCGCCTTCCAGCCACGACGGCGGGGTCAGCAGGAAGTCGCGGTATTGCTCGCTCGGGTTATGGGGCGCCACCCAGGGGGCGAAGATCGCGCAGAACACGATCAGCAACATAAACAGCAGGCCGGCAACCGCGCCCTTGTTCTTGGAGAAGGCTTGCCAGAATTCTTTGTACGGCGACGGGTACAGCAGGCTTTGATCGACTGCTGACACTTGAGTAGGTGTGGTCATGGTCATGATCTCAGCGCTGGTGACGGATGCGTGGGTTGGCGAAGCCGTAGAGGATATCCACCACGAAGTTCACCAGGATCACCAGACAGGCGATCAGCAGGATGCCGTTTTGCACCACCGGGTAGTCCCGCGCGCCAATGGCTTCGATCAGCCATTTGCCGATGCCGGGCCAGGAGAAGATGGTTTCGGTCAAAACCGCACCGGCCAGCAGTGTGCCGACTTGCAGGCCCACCACTGTCAGCACCGGGATCAGCGCGTTACGCAGGCCGTGCACGAACACCACGCGCGCCGGCGACAGGCCCTTGGCCTTGGCGGTACGGATGTAGTCTTCGCGCAGCACTTCAAGCATCGAGGAACGGGTCATCCGCGCAATCACTGCCAGCGGGATGGTGCCCAGTACGATGGCCGGCAGGATCAGGTGGTGCAGGGCATCCCAGAATGCGTCCGGCTCGTCGGCCAGCAGGGTGTCGATCAGCATGAAACCGGTGCGCGGCTCGATGTCGTAGAGCAGGTCGATACGCCCGGAAACCGGGGTCCAGCCCAGGCTCACCGAGAAGAACATGATCAGGATCAGGCCCCACCAGAAGATCGGCATCGAATATCCCGCCAGGGAGATGCCCATCACCCCATGGTCGAACAGGGATCCTCGCTTGAGTGCCGCGATCACCCCGGCCAATAGCCCGAGGATGCCGGCGAACAACAGGGCGGCCATGGACAGTTCCAGGGTCGCGGGGAACAGGGCGGTGAACTCGCTCCAGACGCTGGTGCGGGTGCGCAGGGATTCGCCGAGGTCGCCCTGGGCGAGCTTGCCGACGTAGTCCAGGTATTGCGCATACAAGGGTTTGTTCAAGCCAAGGCGTTCCATTGCCTGGGCGTGCATCTCGGGGTCAACCCGCCTTTCGCCCATCATGACTTCTACGGGGTCGCCAGGGATCATGCGAATCAACGCAAAAGTCAGCAACGTGATGCCGAAGAACGTGGGGATCAATAACCCCAATCGGCGGGCAATAAAACTAAACATCGTGTTGTCTACCTCAATCAGCCGGTTAGGCAGGTCCGGCTCCGTCAACGTCGACGGAACCGGGCGTCTCTTATTACTTCACCTGGGTGGTGGCGAAGTTATTGTTGGTCAGGGGGCTTTGGGTATAACCCTCGACGTTCTTGCGCATGGCGGTGAACATTTTCGGGTAGGCCATGGGGATCCATGGTTGGTCCTTGTCGAAAACGGCCAGCGCTTGTTCATAGAGTGCGGCGCGTTCGGCGGGTTCAGCCACGGCGCGGGCCTTGTCGATCAAGCCCTGAAACTCTTGGTTACACCAGCGGGCGTAGTTTTCGCCGTTTTTAGCGGCATCGCAACTCAGGTTGGGGGTGAGGAAGTTGTCTGGGTCGCCGTTGTCTCCGGCCCAGCCGGCCGAGACCATGTCGTGTTCGCCGGCTTTGGCGCGCTTGAGCATTTCGCCCCACTCCATGACCCTGATATTGACCTTCAGGCCAATCTTCGCCAGATCCGCCTGCATGCGCTGGGCGCCGAGCATCGGGTTGGGGTTGGTCGGGCCGCCGCCGTTGCGGGTGAACAGGGTGAATTCGGTGCCTTCCGGCACGCCGGCTTCCTTGAGCAGGGCACGGGCCTTGTCCAGGTCGCGGGGCGGGTTTTTCAGCTGGTCGTTGAAGCCCAGCAGGGTCGGCGGGTACGGGCCGGTGGCGTCGATGGCATTGCCTTTGCCGTACAGGGATTCGTTATAGCCCTGTTTGTCGAACGCGATGTTGATCGCGTGGCGCACCCGCGCGTCGCTCATGTACTTGTGGGTGGTGTTCATGGCGGTGTAGGCGGTGGTCATCGCCGCCAGTTCCGCGACCTTCAGGTTGGGATCGGCCTTGATACTCGGCAGGTCGTCAGGCTTTGGATACAGCGCGATCTGGCACTCATTGGCCTTGAGCTTTTGCAGGCGCACGTTGTTATCCACCGCGATGGCCAGGATCAGCGGGTCGGCGGGCGGCTTGCCACGGAAGTATTCCGGGTTGGCCTTGAAGCGCACCTGGGCATCTTTCTGGTAGCGGGTAAAAATAAACGGGCCGGTGCCGATCGGCTTGCTGTTGAGCTCGCCGGTCTTGTTGGCGGCCAGCAGTTTGTCGGCGTATTCGGCGGAGTGGATGGCGGTGAAGGGCATCGCGACATCGGCCAGGAACGGGGCTTCGGGGCGGGTCAGGGTGAAGACCACGGTGTGGTCATCGGTCTTCTCGACGCTTTTGAGCAGTTCCTTGAAACCCATGCTTTCGAAATAGGGGAAACCGGTGGTGGACTTGTTGTGCCACGGATGTTTCGGGTCCAGTTGACGCTGGAAGCTCCAGAGCACGTCGTCGGCATTCAGGTTGCGCGTGGGCTTGAAGTAGTCGGTGGTGTGGAACTTGACGTCATCACGCAGGTGGAAGGTATAGGTCAGACCGTCTTCACTGATGTCCCACGATTTGGCGAGTGCAGGCACGATTTCAGTAGTGCCGGGCTTGAAGTCCACCAGGCGGTTGAACATGGTTTCGGCCGCAGCATCGGCGGTGACGGCCGTGGTGTACAGGACCGGGTCGAAGCCTTCCGGACTGGCTTCGGTGCAGACCACCAGCGGCTTGGCCGAAATGCCCAGGGCCACACTCAGCAGTGCAGCGGTCATGGCGGCTTGTAACGGGAGCATTTTCATTGAAGAGCCCTCTGCAAACGATTCAACCACACAAATGTAGACGGCAGGCTCGTCCTGAGCCTGCCGTTTACCTGGCGCTAATTAAAGGATGTTGAATGGGATGGTGGTGACCAGACGGAATTCCTTGACGCTGCCGTCAGATTGGAACTCGCTGCCACGGTGTTCGACGTAGGTCGCACGGATAGCAGTGGCCTTGAGCGGGCCGCTCTGGATCGCATAACCGGCGCCTACACCGTATTCCTGGTGTTTCTCGCCGTCTTGCTTCTGGATACCGTCGTAGCCCTTGCCGACTACCCCACGGTTGCCGGTGTAGTGGGTACCGTCAATGCCCCAGCCGCGAGCCGAGTAGATGTTGAACTTCAGGCCCGGCACGCCGTATTCGGCCATGTTAATGCCGTAGGCGACCTGGAAGGATTTCTCGTTCGGGCCGTTGAAGTCCGAAGTCAAGGAGTTGGCCAGGTAGATGCCGTTGGTTTCGTGCAGGTAGTCGAAGTACTCGTTACCGTTCACCGCCTGGTAGGAGAAGGTCAGGCTGTGGGCTTGGTGCGCCAGGCCCAGGGACAGGGAGAAGGTATCGTTGTCGATATCCCCCATCAGCTTTTTGCCTTCGTCGACGGTCTTGTAGTAGTTGAAGCCAGTGGTCAGGGCCAGTTGCTGGCTGTCACCCAGTTCGTGGGTTGCACCGAAGTAGTACTGGTTCCAGAAGTCCTTCACGTTGGCACCGAAGAAGCTGGTCTTCAGGCTTTTGAACGGCTGATAGTTGGCGCCCAGGGTGTAGACCTTGTCGGTCTCCACGCTGGCATCGGATGTGTATTCGGTACGGAACTTCGACAGGCTCTGCTCGGTACGTGGCGAAACACGATCAAACACACCGCCCTGGAACGACAGGTTGTTGAATTCTTCGCTGTTGAAACTCACACCCTCGAAGCTCGAAGGTAGGGCACGGTTGCCGATAGTGTCGACGATAGGGCTGCTGAAGTTCTGGCGACCGGCAGTCAGGGTGGTGTTGGAAACACGGAACTGGACGTTGGCCAGGCCCAGTTTGCTCCACTGGTCTACGGCATTGCCGTCAGAGTCAGCCAAGGTGCGGTTAGAGCCGCCCTTGATATCGCGTTTGCTGCGGTCCAGAACCAGAGCGTTGTACACCGCTACTTCGGTCTTGACACCAACAGTGCCCTGGGTGAAACCCGAGCTTGCGTTGAGGATGGTGCCCTGAACCCAGTTGGTACGGTTGCGGTCGGTCTTTACGACACCGTGCTCTTTGTATTTGAAGCTGCCCCCCCGGTAGAGGCTTTCGTGGGAGTACCAGTTGCGCGTACTGCCGCCGAGGCTGAAGTCTTCGATAAAGCCCTTGGCTTCGCTTTGGGCGCTGGCGCCGGCCAGTGTGGTCGGCACGAATTCCTGGCTTGCAGGTTCGGCGTAAGCGGTCGCGGTGATGCTGCTGATGGCCATGGCCAGTAGCACTTTGCTGCTTAGTTTCATGGGTGGAGCTCCTTTGGTTCTCTTTTTTTTATGCCGGCCTTTTTAGATGAGCCGGCTATTGGGTGTGTAACTCTTCAAGCACTTGCAAACGTTTGCTGTAGGACATTTCGCGAATTACAGCTGCACGTTTGCGGCAGAGCCCACTTCGCTCTGCGCATCCGGTTATTTTCTTATGGGGTGATACTGACGCCCGAGAACACGTTGCGGCCGAAGGGGCTGACTTTGAAACCTTCGACCTTGGTGCTTAACGGTTGGTTGACCGTCGAGTGGGCGACAGGCGTGATCGGCACCTGTGTTTTAAGCAGTTGCTGCGCCTGTTTGTACAGAACAGTCCGTTGTTCACGGTCGGTGACGACCTTGGCTTGCTTGATCAGCTTGTCGTACGCCGGGTCACACCACATCGAGTAGTTGTTCCCGCCGATGGCGTCGCAGCTGTAGAGGGTGCCCAGCCAGTTGTCCGGGTCACCGTTGTCGCCGGTCCAACCAATCAGGCTGACATCGTGCTCGCCGTTTTTGGTGCGCTTGATGTACTCGCCCCACTCATAGCTGACGATCTTGACCTTGAGGCCAATCTTGGCCCAGTCGCTTTGCAGCATCTCGGCCATCAGCTTGGCGTTGGGGTTGTACGGGCGCTGGACGGGCATGGCCCACAGGGTGATCTCGGTGCCTTCCTTGACGCCGGCCGCCTTGAGCAATTCCTTGGCTTTTTCCGGGTTGTAGGCGGCGTCCTTGATGCTGTCGTCATAGGACCACTGGGTCGGCGGCATGGCGTTGACCGCCAGTTGCCCCGCGCCCTGGTACACGGCATTGAGGATGCTCTGCTTATTCACCGCCATGTCCAGGGCCTGGCGCACTTCGAGCTGGTCGAAGGGTTTGTGCCGCACGTTATAGGCGATGTAGCCGAGGTTGAAGCCGGGTTTGGTCAGCAGTTGCAGGTTCGGGTCGGCCTTGAGCGCGTCGACATCGGCGGGGCGTGGATGCAGGGTGACCTGGCATTCATTGGCCTTGAGCTTCTGCACGCGTACCGAGGCGTCGGTGTTGATGGCGAAAATCAGTTGGTCGAGCTTGACCTTGCTCGGGTCCCAGTAGTTTTTATTGCCGGCGAAACGGATCTGCGAATCCTTCTGGTAACGCTGGAACACGAACGGCCCGGTGCCGATCGGCTTCTGGTTGATATCGCTGGGTTTGCCGGCCTTGAGCAGTTGCTCGGCGTACTCGGCCGAGAGGATCGCGGCGAAGCTCATGGCGATGTTCTGGATAAACGCGGCATCGACCGTGTTCAGGGTCATCACCACGGTATGCGGGTCGGTTTTCTCGACCTTGGCGATGTTCTTGTTCAGGCTCATCCCGTTGAAGTACGGAAACTCGGTGGGGTAGGCCTTGCGAAACGGGTGGTTGGCGTCAAGCATGCGGTTGAAGGTGAACAGCACGTCATCGGCGTTGAAATCCCGTGTCGGCTTGAATTCCTTGTTGCTGTGGAACTTCACCCCTTCGCGCAAGTGGAAGGTGTAGGTCAGGCCGTCTGGCGAGATATCCCACTTGGTAGCCAGCCCTGGTACGACGCCGGTTTCACCCTTTTCGAACTCAACCAGGCGGTTGTAGATCGGCTCGGCCGCATCGTTGTCGGTGGCGGTGGTGTACTGCGCAGTATCGAACCCGGCCGGGCTGCCTTCGGAGCAGAACACCAGGCTTTTCTTTTCGGCAGCCTGGCCCATCGAAGCGACGGCCAACAGGCTGGTACCCAATATCGCGGATAGAACGGTGGTATGGCGCATGACGGTCCCCAATCCATGTTTATCGTTTTCGTCAGTGAACAATCAGCACGCCTTACCTGGCATGGAGAAAGCACTGCTCCCATCCACAGCAAATGCCGTATCGGAACTGCGCGTTTGCCTACCTCGACGTTAGGGAACGAGGGCAGGGCGGTAAATGCGCAGAACCGGACAGACCTTGTAGGTATCGGACGTAACCTGCGCAGTTAGCTGCTGTAGGACGGCAGCCCATGCGGGGGTAGTTCGATTCCTAGGATCTGGGCGGATGCAATAACGGCGACGTTATGAAACGTCGCCGCTAGAGATCACTACTTGCTGACGCTTACCCCGTAGAAGGAATTCAAGCCAAATGGGCTGATCTTGAAGTCCTGCACGTTGTTGCGCATGGGTTGATACACCGTCGAGTGTGCGATAGGTGTCATGGGCACTGCATCTTTGAGGACGTGTTGCGCCTGCTTGTACAGTTCGGTGCGCTTGGCGACGTCCGATGTGGCCTTGGCTTCTTTCACGATGCCGTCGAATTTCTTGTCACACCATTTGGAGAAGTTGTTGCCGGCCAGGGAGTCGCAGCCAAACAGCACGTTCAGCCAGTTGTCCGGGTCACCATTGTCACCGCTCCAGCCGATGATCATGGCCTGGTTCTCGCCGCCCTTGGAACGCTTGATGTACTCGCCCCACTCGTAGCTGACGATGTTGACCTTCAAGCCGATCTGCTTCCAGTCGTTCTGCAGCATCTCGGCCATCAGCTTGGCGTTGGGGTTGTACGGACGCTGGACCGGCATGGCCCACAAGGTGATCTCGGTGCCTTCCTTGACGCCGGCCTCCTTGAGCAGTTCCTTGGCCTTGGCCACATCGTGCGGGACGTCCTTGATGGTGTCGTCATAGGACCATTGGGTCGGCGGCATGGCGTTGACCGCCAGTTGGCCTGCGCCCTGGTACACCGAGTCGATGATCTGCTGCTTGTTGACCGACATGTCCAGCGCCTGGCGTACGCGCAGGTCGGCCAGGGGGTTGGCGGCCGTCTGGCCCTTGAGCACTGGCATGACGTTGTAGGCGATATAACCCAGGTTGAAACCGGCCTGGTGCGGCAGTTTCAGGGTTTTGTCCTCGCCCAGGGCCTTGAGGTCGGCCGGACGCGGGAAGAGGGTGACCTGGCATTCATTCTTCTTGAGTTTCTGCACACGCACCGACGGGTCGGTGGTGATGGCGAAGATCAGGTTGTCGATCTTCACGTCTTCAGGCTTCCAGTAATCCTTGTTGCCGGTGAAGCGGATGTTGGAGTCTTTCTGGTAGCTCTTGAACACGAACGGACCAGTGCCGACCGGCTTCTGGTTGATGTCCTGGGGCTTGCCGTCCTTCAACAGTTGGGCGGCGTATTCGGCCGACTGTACCGAGGCGAAGCTCATGGCCAGGTTCTGGATAAACGCGGCGTCCACGGTGCCAAGGGTGAACTTGACGGTGTGGTCGTCGATTTTCTCGATGTTCTTGATGTTGGTGTCCATCCCCATGTCCGTGAAGTACGGGAACTCGGTGGGGTAGGCCTTACGGAACGGATCGTCTTTATTGATCATCCGGTTGAAGGTGAAGAGCACGTCGTCGGCGTTGAATTCACGAGTCGGCTTGAAATACGGCGTGGTGTGGAACTTGACCCCTTCGCGCAGGTGGAAGGTGTAGGTCAGGCCGTCTTCGGATACATCCCACTTGGTGGCCAGGCCAGGAATCACGGCGGTGCCGCCGCGCTCGAACTGGCTGAGCCGGTTGAACATGGTTTCGGCCGAAGCATCGAAGTCTGTTCCGGTAGTGTACTGGCCTGGGTCGAAACCGGCCGGGCTCCCTTCGGAGCAGAACACCAGATTAGTCGCCGCCTGGGCGAAAGGTGCAGCGGCCATTAAACCGGCGCTGACTAAAAACGGAATGACTGCGTGTTTAAGCATGTTGGCCTCATGATTTGTTGTCATTTTTGGAATTGAGGGCGACCTCGTGAGTCGGCCTGCGGATACTTATGCAGGCCCCATACCCAATGCAAGACGTTGAGAGGCAACAAGCGGCAAAGAGTGGTACGAACGTACAGGAATGTCGCATTCATATAATTTTCGGCACAAAACTGCATTTTTGAGGGTGTTTTTCGGTGCGTGACGCGCACCGAATCGGTTCGGTCGAGGTGTCTGGCGCACTCGATTGGGGCGTAGCTGTTACTTATTCAGACTTACGCCGTAGAACGGCGTCAGGCCAAACGGGCTGATTTTTCAATCCTGGACGTCCTTGCGCAGGTGCTGGAAAACCGTCGAGTTCACAATTGGCGTTATAGGTATTTGATTGTTAGGTATTTTTTG
This sequence comes from Pseudomonas sp. MF5691, assembly GCF_016405645.1. Taxonomy (NCBI): domain Bacteria; kingdom Pseudomonadati; phylum Pseudomonadota; class Gammaproteobacteria; order Pseudomonadales; family Pseudomonadaceae; genus Pseudomonas; species Pseudomonas sp. MF5691. The sequence continues at coordinate 275,586 of NZ_JAEKDC010000001.1, forward strand.
CTCCTGTTAATACCACTTGATGGGTTCGTCATGGTCACTGCTGAGCCTGGCCTTCTGCACCTGTTGGCCGTACTCCGGGTGACACCATTTTGCATAATCGCGGCCCTTGATCGCGGCACACCTGTAGAGCACACCGAGCCAGTAATCCGGTGCGCCGGTCCAGGCGTAAATCATCACATCGTGCTCGCCGTTTTTTGCACGTTTGATGCATTCACTCACTCATAGCTGACGATATTGGCGGTGATCCCGAATCTGGTCCAATCCTGGCGGACCATCTGCGCTGACATTCGCGTGTTGGGAGTGGAGGCGCGCCCCATCGTCATCGCCTATAGATGGGGGGGTGATACCTGGTGCAACTCCTGCTTCTTTTAGTAGCGCCCAGGCCTTGGCCGGATCGTGCGGTGAGTCTTTGATGTTGAGGGCATAAGACCATTTGGTCGCAGGCCGGGTGCTCTGCGCCAATTGCCCGCCAGCGTTTTTGAGCCTCTCCCAACGGGGGCGGCAAAAATCGCTGACTGCTTCAGAACGTCCTTAAGCGCCGAAATGAGCGGGCTTATAAGTGAAAAACCACCACTTTATTGGGTTCCAATGTGGGTTTTTCTTGGTGGGGTTGAACGTCTTGGCCAAATTATCGTTGACGTATTCTTCGGCTTGTATCCTGACCGCTCGTCTCACCGCAGGGGTCAGATTTGTGTTGCTCTGTTTTAAGTGTTCTAAGTAGAAGGTTTCTACTTTGCCGATGGCTTTTGTAATAACTTCTGGAGCGAGGCGTGCCGTTAATGTTCCCTCGTAACCTTTTACTGGGCGGTTTATGAGCTTCTGGAATTCAGCGGCAAATGACTGTTCAGCACCGTTTGCGGAGTAGCAAGATAGAAGGCGTACTTTTTGAAAGTTTTCCGGCCGGATGCCTTGTTGATGTAGTGTGTCCAGTAGCTCCTGTGGAGTATTTAGTTTTCCATTGTATGAAACTTTGCTTGTTCCCGTTGATTTGTCGAGCCCGCCATGTACCACAATGTTCAGGCGAGAATCTTTGCCTAGTTTTGAGTCATCGACAAAAGTGTAAAGATCTTTGTTGATGTGGTTGAGGTCCTTTGCGTCTCCGCTGAGTATATTGACGCTATCGGCGGTGGAAAATAGCTCTTCACCTGTTGGAAGATTTTTAATTGATTTAAGCTTTTCAATACTGGTGTTTTCGGCGTCGGTCAACGGGAGGGACGTTAATATACCGCCTTCTTTGGGCACCTGGTTCGGGGAGGGCTCAGTACCGCTATTAGCCTTGGGGGGGTGCTCAAATTCGTAGCTGCTTGTATCTGCGTTATATTTCCACTGATAATCATAGCCGGCAGAAGAGTTAAAGCGTATGGCTGCTTTCTCTGCCTCAACCTCGGCCCCCCCGACAACGGCAAATGCAGCTTCTTGTGCCAGTTGCAGTCCTGATATAACCGCTGCGCTAGTGCCTCCCGCGCGATCTTGTGCGGTCATGCCATAGAGGCTGTCATGGGCTCCGAAGACAATATTGCCCGTATTGCCGACGACGGGTAAATATCCGAAAGTATTCCCCCAAAGTTCCTTTGCCTTCTTCCAGCCCTGCTGTGAGGATCCAAATACTTCAGTTTGGTCAGACCATACGGCATTCTTGGCATTCTCTTTTTGAAATTCTGAAGCAATGCCATTGCTCAGGTTGCCGAACCTCAAATAATAGTCACTGTCCCGTGATTGGGTGTAATTGAACAGTTCCGAAACCGGTACTTCCTTATCCTTCACAAAGTTCTGGCGTCCGGGGTAGAGGGCGGGGGCGCCTTCAATCAAGTTGTCGAGGACGCCGACTGCGCTTGGCCAATGGGCATCCTTTCCGCCTTGCCGGTCTCTGGCATTAAAGCTTTGCACTAAGTTGTCACGGTTGACTTTAGCCCAGGCCGCGAAATCTTTATCACCATGAATCTCGCTGATAGTGCCATTTTTTAAATCAACCATCAGCCCCTGGTTGGGCCTGTTATTAGCGTTGCCATCATAGGGGGTGTATGGAATAAATGCATACCCTGCCAGTGGGTAGCCGTATATGTTGGGGATGATAACCTGCCCATTTTTATTCAGTGTCCGGTTGATGGCTTCTTGACCTTCAGGGCTTAAGGTCTTGAATGCATTTTTATCGCTATGCAGGCTTTTTAAAGTTCCCTTTAAAGTATAGGTGTCTGCTTTGCCTGATCTTTCTGCCAATTCTCCCGAGGCGTTTCGCATTGGCGTGGCTACGGTTTTTTCCCAACTGTTTTGGAGTTTTTTGCCCAGCGACTCTAAGTTGCTCACCATCTGCTTGTCTTCAGGCTCGATTTCCATAAAGCTAAAATTTATCGGCCCGCCTCGTTCTACTTTATCGTGCTGAAGTGCGCCTGCTGCAATTTCCCATGCTGAGTAGGTGCGTTTCTCTACGTTGCTTAAGTTTTCGGGAGTGCCCCGTCCCACATAGGACTTGAATGTCACCGTGATTTTTTTATGCGGGTCGTATCCCGCTGCCAACAAACCAGCACTGAAGTAACCTGCGGGCTCCATGAATTGACGAGTGTCTTGGAATTTAATGTTCCTTTCGCCTTCGCTACCGGATTCCACATTCTTGATTTTCAGTTCTACACGATACGCATAGTCATCAACACGTTTCTCCCGTTCCTGCATGGAGGCGCTCGCCCCGGGCGGAGTGAGGCTCCAGCCATAAATGACCCCCTTGTAATTACCCGGTTTAAGGTCTTCATTGGGCGAATGCCCACTAAACCCACCGCGATAAAACTGCTTGTTACGCGGAACATTGCCCCTCGATCTATCCCCGGGGGCTATTGAGCGAGAGACGCGATTCGACGCAGGTTCTTGCTCTGGGTAGTCTGCTTTTGAGCCCAGGGGGTTGGCTGTTGATGGGGAATTAGTGGTGGCGGGAAATTGTAGTCGAGAGGGTTCCTGTATGCGCATTTTCGGCTCGATCACGGAGTGGGTTGTAGGCTAATCATCGATCATCTATGTGCTGCCACTCAGCAATGAATTTAAATACCGTGCATTAGCGGTACCGCACAGAGATTTTCGAAGAATCACGTTCCTTTAACTAAGGTGGCGGTGACAGTAATCAAGTGGCTGTCTGGATACATTGAGTTCCACTGTTACACTCGGGCTGAGCGTATAGAGTGGGTTTTAAGCTTATCCCCACAGTGCTGAAGAAGAGGTTTACGCAGAAGTACCGTAACCTTGTTACAGGGCGGTTTGAGTTTGGAGGGCACTTAAGCTTTACTGCCGTCGTTACTGAAACATTGCCTGCATGGTCTTCAATAGCGGCAATGTAAGTAGTGATTTTATTCAGGCGGTGTAGGTGCTGATAGTCGAAAAAGTTGCCCAAAAAAAAGCGCAGCCGTTGAGGCTGCGCCGTTTCTAAGGCTGCAAAGGTTACTGCAAGACTTCAATCACCCCGTCGGCGCTCATGCTGACCTGGCTGGTGCCGGCCTCGACCTCAGGTGTCGGCGCCGAATCCATCGCTGCCGCCTTCATCATCATCCCGCCATTTCGCGCGTACGGCATTGGGTAGCCGTTGGTATTGAAGTTCAGGTTGACGATCTTGTAGCCCTTGCCGCCGAGTGCATCGGTGGCCAGTTGGGCGCGGGCCTTGAACGCGGCGACCGCATCCTTGAGCAACGCGTCTTCGCTGGACTTGCGCGTGGCGTCGGCGATGGCGAAGTCCATATTGTCCATTTTCAGGGTGTTGAGCAGCTCGCCGGTGAGCTTGGACAGCGCGGGGAAGTCCGCGCTTTCCAGACGCAGTTCGGCGCGCTCGCGCCAGCCGGTGATCTTCTGGTTCTTGTTGTCGTAGATCGGATAGCTGTTGCGGCTGCCCTGGCGCAGGGTCACGGCTTTTACTTCGCGAGCTTCGCCCAGCGCCTTGTTCATGATGGTTGTGACTTCGGCGGCGAGCTTGGCCGGGTCAGTATTTTGCGACTCGGTGTAGAGGGTGACGATCATCTTGTCACGGGCCACTTCCTGGCTGACTTCGGCCCGCAGGGAAATCTGGTTGTAGTGCAGTTGGTCGGCGGCCAGCGCGGGCAGGCTGGCAATGCTGCCAACGCTGAGGGCAATAAGGGCGGCACTGCGAGTGAAACGTGACATGGAAGCTCCTTGAGAGTGATCGTGTTCGGTAAGACTGTAGACGGGGGATTCGGGTTCGGCGGGTTACAAAATCTCTACATCTGGCGACGATGCCGACGAACGGTCATAAAGCCATGACCTGCGTCAAAGGGCCACAGACTCGCAGACTGTATCGTCGCTTCGTTTATACTTGCTGCGATCCGCCTGGAGCGCTCATCAGGAGAGCTCATGCTCGCCCCCGTAAAACTGACTTCCGCCACTCGCCAGAACCTCTGGCGCCTGACGTTTATCCGCACCCTGGTGCTGGCCGCCCAGGCCGGTTCCGTGGGGCTCGCCTATTGGTTTGAACTGCTGCCGCTGCCTTGGCTGCAACTGTGGGTGACCCTGGCCTTTTCCACGGTGCTGTGTGTGTTCACGGCCATCCGTCTGCGCACCACCTGGCCGGTGACGGAGCTGGAGTACGCGCTGCAACTGGCCTGCGACCTGTTTATCCACAGCGTGTTGCTGTATTTCTCCGGTGGCTCCACCAACCCCTTCGTTTCCTATTACCTGGTACCGCTGACCATCGCTGCCGTGACCTTGCCGTGGCGCTATTCGGTGATCCTGTCGGGGATTGCCCTGGCGCTTTACACCTTGTTGCTGGCGCAGTTCTATCCCCTGGAAACCTTCCCGATTGCCCGGGAAAACCTGCAGATCTACGGCATGTGGCTGAGCTTCGCGCTGTCGGCGGCGGTGATCACCTTTTTTGCCGCGCGCATGGCCGAAGAGCTGCGGCGCCAGGAAGAACTGCGCGCAATCCGCCGTGAAGAGGGCCTGCGTGACCAGCAACTGCTGGCCGTGGCGACCCAGGCCGCCGGTGCGGCCCATGAACTGGGCACGCCGCTGGCAACCATGAGCGTGCTGATCAAGGAAATGCGCCAGGACCATCACGACCCGGCCTTGCAAGACGACCTCGGCGTGTTGCAGGAACAGGTCAAGCAGTGCAAGCAGACCTTGCAGCAACTGGTGCGCGCCGCTGAAGCCAACCGGCGCCTGGCGGTGGATATGCAAGACGTCACCCAGTGGCTGGACGAAGCCCTGAACCGCTGGCACTTGATGCGTCCCGAAGCCAGTTACCGTTTCCACCTGCTGGGGCAGGGCGCAGTGCCGCGTATGGCGCCACCGCCGGACCTGACCCAGGCGTTGCTGAACCTGTTGAACAATGCAGCCGACGCCTGCCCGGAAGGGTTGGAAGTGCAGTTGGACTGGGATTGGGAAAACCTCACCATCAGTATTCGCGACCACGGCGCTGGCGTGCCGCTGGCGATTGCCGAGCAGATCGGCAAGCCATTCTTTACCACCAAGGGCAAAGGCTTCGGCCTGGGCCTGTTCTTGAGCAAGGCCAGCGTGACCCGCGCTGGCGGCTCGGTGAAACTTTACCCCCATGAGGAAGGCGGCACGCTCACCGAGCTGCGCCTGCCCCGTGCTGCACGAGGAGACATCGATGAGTGACGAGATCCAAGTCGAAGGCGAAGAACTGCCGCACCTGTTGCTGGTAGATGACGATGCCACCTTTACCCGCGTAATGGCGCGAGCCATGAGCCGTCGCGGGTTTCGCGTCAGCACTGCAGGTTCCGCCGAAGAAGGCCTGGCCATCGCCCAGGCCGACCTGCCGGACTACGCGGCACTGGACCTGAAAATGGACGGTGACTCGGGCCTTGTGCTGCTGCCCAAGCTGCTGGAGCTGGACCCGGAAATGCGCGTGCTGATCCTCACCGGGTATTCGAGCATTGCCACCGCTGTCGAGGCGATCAAGCGCGGTGCCTGCAACTACCTGTGCAAGCCGGCGGACGCCGATGATGTGCTGGCCGCCTTGCTCTCCGAGCATGCCGACCTCGACACCCTGGTGCCGGAAAACCCGATGTCGGTGGACCGCCTGCAGTGGGAGCACATCCAGCGCGTGTTGACCGAGCACGAAGGCAATATCTCAGCCACGGCCCGTGCCCTGGGCATGCACCGCCGGACCTTGCAGCGCAAGCTGCAGAAGCGCCCGGTACGGCGCTGAACTACGGTGAGTGGGCTTGTGTGGGAGCGGGCTTGCTCGCGAAGGCGCAGTGTCAGTCAAGTCTTTAACAACTGACACTCCACCTTCGCGAGCGAGCCCGCTCCCACATTGGATCTCCATTGTTCTGCCGATCCAGTTCCAACAAAAAGCCCGGCTGATCATGGATCAGCCGGGCTTTTTGTATGGCTTGAAAACGACTTACTTTTTCAAGCCGTAATGCTCATCCAGCATGCCGGGGGCGTTCGGCGCCTTTGGCGCGTAGTCCCGCGGCGGCTCCTGGTTTTCCCGTGGCGGGGTCAGGCGCTCCCGTGGGGCTTGCGTGGCATCGGAATGCAGCGCGGCCAGCAGACGCTGACGGGTAATATCGTCCAGGGCCAGGCGGTTGGCGCCATCGGCGAGGTGATCCTGTACTTCCTGGTAGCTCTGGGTGAGCTTCTTGACCAGGGTCGCGGTGCTGTTGAAGTGGGTAACAACCTCGTTCTGATAACTGTCAAAACGTTCCTGGATGTCATCCAACTGACGCTGCGTGCGGTTAGGCGCGGCATTCGGCAGGAGGCGAGCAACCAGGAATCCAATGGCGACACCGGCAACCAGGGCAAGAGTCGGCAACAACCAAACTAAGAGCGAGTGTTCCACGAGTCCTTCCTCTATAAACGGCTTTGCTTTACGTTAACGGCTCGGACCTGCGCTGTATACCGCGATTAAGCTCGCAATGATGCCATGCACAGACTTTTAGCTAGACGAGTCGACCCCTTGAGAGGTCACGGAGTTCATTCCTTGCTCATGCGTGAAACCCCTGTTTTGATTGATGGCCCGGTAGGCCAATTGGAAGCCTTGTACCTCGATCACCCCGAGCCACGTGGCCTGGCGCTGATCTGCCACCCTAACCCGGTGCAGGGTGGGACCATGCTCAATAAAGTCGTCTCGACCCTGCAACGTACCGCCCGCGATGCCGGTTTGATTACTTTGCGTTTCAATTACCGTGGCGTCGGTGCCAGCGCTGGTAGCCATGATATGGCCACAGGTGAAGTGGACGATGCCGAAGCCGCCGTAAGCTGGCTGCGTGAAAAACACCCGGACCTGCCCATCACCTTGCTGGGTTTCTCGTTCGGTGGATTTGTTGCCGCCAGTCTCGGCGGGCGCCTGGAAGCCAAGGGCGAAAAACTCGCGCACCTGTTTATGGTGGCTGCGGCCGTCATGCGTTTGCGGGACGAGGACCCGCTTCCACAGGGCTGCCCGCTGACCGTGATCCAGCCGGAAACCGACGAAGTGGTCGACCCGCAGCAGGTCTACGACTGGTCTGCCGCCCTCAAACGCCCCCATGAGCTGCTGAAAGTGGCAGAATGCGGGCACTTTTTTCATGGCAAGCTCACCGATCTCAAGGATCTGGTGCTGCCGCGCCTTTCGAATTGATAGCAGTCTGATAAGCGATTACCCATGACGACTCGTACCCGTATCCTCACCGGCATCACCACCACCGGCACCCCGCACCTGGGCAACTACGCCGGTGCCATCCGCCCGGCGATCCTCGCCAGCCAGGATGCCAATGCCGATTCGTTCTACTTCCTGGCTGACTACCACGCGCTGATCAAGTGCGATGACCCGCAGCGCATCCAGCGCTCGCGTATGGAAATCGCCGCGACCTGGCTGGCCGGTGGCCTGGATGTGAACCGGGTGACCTTCTACCGTCAGTCCGATATCCCGGAAATTCCCGAGCTGACCTGGCTGCTGACTTGCGTCGCGGCCAAGGGCCTGCTCAACCGCGCCCACGCCTACAAGGCCTCGGTGGACAAGAACCTGGAAAACGGCGAAGACCCGGATGCCGGGATCAGCATGGGCCTGTACAGCTATCCGGTGCTGATGGCGGCGGACATCCTGATGTTCAACGCGCACAAGGTGCCGGTCGGCCGCGACCAGATCCAGCACGTGGAAATGGCCCGTGATATCGGCCAGCGTTTCAACCACCTGTTCGGCAAGGGCAAAGAGTTCTTCACCATGCCCGAGGCGTTGATCGAAGAAAGCGTCGCCACCTTGCCGGGCCTGGATGGGCGCAAGATGTCGAAAAGCTACGACAACACCATCCCGTTGTTCACCAGCGCCAAGGACATGAAGGACGCGATCTCGCGGATCGTCACCGACTCCCGCGCGCCGGGTGAAGCCAAGGATCCGGACAACTCGCACCTGTTCACCTTGTACCAGGCGTTCGCCACCCCTGAACAGGAACAGCAACTGCGCAGCGAACTGCTCGACGGCCTGGGCTGGGGCGAGGCGAAAAACCGCCTGTTCCAACTGCTGGACGGCCAGTTGGGCGAAGCCCGCGAGCGCTACCATCAATTGATGGCGCGCCCTTCGGACATGGAAGACCTGCTGCTGGTCGGCGCCAAGAAGGCCCGTGCCGTCGCCGGTCCATTCCTGCAGGAGCTGCGGGAAGCCGTGGGCCTGCGCTCGTTCGTCAACCAGGCCAGCGAGGCTGCCAGCACCAAGAAGAAGGCAGTCAAGGCCGCGCGGTTTGTCAGCTTCCGTGAAGACGACGGCAGCTTCCGCTTCCGCCTGCTGGCGGCTGACGGCGAGCAGCTGTTGTTGTCGCGCAACTTTGCCGATGGCAAGGCGGCCGGCGCTGTCACCAAGCAGTTGCAGTCCGGCCAGGCGCTGGATGTGCGCAGTGAGGCCCTGGGCTTTACGGTGTGGCTCGACGGCGCGTGTATCGCCGACAGCCCGGCCTTCGCCGACAGCGCTGCGCGGGATGCCGCCATCGAAGCCGTGCGCATAGCATTGACGCCAATCGAAGACTGACCCGACCAAGGGTTGATTGCCATTATCCGGGGCCGTCGTTACAGTGACGGCCCGTTTTTGTTGCCTTGCTAACGAAATTATGACGCCCCTAGAACGATATCAAGCTGATCTGAAGCGCCCCGACTTCTTCCATGATGCTGCCCAGGAAACGGCGGTGCGTCACTTGCAGCGCCTGTACGAAGACCTGGTCGCCTCTTCCCAGAGCAAGCCGGGGATGCTCAGCAAGCTGTTTGGCAAGAAAGACCAGACGCCGGTCAAAGGCTTGTACTTCTGGGGCGGTGTGGGTCGCGGCAAGACTTACCTGGTCGACACCTTCTTCGAAGCGCTGCCGTTCAAGGAGAAGTCGCGCACTCACTTCCACCGCTTCATGAAGCGCGTGCACGAAGAGATGAAGACCCTGCACGGCGAGAAAAACCCGCTGACCATCATCGCCAAGCGTTTCTCCCAGGAAGCGCGGGTTATCTGTTTCGATGAGTTCTTCGTGTCCGATATCACCGATGCGATGATTCTCGGCACCCTGATGGAAGAGTTGTTCAAGAACGGCGTGACCCTGGTCGCCACCTCGAACATCGTGCCTGACGGCCTGTACAAGGACGGCCTGCAGCGTGCGCGTTTCCTGCCGGCCATCGCTCTGATCAAGCAGCACACCGATATCGTCAACGTCGACAGCGGCGTCGATTACCGCCTGCGGCACCTCGAGCAAGCCGAGTTGTTCCACTTCCCCCTCGACGAAGCGGCCCACGAAAGCCTGCGCAAGAGCTTCCGTGCGTTGACGCCGGAATGCACCCAGGCGGTGGAAAACGATAAGTTGATGATCGAGAATCGCCAGATCATTGCCCTGCGCACCTGTGACGACGTGGCCTGGTTCGACTTCCGCGAGCTGTGCGACGGCCCCCGCAGCCAGAACGACTACATCGAACTGGGCAAGATCTTCCATGCCGTGATCTTGAGCGGTGTCGAGCAAATGAGCGTCACTACCGACGACATCGCCCGGCGCTTTATCAACATGGTCGATGAATTCTACGACCGTAACGTCAAGCTGATCATCTCGGCTGAAGTCGAACTCAAGGACCTCTACACCGGCGGTCGCTTGAACTTCGAGTTCCAACGGACCTTGAGCCGCTTGCTGGAAATGCAGTCCCACGAGTTCCTGGCGCGGGCGCACAAGCCTTAGGCAAACACCGAACCAAAATGTGGGAGCGGGCTTGCTCGCGAATGCGGCGTATCAGTCGACTTATTCGTTAACTGACACACCGCATTCGCGAGCAAGCCCGCTCCCACATTTGATTGTGCCCGGCTTTAGTTAGGCGGCCTGCTGGAACTGCTGGCGATACTGGTTCGGCGACAGTTCCGTGTGCTGCCTGAACAGCCGCGCAAAAAAGCTCGCATCGTCGTAACCCACCTCATAGCTGATGGTCTTGATGCTCTTGCGGCTGCCCGACAACAACCCCTTGGCTGTCTCGATGCGCAGGCGTTGCAGGTAGTGCAGCGGCTTGTCGCCGGTAGCGGTCTGGAAGCGCCGCATAAAGTTGCGGATGCTCATGCCGTGTTCTCGGGCCACGTCTTCAAAGCGGAACTTGTCGGCGAAGTGCTCTTCGAGCCAATGCTGGATCTGCAGGATGATCACATCCTGGTGCAGCTTCTGCCCACCAAAACCGATGCGTCCCGGCGCGTAGCTGCGCTGCACTTCGTAAAGGATGTCGCGGGCCACGGCCTGGGCGATGTTGGCGCCGCAGAAGCGCTCGATCAGATAGATGTAGAGATCGCAGGCCGACGTGGTGCCCCCGGCGCAGTACAGGTTGTCGGCGTCGGTCAGGTGCTTGTCCTGATTGAGCTGGACCTTGGGGAAGCGTTCGCTGAAGGCGTTGAAGAAGCGCCAGTAGGTGGTCGCCTCCTTGCCATCAAGCAGGCCGGCTTCGGCGAGCCAGAACACCCCGGTGGCCTCACCGCATAACACCGCCCCGCGCGCATGTTGCTCGCGCAGCCAGGGCAGGATCTGTGGGTAGCGTTTGCTCAGGGCGTCGAAGTCATCCCAGAAGGCCGGCAGCACAATGATATCGGCGTTTTCCAGGCCGCCGTCGACCGGCATGATCACATCGCTGAAGCTGCACACCGATTGCCCATCGGGGCTTACCAGGCGGGTTTCAAAGGCCGGCGTGAGGCCCAGGCCCTGCTGTTTGCCGTAACGCAGGCTGGCGAGGTGGAAGAAATCCTTGGCTTGCATGAGGGTGGAAGCAAACACCCGGTCAATGGCCAAAATGCTGACGCGCCGCAAGGGCGTGGAGACGAGGTTAGACATAATTTCGATTATTCTTATAGGGGAAAGTGGTCAACTAACGGCTGGATCGTCTTATTTTTTGTCGCATGTGTCCAGTGTCCTGTGACGTCCGTGCAGCTTAGGCTCTGTGATCTTGTTTTTGTCCGACAATCGACGCAGGTGACTCATGATTCCCAGAACCTTGTTCAGCTCCGAGCACGAACTCTTCCGCCAGAGCGTGCGCACCTTCCTCGAAAAAGACGCGGTGCCGTTCCATGCGCAATGGGAAAAGCAGGGCCATATTGATCGCGCCCTGTGGAGCAAGGCGGGGGAGGCGGGGATGCTGTGCTCGCACCTGCCGGAGGAATATGGCGGCCTGGGCGCCGACTTTCTCTACAGCACCGTGGTGATCGAAGAGATCGGCCGCCTGGGGCTGACCGGGATTGGCTTCTCCCTGCATTCGGACATTGTTGCGCCGTATATCCTGCATTACGGCAGCGAGGCGCTGAAGCACAAGTACCTGCCCAAGCTCGTTTCCGGGGAGATGGTCACGGCCATTGCCATGACCGAGCCGGGCGCCGGGTCTGATCTGCAAGGGGTCAAGACCACCGCCGTGCTGGACGGCGATGAGTATGTAATCAACGGCTCCAAGACTTTTATTACCAATGGCTTCCTGGCGGACCTGGTGATTGTGGTGGCCAAGACCGATCCCAAGGCCGGCGCCAAGGGCACCAGTCTGTTTCTGGTCGAGGCCAATACGCCGGGCTTCGACAAGGGCAAGCGCCTGGAAAAGGTCGGGATGAAGGCTCAGGACACCTCCGAGCTGTTCTTCCAGGACGTGCGGGTGCCCAAGGAGAACCTGCTGGGCCAGGCGGGAATGGGCTTTGCCTACCTGATGCAGGAGCTGCCCCAGGAGCGCCTGACCGTGGCGATCGGCGCCCTGGCGTCGGCCGAGGCGGCGCTGCAATGGACCCTGGACTACACCCGCGAGCGCAAGGCGTTCGGCAAGGCGATTGCCGACTTCCAGAACACCCGCTTCAAGCTGGCGGAGATTGCGACCGAGGTGCAGATTGGTCGGGTGTTTGTCGACAAGTGCCTGGAACAGCACCTGCAAGGCAAGCTGGATGTGCCGACGGCGGCGATGGCCAAATACTGGACCACTGACCTGCAATGCAAGGTGCTCGATGAGTGTGTGCAGTTGCACGGCGGCTACGGTTACATGTGGGAATACCCGATTGCCCGGGCCTGGGCGGATGCGCGGGTACAGCGCATTTATGCGGGGACCAATGAGATCATGAAGGAGATCATTGCGCGGGCGCTTTGAATCTCTGGTGCTGTTGAGGGCCCCATCGCAGGCAAGCCAGCGCCCACATTACCGATCAAATGTGGGTGCTGGCTTGCCTGCGATGGCGGCCTAAAGGTCAATCAAGGCGCAGGATTCGGGTGATCCTTCTGAATCGCCTCGATCCCGTCCAACACCTCTTTCGACAGTTTCAGATCAGCACTGGCGATATTGCTGTCCAACTGCGCAAGCGTCGTCGCGCCAATGATATTGCTGGTCACAAACGGCTGCTGCGTGACAAACGCCAGGGCCATCTGCGCCGGGTCCAGGCCGTGCTCGCGGGCCAGGGCCACATAGCGGCTGCACGCGGCTTCCGATTGCGGGTTGAAGTAGCGGCTAAAGCGGCTGTAGAGGCTCAAACGACCCTCGGCCGGCCGTGCGCCGCCTTCGTACTTGCCGCTGAGCATGCCGAATGCCAGTGGCGAATATGCCAGCAAGCCGCATTGCTCACGGATGGCGACTTCTGCCAGGCCCACTTCAAAGCTGCGGTTGAGCAGGTTGTAGGGGTTCTGAATCGATACCGCGCGGGTCCAGCCGCGGGCCTCGGCCAGGGCCAGGAACTTCATGGTGCCCCACGGCGTTTCATTGGACAGGCCGATATGGCGGATCTTGCCGGCCTTGACCTGCTCGTCGAGGGCTTCGAGGGTTTCTTCCAGCGGTGTGAGGTCGGGCTCTTCCTGGTGCTTGTAGCTCAGTTGGCCGAAGAAGTTGGTGCTGCGTTCCGGCCAGTGCAGTTGGTACAGGTCGATCCAGTCGGTCTGCAGGCGCTTGAGGCTGGCGTCCAGGGCGTCGACGATGTGCTTGCGGTTGTGCTTGAGCTGGCCGTCGCGGATGTAGTCGATGGTGTTGCCGGGGCCGGCGATCTTGCTGGCGAGGATCCAGTCGGCGCGGTCGCCCCGACTCTTGAAGTAGTTGCCGATGTAGCGTTCGGTGGTGGCGTAGGTGTCAGCCTTGGGGGGGACCGGGTACATTTCTGCGGTATCGAGGAAGTTGATCCCCGCACCTTTGGCTCTTTCAATCTGGGCGAAGGCCTCTGCCTCGGTGTTTTGCTCGCCCCAGGTCATGGTCCCGAGGCAGATCGCGCTCACGTTCAGATCGGTCCGGCCCAGTTGTCGATAATCCATCGGGTGCTCCTTCGGGGAAAACAATCATAAAAGCAGGTTGAATTTTTTTTCGCAATCTGCATAATTGCCCACCTCTTTCTGCAGTGGAAGTGATGCGCCGCCTGCCGAAGAATCTTGCCGTTGAACGGACGCGCTGACCCGAGCCCCCGATAGCGTCTGTATCCGGCTGCCTTTGACTTGTCAAAGTACGCACTATTCAGTAAGATCCGCCGTCTAATTTACAGGGCGGCCCCTGAGGCTATTAAAGAATGACAACTTTTACTGCAAAACCGGAAACAGTTCAGCGCGACTGGTTTGTCGTCGACGCCGCTGGTCAGACCCTGGGTCGTCTGGCCACTGAAGTCGCCAGCCGTCTGCGTGGCAAGCACAAGCCTGAGTACACCCCTCACGTTGATACCGGTGACTACATCGTAATCATCAACGCTGAGCAGGTTCGTGTAACCGGCAACAAAGCAAGCGACAAAATGTACTACCGTCACTCCGGTTTCCCAGGCGGTATCAAGTCTTCGAACTTCGAAGGCCTGATTGCCAAGAAGCCTGAAGCCCCGATCGAGATCGCGGTTAAAGGTATGCTGCCGAAGGGCCCACTGGGTCGCGACATGTATCGCAAGCTGAAAGTCTATGCGGGCGCTGCTCACCCTCATGCTGCTCAGCAGCCCCAAGAACTGAAGTTTTAACGGAATAGTTCATTATGTCGGCGACTCAAAATTACGGCACTGGCCGTCGCAAAACCGCAACCGCACGCGTTTTCCTGCGTCCGGGCACTGGTAACATCTCGATCAACAACCGCACTCTGGACAACTTCTTCGGCCGCGAAACTGCCCGCATGGTAGTTCGTCAGCCGCTGGAACTGACCGAGACCGTTGAAAAGTTCGACATCTACGTCACCGTTATCGGTGGCGGTGTAAGTGGTCAAGCTGGCGCAATCCGCCACGGTATCACTCGCGCTCTGATGCAGTACGACGAAACCCTGCGCGGCGCTCTGCGCAAAGCTGGCTTCGTGACTCGCGATGCCCGTGAAGTTGAACGTAAGAAAGTCGGTCTGCGTAAAGCGCGTAAGCGTCCGCAGTACTCGAAGCGTTAATTCGCTTTACGTTCCACAAAAACGCCCAGCCTCCTCGCGGAGCTGGGCGTTTTTTATTGCCCGCTTTTTATGCAGGTTTTTTCTGTGTGACAACTTGCCACATCCGTAGACCCCCTATACTACAAGGCTTGGGGCTTAGGCTCCGGGTAATTACCTTGTCAGAGGTGGGGCTTTTCATTACCATTCGGCAAAATTTTTATAAGTTCAGATTTAATACTTAGTAGACGCCTGATTTAACAGGCCAAAAAGCTGATGGGAGAGGACTGAATGAGCAATGACGGCGTGAATGCAGGCCGGCGTCGCTTCTTGGTAGCAGCCACATCCGTTGTGGGTGCTGCAGGAGCGGTGGGGGCTGCGGTCCCGTTCGTGGGGTCATGGTTTCCCAGTGCCAAGGCGAAAGCCGCAGGTGCACCGGTGAAGGTGAATGTCAGCAAGATCGAGCCAGGCCAGCAGATGATTGCTGAGTGGCGCGGCCAGCCAGTATTCATCGTTCGTCGTACCGAGGAAATCCTGGGGAATCTGAAGAAAATCGAGGGCCAGTTGTCTGACCCCGAATCCAAGAATTCCGAACAACCCGCCTACGCCCAAAACGAAGCGCGTTCGATCAAGCCAGAGATTCTGCTGCTGGTCGGTCTTTGCACGCACCTGGGCTGCTCGCCGACCTTCCGCCCGGAAGTCGCGCCTGTGGATCTGGGCAAGGACTGGGTTGGCGGCTATTTCTGCCCTTGCCACGGCTCCCACTACGACCTGGCCGGTCGCGTCTACAAATCCCAGCCTGCTCCGTTGAACCTGCCGGTTCCGCCGCACAACTACGAATCTGACGACGTTATTGTCATTGGTGTCGATAAGGAGAGCGCGTAATGAGCAAGTTCATGGATTGGGTGGATGCGCGCTTCCCCGCCACCAAAATGTGGGAAGACCATCTCAGCAAGTATTACGCGCCGAAGAACTTCAACTTCTTCTATTTCTTTGGCTCCCTGGCATTGCTGGTACTGGTCAATCAGATCGTGACCGGTGTCTGGCTGACCATGAGCTACACCCCGTCGGCGGAAGAAGCATTTGCCTCCGTCGAATACATCATGCGCGACGTCGAGTACGGCTCGATCCTGCGTCTGTTGCACTCCACTGGCGCTTCGGCGTTCTTCATCGTGGTCTATCTGCACATGTTCCGTGGCTTGCTCTACGGCTCGTACCAGAAGCCGCGTGAACTGGTGTGGGTGTTTGGCATGCTGATCTACCTGGCACTGATGGCAGAGGCCTTCATGGGCTACCTGCTGCCTTGGGGCCAGATGTCCTACTGGGGTGCCCAGGTGATCATCTCGCTGTTTGGCGCGATCCCGGTCATCGGCAACGACCTGACCCAGTGGATCCGTGGTGACTACCTGATTTCGGGCATCACCCTGAACCGCTTCTTTGCCTTGCATGTGGTGGCCTTGCCGATCGTGATCCTCGGTCTGGTGGTGCTGCACATCCTGGCGCTGCACGAAGTCGGTTCGAACAACCCCGACGGCGTGGACATCAAGAAGCACAAGGACGAGAACGGCATTCCGCTGGACGGCATTCCTTTCCACCCTTACTACACCGTGAAAGATATCGTCGGCGTGGTGGTGTTCCTGTTCGTCTTCTGCTCGATTGTGTTCTTCTTCCCGGAAATGGGCGGCTACTTCCTCGAAAAGCCTAACTTCGAACAGGCGAACGCATTCAAGACCCCGGAACACATTGCCCCGGTCTGGTACTTCACGCCGTTCTACGCCATTTTGCGGGCGATCCCCGACAAGCTCATGGGCGTTATCGCCATGGGTGCGGCCATTGCGGTGCTGTTCGTGTTGCCTTGGCTCGACCGTAGCCCGGTCAAGTCCATGCGCTACAAGGGCTGGCTGAGCAAAATCTGGCTGTGGGTGTTCTGCATCTCGTTCGTGATCCTGGGTGTGCTGGGCGTACTGGCGCCGACCCCTGAGCGGACGTTGTTGTCGCAGGTCTGCACCTTCCTGTACTTCGCCTACTTCATTCTGATGCCGTTCTACACCCGGCTCGAGAAGACAAAACCGGTTCCGGAAAGGGTGACTGGCTGATGAAAAAATTATTCGCTGCATTGATTCTTGCTGCCCTGCCGGCACTGTCCTTCGCGGCCGGTTCTGGCGTGGCACTGGAAAAAGTCGACATTGACGTTTCTGACAAGGCTGCCATGCAAGACGGCGCCCGTACGTTCGCCAACTACTGCATGGGCTGCCACAGCGCCAAGTTCCAGCGTTACGAGCGCGTGGCCGATGACCTGGGCATCCCTCATGAGTTGATGCTCAAGAACCTGGTGTTCACCGGTGCCAAGATTGGCGACCACATGAACATCGGCATGCAAGCGGCCGACGCCAAGGCCTGGTTCGGGGCTGCACCGCCCGACCTGACCCTGGTAGCACGCGTACGTGGCACCGACTGGCTGTATGGCTACCTGAAATCGTTCTACGAAGACCCTACGCGCCCATGGGGCGTGAACAACAAGGTCTTCCCGAACGTGGGTATGCCTAACGTGCTGGTCGGCCTGCAAGGCCGTCAGGTGGTCGGATGCAAGCAGGTTCAAGTCGTGGAAAACGGCAAGAAGCAATATGACCCGCTGACCGGCACGCCGTTGACCCACGAAGCCTGTGACCAACTGACCATCGTGCCCAAGAGCGGCGCGCTGAACGAGGAGCAGTTCGACGAGAAGGTCAAGAACCTGGTGACCTTCCTGGCTTACTCCGCCAACCCGGTCAAACTGGAGCATCAACGCATCGGTACCTATGTGTTGCTGTACCTGGCTTTCTTCTTCGTATTCGCTTATTTGCTCAAGCGTGAATACTGGAAGGATGTGCATTGATCCAACCTTAGGCAATTGCTGTTAATCTTGCGCGCCCAGCGACGTCTCTGAACGGGTAACGCTCTGGTTGATCCAGGTGTTACAGGAGATGCTTTCTGGGCGCGCTCGTTTTTGAGCTTTCGATAATTTCAACAAGCGAGGAGGACCGCCATGGGCGTGACCAACCGGTTGGCCTGTTACTCCGACCCCGCCGACCACTATTCCCACCGAGTACGCATCGTGCTCGCAGAGAAGGGTGTCAGCGCCGAGATCATCAGTGTGGAGGTGGGACGTCACCCGCCGAAACTGATCGAAGTGAACCCTTACGGCAGCTTGCCCACCCTGGTCGATCGTGACCTGGCGTTGTGGGAGTCAACCGTGGTGATGGAATATCTGGATGAGCGTTACCCCCATCCACCTTTGCTGCCGGTGTATCCGGTGGCGCGTGCCAACAGCCGCCTGCTGATCCATCGGATCCAGCGTGACTGGTGTGGGCTGGTGGATCTGATTCTGGATACACGCAGCAAAGAAGCGGCCCGTGTGCAGGCGCGTAAGGAATTGCGCGAGAGCCTGACCGGCGTTTCTCCATTGTTCGCCGACAAACCTTTTTTCCTCAGTGAGGAACAAAGCCTGGTGGATTGCTGCCTATTACCCATACTCTGGCGTTTGCCGATTCTGGGCATTGAACTGCCGCGGCCTGCCAAGCCGCTGCTTGATTACATGGAGCGCCAGTTTGCGCGTGAGGCTTTCCAGGCAAGTCTGTCTGGCGTCGAACGTGATATGCGCTAAGGCTTAAGGAGCCGTTGATGAACTCCAGTCGACCTTACCTGGTCCGCGCGCTCTACGAGTGGATTGTGGACAACGATTGCACCCCGCATATGCTGGTCAATTCCGAGTTTCCTGCGGTGCAGGTGCCACAAGGTTTTGCCAGTGACGGACAGATTGTCCTGAACGTTTCGCCCAGTGCCGTGCGTCAACTGCACATGGACAATGAAGCGGTCAGCTTTGAAGGGCGTTTTGGTGGGGTACCCCATACGCTCTATGTGCCCATCGGCGCGATCCTGGGCATTTATGCCCGGGAGAATGGCCAGGGCATGGTGTTTGATCTGGAGTCGTCCCTTGAAGACGACGAAGCGATTGAAATTGAAGATGATCTGCCGCCACCTGATTCCGAGCCACCGCGCCCTAGCGGCCGGCCGAGCTTGAAAGTGGTGAAGTGATAAAACATGCGCCTTCGGGCATGTGTTGAAAATGCCCCGGCTTAGGCTGGGGCATTTTTTTGCGCGCGATAAACCTTGGGCAAATCATGCAGGGCGGTGATCGTACAACTCGCTTGGGCTATGATGCCCTTTTGAATCATCGAGATAGTTGCCTGCCCATGGAAAACCTCAGCACAGCCCCGCGTCTTCCCCGCAAGCGCCGTAGCCTTGCCCAGGAACTGGTCACGGTGTTGTCCGAACAGATCCGCGATGGCCAGCTCAAGCGTGGCGACAAACTGCCCACCGAGTCAGCCATCATGGAAGCCCATGGGGTCAGCCGCACGGTGGTGCGCGAAGCGATCTCGCGGCTGCAGGCAGCCGGGCAGGTGGAAACCCGGCATGGCATCGGCACCTTTGTGCTGGATACGCCGAGCCCCAGCGGGTTCCGCATTGATCCGGCGACCGTGGTCACGCTGCGTGATGTACTGGCGATCCTCGAATTGCGCATCAGCCTGGAAGTGGAGTCTGCTGGTCTCGCGGCCCAGCGTCGCAGTGACGAGCAGTTGGCAGCGATGCGCGCGGCCCTAGATGCCCTGAATGAAAGTGCAGCGCACGCCAGTGATGCGGTAGCGTCGGACTTCCAGTTCCACTTGCAGATTGCCCTGTCCACCGGCAACCGTTACTTCACCGATATCATGACCCACCTGGGCACCAGCATTATTCCGCGGACCCGCCTGAATTCTGCGCGCCTGGCCCATGACGACCAGCAGCACTACATGAGCCGCCTGAGCCGTGAGCACGAAGAGATTTATGAGGCGATTGCCCGCCAGGATTCGGATGCGGCGCGGGCGGCGATGAGATTGCATTTGACCAATAGTCGAGAGCGGCTGCGCCAGGCTCATGAAGAAGCGCAGGCGCAGCGGGGGTAATTCGGTGATTGCTAGGGAGGCATTTACGCCAGGAAAAAGTCGATTTGCTTAACTTCGCCATTTTTGATTTGGAAGTTTTTGCCTATGATCAATTCAGGCGGACCACCATCAAGTTGAACGGTATCACCGATATTGGGTAGGTCCACAGCATCGATATTCTGCGTCGCTGCTTTGAATTTATTGGATTTGGATGTAAACGTGCATTTTCTAGTAGCCATGGCATGCCTCACTATTTCTCGATTACTGAAGGGCCTCCAGGGTGACTGCACCTCTTGCGGCTGAGGTTGCCCGGTGGTGGCGTTCAATCTAGGGGCGACGGGTACATCGCTGATACTGTCAGAATTCACAGTGACGACGAACGGTCCCCTGTATACGAATCATCCGTACACAGGGGCGCTGTGGCTACATCAAGGCAGCGGGTTATTTGGCTTGTAGTCCTTAAGCAACAGATACGTACTCCACCCCCACCAATCATTGGTCCACTGCTTGTCATTCAAGTTGTTGACGTCCTTGCGCCGCAACACCTTGTCGCCCTCGGCCTTGAACAGCGGCGAAAAGTTATTCGCTGGATTGTTCGCCGCGTTCAAGTCCGGCACATGCAGTGGTGCCTTGAATGTGGCCGGGGAGGGCGCGATACCGCTGATGTACGCGTCGAAGATCTCATCGGCCGAAGCCTGTACCGCACGCTTGACCTGGGTGCGGTTGGCGGCGTCATTGCTATCGAAATAGCGTTTGTCGCCATAGGCATGCCACTCATCGCCCAGGGCATTGCGCACATTGAGCCCGAACTTGCTGTCTTCATCGTGCATAAAGCGGCTGATCAACGACCCCAGTTCACCCGGTGTCACCACGGCCGCCAGTTGTTTGCGTGGGACGCGCAGGTGCCCTGCGGAAAACAGGTCGGTCAAGAAGTGATCAGCAAAGCTGTTCATGGCGTAAGCCAGTTCCAATTGCTGGCCGCTGCCGCTTTGGTGAGCCACCACCGCTTGTTGCAGGGCGGCAGAATGCCCGGCCAGGTAGGCAGACAGCGCCCACTCGCCGAAATGGTCGGCATTATCGGCCGCCAGCTTCAAGTAGCGCCCCAGGGGAACCATGGCTGAAACCACGCTGCCGCCGCCGGTGATACGGTTCCACTCTTCAGACAACGTATCTCCTAGTGCGTCGTAGGCCTCATGGGGTTGCTTGCCATCCTGAATGGCCTGCTTCACTGCGTTGATCTCTTTTTGCATGACTGCGAGGATTTTGCCCGCTTCCTCCCGTGACGCCGGCAAAGTCGCCAGCGAGTTAAACGCGGCGGTGAAGCGCTGCACACGCTCGGTGGGTGACGCACCGTCACTGATGGGCTGGCCGGGAATTCCGTAGAAGTCACCGCCCAGGGAGATGATCTGACCATAGGTCAGGGCCAGGCCGTTGGGTAGGTGAAGCTTGACTTGCGCGCCCGGAATAGAGGGCGCGCCCTGCACGAAGCGCAGCTGGGTGTCATCGCCAATGGCGGTGTGCTCGCCGCCTTCAAAGCGCAGGGAGGGGAGGGTTTTGCGGGTAATGACCGATTCAAGTTCTGACATGTTAGCTCCTTGCTATGTCGTAGGAATCTTCCTTAATAACTGTATGCATATACAGTCATTGCGAGAATAGAGGAATAATTCCCTACGTCAAGGCGCTCGCTACTAATGACCTCGAAATACCGGCAAGCCGACAAAAGAAGGTTGACGAACATTTTTATAGTTGTACGATGACGTATGACATCAATAATAACGTTCCAGTCTTCGTATTTGCCCAGGGTGTTCAAATAATGAATCCACAAGAACTGAAGTCCATCCTCTCCCACGGTCTGCTGTCTTTCCCGGTCACCGATTTCAATGCCCAGGGTGAGTTCCACCCGGCGGGCTATATCAAGCGCCTGGAGTGGCTGGCCCCGTATGGCGCCTCTGCGTTGTTTGCGGCGGGCGGCACCGGTGAGTTTTTCTCCCTGGCAGCCAGTGAATACGCCCAAGTGGTGAAAACCGCCGTTGATACCTGCGCCACCAGCGTGCCGATCCTCGCCGGTGTCGGCGGCTCCACCCGCCAGGCCATCGAGTACGCCCAGGAAGCCGAGCGCCTGGGAGCCAAGGGCCTGCTGCTGTTGCCGCACTACCTGACCGAAGCCAGCCAGGACGGCGTCGCCGCCCATGTCGAGGCAGTGTGCAAGTCGGTAAAAATCGGTGTGGTGGTCTACAACCGCAACGTCTGCCGCCTGACCGCGCCGCTGCTGGAGCGCCTGGCCGAACGTTGCCCGAACCTGATCGGCTACAAGGATGGCCTGGGTGATATCGAGCTGATGGTGTCGATCCGCCGTCGTCTCGGTGATCGTTTCAGCTACCTGGGCGGCTTGCCGACTGCAGAGGTTTACGCCGCTGCCTACAAGGCCCTGGGCGTGCCGGTGTACTCCTCGGCAGTCTTCAACTTTATTCCCAAGACCGCGATGGACTTCTACCACGCGATTGCCCGGGAAGATCACGCCACCGTCAACAAGATCATCGACGACTTCTTCCTGCCTTACCTGGACCTGCGTAACCGCAAGGCCGGCTATGCCGTGAGCATCGTCAAGGCGGGCGCAAAAATCGCCGGCTATGACGCAGGCCCGGTACGTACCCCGCTGACCGATCTGCTGCCAGAAGAATACGAAGCCCTGGCCGCGCTGATCGACAAGCAAGGTGCGCAGTAACCCATTAATAAAGCCGCTGAGTGATCAGCGGCTTTTTGCGTAAGGAGAAGAGGCGTGTCCCAAACCAAGCGTTTTGACAACTACATCGGCGGCCAATGGGTGGCCGGTGCGGACTACTCAAGCAATATCAACCCGTCGGATCTTTCGGATGTCATCGGCGATTTCGCCACGGCCGACCTGGCCCAGGTCAACGCCGCCATCGACGCGGCCCGCGCAGCGTTCCCGGCGTGGTCGACCTCCGGCATCCAGGCCCGGCATGACGCCCTGGATAAAGTCGGCAGCGAGATCCTCGCCCGCCGTGAAGAACTCGGTACGCTGCTGGCCCGCGAAGAGGGCAAGACCCTTCCGGAAGCCATCGGCGAAGTGACCCGTGCCGGTAATATCTTCAAGTTTTTTGCCGGCGAGTGCCTGCGCCTGTCCGGTGATTACCTGCCGTCGGTGCGCCCAGGGGTCAATGTCGAAGTCACCCGCGAAGCCTTGGGTGTGGTGGGCCTGATTACCCCGTGGAACTTCCCGATTGCCATCCCCGCCTGGAAAATCGCCCCGGCCCTGGCCTACGGCAACTGCGTGGTGCTCAAGCCGGCAGACCTGGTGCCCGGCTGTGCCTGGGCCCTGGCCGAAATCATCTCCCGCGCCGGCTTCCCCAGTGGCGTGTTCAACCTGGTGATGGGCAGCGGCCGCGTCGTCGGCGATGCGCTGGTCAACAGCCCGCAGGTCGATGGCATCAGCTTTACCGGCTCCGTGGGCGTGGGCCGACAGATCGCAGTCAGTTGCGTGTCGCGCCAGGCCAAGGTGCAGTTGGAAATGGGCGGCAAAAACCCGCAGATCATTCTCGACGATGCCGACCTCAAGCAGGCCGTCGAGTTGTCGGTGCAGAGCGCGTTCTACTCCACTGGCCAGCGTTGCACGGCGTCCAGCCGCTTTATCGTCACGGCGGGGATCCACGACCGGTTCGTCGCGGCCATGGCCGAGCGCATGCAGTCGATCAAGGTCGGCCATGCCCTGCACGCCGGCACCGATATCGGACCGGTGGTGTCCCAGGCCCAACTGGACCAGGACCTGAAATACATCGACATCGGCCAGGGCGAGGGTGCGCGGCTGGTCAGCGGTGGTGGTTTGGTGACGTGTGACACCGAAGGTTACTTCCTGGCGCCGACTCTGTTCGCCGACAGCCAGGCCGCCATGCGCATCAGCCGTGAAGAAATCTTCGGCCCGGTGGCCAATGTCGTGCGCGTGGCGGACTACGAAGCGGCACTGGCCATGGCCAACGACACCGAGTTCGGTTTGTCGGCAGGCATTGCCACCACCTCGCTCAAGTATGCCAACCACTTCAAGCGCCACTCCCAGGCCGGGATGGTGATGGTCAACCTGCCGACGGCGGGTGTGGATTATCACGTTCCCTTTGGTGGGCGTAAGGGCTCATCCTACGGTTCGCGTGAGCAAGGTCGCTATGCGCAAGAGTTCTACACCGTGGTGAAAACCAGCTACATCGGCTCGTAAACGCAATACGTGTGGGAGCCGGCAATCCAGCTCCCACAAAAAAGCAGTGCGCAGCACCAAAACCATTACCCGCAAAAAAAATAATTAGTGGGAGTACATCTACATGCAAGCGACCAAGCCGACGCACGTCCGTTATTTGATCTTGCTCATGCTGTTCCTGGTGACCACGATCAACTACGCCGACCGCGCCACCATCGCCATCGCAGGTTCCAGCCTGCAAAAAGACCTCGGCATCGACGCGGTCACCCTCGGTTATATCTTCTCTGCGTTCGGTTGGGCCTATGTGGCCGGGCAAATCCCCGGCGGCTGGCTGCTCGACCGTTTCGGCTCGAAAAAAGTCTATGCCCTGAGCATCTTCACCTGGTCGCTGTTCACCGTGCTGCAAGGCTATGTCGGTGAGTTCGGGGTCTCCACCGCCGTGGTGGCGCTGTTTATGCTGCGATTCTTGGTGGGCCTGGCAGAGGCGCCATCCTTCCCCGGTAACGCACGGATTGTCGCGGCCTGGTTCCCCACTGCCGAACGCGGTACGGCTTCGGCGATCTTCAACTCGGCGCAGTACTTCGCCACCGTGTTGTTTGCACCGCTGATGGGCTGGATCGTCTACAGCTTCGGCTGGCAGCACGTGTTTATCGTGATGGGCGTGATCGGCATCGTGTTCTCGCTGATCTGGCTGAAAGTAATCTACAGCCCGCGCCAGCACCCGCTGATCAACGAAGCCGAGTTCAACCACATCGCTGCCAACGGGGCGATGGTCGATATGGATCAGGACAAGGCCAAGGGTAAGAAAACCGACGGGCCGAAGTGGGATTACATCCGCCAGTTGCTGACCAACCGCATGATGCTCGGGGTCTACCTGGGCCAGTACTGCATCAACGGTATTACCTACTTCTTTCTCACCTGGTTCCCCGTGTACCTGGTGCAGGACCGTGGCATGACCATCCTCAAGGCCGGTTTTATCGCCTCGTTGCCGGCGATCTGCGGTTTTATCGGCGGCGTGCTGGGCGGGGTGATTTCCGATTACCTGTTGCGCAAGGGCCACTCCCTGACCTTCGCTCGCAAGGCGCCGATCATTGCCGGTTTGTTGGTCTCCAGTAGCATCATTGCCTGCAACTACGTGGATGTGGAATGGATGGTGGTCGGCTTTATGGCCCTGGCCTTCTTCGGCAAAGGCGTTGGCGCACTGGGTTGGGCGGTGGTGTCTGACACCTCGCCGAAACAAATCGCCGGCCTCAGCGGCGGCTTGTTCAACACCTTCGGCAACCTGGCTTCCATCACCACGCCCATCGTGATTGGCTACATCATCAGCACTACCGGTTCGTTCAAGTGGGCCCTGGTGTTCGTCGGCGCCAATGCGCTGGTGGCGGTATTCAGCTACCTGGTGATCGTCGGCCCGATCAAGCGCGTGGTGCTCAACGAGCCACCGAGCAAAGGCCCCGAGTTGACTAACCTTTCCCAAGCGCAATCCTGAAGGGGCCGTGTGATGCAGTTGATTGAACATGCCGACTCGCCGCGCTCCATTCGTCTGCACGAGCGCGACAACGTAGTAATCGTGGTCAATGACCAGGGCGTGCCGGCGGGCACCGAGTTCCCGGACGGCCTGGTGACCGTGGAGTTCATCCCCCAGAGCCACAAGGTGACCCTGGAAGATATCCCGCAAGGTGGTCAGATCATTCGCTATGGCCAAACCATCGGTTACGCCTTGCAGCCGATACCGCGCGGCAGTTGGGTCCAGGAAGATCAACTGCGCATGCCTACCGCACCGCCGCTGGACAGCCTGCCGCTGTCCACCGAGGTCCCCGAGGCCCAGGCGCCATTGGAAGGCTTTACTTTCGAAGGCTATCGCAATGCCGACGGCACCGTCGGTACGCGCAATATCCTTGGCATCACCACCACTGTGCAGTGCGTGACCGGCGTGCTGGACCATGCGGTCAAGCGCATCAAGGACGAGTTGCTGCCCAAGTACCCGAATGTCGATGACGTAGTGGCACTGACCCACAGCTACGGCTGTGGCGTGGCCATTACCGCCACCGATGCCTATATCCCGATCCGCACTGTGCGCAACCTGGCGCGCAACCCGAACCTGGGGGGCGAAGCGCTGGTGATCAGCCTGGGCTGCGAGAAATTGCAGGCCGGGCAAGTGATGCACGACAACGACAGCTCGGTTGACCTCAGCGAGCCGTGGCTGTACCGCCTGCAGGACGCCAGCCACGGCTTCAGTGAAATGATCGAGCAGATCATGGCGCTAGCCGAAGTCCGCCTGAAGAAACTCGACCTGCGCCGGCGGGAAACCGTACCGGCCTCGGAGCTGATCCTCGGCATGCAATGCGGCGGCAGCGACGCGTTTTCCGGGATCACCGCCAACCCGGCGCTGGGTTACGCCTCGGACTTATTGCTGCGGGCCGGGGCGACGGTGATGTTTTCCGAAGTCACTGAAGTGCGCGATGCCATTTACCTGCTGACCTCCCGTGCCGAGAGCCAAGACGTTGCCCGGGAACTGGTACGGGAAATGGACTGGTACGACCGCTACCTGGCCAAGGGCGAGGCCGACCGCAGCGCCAACACCACGCCGGGCAACAAGAAGGGCGGGTTGTCGAACATTGTCGAGAAGTCCCTGGGCTCCATCGTCAAATCCGGCAGCAGCGCGATCAACGGCGTACTGGGGCCGGGCGAGCGCTTCAAGGGCAAAGGCCTGATCTTTTGCGCGACACCGGCCAGCGATTTTGTCTGCGGCACCTTGCAACTGGCGGCGGGGATGAACCTGCATGTCTTCACCACCGGTCGCGGCACGCCTTACGGGCTGGCGATGGCGCCGGTGGTGAAGGTCTCGACCCGCACGGAACTGGCCCAGCGCTGGCCAGACCTGATCGATATCGACGCCGGACGCATCGCCACCGGCCGTGCGACCATCGAGGAGCTGGGCTGGGAGTTGTTCCACTTCTACCTGGATGTAGCCAGTGGCAAGAAGCAGACCTGGGCCGAGCGGCATAAATTGCACAATGACATTACGTTGTTCAATCCCGCTCCTGTTACGTAGTTTGTGGGGGCTGATTGTGTCGGATAATGGGTCAAGGCAGTGAACTCAGTAGCGCCTGAATATGAGGATAAACACTGCCTGGACTGGTTGCTCGACGTACTTGACCTGTCAGTTCGGGCAGGGGTTGTTTGACGTAGTAATCAGCACATACAAAACCATCCGCCCAGCCATTGGCATAGACCTGATAGTCAGAGGTGGCGTCTCCGACGATGAGCGTGCGGCCTTTCAAACGACCACTTTCGCGCCAATGCCGGGTAATTTTGCTTTTGCCACTGCTGGGGTTGATCAGTGGCGACGGGCGAGGGCACAGTGCCCGTGAGCCTAACCAGAACAGTCGATTAGCAAGTACGTTTCGTGGGTTGATGCCCAGGGCACGGACAATGGGCGTAATCCACTCCATGTAGCCACCGGAAAGAATATGTACCTGTACGCCGTATTGCTGTAATTGGTGCAGTGTTTCGCGCAAGGCCGGTTCGATGTTGTTCACGGTCGCTTCGATATAGTGCGTGAGATGACTGCGTCGGATGCGTGGAATCACCTTCATCAAACTCAATAGTTCCCATGCACTGGCCGTCCCTGCCAGCACCTTGGGGGCAATCAGCCTCAGCTCTTTCAATTGGTCTTGTGCCTTGCTGCTGTCGGCGATGGTGGACTTGATGATCTCGATTGTACTTTCGTGATCGATCAGGGTTTGATCGAAATCAAAGATGACATGTATGTCGTCGGCACTGTTCATGAATTGGGCCCTGAACTTGCTTTTCGGTAGTCATGCTTGTCCTCACGGGTCCATGGGGTCGCGGCAATGCCTAGCTCTGTCGCAATGCACACTTGTATCTGTCGGGCGAAATCTTCGGGACTCTGATTTTCGTTGCGTTGCTGGGGCGGTAGATAGGTCATTTCGAACGAAAGCCACGGCATCAGCAGCAGTCGCAAAAAACTGCGAGTGGCTGAACTGTGCAAGGGGGCAGCCGTCAGGCCCAGCGGCAGGCTGAGGCGCATTGCCAGTGGCACCACAGCAAATCCGCGGTTCAGTAGGCTGGGACGAAAAGCGTAGAGGCCAAGGCCATTGTTAATGGTCGCTTCTGGAGCGACATACAGCGCTGTGCCTTGGGGGGTATTACGAAAAGCATGCAGGTTTTTTGCGAGTTCTCTTTTGTCATTGACATTCCAGAAGCATTTCCCAGAGCGTTTGGACAATAGGAAAAACATCGCTTTGACCAGCGGGTGGGTGACGTCAAACATTGTGCCGACTGCTGACGGCATCGCCAACAGTGGAAAGTAGTCGCAAACACTTAGATGGTTAAGGGCGATCACCCGACCGTCGGTGAGGTTCTTGACCTCCTGCGTTGATAGGTTGCACTTGAGTTTGATACCCATGACAAACAGCAGCGTGCAGTAAATAACCCGTTTGGCGGCCGGCGGTAACGGCCAGGCTAAAAGGCTCAAGACAAGCAAGGACAGGAGTCGTATCGTTGCAAGCAGGCACCCGAGTGGTAAATAGGCGTAGCGGGGGAGTGCGGGGCCTTCCCAAGTATGATGGGTGCATAGTCCTGCCACGCAATTCGCGGGGTCTTTTTTTATGCAGTGTTTTGGCAATTGATTATATTCCCTGTGATTGACGGGAGGTTGTTTTCAATAATCTCTGGTGGTGAGTTTTTTGCGTGCGCTCCAGAATGCGACGAACTCTTGCAATGTTGTGTGGGAATACTTCCATGAATTTTTTATGGGTGACAACTATTTTAAGGTGTGGCCCGAAAGGGGTGTTTACTATTGTTCCGGTTGGCTTTTTTTGTAGTAGGAAAGTGCTGATGTTGTTGAGTGCGTATTTATGGTTGATGTTAACTCTTAGATGGATTTTTTCAAACTTCAGCTGCTTGAATCCATACTCAAGCGCCAGGCAATTAGCCGCCATTGGGTAAGGCGTTCCCCAATATTCGCTGAGGTAACGTGCGCCAAAGTTTATTCCGCATTCCTTTTCGGCAAATCCGCTATAACCGATAAAAGGTGCATTGGCACCGAGGCTTACGGCCCAGCGTGACCAACCCCTCTTAGCGATTTCCTGTTGAAATGTGTAAATCTCCTTGGTGGCGGCGTTATGGTCGCGAATAGTTCCGGCAGAGATGTATTTCATTGTTTCTGGGTCACTGAGTAAGTTGGCATAGCCCTCTATGTCACTTGAGTCCCAGGTTCTGAGGTGGACGTTATGAAATTGATTGATTGTTTTGCGCATTAAGTCTCTCCGCCTGTTTGCGTCTGATCCATTAATTGTTTCGGTTGTTCGTTTGGGCTTATTTGTATCTGGTAAGTTAAGGAGAGGAGGTAAGCTTAAACTGGCAAGATTGTCAGAACCTATACCGTTTTTGTCAGGGTATTTATTTCTGTCGAAGGGGCAACTCTTACTGGTTTGTAGGAATTTCAAGGGCTGAGAGGCTCCGACTCGTAAGTATTATCTTTTGGAATATGAGTAAAGCCATGCCACAGGGCCGTGGTCCTGTTTTATCATGGGAGATCTTCGACTATTTGTATTAAGGGTTACCCGCATGCTGGCTATCTTCCTGCAAACCCTGACCATCACCGCGCCGGTGTTTGCCATGCTGTTCCTGGGCGTCCTGCTCAAGCGCATCAACTGGATCAACGACGACTTTATCCACACTGCGTCGGCCTTGGTGTTTAACGTCACCATGCCGGCGTTGCTGTTTCTGGGGATTCTGCATGCCGACCTGCATTCGGCGCTCAAGCCGGAACTGCTGATCTATTTCTCGGTTGCGACGTTGGTCGGCTTCGCCCTGGCCTGGGGTTGGGCGATTTTCCGTTGCCCGCGTGAGGACCGGGGTATTTATGCCCAAGGTGCATTTCGTGGTAACAACGGGGTGATTGGCCTGGCACTGGCGGCCAGTATGTACGGCGACTACGGGATTTCCCTTGGCGCGATCCTCGCCGCCCTGGTGATCCTGTTCTACAACACCCTGTCGACCATAGTGCTGGCGGTCTACAGTCCGGTGATCAAGTCCGATCCGTGGAGCATCTGCAAAAGCGTGCTGGCCAATCCATTGATTATCAGCGTGATTGCGGCCACACCCTTCGCGTATTTCCAGATTGGCTTGCCCGGCTGGCTGGAAAAGTCCGGGCAATACCTGGCAGATACCACATTGCCATTGGCGTTGATCTGCATCGGCGGCACGTTGTCCATGGCGGCCCTGCGGAAAAGCGGCAGCATTGCCCTGAGCGCCAGCCTGATGAAGATGATTTGGCTGCCCCTGGTGGCGACTGCCGGCGCGTGGCTGTACGGGTTCCGCGGGCCGGAACTGGGGATCCTGTTTTTGTATTTCGGCGCGCCGACGGCTGCCGCCAGTTTTGTCATGGCTCGCGCGGCCCAGGGCAACCATGAGTTGGCGGCAGCGATCATTGTGATCACCACCTTGATGGCGGCGGTGACCACTAATATCGGGATCTTCGTGTTGCAGGCGGGTGGCTGGATCTGAAATGTTCTGGTGAAGGTGTGCACAATCAAAATTGTGGGAGCGGGCTTGCCCGCGATAGCGATCTAACAGTCACTGCGGGCCTGACTGATACGCCTCAATCACTTCCTGCGCCGCCCGAAACGCATCAATCGCCGCCGGCACGCCGGCATACACCGCGCAATGCAGCAGCGCCTCGCGAATTTCTTCAACAGTACAGCCATTATTCAGCGCGCCGCGCACATGGCCCTTGAGTTCCTGCGGGCACTTCAAGGCAGTCAATGCCGCGAGTGTAATCAGGCTGCGGGTCTTCAGTGGCAGGCCTTCACGGTTCCACACCCCGCCCCAGGCATGTTCGTTGACGAAGTCCTGCAGTGGCTGGGTGAACTCGGTGGCATTGCCCAGCGCGCGGTCGACAAACACATCACCCATGACCTGGCGACGCATTTGCTCGCCGGATTTCGGTTGATCGGTCATTGCGATTCCCTCTTGTGGTGTTGGCGGCGCCAGGCTCGCAGCGAGGTGAACAACAGGAAAGCCACCAGCGCTGGCAGCACGTAGTACAGCATCAGTTGTTCGAGTTTATTGGCCAGCGGCATGCCGGTGGTGAACGACAGCACATGCAGCCCATACGCCAGGTACAAGCCCAGCAGCAGCAAGCCTTCGGCGCGGGTAATGCGGTAGCCGGTGTAAAACACCGGCAAGCACAACACCACGACGCCGAGCATTACCGGCAGGTCGAAATCCAGGGCATTGGGCGATACCGACAAGGGCGACGGCGCCACCAGCGCGGTAAAGCCCAGTACCCCCAACAGGTTGAACAGGTTGCTGCCGATCACGTTGCCCACCGCAATCTCCCGCTCGCCGCGTACGGCGGCGATCAGGGATGTGGCGAGGCACGGCAGGGAGGTACTGACGGCAACGATGGTCAGGCCGATCACCCGCTCGGACAGGCCCAGGTCGCCGGCCACTTCCACCGCCGCCCCCAGCACCAGGTGCCCGGCGATCACCAGCAGCACGAGCCCACCGATCATCCACAGCAAACTGCTCAACCACGGCGCCTGCACCACGGTGTCGCGGGTCCGTGGGCGGCGCGAATGGCGGGTCTGGTACAGCAACAGGGCGAGGTAGGCGAGTAGGGCGACCAGCAAGGTCAGGCCGTCAAGCGGGGTCAGGGCTTCATCGCTGGCGAGAATAAACAGCAGCAGGCTGGCGCCGATCATCACCGGGATATCCAGGCGCACCAGTTGGCGCGACACGCGCAAGGGTATGATCAGCGCCGACAGGCCCAGGGTGACGAGGATATTGAAGATGCTGCTGCCGATCACACTGCCCACGGCAATATCGGTATTGCCGGCCAGGGTGGCCTGCAGGCTGACGGCGATTTGCGGCGCGCTGCTGCCAAAGGCCACGATGCTCAAGCCAATGATCAGCGGCCTGACCTTGAGGCTGGCGGCCAGGCGCACGGCGGCGCGTACCAGCATTTCGGCGCCGGCAATCAGCAGCAGCAGGCCGCTGATCAGTTCAATCAGGCTGATGGGCGAGAGGGCGCTTAATCCGAAAATGGTCAGGGCTCCGACAGTCAGTTGCTCAGGGCTTGTACGCGCACGCGCGCGGTTCCGCTGCGCAGCATACCCAACTGTTCGGCGGCCTGGCGTGAAAGATCAATCAGTCGGCCACGGGTGTGTGGGCCGCGATCATTGATGCGTACCACCACGGATCTATCGTTGGACAGGTTGGTGACCTGCACCCGCGTGCCGAATGGCAGGCGTCGGTGGGCGGCGGTCATTGCGTGTTGGTTGAAGGGTTCACCGCTGGCGGTTTTCTTGCCGTGGTGCTTGGCGCCGTAGTAGGACGCGGTGCCGGTTTCGTCGTAACCGTTGGGGTCGATCAGGCCACTGGCGCAGCCGGTGAGCAGGGAGAACAGGGCGCAGAGGCCGAGTAGACGCTTCATTATCAAAATATCCCCATCACAAATGTGGGAGCGGCGGTGCGACGATTCGAATCGTCGCACCGCCGCTCCCACATGGGGTCCGAGTCGCAAGTAAAATCCCGCTCGGACCATTCATTGCTATCAGCCTTCGAGCTTGCTCTTGAGCAATTCGTTCACCTGTTGCGGGTTGGCCTTGCCTTTGGAGGCTTTCATCGCCTGGCCCACAAAGAAGCCGAACATCTTGCCGCGCTTGGCTTCATCCGCCGCACGGTATTGCTCGACCTGCTCGGCGTTGGCCGCCAGCATTTCATCCAGCACGGCCGAGATGGCGCCGCTGTCGGTGACTTGCTTGAGGCCGCGCTTCTCGATGATCTCGTCGGCGTTGCCTTCACCGCTGGCCATGGCCTCGAATACGGTCTTGGCGATTTTGCCGGAGATGGTGTTGTCCTTGATGCGCAGCAACATGCCGCCCAGTTGTTCGGCCGAGACCGGGGCTTCGTCGATTTCCAGGCCCTGTTTGTTCAACAGGCTGCCCAGCTCGACCATGACCCAGTTGGCGGCCAGCTTGGCGTCACC
Source organism: Pseudomonas sp. MF5691 (assembly GCF_016405645.1). Lineage (NCBI taxonomy): Bacteria > Pseudomonadati > Pseudomonadota > Gammaproteobacteria > Pseudomonadales > Pseudomonadaceae > Pseudomonas > Pseudomonas sp. MF5691. Next base: position 308,506 of record NZ_JAEKDC010000001.1, read on the forward strand.
GGCAATGCTCACGACTTTTTCGAAGTAGTCGGCTTGCTCGCGGCTCGAAGCCAGCACGCTGGCGTCATACACCGACAGACCGAACTGCGCCTGGAAACGCTCGCGTTTTTGCGGTGGCAATTCCGGCAGGGTGGCGCGCACGTCATTGAGGAACGAATCCTCGAGCACCACTGGCAACAGGTCCGGATCGGGGAAGTAACGGTAGTCGTTGGCTTCCTCTTTGCTGCGCATGGCACGGGTTTCGTCTTTGTTCGGGTCGTACAGGCGGGTCTGCTGGATCACTTTGCCGCCGTCTTCGATCAGCTCGATCTGGCGACGGACTTCGGTGTTGATCGCCTTCTCGATGAAACGGAACGAGTTGACGTTCTTGATCTCGCAGCGGGTGCCGTACTCGACCTGGCCTTTTGGCCGCACCGACACGTTGCAGTCGCAACGCAGGGAGCCTTCGGCCATGTTGCCGTCGCAGATGCCCAGGTAGCGCACCAGCGCGTGGATGGTCTTGACGTAGGCCACGGCTTCCTTGGCACTGCGCATGTCCGGCTCGGACACGATCTCCAGCAGCGGCGTGCCGGCGCGGTTCAGGTCGATGCCGGTGGCGCCATTGAATTCTTCATGCAGGCTCTTGCCGGCATCTTCTTCCAGGTGCGCACGGGTCACGCCGACGCGTTTGATCGTGCCGTCTTCCAGAGGGATATCCAGGTAGCCCTTGCCGACGATCGGCAGTTCCATCTGGCTGATCTGGTAGCCCTTGGGCAGGTCCGGGTAGAAGTAGTTCTTGCGCGCAAACACGTTGTGCTGGCCGATCTCGGCGTCAATCGCCAGGCCGAACATCACCGCCATGCGCACCGCTTCCTGGTTCAGTACTGGCAGTACGCCAGGCATGCCCAGGTCTACCAGGCTGGCCTGGGTGTTGGGCTCGGAGCCGAACGTGGTGGCGCTGCCGGAGAAAATCTTCGATTGGGTGGCGAGCTGGGTATGAATCTCCAGCCCGATCACAACTTCCCATTGCATAGTGTTCTCCTCAGAAGCCGGTTGGGGTGCGAGTGTGCCAGTCAGTGTGCAACTGGTACTGGTGCGCCACATTGAGCAAGCGGCTTTCCTGGAAATACGGGGCGAGTAGTTGCACGCCCACCGGCAAACCGTCGACAAAACCAGCAGGCATGGACAAGCCCGGCAGGCCGGCGAGGTTGGCGGTGATGGTGTACAGGTCTTCCAGGTATTCGGCGATCGGGTCGCCGGTCTTGGCGCCGATCTTCCAGGCCGGGTTTGGCGTGGTTGGGCCGAGGATCACGTCGACTTCATTAAAAGCTGCCATGAAGTCGTTCTTGATCAGGCGACGGATCTTTTGCGCCTTGAGGTAGTACGCGTCGTAGTAACCGGCCGACAGGGCGTAGGCACCGACCATGATTCGGCGTTGTACTTCCACGCCGAAACCTTCGCCACGGGAGCGCTTGTACAGGTCGGTGAGGTCTTTCGGGTCTTCACAGCGGTAGCCGAAACGCACGCCGTCGAAGCGCGACAGGTTCGACGAGGCCTCTGCCGGGGCGATCACGTAGTACGCGGGAATTGCGTGCTGGTTGTTCGGCAGGCTGATTTCCTTGATCACCGCGCCGAGCTTTTCCAGCTCCTTGACGCTGTTGTGCACCAGCTCGGCGATACGCGGGTCGAGGCCGGCGCTGAAATACTCTTTCGGCACGCCGATGCGCAGGCCTTGGATCGAGGTATTGAGGCTGGCGCTGTAGTCCGGCACCGGCTCATCAATACTGGTGGAGTCCTTCGCATCGAACCCGGCCATGCCTTGTAACAATATTGCGCAGTCTTCGGCAGTGCGAGCCAAAGGGCCGCCCTGGTCGAGGCTGGACGCGTAGGCAATCATGCCCCAGCGGGAAACACGACCGTAGGTCGGTTTCAGGCCGGTGAGGTTGGTGAACGCGGCAGGCTGGCGGATCGAGCCGCCGGTATCGGTGGCAGTGGCGGCCGGAAGCAGGCGGGCGGCCACGGCTGCAGCCGAACCACCGGACGAACCGCCGGGCACGTGCTCCAGGTTCCACGGGTTTTTCACCGCGCCGTAGTAGCTCGATTCGTTGGCCGAGCCCATGGCGAATTCGTCCATGTTGGTCTTGCCCAGGGTCACGGCCCCGGCTTCGGCCAGCTTGGCGACCACGGTCGCATCGTAGGGCGCCTTGAAGTTGTCGAGCATCTTCGAGCCGCAGCTGGTGCGGATGCCCTGGGTGCAGAACAGGTCCTTGTGACCGATTGGCGCACCCAGCAGCGCGCCGCCTTCACCGTTGGCGCGACGGGCGTCAGCGGCCTTGGCCTGGCTAAGGGCCAGATCTTCGGTGAGGCTGATGAAGCTGTTGACCTTCGGATCCAGCGCGGCGATACGCGCCAGCAGGGCCTTGGTCAGCTCTTCGGAAGAAAACTTTTTGTCGGCGAGACCGCGGGCGATCTCGGCCAGAGTCAATTGATGCATTGCAGGCTCTTTCCCTTTAGTCGATGACTTTCGGAACCAGGTACAGGCCGTTTTCGACCGCTGGTGCGATGGACTGGTAGGCCTCGCGATTATTGCGTTCGGTCACGACGTCTGCGCGCAGGCGCTGGCTGGCTTCCAGTGGGTGGGCCAGGGGGTCGATGCCATCGGTATTCACCGCTTGCATCTGGTCGACCAGCCCGAGAATGCTGTTCAGGGCTGCGGTGGTCTGTGGAAGATCGGCTTCATTGAGGCCCAGGCAGGCCAAATGAGCGATTTTTTCCACGTCGGAGCGTTCAAGCGCCATGGGATTCTCCAGTGGAAAACAGAACGGAAGCTATCCGTGTGTTAGATTGTCGGAACACTACCGCATTTCTACGGTCATAAGGCCGCGATTGTGGGGTTAGGTGCACAGAAAGTCTGCCAATTTAGCACATTGGCGCCTTGCCCAAAATCCCTGTCGTTGTTAGAGTTTGCCGCACTTTTTTACCCACGCGTTGCCTAGGGTCCCTTTCCCATGTTCAAGAAACTGCGTGGCATGTTTTCCAGCGATCTTTCCATCGACCTGGGCACTGCCAACACCCTTATTTACGTGCGCGAGCGCGGTATCGTCCTGAATGAGCCATCGGTTGTGGCCATTCGGACCCATGGTAATCAGAAAAGTGTCGTTGCCGTGGGCACCGAGGCCAAGCGCATGCTCGGCCGTACACCTGGCAACATTGCCGCCATTCGTCCGATGAAAGACGGCGTGATCGCCGACTTCAGTGTCTGCGAGAAGATGCTGCAGTACTTCATCAACAAGGTTCATGAAAACAGTTTCCTGCAGCCCAGCCCTCGTGTGCTGATCTGCGTGCCGTGCAAATCCACCCAGGTGGAGCGTCGTGCCATCCGTGAATCGGCCCTGGGTGCCGGTGCCCGCGAAGTGTTCCTGATCGAAGAGCCAATGGCCGCTGCCATCGGCGCCGGCCTGCCGGTTGAAGAAGCGCGTGGTTCGATGGTGGTGGATATCGGTGGCGGTACCACTGAAATCGCCCTGATCTCCCTCAATGGCGTGGTGTATGCCGAATCCGTACGGGTTGGCGGCGACCGCTTCGACGAAGCGATCATCACGTATGTGCGTCGTAACTACGGCAGCCTGATCGGCGAATCAACCGCCGAGCGCATCAAGCAGGAAATCGGCACCGCCTACCCGGGTGGCGAAGTGCGCGAAGTCGATGTTCGCGGTCGCAACCTGGCCGAGGGCGTGCCACGTGCCTTTACCCTGAACTCCAATGAAGTGCTGGAAGCTCTGCAAGAGTCCCTGGCCACCATCGTTCAGGCGGTCAAGAGCGCGCTGGAGCAGTCGCCGCCGGAACTGGCTTCCGATATCGCCGAGCGTGGCCTGGTGCTGACCGGTGGTGGCGCCTTGCTGCGTGACCTCGACAAGCTGCTGGCCCAGGAAACCGGCCTACCGGTGATCGTCGCCGAAGACCCGCTGACCTGCGTTGCCCGTGGCGGTGGTCGTGCACTGGAAATGATGGATAAACACACCATGGACCTGCTCTCCAGCGAATAAGATCGTTGGTTGCGCCATGTTTCGCCAACAGGCAGCACTTTGCAGTGCTGCCTGTTGGCGTTTATCTTCTTCAATCTGCATCCAGGCCGGTTTGATGCCGTATGAATAAAGAGAATATCTGCCCGGGAGTAGCGGCCTATTAAACCGCTCTTCACTAAAGGCCCCTCATTGGGCGTGCGCTTGTTGGTGCTGGTCGTGCTATCGGTCGCGCTGATGGTGGTCGATGCCCGCTTCACACTGCTCAAGCCAGTGCGTAGCCAGATGTCGCTGGTATTGATGCAGTCCTACTGGATCACCGACCTGCCGCAACGGCTATGGCAAGGTGTGGCCAGCCAGTTTGGCAGCCGCACAGAACTGGTGGCCGAGAACGAAAAGCTCAAGACCGAAAACCTGCTGCTGCAGGGGCGCATGCAAAAGCTTGCGGCCCTGACCGAGCAGAACGTCCGGCTGCGCGAGTTGCTCAATTCTTCCGCGTTGGTCAACGAAAAGGTCGAAGTGGCCGAGTTGATCGGCATGGACCCCAACCCCTTCACCCATCGCATCATCATCAACAAGGGCGAGCGCGATGGCGTGGTCCTTGGCCAGCCGGTGCTCGATGCCCGTGGCCTGATGGGCCAGGTGGTGGAGTTGATGCCCTATACCTCCCGCGTGCTGCTGCTCACCGACACCACCCACAGCATTCCGGTGCAGGTCAATCGCAATGGCCTGCGGGCGATTGCCAGTGGTACCGGCAACCCGGAGCGCCTGGAATTGCGGCATGTGGCCGACACCGCCGACATCAAGGAAGGCGACCTGCTGGTCAGCTCCGGCCTCGGCCAGCGATTCCCGGCGGGCTATCCGGTGGCGACGGTCAAGGAAGTGATCCACGATTCCGGCCAGCCTTTCGCGATTGTCCGTGCCGTGCCGACAGCCGCGCTGAACCGTAGCCGCTACCTGTTGCTGGTGTTCAGTGACACGCGCACGCCAGAAGAGCGCGCCAACGAGGCTGCCCAGGCCCAGGAAGCGCAGGACCGGCAGGACGGCACCGCAACCGTACCCAAGCCTGCGACACCGGCAGCGCCAGTGGCGACACCCGCCGCACCCGCTTCGGCAACACCTGCCCGGCCGGTCAGGCCTGCGGCGTCCACGCCTGCTGCTGCACCTGCGCCAGCAACCACTCGACAGGGGGCGCAATAATGGCCGGTACATATTCACGCAATGGTTGGATGGTCTGGTTGACCTTCGCCATCGGTATGTTGCTCAGCGTTTCGCCGATGCCGCAATTCATGGAAATCCTGCGTCCGCTGTGGCTGGCCTTGCTGTTGGCCTTCTGGGCCCTGGCCTTGCCGCACAAAGTCGGCATGGTCACCGCGATGTGCCTGGGGCTGGCTGAAGACGTGATGTATGGCACCTTGCTCGGCCAGAACGCCTTGATTCTCACGCTGATTACCTTCCTGGTGCTGTCGCTGCAGCAACGCCTGCGCATGTTTCCGATGTGGCAGCAATGCCTGGTGATCCTGGTGATCTTCGGTCTGGCCCAGTTGGTGCAACTGTGGCTTAGCGCCTTGACCGGTAACCGCCAGCCGACCCTCGCGCTGGTCTTGCCGGCGCTGGTCAGCGCGCTGTTGTGGCCATGGGTCAGCTTCGGTCTGCGTGGGTTGTGTCGCCGCTATAAAATCAATTGAGTGGGGCGCGAAGCTCTGCCTGGTTATCGAACCCGCAGGGAGAGTTTGCAATGCAATCGCTTTATCTGGCCTCCGGCTCTCCTCGGCGGCGTGAACTGCTGACCCAGATTGGCGTGCCGTTCACCGTGGTCAACGCCGCTATTGATGAAACCCCCCTGGGCGACGAGTCGCCTGCGTCCTACGTCGAGCGCCTGGCCCGCGGCAAAGCCGCTGCAGGCCTGGCGACATTGGCCGATACCGCAAATGCCTGCGTGCTGGGGGCCGATACTGCCGTCATCCTGGATGGCCGGATCCTCGGCAAGCCCGTGGACCAGGCCGATGCCCTGGCCATGCTGCTGGCCCTTTCTGATCGTGAACACGAAGTCCTCACCGCCATTGCCCTGCTCGATGGTCAGCGCTGCGAAACGCGCCTGGTCAGCAGTCGCGTGCGCTTTCGTCAGGTTTCCACACAAGAAGCAACGACTTACTGGCACAGTGGTGAACCCCAGGACAAGGCGGGCGGCTATGCTATCCAAGGGTTGGCGGCGGTATTTGTCGCCGGGCTCAATGGCAGCTACTCGGCAGTCGTTGGCCTGCCGGTCTGCGAAACAGCAGAACTGCTGGGCCATTTCGGCATACCCTGTTGGCAACACCTTTCCGTGCGCTGAACGCTCTACTCCAGCGCCACCTTTTAGCGATCGGCCACTATTGTGAAAACGCCTGAACGAGACCCAGCCATGAGTGAAGAGATTCTGATCAATATCACGCCGATGGAATCGCGCGTGGCGGTGGTAGAAAACGGTGTTTTGCAGGAAGTGCACGTCGAGCGCACCCAGAAGCGCGGGATCGTTGGCAATATCTATAAAGGTAAGGTTGTGCGGGTGTTGCCGGGCATGCAGGCAGCCTTTGTCGATATCGGCCTGGACCGTGCCGCATTTATCCATGCCTCGGAAATCTCCCTGCGCGAAGGCCCAGCGGTCGAGAGCATCAGCGCCCTGGTGCACGAAGGGCAGAGCCTGGTGGTGCAAGTCACCAAAGACCCGATTGGTTCCAAGGGCGCGCGCCTGACCACGCAATTGTCGATTCCTTCGCGTTACCTGGTGTACATGCCGCGCACCGCCCACGTCGGTATTTCCCTGAAAATCGAAGACGAAGGTGAGCGTGAGCGCCTGAAAAAGGTGGTCAGCGATTGCGTGGCGGCCGAAGGTATCAAAGAGGCGGGCGGCTTTATCCTGCGCACCGCCGCCGAAGGTGCCGGTGCCGATGAAATTCTCATGGACATCCGCTACCTGCGGCGCCTGTGGGACCAGATCGCGGCCCAGATCAAGACCGTCGGCGCGCCGAGTGTCATCTACGAAGACCTGGGCCTGGCCCTGCGAACCCTGCGTGATCTGGTCAGCCCGAAGATCGAGAAAATCCGCATCGACTCGCGGGAAACCTTCCAGCGCACCACGCAATTTGTCGCCGAACTGATGCCGGAAATCGCCGATCGCCTGGAACACTACCCCGGCGAACGGCCGATTTTCGACCTGTATGGCGTCGAGGACGAAATCCAGAAGGCCCTGGAGCGCAAGGTGCCGCTCAAGTCCGGTGGCTACCTGGTGGTCGACCCGGCCGAAGCCATGAGCACCATTGACGTCAACACCGGCGCCTTCGTCGGCCATCGCAACCTTGAAGAAACCATCTTCAAGACCAACCTCGAAGCCGCCACCGCCATTGCCCGTCAACTGCGCCTGCGCAACCTGGGCGGGATCATCATCATCGACTTCATCGACATGGAAGATGAAGAACACCAGCGCCAGGTGTTGCGCACCCTTGAAAAGCAGCTGGAGCGCGATCACGCCAAGACCAACATCATCGGGATCACCGAGTTGGGCCTGGTACAGATGACCCGCAAGCGCACCCGCGAAAGCCTTGAGCAAGTGCTGTGCGAGCCGTGCAGCAGTTGCCAGGGGCGCGGAAAGTTGAAGACCCCGGAAACGGTTTGCTACGAGATTTTCCGGGAAATTCTACGAGAGGCACGCGCTTACCAGGCCGAGGGTTATAGAGTCCTGGCCAATCAGAAGGTGGTTGATCGGTTGCTCGACGAAGAGTCGGGCAACGTTGCGGAACTGGAGGGCTTTATTGGCCGTACCATCCGTTTCCAGGTCGAAACCATGTATTCCCAGGAACAATACGACGTGGTGCTGCTCTGATTCGCATCCGTCCTGTTCAACGAGACCGCCAGACCTTGATCTGCCGTCCGACTATTACCTTGAGGGTCGCCTGACATGGAGCGTCTACAACGCTTTTTTGCCGCACTGACCCGTTGGGGCCTTGGCCTGTGTGCATTGCTGTTGGTACTGGCGGCGGTCTACGTCAGCCTGGGCCGTGAATTGACGCCATTGGTGGCGGAGTACCGTGCCGAAGTCGAGGCCAAGGCGCAGGCGGCGGTCGACATGCCCCTGAGCATTGGCAGCCTGGAAGGGCGCTGGAGCGGCTTTGCCCCGGTCTTGCTGGCCCATGACGTGATGGTCGGCGAGGGCAGCAGTGCCTTGCGCCTGGACCAGGTGCAAGTGGTGCCCGATCTCTGGGCCAGCTTGCTGGCGTGGGATGTGCGCATTGCCCACTTGGAAGTCAGCGGATTGCAGCTCAGTGTCAAGGAGGACCAGGACGGCCGTTGGGCGCTGCAAGGCCTGCCTGTGCAGGACGACCAGCCCCTGGACCCGGAACGACTGCTCACGCGCATGCAAGCGGTGGCGAAGATTTCGCTGCTCGACAGCCAGGTCACTTTGCAACCGTTTGAACAAGCGCCGCTGACCTTGACCTATGTGGGCCTGAGCCTGCAAACCGGTGCCACCCGCCAACGCCTGGATGCACGCCTGACCTTGCCCGATGGGCAGCCGCTGGCCCTCAGCCTGCGCACGCGGATCCGCGCTAGCCAGTGGCGCGATGGTGAAGTCCAGGCCTACCTGAGCCTGCCCCAGAGCAATTGGGCGCAATGGATTCCGGCGAAGTTGACCCGGGACTGGAAACTCAATGAGCTGAAAGCCGGCGGCGAACTCTGGCTGACCTGGGCCGGCGGAGCGCTGCAAAGCGCCGCCGCGCGGCTCAATGCGCCGCAAGTGAAGGTGCGGTATGCCCAGCGCAAACCCGTGAGCATCCACAACCTGGGCCTGACGGCCTACCTGCAACGCAGTGACCGCGGCCTTAAGGTGGTCTTCGACTCGCTGGCCATGAACCTGGGCGACACCCGTTGGGAGTCGCACCTGCAATTGCAGCAAACCCTGGCCACCGACAAGGCCCAGGAAACCTGGAACCTTCAGGCCGACCGCCTGGACCTGACGCCGATCACCCCCTTGCTCAACGCCCTGGCGCCATTGCCCGAGGGTTTTGCCAAGACCGTCGAAGCGTTGAAAGCCACGGGCGTGCTGCGCAATGTCCTGGTGGATTATCGTCCCCAGGAGACGGGCGATCAGCGCGTCAGCTTTGCCGCCAACCTCGAGCGGGTGGGCTTTGATGCGTATTTCGGCGCACCGGCGGCCCGCAATGTCTCCGGCAGCATCAGCGGCGACCTGGGCCAGGGCGAGCTGCGCATGGACAGCAAGGACTTTGCCTTGCACCTGTACCCGATTTTCGCCAAGCCCTGGCAGTACATCCAGGCCAACGCGCGCCTGACGTGGAAGCTGGATAAACAAGGCTTCACGCTGATCGCTCCGTATATCAAGGTGCTGGGGGAAGAGGGCAAGGTCGCGGCGGACTTCCTGATTCGTCTGCATTTCGATCATAGCCAGGAAGACTACATGGACCTGCGGGTCGGCATGGTCGAGGGCGATGGACGCTTTACCCCCAAATACCTGCCGGCGGTGTTGAGCCCGGCCCTGGATGAATGGCTGCGTACGGCCATTCTCAAGGGCGCGGTCGATGAAGGCTTCTTCCAGTATCAAGGTTCGTTGAACCACGATGCGGTGACGGCGGCGCGCAATATCAGCCTGTTCTTCAAGGTGCATGACGCCGAGCTGGCGTTCCAGCCTGGCTGGCCCCATGTGAGCAAGGTGACCGGTGAAGTGTTTGTCGAAGAAACCGGTGTGCGCATCCTGGCCAGCAAGGGGCAATTGCTCGACACCAAGGTCAAGGATATCTACGTCAACATTCCCCATGCGCTTCCTGGCCATGACAGTCATCTGTTGCTGACGGGCGGGTTTGCCGGTGGGCTGGGTGACGGCCTGAAGATCCTGCAGGAAGCCCCCATCGGCACGGCGTCGACGTTTGCCGGCTGGAAAGGCGAGGGCGACCTGCAAGGTTCACTCGACCTGGACATCCCCCTGGCCAAAGGCACCGAGCCGAAAATCGTGGTGGACTTCAAGACTGACAAGGCGCACCTGCAACTGGCCGAGCCTACCCTGGACCTGAATCAGCTCAAGGGCGAATTCCGCTTCGACAGCACCAAGGGTCTGAGTGGCCAGAACATCAGTGCCCAGGCCTTTGACCGGCCAATCACGGCGCAGATTGCTGCTGGTGGCAAGCCGGGCAATCTCAGCACGCGGGTCACCGCCAAGGGCCAGGTGACGGTCAAGCGCCTCACCGACTGGCTGAAAGTCGGCCAGCCGCTGCCGGTGTCCGGGGATATCCCGTATCAACTGCAACTGGACCTGGACGGTGCCGACAGCCAGTTGCGGGTCAGTTCCAACCTCAAAGGCGTGGCGGTGGATTTGCCTGCGCCGTTTGGCATGTCCGCCAGTCAGGGCCGCGACAGTGTGTTCCGCATGACCTTGCAGGGCGCAGAGCGACGCTACTGGTTTGATTACGGCGAGCTGGCGAACTTTACCTTTGCAGCCCCGGCGAACAACTTTGCCCAGGGCCGTGGCGAACTGTTCCTCGGGGATGGCGATGCCTTGCTGCCCGGTGGCAAGGGCCTGCGGATTCGCGGGGTGCTGTCGGAGCTGGATATAGATCCGTGGAAGAAACTGGTGGACCGCTACGCCGGCAATGATCCGAGTGGCAATGCCAAGCAACTGTTGAGCAGTGCCGATTTCAAGATCGGCAAGCTGACAGGCTTTGGTACTCAATTCGACCAGGTCAGCCTGCAACTGGAGCGCAAGCCCGCGGCCTGGGGGCTGCAGCTCGACAGCCAGCAAGCCAAGGGGGCTATTGGCCTGCCGGATGCCAAGGGCGCACCCATCGCCATCAATCTGCAATACGTGAAGCTACCGGCGGTTGACCCCACGGTACAGGCCGACGAGAACGCGCCTGATCCCCTGGCGAACATTGATCCCAAGGACATTCCGGCGCTGGATATTTCCATTGGCCAGTTGTTGCAGGGGCCCGACTTGATCGGTGCCTGGTCCTTGAAGGTGCGCCCGACGGCCAAGGGCATGGCCTTCAACAACCTCGACCTGGGCCTCAAGGGTATGCGGCTCAAGGGGGCCGGTGGCTGGGAAGGGGCGCCGGGCGCCAGCAGCAGTTGGTACAAGGGGCGCCTGGACGGCAAGAATATCGCCGATGTGCTTAAAGGCTGGGGCTTCGCGCCCACCGTGACCAGCCAGAGCTTCCATCTGGATGTTGATGGACGCTGGCCGGGTTCGCCTGCGTGGGTTGGGCCCAAGCGGTTTTCCGGGAGCCTGGATGCATCGTTCCGCAAGGGCCAGTTTGTCGAGGTCGAGGGCGGTGCCCAGGCGTTGCGGGTGTTTGGTCTGCTGAACTTCAACTCGATTGGCCGGCGTTTGCGCCTGGACTTCTCGGACTTGCTCGGCAAGGGCCTGAGCTACGATCGGGTCAAGGGCCTGCTGGCCGCCAGCAATGGTGTGTTTGTGACCCGTGAGCCGATTGTTCTCACCGGGCCGTCGAGCAACCTGGAGCTTAACGGCACGCTGGACCTGGTGGCTGACCGTGTCGATGCCAAGTTGCTGGTGACCCTGCCGGTGACCAACAACCTGCCGATCGCCGCGTTGATCGTGGGGGCACCGGCCATTGGCGGCGCACTGTTCCTGATCGACAAACTGATTGGCGATCGGGTCTCGCGTTTTGCCAGCGTCCAGTACAAGGTGGAAGGGCCATGGAAAGATCCAAAAATCACCTTCGACAAGCCATTTGAAAAACCGCAATAAGCCCCTGTGGAGTAGCATGGCCCCATGCTTTTTATGGAGTGTCGGCCCATGTCCTTTGCGGTAATCCAGATGGTCAGCCAGAGTGATGTTCTGGCCAACCTGGCCCAGGCCCGGCGGTTGCTGGAGCAGGCGGCGGCGGGGGGCGCGCAACTGGCAGTGCTGCCGGAAAACTTCGCCGCCATGGGCCGCCGTGACGTGGCCGCTATCGGCCACGCCGAAGCGGTGGGCGAGGGGCCGATCCTGCCGTGGTTGAAACTGGCCGCCCGTGACCTCAACTTATGGATAGTGGCCGGTACCTTGCCGTTGCCCCCGCTCGGGCAGCCCGACGCCAAGTCCAATGCGTGCTCGCTGTTGATCGACGCGCAGGGGCAGATTGTGGCGCGCTACGACAAGCTGCATCTGTTCGACGTGGACGTGGCGGATGCGCGCGGTCGTTATCGCGAATCTGACGACTATGCTTACGGTAACCAGGTAGTGGTGGCCGATACGCCGGTTGGGCGCCTGGGGCTGACGGTCTGTTATGACCTGCGCTTCCCCGAGTTGTACAGCGAATTGCGTGCGGCGGGGGCCGAATTGATTACTGCGCCTTCGGCCTTTACGGCGGTAACGGGGGCTGCGCACTGGGATGTGCTGATCCGGGCCCGGGCCATAGAAACCCAGTGCTATCTGCTGGCGGCCGCCCAGGGCGGTGTGCATCCGGGGCCACGGGAAACATTTGGCCATGGGGCAATTATCGACCCATGGGGGCGCGTACTGGCGCAACAAGATCAAGGCGAAGCGGTGTTGTTGGCCGAACGCGATAGCAGCGAACAAGCGTCGATACGGGCGCGCATGCCGGTGGCAGGCCACCGGCGCTTTTTCTCGCAGGGCGCACAGCGACCTGCTTCAGAACGATGAATTTAAGGCCGAACCTATGAGCGAGTTGTTGTCCTCAGTCAGTGAACACCTCCTGGCGCCCGGTGGCGTGACCATCGAAAGTCTGCAAACCGTACTGGGTGACCTGGCCGGGCCGGGTATTGATGCTGCAGACCTGTATTTCCAGGGGCAGATTTCCGAGTCATGGTCCCTGGAAGACGGGATCGTCAAGGACGGCAGCTTCAACCTTGACCAAGGGGTTGGCGTGCGCGCGCAGTCCGGTGAGAAGACCGGCTTTGCTTATAGCAATGCCATCACTCTCGAAGCCCTGGGCCTGGCCGCCCGCGCGGCGCGTTCGATTTCCCGCGCCGGGCAGCACGGCACCGTGCAGGCGTTCAGTACCCAGGACGTGGCCCAGTTGTACGGCCCGGATAATCCACTGGAAGTAATGACCCGTGCCGAAAAGGTCGAGTTGCTCAAGCGTGTGGATGCTGCAACCCGGGCCCTCGACCCGCGTATCCAGCAAGTGAGCGTGAGCATGGCCGGGGTCTGGGAGCGCATCCTGGTGGCGTCCACCGATGGCAGCCTGGCGGCCGATGTGCGCCCGCTGGTGCGCTTTAATGTCAGTGTGATCGTCGAGCAGAACGGGCGTCGCGAGCGCGGCGGCCACGGTGGCGGTGGGCGTACGGATTATCGCTATTTCCTCACCGACGACCGCGCCATGGGCTATGCCCGCGAGGCGTTGCGCCAGGCGCTGGTCAACCTGGAAGCCATTCCGGCGCCAGCGGGTACGCTGCCGGTGGTCCTGGGTTCGGGCTGGTCCGGGGTTTTGCTGCATGAAGCGGTGGGGCATGGCCTGGAAGGTGACTTCAACCGCAAGGGCAGCTCCGCCTACAGCGGGCGCATGGGCGAAATGGTCGCCTCCAAGCTCTGCACCATTGTCGACGACGGTACATTGGCCGGTCGCCGTGGTTCCCTGAGCGTCGACGACGAAGGTACGCCGACCGAGTGCACCACGTTGATCGAAAATGGCGTGCTCAAGGGCTATATGCAAGACAAGCTCAACGCGCGCCTGATGGGCGTGGCGCGTACCGGCAACGGCCGTCGCGAGTCCTACGCGCATTTGCCGATGCCGCGCATGACCAACACCTACATGCTCGCGGGCGAAAGCGACCCGGCAGAGATCATTGCCTCGGTGAAGCGTGGGATCTATTGCGCCAATCTTGGTGGCGGCCAGGTGGATATCACCAGCGGCAAGTTCGTGTTCTCCACCAGCGAAGCCTATCTGATCGAAGACGGCAAGATCACCGCGCCGGTCAAGGGTGCAACCCTGATTGGCAACGGCCCGGAAGCCATGAGCAAGGTGTCGATGGTCGGTAACGACCTGGCGCTGGACAGCGGTGTGGGGATGTGTGGCAAGGATGGGCAGTCGGTGCCGGTGGGTGTCGGCCAGCCAACCCTGAAAATTGATGCGATCACCGTGGGTGGTACGGGGTCGTAAGGCGTGGAGCTTCGGGTGGCGAAGACCGCCACCCGGGGAAGAGGATCAGCGCAGGCCGCGTTGAGTCTCGTCCAGCTCACGGATGTACTTGAAGATTTTACGGCTGGTGGCCGGCGCCTTGTTCTGTGCCAGTTCGTGCTGGGCCTGACGGATCAGGGAGCGCAGTTGCTGGCGGTCGGCGTCCGGATAGTCCAGGACGAACTTCTCCAATACAGCGTCGTCACCGCCGATCAGGCGGTCACGCCAACGTTCCAGGTTATGGAAACGTTCGTTGTATTGGCGGGTGGAAGCATCGAGTTGATCGAGCAAAGTCAGAATGGCGTCAGTGTCCTGGTCGCGCATCAGCTTGCCGATAAACATGATGTGCCGTTTACGCGCGATATTCGCGGTGTGCTTGGGTGCATCCGCCAAGGCCCGGCGCATTTCGTCGGTCAGTGGCAGTTTGGCAATCAAGTCCGGCTTGAGTGTTGTAAGGCGCTCGCCGAGATCAACCAGAGCATGCAGCTCGCGTTTGACCTGGGTTTTGCTTTTCTCCCCATCGAGGGAGTCGTCGTAAGAATCAACCATGGTGGCAGTCCGCAAAGAAACGCCGCCATGATAACCAGTCGGGGGCCGCTTGTCCGGCCCGGTCGCTCGATGGCCTTAACCGAAAGCAGAATTTGAGTGGAGAGAACTATGAGTGCAGCCCAAAGCGTCGGTCCACAAGCGTTACCGGCACTGCAGGAACAAGTTGAGCAGATCATCGCCGAGGCCAAGCGCCAGGGCGCCAGTGCCTGTGAAGTGGCGGTGTCGCTGGAGCAGGGCCTGTCGACTTCGGTACGCCAGCGGGAAGTGGAAACCGTTGAGTTCAACCGCGACCAGGGTTTTGGCATCACCTTGTATGTGGGGCAGCGCAAAGGCTCGGCCAGCACTTCGGCCAGCGGCCCGGAAGCGATTCGCGAGACGGTTGCCGCCGCACTGGCGATTGCCAAGCACACCTCCGAAGACGAGGCCTCGGGTTTGGCGGATGCGGCCTTGATGGCGCGGGATCTCAAGGATTTCGACCTGTTTCACGCCTGGGATATCACTCCCGAGCAGGCCATCGAAAAGGCCCTGGCCTGCGAAGCCGCGGCGTTTGATGCCGACAGCCGGATCAAGAATGCCGATGGCACCACCCTGAGCACCCACCAGGGTTGCCGGGTGTATGGCAACAGCCACGGGTTTATCGGCGGCTATGCGTCGACGCGCCATAGCTTGAGCTGCGTGATGATCGCCGAGGCCGATGGCCAGATGCAGCGTGACTACTGGTATGACGTGAGTCGCCAGGGTGAGCTGTTGGCGGACCCGGTGAGCATCGGCCAGCGCGCCGCGCAACGGGCGGCGAGCCGCCTGGGTGCGCGCCCGGTGCCGACGTGCGAAGTGCCGGTGTTGTTTTCGGCGGAACTGGCGGGTGGTCTGTTCGGCAGCTTTCTCGGGGCGATTTCCGGGGGTAATCTGTACCGCAAATCGTCGTTCCTTGAAGGCGCGCTGGGGCAGAAGCTGTTTCCGGAGTGGCTGACCCTGGACGAACGCCCGCACCTGATGCGCGCCATGGGCAGCTCGGCCTTTGATGGCGACGGCCTGGCAACCTACGCCAAGCCGTTTGTCGAGAACGGTGAGCTGGTGTCCTACGTGCTTGGCACCTACGCCGGGCGCAAGCTCGGTCTGCCGAGTACCGCCAACTCCGGTGGGGTTCACAACCTGTTCGTGACCCATGGCGACGAAGACCAGGCGGCGCTCCTGCGGCGCATGGGCCGTGGTTTGCTGGTGACCGAGCTGATGGGCCACGGCTTGAACATGGTGACGGGCGATTATTCCCGAGGCGCGGCGGGGTTCTGGGTGGAGAATGGCGAAATCCAGTTCGCGGTCCAGGAAGTGACCATCGCCGGCAATATGCGCGACATGTTCAAGCAGATCGTCGCCGTGGGTAACGATCTGGAATTGCGCAGCAATATCCGCACCGGCTCGGTGCTGATCGAACGCATGACCGTCGCCGGCAGCTAAGCCGCAACCCGTTACACAACAGCGCCACCCCCAGGGTGGCGCTTTTTTTTGCCTGGAATATCACAAGGCCGACAAAGGTATCGGTTCAATAGCTTGTTTTGATTCTCAATATCATTTAATAATAAATATCATTATCGAGTGAGCATGGGTCATGAGTTCTGTCCTGCACGAGGATCCCTACCTGGAAAGCTGGCGCTGGATGAGTCGTCAGATTCGCTGCGGGCTCAACCCTGACGAGCCGCGCCTGATCGAACACTACCTCAGCGAAGGCCGCTATCTGGCCTGTTGCACGGCCACGCACCCGTGGACCATCGCCGAGACCTCGTTCCGTCTGCTGCTCGACACTGCCACCGATATCGCCTTGCCCTGGCATTGGCGCTCCACATGCCTGGACCAGGCCTGGCGCCCGCTGCGCGACCTGGAAAACCTGTCTCACTGTGCCTGCCGCCTCAAGCGCTGGCAGACCTTTGCCTGGCAATTGGCGACTTGCGAACTGCAACCTTCGATTTCTCACTCCGACTTGGTGCAAGGATCTTCCGATGAGTAACACCCGTATCGAACGCGACAGCATGGGCGAACTACAGGTACCGGCCGACGCGTTGTATGGCGCGCAAACCCAGCGTGCGGTGGATAACTTCCCGATCAGCCACCAGCGCATGCCGACCCAGTTCATCCGCGCCCTGATCTTGGCCAAGGCCGCCGCCGCCAAGGCCAACGTCGATCTCAAGCAGATCAGCGCAAGCCAGGGCAAAGCCATCGTCGACGCCGCCCAAGGCTTGCTGGAAAGCGACTTCATGCAGCACTTCCCGGTGGATATTTTCCAGACCGGCTCCGGCACCAGCTCCAACATGAACGCCAACGAAGTGATTGCGACCCTGGCCAGCCGCCTGCTGGGCGAGCCGGTCAACCCCAATGACCACGTCAATTGCGGGCAAAGCAGCAACGACATCATCCCGACCACCATTCACGTCAGCGCCGCGTTGGTGCTGCATGAACAGACGTTGCCGGCGTTGCTGCATCTGGTTGCAGTGATCGAGCGCAAGGCGGTGGAAGTTCATCCGTTCATCAAGACCGGGCGTACTCACCTGATGGACGCCATGCCGGTACGCATGAGCCAGGTGCTTGAAGGATGGGCGCAGCAACTCAAGGCCAATATCGCGCACTTGCAGGGCTTACTGCCAAGCCTGCAGGCCCTGGCTCAGGGCGGCACGGCCGTTGGCACCGGTATCAACGCGCATCCTGAGTTTGCTGCGCGTTTCAGTCAGCAGTTGAGCAGCCTGACCCAGGTGCAGTTCACTCCGGGCAAGAACCTGTTTGCTCTGATCGGCTCCCAGGACACCGCCGTTGCCGTCTCCGGCCAACTCAAAGCGATTGCCGTGTCGCTGATGAAAATCGCCAACGACTTGCGCTGGATGAACTCCGGCCCCCTTGCCGGTCTCGGTGAAATCGAACTCGAAGGTCTGCAGCCGGGCTCGTCGATCATGCCGGGCAAGGTCAACCCGGTGATTCCAGAGGCTACGGCCATGGTCGCGGCCCAGGTGATCGGCAATGACAGCGTAATCACCATCGCCGGTCAGTCCGGCAACTTCGAACTCAACGTGATGCTGCCGATCATCGCCCAGAACCTGCTCAGCAGCCTGGAACTGTTGGCCAACTCCAGCCGTCTGCTGGCAGACAAGGCCATCGCCAGCTTCAAGGTCAACGAACCCAAGCTCAAGGAAGCGCTGTCGCGTAACCCGATCCTGGTTACCGCACTCAACCCGATCATTGGTTACCAAAAGGCCGCTGAAATCGCCAAGAAAGCCTATCAACAAGGCCGGCCGGTGATTGATGTGGCGCTTGAGCACACCGACTTGCCCCGCAGCCAACTGGAAATCCTCCTGGATCCGGAAAAGCTCACGGCGGGTGGCGTGTAATCACCGACCCTGCTTTGGAGGCTCACCATGGAGCATTGGAAACGCACGATCGAACGGGCCAATCACTGCTTTATGCAGGGCGAACTGGTGGATGCCCGCGAGCATTACCTGCAAGCCCTGGCCCTGGCCCAAGTGTTGTTCGAGCGCTGGGGTGATGCCGACGAAGCCGTAGCCGCTTGCGTCATTTCCCATCACAACCTGGCGGACCTGCACCTGCGCCTGAACCAGCCGGAAGAAAGCGCGGAATACCTCTGCGCCATTCACCAGCGCTTGCTGCAGACCATGCAGGACACCCGGCTGCCTCAGCCTCTGCGCGAGGCGGCCTTGCGCCAGAGCAGCAAGACCTACGTCGAACTGTTGAATTTCATCAGCGATCACGGTGAATACCCCCGTACCCATCGCTTGCTAGGCAGCCATACGGCGTCGACGGATGCGCCGACCCGCAACAGCCCTTTTTATGGAGCACATTGATATGTCCTACACCCTGCCTGCCTTGCCTTACGCCTACGATGCCCTGGAGCCGCATATTGATGCGCAAACCATGGAAATCCACTACACCAAGCACCACCAGACCTACATCAATAACCTCAATGCGGCGGTCGAAGGTACTGAGTTTGCTGGCTGGCCCATCGAGAAACTGGTCTCCAGCGTCCAGCAACTGCCGGAAAAGCTGCGCGCAGCGGTGATTAACCAGGGGGGCGGGCATGCCAACCACTCATTGTTCTGGGCCGTCATGTCGCCCAAGGGCGGCGGCAAGCCCGAAGGTGCCCTGGGCCAGGCGATTGATGAGCAGTTGGGTGGCTTTGACGCCTTCAAGGAGGCCTTTACCAAAGCTGCTCTGACCCGCTTCGGCAGTGGCTGGGCCTGGTTGAGCGTGACCCCGCAAAAGACCCTGGTAGTCGAGAGCAGTGGCAACCAGGACAGCCCGTTGATGAATGGCAATACGCCGATCCTCGGTCTGGACGTGTGGGAACACGCCTACTACCTGCTTTATCAGAACCGCCGTCCTGAATACATCAACGCCTTCTACAGTGTTATCAACTGGCCGGAAGTCGCTGAGCGCTACCAGGCGGCCCTCGCTTAATGACCTTTCATAACAAGACTTAAGGCCGACTATGGGCACTGAAACACTGGCGATCAGCAGCGTACGAATGTTTCGTTATGCGTTTGGCTCGCTGCTGCTGTTGGCGGGAATGGCATTGCTGGTGGCCCACGGGCTGGCCTGGCTGAACCTGGAGCCGCGGATCCTGCGCGCACTGCAAGGTGGCGCAATCTGCGCCCTGGGTACGGCGCTGGGGGCGGTGCCGGTGCTGGTGATCCGGCGGATGCCGTTAGCGGTCAGCGATACGTTGCTGGGCTTCGGTGCTGGCGTGATGCTCGCGGCGACCGCGTTTTCGCTGGTCGTGCCAGGGGTCGCCGCCGCCGAAAACCTGGGGCTCACTCCCTGGGCGTCCAGCGGCCTGGTCAGCTTCGGCATCATGCTCGGTGCCTTCGGCCTGTTTCTGGTGGACCGCAAGGTCTCCGGTGCCAGCCCGGAGATGCTGGTCGGTACGCCCGATAAACCGGTGATCCCGCCGCGTATCTGGCTGTTTGTGTTCGCGATCATTGCCCACAATATTCCCGAAGGCATGGCGGTAGGCGTCTCGGCGGGTGGCGGTATGCCCGATGCCGACAGCCTGGCCATGGGCATAGCCTTGCAGGATGTGCCGGAAGGGCTGGTGATTGCGCTGGTGCTGGCAGGGGCGGGGATGTCGCGGGTCAAGGCATTCCTGATTGGGGCGGCATCCGGCCTGGTAGAGCCGGTGTTTGCCGTGCTCTGTGCCTGGCTGGTCAGCCTGGCCGAGATGCTGCTGCCTCTGGGTTTGGCCCTTGCGGCCGGGGCGATGCTACTGGTGGTGACTCACGAAGTAATCCCCGAGTCGCGACGCAATGGCCATGACAAACTTGCCAGCCTGGGGTTGTGCATCGGGTTTTGCCTGATGATGGCCATGGATACAGCGCTGGGCTGATGCCTAACGCAAAAAGCAATGTGGCAGCTGGCTAGTGTGGGAGCTGGCTTGCTTGCGATGCAGACACCTCGGCATAAAAAATGTGGGAGCGGGCTTGCCCGCGATAGCGGTGTATCAGTCAAGTATGTATCGACTGACTCCCAGCTATCGCGGGCAAGCCCACTCCCACATTGATTTGTGCTGCATTCAGGAAAGAAGGGCTATTCGCCTTCATCGAAGTAGTTGTTGATCAACTTCACCAGCGCATCCAGCGCTTCCTGTTCCTGCTCACCTTCGGTCTTCAGATGAATCGTCGTGCCCTTGCCTGCGGCAAGCATCATCATGGCCATGATGCTTTTGCCATCGACCATGGACTCTGGCGTACGCCCGGCACGCACCTGGCAAGGAAACTGGCCCGCAACTCCGACGAACTTGGCCGACGCGCGGGCATGCAAGCCCAGTTTGTTGATGATTTCAATTTCCAGAGCGGGCATCGCGAAGGTGTTCCTTTCAGCTGAGGTCGCGGTGGCGAACCTGGACATTCTTGAGGGTTTGCTGCAAGACCTGGCCCAGGCGCTCGGTCAGGTAGACGGAGCGGTGATGCCCGCCAGTGCAGCCGATAGCGATGGTGACATAGGCCCGGTTGCTGGCGGCAAAGCGCGGTAGCCACTTGAGCAGGTAGCTGGAGATATCCTGGAACATCTCCTCGACATCCGGTTGCGCCGCCAGGTAATCGGCAACCGGTTGGTCCAGCCCGGACTGGTCGCGCAGCTCCGGCTTCCAGTAAGGATTGGGCAGACAACGCACGTCAAATACGAGGTCGGCGTCTACCGGCATGCCCCGCTTGAAGCCAAAGGACTCAACAAGGAACGCGGTGCCGGGTTCCGGCTGGTTCAGCAGGCGCAGCTTGATGGCGTCACGCAGTTGGTAAAGGTTCAGGCTGGTGGTGTTGATCTTGAGGTCGGCCAGGTCAATGATCGGCCCCAACAGCTTGGTCTCGTCCTCGATGGCTTCGGCCAGCGAGCGGTGCGGGCTGCTCAGCGGGTGGCGGCGACGGGTTTCCGAAAAGCGCTTGAGCAGCGTTTCTTCGTCGGCATCCAGGTACAGCACGTCGCAATGGATATGCTTGGCGCGTACCTCTTCGAGCAATTCCGGGAAGCGCGTGAGGTGGCTGGGCAGGTTGCGTGCGTCAATGGACACCGCCACCAGCGGCTGTGCCAGCTCGGTATGGATCAAGGCGCGTTCTGCCAGCTCGGGCAGCAGGCCGGCCGGCAAGTTGTCTATGCAATAGAAACCGCTGTCCTCGAGCACGTTGAGGGCCGTACTTTTACCTGAGCCGGAACGCCCGCTGACGATGATCAAACGCATGATTACTGCCCGCTTTGTTCATCCAGGACAACCTGATACAGCGCTTCATTGGTGCTGGCGCTACGCAGTTTCTTACGTACTTCGTCACGGTCAAGCATGCTGGCGATCTGCCGGAGCAGTTCCAGGTGTGCATCGGTGGCCGCTTCCGGGACCAGCAGGACGAACAGCAGGTCAACCGGGGCGCCGTCGATAGCGTCGAAATCAGTGGGGGCGTCCAGGTGCAACAGGGCGCTCACCGGTGTTTCACAGCCTTTTAGGCGGCAATGAGGAATAGCGATGCCGTTGCCAAAACCGGTCGAACCGAGTTTTTCACGAGCAATCAGAGCCTCGTATACATCTTGCATCACCAGCTCAGGCACTTCGCGGCTGATCAGGTTGGCAATCTGTTCGAGGGCTTTCTTTTTACTGCCACCCGGCGCGTTCACGAGTGAACGGCCGGGGGTCAGGATGGTTTCAAGTCGAATCATGGGTGGGGAGTGTTAGCGGCCTGTGCCTTGAAGAAGGCTCTGCTGCTTTTCCTTATGCTTTTTGATTTGGCGATCCAGCTTGTCGGTCAGGTCGTCAATGGCGGCATACATGTCTGAATGCTCTGCATTGGCGACTACTTCCCCGCCGGGTATACGCAAGGTGGCTTCGATTTTCTGCTTCAGCTTTTCGACAGACATGATGACTTGCACATTGGTGATCTTGTCGAAATGCCCCTCAATTCGTTTGAGTTTCTCGCTGATGTAGGCGCGCAGCGGTTCGGTCACTTCCAGTTGGTGTCCACTGATGTTGACTTGCATACAGCTTCTCCTTCGTTGCCAGTGCATAAAGCGGCGGGTAGGAGTACCCGCCACTGGAACGCTATGGCCCGCCCGTCACATCAATCGCTTACGCTCGCTGGAAGGCGCGATCCCAAGGGACTCGCGGTACTTGGCGACGGTTCGACGGGCGACCTGAATGCCTTGTGCCTCCAGTAAACCAGCGATCTTGCTGTCACTCAACGGCTTTTTCTGATTTTCCGCCGCAACCAGTTTTTTGATGATCGCGCGGATCGCCGTGGACGAGCATTCACCGCCTTCGGAGGTGCTGACGTGGCTGGAGAAAAAGTATTTCAGCTCATATATACCCCGTGGGGTATGCATGAATTTTTGGGTGGTGACCCGGGAAATGGTCGATTCGTGCATGCCCACTGCTTCGGCAATGTCATGCAGCACCAACGGTTTCATCGCCTCGTCGCCATATTCCAGGAAGCCGCGCTGATGCTCGACGATCTGGGTGGCCACTTTCATCAGGGTCTCGTTGCGGCTTTGCAGGCTCTTGATGAACCAGCGAGCCTCCTGCAACTGAT
The DNA here is from genome assembly GCF_016405645.1 of Pseudomonas sp. MF5691. NCBI lineage: Bacteria > Pseudomonadati > Pseudomonadota > Gammaproteobacteria > Pseudomonadales > Pseudomonadaceae > Pseudomonas > Pseudomonas sp. MF5691. The sequence continues at coordinate 331,243 of NZ_JAEKDC010000001.1, forward strand.
TGCGCATGAAGGTGTTGTCGGCGCTGGTGTCGGCCCGGCGTACAAAACCTGCGTATTGCGGGTTGACCCGCAGGCGCGGCACTGATTCCTGGTTCAGCTCCACCAGCCAGCGCTCGTTGTCCTTGCGCACGATCACGTCGGGGACGACATACTCGGCTTCGCTGGACTCGATCTGCGAGCCGGGACGCGGGTTGAGGCTCTGTACCAGTTCGATGATCTGGCGCAGGTCATCTTCCTTGAGCTTCATCCGACGCATCAACTGGCTGTAGTCGCGGCTGCCCAGCAGGTCGATATAGTCGGTGACCAGGCGTTGGGCTTCGGCCAGCCACGGTGTCTTGGCGGGCAGTTGGCGCAGTTGCAGCAACAGGCACTCGCTGAGGTTGCGCGCGCCGATGCCGGCGGGCTCGAACTGCTGGATGCGGTGCAGGACCGCCTCGATTTCGTCCAGCTCGATGTCCAGTTCCGGGTCGAAAGCCTCGAGGATTTCTTCGAGGGTCTCGTCCAGATAGCCCTGATTGTTGATGCAGTCGATCAGGGTCACCGCGATCAAGCGATCGGTGTCGGACATCGGGGCAAGGTTCAGTTGCCACAGCAAGTGGCTCTGCAGGCTTTCGCCGACGGAGGTGCGGGTGGTGAAGTCCCACTCGTCATCGTCGTTGCTGGGCAGGCTGCTGGCGCTGGTCTGGTAGACATCTTCCCAGGCCGTATCCACCGGCAGTTCATTGGGAATACGTTCGTTCCATTCGCCTTCTTCCAGGTTATCCACCGTGGGTGCGGTTTCCTGGTAGGACGGCTCCTGGACGTCGGGATTGGGTTTTTGCTCTATGTTGTCGGCCAGTGGGTCGGCATTATCGAAGTCGTCGCCTTCTTCCTGGCGTTCGAGCATCGGGTTGGACTCCAGGGCCTCCTGGATTTCCTGTTGCAGGTCCAGGGTCGACAATTGGAGCAGGCGGATGGCCTGTTGCAGCTGCGGTGTCATCGTCAGCTGCTGGCCCATTCTCAGGACTAGCGATGGTTTCATGGCAGGGGCTTAACACCTTATTCGCCGGCGCAATGCGCCATCCACGACAGGGCGCGTGAGCGCCAAACATAAGCAAATTATATGCCTGATATCGGGGGCTTTGCCTAGAGCGCGGTAACAATAAAAACAATAAGGTTTTTATTGACTCCCGCGCCTGATGGCGAATGTCCTGACACCCCAGTGTTTACAGGCGGAACTCGTGCCCCAGATACACTTCCTTGACCAGTTCGTTGGCCAGGATGGTGGCGGAGTCGCCCTCGGCAATCAGTTGGCCGTCGTTGACGATATACGCGGTTTCGCAGATATCCAGGGTCTCACGCACGTTGTGGTCGGTGATCAGCACGCCGATCCCCTTGGCCTTGAGGTGATGGATGATCTGCTTGATGTCGCCTACCGAAATCGGGTCGACACCGGCGAAGGGTTCGTCCAGCAGGATGAACTTCGGTGCGGTGGCCAGGGCGCGGGCGATTTCCACGCGGCGCCGCTCGCCGCCGGACAGGCTCATGCCGAGGTTGTCGCGAATATGGTTGATGTGGAACTCCTGCAGCAGGCTTTCCAGCTCCTGGCGGCGTCCGTCGCGATCCAGTTCCTTGCGGGTTTCCAGGATCGCCATGATGTTGTCGGACACTGACAGTTTGCGGAAGATCGACGCCTCCTGGGGGAGATAGCCGATACCGGCCCGTGCACGGCCGTGCATCGGCTGGTGGCTCACGTCCAGGTCGTCGATCAATACACGGCCCTGGTCCGCCTGGACCAGGCCGACGATCATGTAGAAGCAGGTGGTCTTGCCGGCACCATTGGGGCCAAGCAGGCCGACGATCTGGCCGCTGTCGATCGACAGGCTGACGTCGCGCACGACCTGACGGCTTTTATAGGCCTTGGCCAGATGCTGGGCTTTCAGGGTCGCCATTACTGGGCCTTCTTCTTCGGCTGGATAACCATGTCGATGCGCGGACGTGGCGCAGTGACCTTGGTGCCATTGGCGCGGCCGGCAGTGGCGACCTGCTTGACGGTGTCATAGACGATTTTCTCGCCTTCGGTCGAGTTGCCGTCGCTGCTGATCACTTTGGCGCGGTCAGTCAGTACGATACGGTTCTGCGGCGCGTGATACTGGATGGTCACGCCATAGCCTTTGATCGGACCTGGATCGGCGGCGTTTTGCTTTTGTTCGAAATAGGCAAGGTTGCCCACCGAAGTCACGACGTCGATGTCGCCGGCCGGGGTACGGGTCAGGGTCACGGTGTTACCGGTAATCTTCATCGAACCTTGGGTGATGATGACGTCGCCCTTGTAGGTCGCGATACCTTGCTTGTCATCCAACTGCGCATCGTCAGCCTGGATGTGGATCGGTTGCTGGCTATCGTTCGGCAGAGCCCAGGCGCTCACGCTTCCCAGTGCTGCGCCCAGACCGAGCAAAATAGGGAGGGTTTTAACGAGCCTCATACTGTCCTCTTACGTTCGATAGCAGGTGTATCCTGCTTTCTTTCAAATACGCTTTCATTCCCTTGCCAGTCGATACACCGCCAGCGCCGTCGATTCTAACGTCTTGCTCGGTCTGCGCATATTGCTTCTGTGGGAATACGGTCATGCGACTGCTGGTAATGATGGTGTCGCGCTTCTGGGCGTCGGTGCGCGCAACACGCACCGAGTCGATCAGTTCCACTTCGGTGCCGTCCGGGTTGACCTCGCCACGCTTGCTGGTGACGTGCCACGGGAATTCGGTGCCGCGATACAGGTTCAGGTCCGGATTGGTCAGCAATGTGACCTCGGAAGCCTTCAGGTGTTCGACCTTGTCCGACGTCATTTCGTATTGCACCTTGCCGTCAGGCAGGAACTGCACGCTGTAGGCGTTGGTGGCGTAATAGTCGATAGCGCCCTGGTCGACCTGCGCAACAGGCTGGTCGAGGAAGCGCTCCGGGCTGATATTCCAGTAGCCCACAGCGAGGAACAGCGCGGCGATGGCTCCGAATATCAGGAAGTTGCGAATCTTTTTACTCAGCATAGAGGGCTCTATAAGTAGGCGGCGTGGGCCGCTTCAAGGCTGCCCTGGGCTCGCAGGATCAGTTCGCAGAACTCGCGGGCGGCGCCTTCGCCGCCACGGGCCTGGGTAATGCCGTGGGCGTGTTCGCGAACAAACGACGCGGCATTGGCTACAGCCATGCCCAGGCCGACGCGGCGAATCACCGGCAAGTCAGGCAAATCATCGCCCAGATAGGCGACCTGCTCATAGCTTAGGTTGAGTTTGCCAAGAAGCTCGTCCAGAACCACGAGTTTATCCTCACGGCCCTGGTAGAGGTAAGGAATCCCCAGGTTTTGTGCGCGGCGCTCCACGACCGGGGTCTTGCGACCACTGATGATCGCGGTTTGTACGCCAGAGGCCATCAGCATCTTGATGCCCTGGCCGTCCAGGGTATTGAACGTCTTGAATTCGCTGCCGTCTTCGAGGAAGTACAGGCGACCGTCGGTCAGCACGCCATCCACGTCGAAAATCGCCAGTTTGATGGCCTTGCCCCGTTGCAACAGGTCGGTGTTCATTTACATCACTCCCGCGCGCAGCAAATCGTGCATGTTCAGGGCGCCAATCGGGTGATCGGCATCATCGACCACCACCAGGGCGCCGATCTTGTGGTCTTCCATAATCTTCAGGGCTTCAGCCGCGAGCATTTCGGCGCGGGCGGTCTTGCCGTGAGGGGTCATGACTTGATCAATGGTGGCGGTATGGATATCAATGGTGCGGTCCAGGGTGCGACGCAGGTCACCGTCGGTGAAGACCCCGGCCAGGCGCCCGTCGGCCTCGAGGATCACGGTCATGCCCAGGCCCTTGCGGGTCATTTCCATCAAGGCATCCTTGAGCAGGGTGCCACGTTGTACCTGTGGCAGCTCGTCACCCGCATGCATCACGTTTTCCACTTTCAGCAGCAGGCGACGGCCGAGGGCGCCACCGGGGTGGGAAAAGGCGAAGTCTTCGGCGGTAAAACCACGGGCTTCCAGCAGGGCCACGGCCAGCGCGTCGCCCATGACCAGGGCGGCGGTGGTGGAGGAGGTGGGCGCCAGGTTAAGCGGGCAGGCCTCATGGGCTACATGTACATTCAGGTTCACTTCGGCGGCCTTGGCCAGCGTCGAGTCCGGGTTGCCGGTCATGCTGATCAGCTTGATGCCCAGGCGCTTGATCAGGGGCAGCAGGGTCACGATTTCGTTGGTGGTGCCTGAGTTGGACAGGGCGAGGATCACGTCATCGCGGGTGATCATGCCCATGTCACCATGGCTGGCTTCGGCCGGGTGCACGAAAAATGCCGTGGTGCCGGTACTGGCCAGGGTGGCGGCAATCTTGTTGCCGACATGGCCTGACTTGCCCATGCCGACCACGACAACCCGGCCTTTACTGGCCAGGATCATCTCGCAGGCGCGTACGAAATCTGCGTCGATATGGGCCAGCAAGCCTTCTACGGCTTCAAGCTCGAGGCGGATGGTGCGTTGTGCGGATTGAATAAGGTCGCTGGATTGGCTCATGTCTGAAATCGTATAGCCTGACGAAAAGTCGGCGATTATAGCGGTAATGATCAATTCCCTCACGCAAGTTCGTCAGGCGTTGTTCTACTTAAGAGTGAGATCGCTCTCAAATGCGCAATTACCTGTCCTCTTTCTGAACAAGCACAGCTCCGGCCTTGGGCGCTTTATGTCAGCAGTGATATAGTTCGCCGCCAGTTCGGTCCGCGCAGCGCACATGTGTCTAACTGTCGCAAGCAGTTGTCCCAAGCATGGTGTCTGAGTGAGAAGCTGCATCCCAAGGAGTTTAGATGAGTGCCGATAACGCCTACGCGGTCGAGCTGAAGGGTCTTTCCTTCAAGCGCGGTACGCGCAGCATCTTCAATAATGTCGATATTCGCATTCCCCGCGGCAAGGTGACGGGCATCATGGGCCCTTCCGGCTGCGGCAAGACGACCCTGCTGCGCCTGATGGGCATGCAACTGCGGCCTACCGCCGGGGAAGTCTGGGTCAATGGCCAGAACCTGCCGACCCTGTCGCGCAGCGATCTGTTCGATGCGCGCAAGCACATGGGCGTGCTGTTCCAGAGCGGTGCGCTGTTCACCGACCTCGACGTTTTCGAAAACGTCGCGTTCCCGCTGCGGGTGCATACCCAACTGTCGGAAGAAATGATCCGTGACATTGTGTTGTTGAAGCTGCAGGCCGTAGGGCTTCGCGGTGCCATCGACCTGATGCCGGATGAGCTTTCTGGTGGTATGAAGCGGCGCGTGGCTCTGGCGCGGGCGATTGCCCTCGACCCGCAGATTCTCATGTATGACGAGCCGTTCGTCGGCCAGGACCCTATCGCCATGGGCGTATTGGTGCGCCTGATCCGCCTGCTCAATGACGCGCTGGGTATCACCAGCATCGTGGTGTCCCATGACTTGGCCGAAACCGCGAGCATTGCCGACTACCTCTATGTCGTCGGCGATGGCCAGGTATTGGGGCAGGGCACGCCTGAAGAACTGATGAACGCCGATAACCCGCGTATTCGCCAATTCATGACCGGCGACCCTGATGGCCCGGTGCCTTTTCATTTTCCGGCAGCGGATTACCGCGCAGATCTTCTGGGGAAGCGCTGATGCGCAAGACATCTTTAATCGAGAAGGTGCGCCTTTTCGGTCGTTCCGGCATCGACATTGTCGAAGTGCTCGGGCGTTCGACGATTTTCCTGTTTCACGCCTTGCTGGGCCGCGGTGGTATCGGCGGTGGTTTTGGCTTGCTGCTCAAGCAACTGCACTCGGTGGGCGTGATGTCCCTGGTGATCATTGTGGTCTCCGGGGTGTTCATCGGCATGGTGCTGGCGTTGCAGGGCTTCAATATCCTGTCCAGCTACGGTTCCGAGCAGGCGGTGGGGCAGATGGTTGCACTGACGCTGCTGCGTGAGCTGGGGCCGGTGGTCACCGCCTTGCTGTTTGCCGGTCGCGCCGGCTCTGCGTTGACCGCCGAGATCGGCAACATGAAGGCCACCGAGCAACTGTCCAGCCTGGAAATGATCGGCGTGGACCCGCTCAAGTACATTGTTGCCCCGCGCCTGTGGGCCGGCTTCATCTCCCTGCCACTGCTGGCAATGATTTTCAGCGTGGTCGGGATCTGGGGCGGTTCGTGGGTGGCGGTGGACTGGCTGGGGGTCTACGACGGCTCCTACTGGGCCAACATGCAAAACAGCGTGACCTTCAGCGGTGACGTGCTCAATGGCATTATCAAGAGCATCGTCTTCGCCTTCGTCGTGACTTGGATCGCCGTATTCCAGGGCTATGACTGTGAACCCACTTCAGAAGGGATCAGTCGAGCCACTACCAAGACCGTTGTGTACGCCTCGCTGGCGGTACTGGGCCTTGACTTCATTTTGACCGCCTTGATGTTTGGAGATTTCTGATGCAAAACCGCACTGTGGAAATCGGTGTAGGCCTTTTCTTGTTGGCTGGCATCCTGGCTTTGCTGTTGCTCGCCCTGCGAGTCAGCGGCTTGTCGGCCAGTTCGGGCGCCGATACCTATAAACTTTACGCCTACTTCGACAATATCGCCGGTTTGACGGTCAGATCCAAAGTGACCATGGCCGGTGTGACCATCGGCAAGGTCACAGCAATCGATCTGGACCGCGACAGCTTCACCGGCCGCGTGACCCTGCAACTGGACAAGAAGGTAGATAACCTGCCGACTGACTCCACAGCGTCCATCCTCACGGCCGGTCTGCTGGGCGAGAAGTACATCGGTATCAGCGTGGGCGGGGAAGAAGCCTTGCTCAAGGATGGTTCGACCATTCATGACACACAGTCGTCGTTGGTATTAGAGGACCTGATCGGTAAATTCCTGCTTAATACGGTTAGTAAAGACGCCAAATGAGGAGTTTGTTCATGATCTCAACCTTGCGACGTGGCCTGTTGGTGCTGTTGGCAGCCTTGCCATTGATGGCTAACGCCGTGGCGGCACCTTCGGCGCACGACATTATTGATAGAACCACCAAAGAGCTGCTGGCTGACCTTGCCGCGAACAAGGAACAGTACAAGCAGAGCCCAAGCGCGTTCTACGATGCCCTCAACGGTATCGTGGGTCCGGTGGTCGACGCTGACGGCATCTCGCGCAGCATCATGACCGTCAAGTATTCGCGTAAAGCTACGCCTGCGCAGATGCAGCGCTTCCAGGAAAACTTCAAGCGCAGCCTGATGCAGTTCTACGGCAACGCCCTGCTGGAATACAACAATCAGGGTATCGTCGTTTCCCCGGCCAAGGATGAGTCTGGCAACCGCACCAGCGTGGATATGCAGGTCAAGGGCAACAATGGCTCGATCTATCCGGTTTCCTACACCCTTGAGAAAATCAACGGCGAATGGAAAGTGCGCAACGTGATCATCAACGGCATCAACATCGGCAAGCTGTTCCGTGATCAGTTCGCCGATGCCATGCAGCGCAATGGCAACAACCTGGACAAGACCATTGATGGCTGGGCCGGCGAAGTGGCCAAGGCCAAGGAAGTGACCGAAGAAGCTGCAGAGAAGCAGGCCCCATGACTGAGTCGGCTGTTCGTCAAGGCCAGGCCGGCGAGCTGCTCCTCAGTGGCGTGCTCGACTACAGCACCGGGCCGGCCCTGCGTAAGCAGGGCCAGGCACTGATCAATGCCAGCACTGCGCCGGCATTGGTCCTCGATTGCTCGGCGGTGGTGAAGTCCAGCAGTGTTGGCTTGTCATTGCTCTTGTGTTTCCTACGTGACGCCGCGGCGGTCAACAAACCTGTCAGTATTCGCGCATTACCCGAGGATATGCGTGAAATTGCCCAGGTTTGCGGTCTGGCCGAGCTGTTGGCGCATCCTTAATACACATTATTGAAGAAGCCCCCCGTCAGAGTCCTGCTATGCGGGGTTCGCAGGCGCGGGGCTTTTTTGTATGATGTGCGACCCGCGCGCACTGGGCGCCGATAGAGGTTGAGCATGCAGGCCCTAGAAGTTAAAAGCTTCCTTGAAGGAAAGCTGCCGAATACTGAGGTTGCAGTTGAAGGCGAAGGCTGCAATTTCCAGCTGAACGTGATTAGCGATGAACTGGCGGCATTGAGCCCGGTCAAGCGTCAGCAGCAGATCTATGCCCATTTGAACCCGTGGATCACCGATGGCAGCATCCATGCGGTCACTATGAAATTTTTCAGCCGCGCGGCCTGGGCCGAGCGCACCTGAGCCCCCAAGGCGTCGAGATTCTTATGGATAAATTGATTATTACCGGCGGTGCCCGTCTTGATGGCGAAATCCGTATCTCCGGGGCTAAAAACTCGGCCTTGCCGATCCTGGCCGCCACCTTGCTGTGCGATGGCCCGGTTACCGTAGCCAACCTGCCGCACCTGCACGACATCACCACCATGATCGAGCTGTTCGGTCGCATGGGCATTGAGCCGGTGATCGACGAGAAGCTGTCGGTCGAAATCGACCCGCGCACCATCAAGACCCTGATCGCACCGTACGAACTGGTGAAAACCATGCGTGCCTCGATCCTGGTACTGGGCCCGATGGTCGCCCGTTTCGGCGAAGCCGAAGTGGCACTGCCTGGCGGTTGCGCCATTGGTTCGCGTCCGGTGGACCTGCACATCCGTGGTCTTGAAGCCATGGGTGCGACCATCGACGTCGAAGGTGGCTACATCAAGGCCAAGGCGCCGGAAGGCGGCCTGCGTGGTGCAAACTTCTTCTTTGATACCGTCAGCGTGACCGGTACCGAGAACATCATGATGGCCGCTGCCCTGGCCAATGGCCGCAGCGTCCTGCAAAACGCCGCGCGCGAGCCGGAAGTGGTCGACCTGGCCAACTTCCTGATCGCCATGGGTGCCAACATCACTGGCGCCGGCACCGACACCATCACCATCGACGGTGTGAAACGCCTGCACTCGGCCACCTACAAAGTGATGCCGGACCGTATCGAGACCGGTACCTACCTGGTTGCGGCTGCCGTGACCGGTGGCCGCGTCAAGGTCAAGGATACCGATCCGACCATCCTCGAAGCGGTCCTGGAAAAGCTGCGCGAAGCCGGTGCCGAAATCACCACCGGCGAAGACTGGATCGAGCTGGACATGCACGGCAAGCGGCCAAAAGCCGTCAACGTGCGTACCGCTCCGTACCCGGCGTTCCCGACCGACATGCAGGCGCAGTTCATCTCCTTGAACGCGATTGCCGAAGGCACTGGTGCGGTCATCGAGACCATCTTCGAAAACCGCTTCATGCACGTGTATGAACTGCACCGCATGGGTGCCAAGATTCAGGTCGAAGGCAACACTGCCATCGTCACCGGTATCGAGCAGCTCAAGGGCGCGCCAGTGATGGCCACCGACCTGCGGGCTTCGGCCAGCCTGGTGATCTCGGCGTTGTGCGCTGACGGTGACACCCTGATCGATCGCATCTACCACATAGACCGTGGCTACGAGTGCATCGAAGAAAAACTGCAGATGCTCGGCGCGAAAATCCGCCGCGTACCGGGCTAACCCCCACTGCTCGGGCGCAGGGAAGCGCCCGCCCGAGGTGTGCACAGGCACGCCTCGGCTGAATTTGTTTCAAATCGAGGCTGTAATGGCCTCGATCTGTGTCTGGCGCCATTTGCGACCGGACAGCAATAGCCTGATGAAGGATTGACGTTTCCCATGTTGACCATCGCACTGTCCAAGGGCCGCATCCTTGACGATACTTTGCCGCTTCTGGCTGAAGCGGGCATCGTGCCGACCGAGAATCCGGACAAGAGCCGCAAGCTGATCATCCCCACGACCCAGGACGACGTTCGCCTGTTGATCGTGCGTGCTACCGACGTGCCGACCTACGTTGAACATGGCGCCGCCGACCTCGGTGTCGCCGGTAAAGACGTGCTGATGGAATACGGCGGCCAGGGCCTGTACGAGCCGCTGGACCTGCGTATCGCCCTGTGCAAGCTGATGACCGCCGGCCGTGTCGGTGACGTCGAGCCAAAAGGCCGCCTGCGGGTAGCCACCAAGTTCGTCAACGTCGCCAAGCGCTATTACGCCGAGCAAGGCCGTCAGGTCGATATCATCAAGCTCTATGGCTCGATGGAGCTGGCGCCGCTGATCGGCCTGGCCGACAAGATCATCGACGTGGTCGACACCGGCAACACCCTGCGCGCCAATGGCCTGGAACCCCAGGACTTTATCGCTGACATCAGCTCTCGCCTGATCGTCAACAAAGCTTCGATGAAAATGCAACACGCCCGGATCCAGGCGTTGATCGACACCCTGCGCAAGGCAGTGGAGTCTCGACACCGCGGTTGACTCACCTGCGCGGCCCTAGGTCGCGCCCGTCTATCCGCCTCATAGCCAGAATTCTCAGGTGCCCAAGCGGAAACGACTGCTAGTTTAGGGCGCCTGAGTTTTTGCCAATTCTATTGAGGCCCTCGCTATGACCACGTCCACTGCAATTGCCCGACTCAACGCTGCCGACCCGGATTTCGCCCATCATCTGGATCATCTGCTGAGCTGGGAAAGTGTGTCCGACGATTCGGTCAACCAGCGGGTGCTCGACATCATCAAGGCCGTGCGCGAGCGCGGCGATGCGGCGCTGGTGGACTTTACCCGCCAGTTCGACGGCCTGGACGTCAAGTACATGGCCGACCTGATCCTGCCCCGCGAACGCCTGGAACTGGCCCTGACGCGTATCACTGCGCCGCAGCGCGAAGCCCTGGAAGTCGCAGCGGCGCGGGTGCGCAGCTACCACGAAAAACAGAAACAGGACTCCTGGAGCTACACCGAAGCCGATGGCACGGTGCTGGGCCAGAAAGTCACACCGCTGGACCGCGCCGGCCTGTACGTGCCGGGCGGGAAGGCTTCATACCCGTCGTCGGTGCTGATGAATGCCATTCCCGCCAAAGTGGCGGGCGTGACCGAGGTGGTCATGGTGGTCCCGACCCCGCGCGGTGAAATCAACGAGCTGGTGCTGGCCGCTGCCTGCATCGCCGGCGTTGACCGCGTGTTCACCATCGGGGGGGCCCAGGCCGTCGCCGCGTTGGCCTATGGCACCGAAAGCGTGCCGAAAGTCGACAAGGTGGTCGGCCCCGGCAACATCTACGTTGCCACTGCCAAGCGCCATGTGTTTGGCCAGGTCGGTATCGACATGATCGCTGGCCCCTCGGAAATCCTCGTGGTGTGTGACGGCCAGACCGATCCGGACTGGATTGCCATGGACCTGTTCTCCCAGGCCGAGCACGACGAAGACGCCCAGGCGATCCTGGTCAGCCCCGACGCCGAGTTCCTCGACAAGGTGGCGGCGAGCATCAATAAGCTGCTGCCGACCATGGAGCGTGCCGAGATTATCGAGAAGTCGATCAATGGCCGGGGTGCGTTGATCCTGGTGCGTGATATGGAGCAGGCCATCGAAGTGGCCAACCGCATCGCCCCCGAGCATTTGGAACTGTCGGTGGCCGACCCACAGGCCTGGCTGCCGTCGATTCGTCACGCCGGTGCGATCTTCATGGGCCGCCACACCAGCGAAGCCCTGGGCGACTACTGTGCGGGCCCCAACCACGTGTTGCCGACCTCCGGCACAGCGCGATTCTCGTCGCCGCTGGGGGTGTATGACTTCCAGAAGCGCTCGTCGATTATCTTTTGCTCGCCACAAGGTGCTTCCGAGCTGGGCAAGACCGCCTCGGTGCTGGCCCGTGGTGAATCGTTGAGCGCGCACGCCCGCAGCGCCGAATACCGCATCGTCAAGGGAGAGTAAGACATGAGCAAATTCTGGAGCCCTTTCGTCAAGGACCTCGTGCCTTACGTGCCCGGCGAGCAGCCGAAGCTGACCAAGCTGGTCAAGCTCAACACCAATGAAAACCCCTACGGCCCGTCGCCCAAGGCGCTGGCAGCGATGCAGGCCGAGTTGAACGACAACCTGCGTTTGTACCCCGACCCCAACAGCGACCTGCTCAAGCAGGCCGTGGCCAAGTACTACGGGGTGGATGGGAGCAAGGTATTCCTCGGTAACGGTTCCGACGAAGTCCTGGCGCATATCTTCCACGGCCTGTTCCAGCACGACCTGCCACTGCTGTTCCCGGACATCAGCTACAGCTTCTACCCGGTGTACTGCGGGCTGTATGGCATCACCTCGGCCCCGGTGCCGCTGGACGAGCAGTTCCAGATCCGCGTGGCGGACTACGCCAAGCCTAACGGCGGGATCATCTTCCCCAACCCGAACGCGCCGACCGGCTGCGTGATGGCGCTGGACGCGGTGGAGCAACTCCTCAAGGCCAGCCCGGATTCGGTGGTGGTGGTCGATGAAGCCTATATCGACTTCGGCGGCGAAACCGCCATCAGCCTGGTGGACCGCTACCCCAACCTGCTGGTGACCCAGACCCTCTCCAAATCGCGCTCACTGGCCGGTTTGCGGGTAGGCCTGGCGGTGGGCCACCCGGACCTGATCGAGGCGCTGGAGCGGGTCAAGAACAGCTTCAACTCCTATCCACTGGATCGCCTGGCGATTGTCGGCGCGGCGGCGGCCTTCGAAGACCGTGAATACTTCGAGAAGACCTGCCAACTGGTGATCGATAGCCGCGAGACGCTTGTGGCGCAGTTGCGAGAGAAGGGCTTTGAGGTGTTGCCGTCAGCGGCCAACTTCATCTTTGCCCGCCACCCACGGCACGACGCGGCCGGCCTGGCGGCCAAGTTGCGGGAGCAAGGGGTGATTGTGCGGCACTTCAAGCAGGAGCGGATTGCCCAGTTCCTGCGGATCAGCATCGGGACACCTGAGCAGAACCAGGCGTTGATTGATGGTTTGGGTGATCTTTAAGGCTTGAATCTATATGGGCTGGACGGGCCGCATCGCGGGCAAGCCCGGCTCCCACATGGAAATGCATTCCAATGTGGGAGCCGGGCTTGCCCGCGATGAGGCCATCAGCTACACCGACACTCCGTAGCCTTTAGAGCAACGGCTCGTCCGGCTTCTTGTGCTTCCAGCCATCATTGCCCGGCAGCAGCAGGTTCAAACCAATCGCTACCACGGCGCACAGGGCGATGCCCTTCAGGCCGAAATCATCGGGACCGGTACCGGTGCCGATCAGCACACCGCCAATCCCGAACACCAGGGTCACCGACACAATCACCAGATTGCGCGCCTCCCCCAGGTCGATCTTGTGACGGATCAGGGTGTTCATCCCCACCGCGGCAATCGAGCCGAACAACAGGCACAGAATCCCGCCCATCACCGGCACCGGAATGCTCTGCAGCAGCGCGCCGAACTTACCGACAAAGGCCAGGGTGATGGCAAATACCGCCGCCCAGGTCATGATTTTCGGGTTGTAGTTCTTGGTCAGCATCACCGCACCGGTCACTTCGGCGTAAGTGGTGTTGGGCGGGCCGCCGAACAGGCCAGCCGTGGTGGTGGCGATACCGTCGCCCAACAGCGTGCGATGCAGGCCGGGCTTTTTCAGGTAGTCACGACCGGTCACGCTACCCACGGCAATCACGCCGCCGATGTGTTCAATGGCTGGAGCCAGGGCCACCGGGACGATGAACAGAATCGCCTGCCAGTTGAATTCCGGCGCGGTGAAGTGGGGCAGGGCAAACCAAGGTGCGGCGGCGATCTTTGCGGTGTCGACCACGCCGAAGTAGAACGACATGCCAAAACCCACCAGCACCCCGGCAATGATCGGCACCAGGCGGAAAATGCCCTTGCCGAACACGGCCACGATCAGCGTGGTCAGCAGCGCCGGCATCGAGATCAGCATTGCCGTCTGGTAAGGGATCAACTCGGCACCGTCGCCCGACTTGCCCATTGCCATGTTCGCGGCAATCGGCGCCATGGCCAGGCCGATGGAGATGATCACCGGTCCGATCACCACGGGCGGCAGCAGCCGGTCGATGAAACCGGTGCCCTTGATCTTCACGGCGAGGCCGAGGAAGGTGTAGACGAAACCCGCCGCCATCACCCCGCCCATGGTCGCCGCGAGGCCGAACTGGCCCTTGGCGAGAATGATCGGGGTGATAAACGCAAAGCTCGATGCCAGGAACACCGGCACTTGGCGCCCGGTGACAATCTGGAACAACAACGTGCCAAGGCCTGCGGTAAACAGTGCAACGTTTGGATCAAGACCTGTGATCAGCGGCATCAACACCAGCGCGCCAAATGCTACGAAGAGCATTTGTGCGCCAGACAGGATCTGGCGCCAAAGCGGGTCGTTGAATTCATCCTGCATGTTCACGCGTCCTTCTGCTTGGTGCCGAAGATCTTGTCGCCAGCATCGCCCAGGCCCGGAATGATGTAGCCGTGCTCGTTCAGGCGCTCATCAATGGACGCGGTGTAAATCACTACATCCGGGTGAGCTTTTTCTACGGCGGCGATACCTTCGGGTGCCGCTACCAGCACCATGGCGCGGATATCCTTGCAACCGGCTTTCTTCAGCAGGTCGATGGTAGCGACCATGGAGCTGCCGGTGGCCAGCATCGGGTCGATGATCATCGCCAGGCGCTCGTCGATCTCGGGGACGAGTTTTTCCAGGTAGGTGTGGGCCTGCAGGGTTTCTTCGTTGCGGGCTACGCCCACAGCGCTGACCTTGGCGCCCGGGATCAGGCTCAGCACGCCTTCAAGCATGCCGATACCGGCGCGCAGGATCGGCACCACGGTAATTTTCTTGCCAGCGATTTTCTCGACCTGGACGGGACCGCACCAACCGGGGATCTCGTAGTTTTCCAGGGGTAAATCTTTGGTGGCTTCGTAGGTGAGCAACGCTCCGACTTCCTGAGCAAGCTCACGGAAGTTCTTCGTGCTAATGTCGGCGCGGCGCATAAGGCCGAGCTTGTGTCGGATCAGCGGGTGGCGGATCTCACGGATGGGCATGGGGAAAGGCTCCGGCGGCGGGCAAAAAAACCGGCCTAGATTAATCTATCCGAGGGTGTTGTCCTATAGACAACCAGTACGTTAGTCCATAAAGGCTTGAACGTTGCGTCCCAGAGGCGTACCTTCGCCCGCTTTTCTTGCCACAGTACCCCTGGAGAGCGCCATGTCCGCTGATCTCGAGCATATCCGTCAAATCATGCGCGAGGCTGACTGCCTGTACACCGAAGCACAAGTCGAAGAGGCTATCGCCAAGGTCGGCGCGCACATCACCCGTGAAATGGCTGAAACCAACCCGGTGGTGTTCTGTGTGATGAACGGCGGTCTTATTTTCGCCGGCAAATTGCTGACGCATCTGCAATTCCCGCTGGAAGCGTCCTACCTGCACGCTACGCGCTATCGCAATGAAACCAGTGGCGGCGACCTGTTCTGGAAAGCCAAGCCGGAAGTGTCGTTCATCGACCGCGACGTCTTGATCATCGACGACATCCTCGACGAAGGTCACACCCTGGGCGCGATTGTCGACTTCTGCAAACACGCCGGCGCGCGCAACGTGCACACCGCCGTGCTGATCGACAAAGACCACGACCGCAAGGCCCGCCCGGACCTGAAGGCCAATTACGTCGGCCTGCCGTGCATCGACCGCTACATCTTCGGTTACGGCATGGATTACAAAGGCTACTGGCGCAATGCCAATGGCATCTTTGCTGTGAAGGGGATGTAAGTCGTGGCGCGTTTTCTTGATCAGTCGCTGTTTGCCGAACTGGCCGAGAAAGCCGCCGCCAACCCCCGTGGCCGGCAGAACGTCAACTTCCACCAAATGGAAGAGCCGTGCCATCGCATGGCTGTCGGTTTGCAGCCACACACCTATGTGCAGCCCCATCGTCATCTCACCGCTGACAAGGCCGAGACCCTGCTGGTACTCAAGGGGCGCCTGGGTATTTTGATTTTCAGCGAGTCTGGCGCGGTTCTGGAGCGGCGCATCTTGCAGGCCGGTGGCGATTGCCAGGGCGTTGATCTGTCGCCAGGGGTTTTCCACGGTCTGGTGGTGCTTGAGCCCGACACGGTGATGTTCGAGTGCAAGGCAGGCCCTTATCGCCCGGTGGGCGAGGGCGAACTGGCGACCTGGGCACCCCGGGAAGGCGAAGCCGGCATGGCTGAGTATCATCGCTGGATGCTGGCCCAGTTCGATTGAACCTGGCAGCGGAAAAAAGGTGGGTGGGGTTTGTGTGGTAGCGGGCTCGCCCGCGATAGCGGAGTGTCAGGTTAGATATATTCGACTGACCCGCCGCCATCGCGGGCAAGCCTGCTTCCGCATTAGAGCTTCGTGGCTTCCGAACCTTGTGTCCCGCAGGTAGACTTCTACCCCCGTGTACATGTCTGCAGGCTGGAGTCGGCAATGCGTAAAGATAAGAAACAAGTGATTGGTGACGAGATCGGCGACGATCAGATCAAGCTGTTCCTGGATTTTGAACCGGTCGACGCCACCTCACCGTCCCTGCACAAGCTGATCAAAGCCTATCGCGGCCTGCGCATCGACGATTTCGAGCGGTTCCTGAGCTTTTTCAAGGAAGCCGGGCTGGACCTCGACGGCAAGGACGAGCATGGCCAGACCTTCGTCGATCTGATCAAGGACCAGCGCAACGCGGACGAGTACATCGAGCTGATCAAAATCGCTCGCGGCTGAATAGCCAGGACATAAAAAAACGCCCCGTTCTCAGCACGAGAGCGGGGCGATCGTTCCCACGCTCTGCGTGGGAATGCATCCGGTGACGCTACGCGTCACGACCTCAAGCGTAGCTTTCGGCCTCGCTACCTTGCTCAACCAGTTCCAGGCTGATGTTGTTCTGCACGCTGATCTTGCGATACAGCTCGGCATCGGTTTCCAGGACTTTTTCCCGGGCCGGGAAGATTTCCTGCAACTTGGCCGCCCATTCACCGGCCGCCTGGGCCGGGAAGCAGCGTTCGATCAGTTCCAGCATGATCGAAACAGTCACCGAAGCCCCTGGGGACGCACCTAGCAGCGCCGCCAGCGAACCGTCTTTGGCCGCGACCAACTCGGTACCGAATTGCAGCACGCCGCCTTTCTTCGGATCCTTCTTGATGATCTGCACCCGTTGACCAGCCACTTCCAGGCGCCAGTCCTCGGCTTTGGCTTCGGGATAGAAGCGGCGCAGGGATTCCAGGCGCTGCTCCATGGACTGCATCACTTCGCTGACCAGGTACTTGGTCAGGTCCATGTTGTCCCGGGCCACCGCCAGCATCGGGCCGATATTGCCAAGGCGAATCGACATGGGCAGGTCAAGGAACGAGCCGAACTTGAGGAACTTGGTGGTGAAGCCAGCGTATGGCCCGAACAGCAGGGATTTCTTGCCATCCACCACGCGGGTGTCCAGGTGCGGCACCGACATCGGCGGCGAACCCACGGCGGCCTGGCTGTAGACCTTGGCCTGGTGCAGCTTGACCACTTCCGGGTTGTCGCAACGCAGCCATTGGCCGCTGACCGGGAAGCCGCCGAAACCTTTGCTTTCTTCAATACCCGAGGCTTGCAGCAGCGGCAGGGCCGCGCCGCCGGCGCCGAGGAACACGAACTTGGCGTCGACATTGCGCGTGTTGCCGCTGTTGACGTCCTTGATGCTCACGGTCCAGCCGGCGCCATTGCGCTTGAGGCCGGTAACGCGCTTGCTGTACTTGACGTGTGCATCTGCCGAGCTGCTCAGGTGCGCGAGCAATTGGTTGGTCAGGGCGCCGAAGTTGACGTCGGTACCGTTCATCACGCGGGTCGCGGCGATTTTCTCGTCGGCCGGGCGGCCCGGCATCATCAGCGGCATCCACTCGGCCATTTCTGCACGGTCTTCGGTGTAGTGCATGTCCGAGAACGCGTGGTGCTGGCTGAGGGTTTCAAAGCGTTTCTTGAGGAACGACACGCCTTTTTCGCCCTGCACGAAGCTCAGGTGCGGCACGGGGCTGATAAAGGACTTGGACGAGCCAAAGGTGCCTTTTTTGGTCAGATACGCCCAGAACTGCTTCGACACTTCAAACTGGGTGTTGATGTGCACGGCTTTCTTGATGTCGATGGAGCCATCACCCGCCTGCGGGGTGTAGTTCAGCTCGCACAGCCCGGCGTGACCGGTACCGGCATTGTTCCACGGGTTGGAACTCTCCGCGGCACCCGAATCCATCAGCTCAACGACTTCCAGCTTGAGGCCGGGGTCGAGCTCCTTGAGCAGTACGGCGAGGGTGGCACTCATGATGCCCGCACCTACCAGTACTACGTCGACTGCTTCGTTATGCGCCATTTAACGCGTCTCCAAAATCTGCAGCACCAAATTGACGGCATGGCTGCCAGGAGTGACGGGGCGGTTCACGTAATGCCCCAGGTTACCCATGGCCAGGATCGCCATGTCCGATTCTTCGCAATTTTTTTGCAACTTCAGCGGACGCTGCCGACCAGGCCTTATCTGCATATGAACGCATTTAAGGGCCCCTGTGGCAATTCGACTTATGGTCAAGTACGTCCGATCGTGCAACCAAATCCGTAGCGGACAGGCTTCAAGCTCCGGTTTTTGAGGAGTACTCGGTCCTGTGTGGTTGGGCAGTGCCAGACGTTGATGGTGCTTGTACAAACGCAAAACTATTCATTTGCTCGCCACACTCTTGTGAAGTTGTGAAAACCCGTTTTTTTCACGCTCTTTTGAAGACGTGAACCTCAAAAAAGGGCTGCCCCAGCCTGGCACCTGGCCCGAAATCACTGCCGACACGCGGCATAACGGGCAAACAACTCAAGTGGCCGAGCGCAATGGCAGCTCTGGCAGATTCGGTAAAGGCGCAGGTTTGCAGACAAAACAGCCAGCTCGCCAGCTTCACTCGATCTGTGTGGGCGGCTCTCTGTGGGCGGTGCGGGGGAGCTAATACCGGAGCATTAGCGATGCTGCGAGGCCCGATCAGGAGACGTCCTTATAATCGGGGGGAGATTGTAGCGAAGAACTGCAGGGAAATGGACGTGTTTTATGACTTTTATTAGCGCTTCGGTCAGGCGGTCAACGGCAGGCGGTGTGATGACCGTGCGCGGCGCGGGCTGATGCGGGCGCGGGCGGGCAGTGGCTGGTGCATCCAGCTCAAGCGGATCTCCTCGACTTCGACCCAGCCTTCACCCACCGGTGGCTGGCTGCAGTGCTTGAATGCCTGGCAACGACCTTGCGCGTCGAGCAGGGCAAAGTGTCGAAAGGCGGGCTTGCGTGCGAATAAGCGCCAGAGAAAGTCGAACATGGTGGGCCTCCTGATAATGGGGCCAAGCATGCCAGCCCAGCATGACATATCGGTGACACTGAACCGCCGCCGGCGGGCCTGTGTCTTAGGTTGTAACTGACGCTAGTTCCCGGCAGCGGCGCACCGCTATACTGCTCGGCTGTCGGTACCTGATTTCTGGAGAGAAAAGCATGTTGCAACGCCTGTTGTTCGGTTTGATCACTGTGACCAGCTTGACCCTGGTTGGCTGCGCCCACAGCCCGCAGCAACTCAGCCCGCAACCCAAGCTCACCACCCAGCTGGCGCCTGTAGGCCATGGCCAGCCGGTCTCGGTGCGGGTGGTTGACGGTCGTCCGTCGCCGACCCTGGGCACCCGCGGTGGCCTGTACCCGGAAACCAGCGCCATCACGGTGACTGGCGCCGACGTGCTGCCCAAGCTGCAAGCCCAGGCCGAAGCGGCTGTGCGCCTGCTGGGCTTCACCCCGACCAGCAACTCGCCTGGCGCGCCGCAACTGACCGTGACCCTGGCGGAGCTGAAGTATCAGTCGCCCAAGGAAGGCCTGTACGTGACCGAAGCCACCATCGGTGCGACCTTCCGCTCTGATGTGTCCGCCGGCAACCGTCGCTACAGCGGCCGTTACGGTGCGTCCCTGGACCAGCGCTTCGGCATGGCGCCGAACCAGGAAACCAACACCAAGCTGGTCAGCGACGTGTTGAGTGATGCCCTGACGCGTCTGTTCAAGGATCCAAGCATCGGCCAGATCCTCAGCTCGCAATAATCAGCTGTAAAAAAGCCGGGCCCCGTCACGGGCCCGGCTTTTTTGTGTCTGCGCTCTTCATGCCGCCGTTTCGACATAAAAGTCCAGCACACTCACGCCTGTCAGCAGGTCCAGCTCCGGCAGGTCGGCATGTTGGTGCCCGCCGAGGGCGCAATACACCAGCCAGTGCCGGTCCTGGACATTGAACGCCAGGCCGCCGACCAGCGCCTCTTGCTCATCGCTGGGGGCGATCAGATACAGCCGATCCTGGTTCTGCGCGTGCAACATGACAAGCTCCCTTGTGTGCGAAGGGCAACAGAGTGGCTTGTTAAGGTGACGTTCAGGTGACGCTGTAAATTACTCGATACATTAGTCGTCAATGGGGGAGGGAGCTGTGATGCGCAGGAGGGCGCAGTTCGTTCAGGTTTGTATCTGGATGGATACCCGGTCACTGTTACACCGAGGTTTTTGATGTCGCTGCCGGCATTACTGCTAAATACCGCTGCATTGTTGATTGCCTGCCCCGGCGCCGGGCTGCTGTTTGTGACCCGCCTGCGGGAGCAGCGGGCGATGGCCCAACTTGCCGCGCAAAGTGAAGAGCGGGCGATCGACCAGCCGATGCTGTTTCTGGATGTGCGTACCGAGCGCAGTCATCGCCTGGGCTACCGCCTCGGGTTTGTCTGTGTCGGGCTGGCGCTAGTGATCTCCTGGCTCAGCACTCAATTGTAAAAATACCCCAAAAGCACTTTGGGAGCGGGCTTGCTCGCGATAGCGGTGTGTCAGTCAAATAGTTATCAACTGACCCACCACTATCGCGAGCAAGCCCGCTCCCACATTGTGTTGTTCACGCTATTGGGTTACAGGACAATCCCTGCTTTAACCCGATATTGATTACGCACCGGCATCGCATATTGCAGCACCAGATACGGTCGGTGCTCCGCCGGGCAGGCATTCAAGCGTCGCTCCCACTCTGCTTTCGCCTTGGCCAACTCGTCCGCCGGGAACACCTCGGCAGCCGTCGGCACCTGCAATTGCGGGTCGGCGTCGCTCCATTGTGCGTAGGCCAGGTAATGCACGGGAAATAACCGGTAGCCCCCCAGAATCTGTCGGTCCATCTCGATGGCCAACTGTTTGGTGTCTTCAAAACGCTCGACAATCGGCGGCGCGAAGTTGACGTGGACCCGGCCCTTGTAGCCCGTGATGCCCAGGGCAATGCTCACGTCATCTTCACCTGGCGCTTTGGCGTAGGTGCCGGTGGTGGCGCGGATATACAGCTCGCGCGCCTTGGCCGCGTCGCACGGGTCGTATTCGTAGCTGATGGACACCGGCGTCAGGTTCAGCGACAGGATGACGTCAGCAAACGGCTCATCCTTGCGGCTCATATGGAACATCTTGAGGATCGCCGACTCAGTGCGATCATCCCCATCCTTGGCGCGGCCTTCGGCCTGGGCAATCCAGATCGACTGGCAGTCGTTGCGGATCGAATGGTTGATGTAGGCCGACAGCAGTTGGTACGCCGCCATCTTCTCGCGTCGCCCGGTAATGGAACGATGTACGATAAAACTCTTGTTCAGGCGCATCAGATCGCTGACGAACGGCTTCTGCAGCAGGTTGTCACCAATGGCAATGCGCGGTGTTGGCAGGCCGGCGTGGTACACCGCATAGTTGACGAAGGCCGGGTCCATCACGATATCCCGGTGGTTGGCCAGGAAAACATAGGCCGTACCGGACTTGAGCTGTTCGACCCCGGTGTAGGTGACGCCGTCGGTCGCCCGGTCGATGGTGTGGTCGACGTAAAACTCGACTTTGTCCTGCAAGGTGGCGACGGTGGTCACACCGGCGAACTCACGGCGCAGCTTCTGGGCGATCAGCGGCTTGAGCAGCCAGCCGAAGGCGCCGGCAAAGCGCGGGAAGCGAAAGTGGGTCAGGATGTCCAGAAAGGCCTTGTCACTGAACAGCCGGGCCAGTACTGCCGGGACTTCGCTGTCGTTGTAAGGTCGGATGGTATCGAATTCGCCCATCATGCTCTCTTGTTAGAAACGGCTAGGGTAAGTAAAGGTTTGGATCGATAAGTGACAGGGCAGGTCTGAACAAATGGCATCAAACGAAAAAGCCCTGCAAATAGACCGGCGATTATACGCACAAGTCACCTGGGAGAGACCGCGATGCTAGAACCTGCGCTGTACGATTGTCCTTATTGTGGTGAAGAGGTCGAGACATCTGTGGATTTGTCCGGCGGTGACCAGAACTATATAGAGGACTGCCAGGTGTGCTGTCGGCCGATCAATTTCTACCTGCAGGTCCACGGCGAGGAATGGATGCTCGAAGTGCGCAGCGAGAATGAATAAGGGGGGCGGCCATGCAACGAATCTACGAACCGGAAAACCTGATGGAGGGCGAGTTGCTGCAGCAAATGCTCGCCAGCGAAGGTATCGACGCCCATCTGGTGGGGCGCCATCTGCTGGGTGGTACGGGTGAACTGCCGATCTTCGGCCTGTTGGGCCTGGAAGTGGAGAACGACCAGGCTGGCGAAGCCCGCGAGTTGATTACCGCCTATATCGGCGCCCAACCGCTACCCGGCGATGAACCCGACAGCTACCCCGACGTGCTGGTCTGTTAGGCTGTCGTTCGGTTTACCCAAGAGTCGTGTTGCCCAATGTGTGGACGTTATGCCCTGTTTCGCTGGAACCCCGCCTTCGCTGCCTTGCCGGGGTTCCCGGCGGATCAACAGGCCCAGTGGAATATTTCTCCCAATGATTCGGTGCTGATCCAGCGCGCTACCGACGGCCAGCGCACCCTGGCGCGGGCCCGCTGGGGGCTGACACCACCCTGGTTGACTGACCTGTCCCGCACCCCGGCCCATGCCCGCGCTGAAACCCTGGCCGAACAACCGATGTTTCGCGAGGCCTTTCGCCTGCGCCGTTGCCTGCTGCCAGCCAATGGCTTTTATGAATGGCGTGGCACCCAGCGCAAGCGGCCGTACTGGCTCACGCCGGGGGAGGGCTCGACGCTGTTCTTTGCGGCGATCTGGGAGGCTTATCCGGTGCAGGAGCAGGTGTGGTTGAGCGCGGCAGTGGTGACCCAGGCCGCGCAGAGCCAGCGCCGGCCGCTGATTCTGGATGCGGCGGGGCAGGAAGCCTGGCTCGATCCCGAGACGCCGTTGCATGTGTTGCAGGGGTTGCTGGCCGGTGAGCCGGCGGCGTTGCGTGAGCGGGTGCTGGCTAACATGGTCAATGATCCGAAGCTCAATGGGCCGGAGTGTTTGACCCCGGGTTGAGGCTGGGGGTTGAGTGGGGGATTCGCTTGCGCCATCGCAGGCAAGCCAGCTCCCACATTTTGATGTGTGAATACCTTCAAATGTGGGCGCTGGTTTGCCTGCGATACGGCCCTGAAGGCCACTGAAACCTTTATACCTTGAACTGATTGATCAACCGCCGCTGCTGCTCCGCCAACTGGGTCAGCCCCGCACTGGCGGCGCTGGACTCATCGGCACCGCCCGCCACTTCATTGGCCACCTGGCCGATATTGATCACATTGCGGTTGATGTCCTCGGCCACCGCACTTTGTTCCTCTGCCGCACTGGCAATCTGCGTGTTCATGTCATTGATCACCGACACGGCCTGGGTGATGGTCTCCAGGGCCTGGGCCGCCTTGGCGGCGTGCTGCACGCTTTCATCGGTACGCTGCTGGCTGTCTTCCATGACCCGTACCACGTCCCGCGTGCCTTGCTGCAATTGCTGGATCATGGCCTGGATTTCTTCGGTGGCCTTCTGGGTTTTCTGCGCCAGGTTGCGCACTTCGTCGGCCACTACCGCAAAGCCCCGGCCCTGTTCGCCTGCGCGCGCGGCTTCGATGGCGGCGTTGAGGGCCAGCAGGTTGGTCTGCTCGGCAATGCCGCGGATGGCAATCAGGATGGCATTGATGTTCTCGCTGTCCTTGGCCAGGGTCTGGACCACGCCCACTGCCTTGCCGATCTCCAGGGCCAGGGCGCCGATGGATGTGGAGGTGTCGCGCACAATCTGCATGCCCTGGCTCGCAGCCTGGTCGGCATGGGTGGCGGCTTGTGCGGCCTGGGTGGCATTGCGGGCCACGTCCTGGGCGGTGGCGGTCATCTCGTGCACGGCGGTGGCGACCTGGTCGATCTCGACCATTTGCTTGTGCACCCCGAGGTTGGTGCGGATGGCGATGTCGGCGGTGTGTTCCGACGAATCGCTGACTTTCTGCACCGAACTGACCACCTGGGTAATCATGCCCTGCAGCTTGATCAGAAAGGTATTGAAGCCGGCGGCAATCGCGCCCAGTTCGTCGGCGCGGTCACTGGTCAAGCGGCGTGTCAGATCGCCTTCGCCTTGGGCGATGTCATTGAGCATCGCCACCATCTGCTTGAGCGGCCGGGCAATGCCATGCCCCACCAGCCAGATCACCAGCAGGCCGATGCCGGCAATCACCAGACCAACCATGGTCATGCCGAAGATATCGGTTTTGCGCTGGGCGTCCAGGTCGCCCTGCAGCGCTTGCAAGTCGGCCATCACCGTGCCCAACGGCAGTTGCAGCATCAAGGTCCAGCGCGCATCGGTCTGGCCGATGTTGAAGGGCAGGAACAACTCGATCAGCCCCTGGGCCTGGTCGACGTCGTAGCGGACTTCGCCGACGTTCGGTTGGTTGAGGTGATCGAGGGTGTTTTTGTCGAACAGGTCGCTGGCTTTTTCTCCCAGCTTGCTGGCGTCCTTGGTATAGGCGACCAGGCGGCCGTTGTTGGAAATCAGTGCCATTTCGCCGGCACCGTTGTACAGCTTCTGGTCGGCAGCGGTCAGCATTTCCTGGATGAAGTTAACCGACAGATCGGCGCCGACGATGCCCTGGAACTTTGCGTCGATCATGATCGGCTCGATAAACGAGGCCAGCATCACCGTGGTATTGCCTACGCGATAGGGCGCGGGGTCGATGACGCAGGGTTTTTGGGTTTCCTTGGAGCAGAGGTAGTACTCACTGGCGCGGATGCCGGTGGAGAGAATTTTCTGGTCGGTCAGGTCGGCGAGTTTTTCCAGGCCCAGGCTGCCGTCCTGGTTGCGGAACCACCAGGGCATAAAGCGCCCGTTTGTGGGCTCTATGCCAACCACGGCGGTGTTCAGGTAGTTGGCGTCGTTGTGGTCGATGGCATTGGGTTCCCAGGCGATATAGGAGCCGAGGACTTTCGGGTTGCGCACCACGGTTTCGTGCAGCAGGTTGATCAGTTGTTCGCGGCTGACCTGCAATGGGGCGCCGCCGTTTGCGTCTTTCATGCCCATCAGTGCGTTGGTGGTGGCCAGGCCTTTGGCGGTCACCAGTGGCGCTTCCAGTTCGCGCTGGATCAGTGTGGCTTGAGTGTGGGCGAGTGCCGTGAGCCGTTGCTCGATGATCTGCTCGAATTGCGCCTGGGTGCGTGCCTGCACCATGTCCTGGGTCCGTGCGCCGGCGAACAGCGCGTACAGCACCAGGGCCGCCACGACGCTCAGCACGATGGCCCCGGCCAATGCCGCAACAGAAAACTGAATCGACTTGAATTTCATGGAAGCTCCGGGCGCTTAGGGCATCATCTGTTTTCTTATATCGGCCACAGGCGCTGCAGACATGAGGTGCTGCCCTGTAAAAGAATCAGGGGTGTCGTTTATAGAATGGTTGTGGGCGTGGGGGATGTCTGAAATCAGCGGTTATGCGTCAGGTGTATCTGGCGCAGATACAAGGGAGGGCCTAGGATATGCGCCATAATTTCAGGGAGAAGGCGCATGAAAAAATATTTGGCGGTAACGGCATTGAGCGCAGCCTTGCTGCTCGCCGGTTGCCAGTCGGTCAACACCACCAGTGGCGGCGCCGTGGGTGTGGAGCGCAAGCAGTACATGTTCAGCATGCTGTCGAGCCAGGAAGTCGACCAGATGTACGCGCAGTCGTACCAGCAGACCCTTGGCGAAGCCAGTGGCAAGGGCCTGCTGGACAAGACCAGCACCAACGCCAAGCGTGTGCAGGCTATCGCCAAGCGCCTGATCGCCCAGGCTCCCACCTTCCGTCCGGATGCGGCGCAGTGGAAGTGGGAAGTGAACCTGATCAAAAGCGACGAGATGAACGCCAACTGCGGGCCTGGCGGCAAGATATTTGTCTACAGCGGGCTGATCGACACCCTCAAGTTGACCGATGATGAGCTGGCGGCGGTCATGGGCCATGAAATTGCCCACGCCCTGCGTGAACATGGCCGCGAAGCCATGTCCAAGGCCTACGGCATCGAGATGGCCAAGCAGGGCGCCGGCGCATTGTTGGGCCTGGGCCAGGACAGCATGGCGCTGGCCGATACCGTGGCCAACTACGGCATGACCTTGCCCAACAGCCGCAGCAACGAGAACGAAGCCGACCTAATCGGCCTGGAACTCTCGGCCCGCGCCGGTTACAACCCGAACGCGGCCATCACGCTCTGGAACAAAATGGCCAAGGCCTCCGAAGGCGCACCGCCTGAGTTCATGAGCACCCACCCGGCCTCCAGCAGCCGGATCGCCTCGTTGCAGGCGGCGATTCCCAAGGTGATGCCGTTGTACCAGCAGGCCAAGAAGTCCTGATAATCCAGGCCTTGTGACGATCCAAAGCTGGGAGCGGGCTTGCTCGCGATAGCGGTGGTTCAGTTAATTAATACGTGACTGATACAGCGCTATCGCAGGCAAGCCAGCTCCCACATTTGCAAAGGGTTACAACCAGCCGCTGCTTTGCATGGCCTTGTACACCGCCACCAGCGCCAGGATAAAGAACGCCGAGGCCGCCAGGCGCCGAATCAGGGTCAGCGGTAGTTTCTCCGCGGCGAAATTCCCCGCCAGAACCACCGGCACGTTGGCAATCAGCATGCCCAGGGTGGTACCGATAATCACCAGCCACAACTCCGGGTATTGCGCCGCCAGCATCACCGTGGCGATCTGCGTCTTGTCCCCGATTTCTGCGATGAAGAACGCAATCAGCGTGGTCAGGAACGGCCCGAACTTGCGTGAAGTACTGGCCTCGTCATCGTCGAGCTTGTCCGGCACCAGGGTCCACAGGGCCGTGGCGCAGAAGCTCGCAGCGAGTATCCAGTGCAACACCGCATCCGAGAAGAAACTGCCAAACCAGGCACCCACGGCACCGGCGGCGGCGTGGTTGGCCAGGGTCGCGGCGATGATGCCGGCGATGATCGGCCAGGGTTTGCGAAAGCGTGCGGCGAGGATGAGCGCGAGCAATTGCGTCTTGTCGCCGATTTCGGCCAAGGCAACGATTGCGGTAGGAACGAGGAGTGAATCCAGCATCAGGTAGGTTTCCAGGGGCGGGTCGACACGGCTATGACACGTACAGCCTTCCCGCCCCGGGTAAGGTGTGCGTGTCATAGGTCTTGTCAAACCCCGGTCCGTCTGTGCGGACTCCTGGGTCGCATACGCCATGGTCTGCTGACCAAGTATGTTGACGTATGCCGGACGAGCATGTTGCTCGTGGGAGACTACTCCCCTAGGACGGAGCGGATTCTGCCTTGGCAAAATCCATTCGGCAAGCGTTCTTTTTCAAACGCCAGTCAGCCGCGCTTGGCACGGTAGATGCGAAAACCCTGGCCCTCGGCCTTGACTGCGCACACGCCCAGATGCTCTTCGATCAGTGGTTGGTACTTCAGGAAGCTGTTGGCAACTAGCCGAAGTTCGCCACCGTTTTTCAGATGTTGGCGTGCTTTTCGCAGCAGGTTTTCCGTAGCGAAATAATCCGTATGCACCCCGACATGGAACGGCGGGTTGCTCAGAATCGCATCCAGGCCCATGGGCGCGGCGTCGATACCATCACCGGTCAGCACTTCGCCTTCCAGGCCATTGGCCTCCAGGGTCAGGCGACTGCTGGCGGTGGCGAAGGCGTCCACATCGAGCAGCGTCACGGTGTTGTGCGGATAGCGCCGCTTGACCGCCGCACCGAGCACGCCGGCGCCACAGCCGAAGTCCAGCAGATGACCGCTGGGCAGTTTGTCCAGGTGTTCGAGCAAAAGCGCGGTGCCGCGATCCAGGCGGCCATGGCTGAACACGCCGGGCAAGCTGACGACCT
This sequence comes from Pseudomonas sp. MF5691, assembly GCF_016405645.1. Lineage (NCBI taxonomy): Bacteria > Pseudomonadati > Pseudomonadota > Gammaproteobacteria > Pseudomonadales > Pseudomonadaceae > Pseudomonas > Pseudomonas sp. MF5691. The sequence continues at coordinate 359,153 of NZ_JAEKDC010000001.1, forward strand.
TGAGCGGCCCGTCGGCCAGTGGCACTTCAAAGACCTCGGCCAGGCTTGCCAGGTCGGGGGCTGCCGGGGCGTCGGCCACGGTGGCCAGCCACAGCTGGCAGTGCCGCGCATTGTCGAGCTTGCGTGGTTTGCCGAAGGCGTTCAGTTGTTTGGCGGCGCTTTCGATGCCGCCGCGTTTTTCGCCCACCAGGTACAACTCGGCGCCCGACAGCCGTGCCGCCACAGCCTTGAGGATGTAGTCGGCGAGGTCCTTGGACTTGGGCAGGAATACCACGGCTGTGTCGAAGGCACGCTGCGGTACATTCACCCCGAAATGGCTGCGCTCGGCAAACCGCGCATCCAGCGCCGCCTGATCGCCCGCATGCCAGCACCAGCCATGGGCATTGGGCAGGCGGCCCAGCAGGTCGTCGGCGGGCAGGCCGGCCAGTAACACATTGCCTTGAAAAAGTTCGGCCTGACGAAGCAGTACTTCACTGCGCGGATCCATGGTCTGCTCCCTGAAAAAGGAGCGCAGTTTATCAACTGACGACGCGCTGCGGTGCTCCGCTGAAAAAGCCCCGGGCGTTTTCGGTCAATTGGCCGACGATCCGTTGCCGCGCTTCGCGACTGCCCCACGCACTGTGTGGGGTGATGATCAGCCGTGGGATGTCGCTCGCCAGCAGCGGGTTGCCGGCGGTCGGCGGTTCGACGCTCAGCACATCGGTGGCCGCGCCCCCCAGATGACCGCCGCGCAGGGCGTCTGCCAAGGCCTGTTCATCAATCAGGCCACCGCGTGCGGTGTTGACCACGAACGCGCCCGGCTTGAGCAGCGCCAGTTCGCGGGCGCCGATAAAGTGCCGCGTATGTTCGTTGAGCGGGCAATGCAGGGTCAGGGCGTCGATCTGCGGCAGCAGTTCGTCCAGTGGCACCCGATCTGCGCGGGGCGGGCGACCGGGGATGGCGCCCAGCACTACGCGCATGCCAAAGGCTTCAGCCAGACGCGCGACGGCGCCGCCCAGTTCGCCATGGCCCAGTAAACCCAGGGTTTTGCCTTCCAGCTCGACAATCGGGTAGTCCAGCAGGCAGAACTGCTTGGCTTGCTGCCACAGCCCGGCATCGACGTCTTTTTGATAGTCCTTCAGGCGCGTGGCGAGGTTGAGCAGCAGCATGATCGTGTGTTGCGCCACTGACGGCGTGCCGTAACCCTGGCAGTTACTCACGGTAATGCCCTGGGTGCGGGCGGCGGCCAGGTCGACGTTGTTGGTGCCGGTGGCGGCGATCAGGATCAGTTTCAGGTCAGGGCAGGCGGCCATCGTCTGGGCGTTGATCAGGATCTTGTTACTGATCGCTACCTGGGCGCCTTGCAGGCGCTCGACCACTTGATCGGCCGAGGTCTGTTCGCACAACTGCAAGTCGCTGAAGGTCTCCCGCAACCCGCTGAGGTCAAGGTCCCCCTGGTCCAGGGAAGGGTGATCAAGGAAGACGGCGCGGCGATTGTTCGTCATCAACTGTACCTTTTGCGACAGGGTTCGAAGGCGTAATCTGCCGAGCCTACCAGATGAAATAATCAGTTACTTCTTGGAGTGTGCATGTACCTCACCGAGTTTTTGACCGTGGCGTTGATTCACCTGCTGGCCGTGGCCAGCCCCGGGCCGGACTTTGCCGTGGTGGTACGCGAGAGCGTTACCCATGGCCGGCGTGCCGGCACTTGGACGGCGTTGGGCGTCGGTTCGGCGATTTTCCTTCACGTTGGCTACTCGTTGCTCGGTATCGGTTTGATCGTGTCCCAGTCCATCGTGCTGTTCAACGCCTTGAAATGGGCGGCGGCGGCCTACCTGTTGTATATCGGCTTCAAAGCCCTGCGGGCGCAGCCGGCCAAGCCTGCCAGTGAAGAAGACTTGCACCGCGAAGTGGGCGAGCGCAGTGCCCGCGGCGCCTTTACCTCGGGCTTTGTGACCAATGGCCTGAACCCCAAGGCCACGCTGTTTTTCCTGTCGCTGTTCACCGTGGTGATCAACCCTCACACGCCGCTGGCAATCCAGGCCGGTTATGGCCTGTACCTGGCCGTGGCTACCGCCCTGTGGTTCTGCATGGTGGCCATGTTGTTCAGCCAACAGCGCGTGCGCGCCGGGTTTGCGCGCATGGGCCATTGGTTTGATCGGAGCATGGGTGCGGTGCTGATTGCCATTGGTGTGAAAGTGGCCCTCACCGAGCGCTAAAGGCGCCGCTGGCTGAATGAATGCTGGCGCAAAGCTAGCATTCATCCGGCTCTGCAAATCATTCCTTCGGCTGATTTGGCCGGCGTGCAAGGTCTCTACAGTGCAAATCCTTTAGCCAAGACCGTGCAGTCATAAAAAGGGATTCGTATGTTGCAGACTCGTGTTATCCCGCCCGCCGAAGGCGCCTACCAATACCCGCTGTTGATCAAGCGCCTGTTGATGTCGGGTGCGCGCTACGAGAAAACCCGGGAAATCGTCTACCGCGACAAGCTGCGCTACACCTACCCCACCCTGATCGAACGCGTCGCCCGCCTGGCCAATGTGCTGACCGCAGCCGGGGTCAAGGCCGGTGATACCGTGGCCGTGATGGACTGGGACAGCCACCGTTACCTGGAATGCATGTTCGCCATTCCGATGATTGGCGCGGTGATTCACACCATCAACGTGCGCCTGTCGCCAGAGCAGATCCTCTACACGATGAACCACGCCGAGGACCGCTTTGTGCTGGTCAACAGCGAGTTCGTCGGCCTGTACCAGGCCATTGCCGGCCAATTGACCACCGTCGACAAAACCCTGCTGCTGACCGATGGCGACGAGAAAACCGCCGATCTGCCCAACCTGGTAGGCGAGTACGAAACGCTATTGGCCGCTGCCAGCACGCACTACACCTTCGAGGACTTCGACGAGCATTCGGTGGCTACCACCTTCTACACCACCGGTACCACCGGTAACCCCAAGGGTGTGTATTTCACCCACCGCCAACTGGTGCTGCACACCATCGGCGTGGCGACCATCATGGGCAGCGTCGACAGCGTGCGCCTGCTGGGCACCAACGATGTGTACATGCCCATCACGCCGATGTTCCACGTCCACGCCTGGGGCTTGCCGTATGTGGCGACCATGCTCGGCCTCAAGCAGGTCTACCCTGGCCGCTACGACCCGGAATACCTGGTGGAGTTGTGGCGCAAAGAGAAGGTCACGTTCTCCCACTGTGTGCCGACCATCCTGCAGATGCTGCTCAACGCCAAGGCCGCCCAGGGCGTGGATTTTGGCGGGTGGAAAATCGTGATTGGCGGCAGCGCCCTCAACCGCTCGCTGTATGAAGCAGCCAAGGCCCGTGGCATCCAGTTGACAGCGGCCTATGGCATGTCCGAGACCGGCCCGCTGGTGTCCTGTGCCCACCTCAACGAAGAACTGATGGCCGGCAGCGAAGACGAGCGCACCACCTACCGGATCAAGGCCGGTGTGCCGGGGCCGTTGGTGGAAGCCGCGATCATCGACGGGGACGGCAACTTCCTCCCGGCCGATGGCGAGTCCCAGGGCGAACTGGTGCTGCGCGCGCCATGGCTCAGCGAGGGGTATTTCAACGAGCCGCAGAAGGGCGCCGAACTCTGGGAAGGCGGCTGGATGCACACCGGCGACGTGGCCACCCTCGATGCCTTCGGTGTGATCGACATTCGCGACCGTATCAAGGACGTGATCAAGACCGGCGGCGAGTGGATTTCATCCCTGGCCCTTGAAGACCTGGTCAGCCGTCACCCGGCGGTACGCGAAGTAGCGGTGGTCGGGATTGCCGACCCGCAGTGGGGCGAGCGTCCGTTTGCCCTGTTGGTGGTCCGTGAAGGCCACGGGATTGGCGCCCGCGAACTCAAGGAACACCTCAAGCCGTATGTCGAGCAGGGCCACCTGAGCAAGTGGGCAATTCCAAGTCAGATTGCCATTGTTACGGAAATTCCCAAGACCAGCGTCGGTAAGCTGGACAAGAAACGTATCCGTATCGACATCATTGAATGGCAGGCCAATAACAGCACCTTCCTGTCCACGCTCTGAGCCCTTGTGCCGTGCCCGTTCGGGCACGGCAATGCTCTATTACAAGCCTTCGCCTTGTCATTTGCCGAATTTCAGCCATCCTCTTTTGCGTCAGCCCTCGCTGACATGGCGAAAGGGCTGTCGCAGACGGGTTGGTGATGCAAATCACACTTTAGAGGGATCAAGCGGTACCCCCTGCTGGCTATAGTCCCTCCCAGAGTTTTTCAAGGATGCGGCGCTGCGGTCCTGGGTGGTCCGGTGGCTGTCTGGCATTGGAATCGTTGTATTCCGGCCGTTACAAGCGTGTTTGAAAAGGCTCACTGCCATAACAATAAAATGCACATGGAGTAGCGTCGATGACCTCAGTAAATCAGTTCTGGCGCCGGGCGAGATTACCCCTGGCGGTCAGTCTTGCCTCGACCCTCGCCGGGCCCGCATTCGGCGTCAGTTTCAACATTGGTGAGGTCGAAGGCAGCTTCGACTCGTCCCTGTCGGTGGGGGCCAGCTGGAGCACGGCCAAGCCCGATCGCGACCTGATTGGTGTCAACAACGGTGGCAAGGGGCTGTCGCAGACCTCCGATGACGGTCACTTGAACTTCAAGCGCGGGGAGACGTTCTCGAAGATCTTCAAGGGCATCCATGACCTGGAACTGAAGTACGGCGATACCGGTGTATTCGTGCGTGGCAAATACTGGTACGACTTCGAACTCAAGGATGAAGGCCGCGAGTTCAAGGACATCAGCGACCACAATCGCAAAGAGGGCGCCAAGTCTTCCGGCGGGCAGATTCTCGATGCGTTCATCTACCACAACTACTCCATTGCCGATGCGCCGGGTTCGGTGCGTTTTGGTAAGCAAGTAGTGAGCTGGGGTGAAAGTACTTTCATTGGCGGTGGTATCAACTCCGTCAACCCGATCGACGTGTCTGCGTTCCGTCGTCCGGGCGCCGAAATCAAGGAAGGCCTGATTCCGGTCAACATGTTCTACGTGTCGCAATCCTTGACCGATAACCTGTCGGCAGAAGCGTTCTACCAGTTGGAATGGGATCAGACGATCACCGACAACTGCGGGACATTCTTCTCGCAGCCGGATGTGATTGCTGACGGCTGCAACGATAACTTGCGCTTGCTCAGCAAGCGTTCAGTGATCGCGGCGGGCGGTGGTTTGCCGTTGATGAACGCGTTTGGCGTGAACATCAATGAGGAGGGTGTGCTGGTCAAGCGTGGCCCTGATCGCGACGCACGTGATAGCGGTCAGTTCGGCGTGGCGATGCACTACAACTTTGAGCCGCTGGACACTGAGTTCGGCGCGTATTTCATGAACTATCACAGCCGTGCGCCGATTTTCAGCGCCAGGGGCGCCTCCGCTGCGACCTACGCAGCAGCTAACGCATTGACGTTTACACCCGGCGCCAGTCAGTTGCGTCCTCTCATTGTGGCCGGTAACTCCAGCTACTTTGTCGAGTACCCGGAGGATATTCGGCTGTATGGCTTGAGCTTCTCCACCACGCTGGCGACAGGGACCGCATGGAGTGGTGAATTGAGCTATCGGCCGAATGCGCCAGTGCAACTCAATACCACCGATATTTTGTATGCGGGCGTAACGCCGCTGTTGGGCCTGGGGGACGCTTCGCCACTTAAAGGCTCTGCTGACCAGGATCTGAACGGCTACCGGCGTAAGGAAGTTACCCAGTTCCAGACGACCTTTACGCACTTCTTCGATCAAGTGATGGGAGCAAGTCGCTTGACGTTGGTCGGTGAAGTGGGCGTGACCCACGTCGGTGGCCTGGAAAGCAGTAACAAAGCACGTTACGGGCGTGATCCGGTGTATGGCCCTGGGCAAGGCGCTCTTTGTGCAACGCTTAACGGCGGAACAATTGCCGGTGCCGGACCTGGCACCGATGCCAGCAACCTTACTGCCAATTGCAACAATGATGGCTTCACTACCGCCACTTCCTGGGGCTACCGTGGCCGGGCAATCTGGGAATACCCGGATGTCTTCGCCGGCGTGAACCTCAAGCCTAACGTGGCGTGGTCCCATGATGTGAACGGTTACTCGCCAGGTCCTGGCGGCAACTTTGAAGAAGGTCGCAAAGCGGTGAGCCTGGGGCTGGACGCGGAATACCAGAACACCTACACGGCGAGTCTGGCCTACACCAACTTCTTTGGTGGCGACTACAACACCTCGGTTGACCGCGATTTCGTGGCCCTGAGTTTCGGCGCGAACTTCTAAGTACACTGCATTTCAGGAAGACCAGAACATGAAAATAACCAAAAGTCTGTTGCACGTGGGTGTGCTGGGACTGTCGATCATGGCCAGCAGCGTCATGGCGGCCGTCTCGGCGGATGAAGCCGCCAAGCTGGGCACCACGTTGACCCCGATGGGCGCGGAAATGGCCGGCAACGCTGCCGGCACCATCCCTGCCTGGAAAGCCCTGCCAACCAACGCCGGCGCCGTGGACGCCAAAGGCTTCCTGGCCAACCCGTATGCCAGCGAGCAGCCGCAGTTCATCATCACCGCGCAGAACGTCGAGCAGTACAAAGACAAGCTGGCGCCGGGGCAGTACGCGATGTTCAAGCGCTACCCTGAAACCTTCAAGATGCCGGTGTACACCACCCATCGCGGTGCCACCGTGCCGGCGCAAGTGTTCGCCTCCATCAAGAAAAACGCCACCAGCACCAACCTGGTAGGCGGTGGTAACGGCCTGGAAAACTTCGAAACCGCGATTCCGTTCCCAATCCCGAAAAGCGGGGTCGAGGTGATCTGGAACCACATCACCCGTTATCGCGGCGGCAGCGTGACACGCCTGGTAACCCAGGCCACGCCACAGGCCAACGGCTCGTACAGCCTGGTGTACTTCCAGGACCAGTTCGTGTTCCGCGACAAGATGAAGGATTACGATCCGGCAAATCCGGGCAACATCCTGTTCTACTTCAAGCAGAAAGTGACCGCTCCTGCGCGTCTGGCCGGTGGTGTATTGCTGGTGCACGAAACCCTGGACCAGGTAAAGGAACCGCGCGCCGCGTGGGTCTATAACGCCGGCCAGCGTCGTGTGCGCCGCGCGCCGCAAGTGTCCTATGACGGGCCGGGGACTGCCGCCGATGGCCTGCGGACTTCCGACAACCTCGACATGTACAACGGCGCCCCGGATCGCTACGACTGGAAGCTGGAAGGCAAGAAGGAAATCTACATCGCCTCCAACAGCTACAAACTCGACGATCCGAAGCTCAAGTACGCCGACATCATCAAGGCCGGCCACATCAACCAGGACCTGGCGCGTTATGAACTGCGCCGCGTCTGGCACGTGGTCGCCACCTTGAAGGAAGGCCAGCGCCATATCTATGCCAAGCGTGACTTCTACATCGACGAAGACACCTGGCAAGCAGCGGTGATCGACCATTACGACGGTCGTGGCCAACTGTGGCGTGTAGCGGAAGCCCATGGCGAGAACTACTACGACAAGCAAGTGCCGTGGTACGCCCTCGAAACCCTCTACGACCTGCAGTCCGGCCGCTACCTGGCCCTGGGCATGAAGAACGAAGAGAAACAGGCCTATGACTTCGGCTTCACTGCCACCACCAGCGACTTCACCCCGGCGGCTCTGCGTCAGGATGGTGTTCGCTAAACAGCGCTAGACAAGTCCGCACCTGTGGGGGTGGGCTTGTGTGGGAGCGGGCAAGTCCGCTCCCACACAAGCCCATCCCCACATTTGTTTTTGGGCATCCGGAAAATAGTTGGTTATTTCTTGTTGTAGTCTTTTTCAGACAAATGTTGCAAAGATCTACAAAGCGACGGCTTTTAACGCTAGTCTGCGGACATCTGCAATGCCGACCACAGCCTACTACAAGAGCCCGGCGATGACTGATCTGTCCCCAATCCAAGGGCCTGCCAGTGCGATAATCCCCACGCTGGAAGGGCGCTTCTACCGACCCCCGCTGCCCGATGGCTATGTGCTGCGCCCGCGTTTGTGCGAGCGCTTGAGCGCCGGCCTGGACGGGCGTCTATTACTGGTCAGCGCGCCGGCCGGGTTTGGCAAGAGCTCGCTGGCGGTGGAGTTCTGCCAAAGCCTGCCTGATCACTGGCATAGCCTGTGGCTGGGCCTCAGTTCGCGGGACAGTGATCCGGGACGCTTCCTTGAGCGCCTGCTGGAAGGTTTGCAGCAGTATTTCCCGCAGGTCGGCACCCAGGCCCTGGGTTTGTTGAAAATGCGCCAGCGCCATCAGCCGTTTGCCTTTGAAGAGTGGCTTGATGGCCTGCTCGACGAATTGACCGTCCACCTGTCCACACGTACCCCGTTACTACTGGTGCTGGATGACTACCACCTGGCCCAGGGCCCGGTGCTGGATCGCTGCCTGCAATTCTTTCTCAACCATTTGCCCGATGGCCTGTTGGTGCTGGTCACCAGCCGCCAGCGTCCCGACTGGCATTTGGCACGGTTGCGTTTGTCCCGGCATCTGCTGGAGTTGCATGAACAAGACCTGCGCCTGACCAACGACGAATCCCTGGCCTTGCTCGAGAGTCATAGCAGCTCGTTGCGCGGTGAAGCCTTGGACAACCTGATCCGTCGCAGCGAAGGCTGGGTGGCCGGCCTGCGTTTCTGGTTGCTGGCGGCCTCCGAAGCCGGCAACGAGGCCGACTTGCCCCAGGGCCTGCATGGTGGGGAGGGGCTGATCCGTGACTATCTGCTGGAAGAGGTGATCGACTGCCTGCCGCCGGAAGTCCAGGCCTTCCTTTACGACACGGCCTCCCAGGAGCGTTTTTGCAGCGAGTTGTGCGATGCCGTGCGCGAGGCCCATGACAGCGCGGAAATCCTGCGCTACCTGCAAGCCCATCAGGTGTTCCTGGTGCCGCTGGACGAGCAGGGCCACTGGTACCGTTATCACCACCTGTTTTCCGATTTACTGCGCACCCGGCGCTCGCCAAATGCGATGTTGCCGGCCGCCAGCCTGCACCTGCGCGCCTGCCGCTGGTTCAACGCCCAGGGCTTGCTCGATGAGGCCGTGGAGCAAGCACTGCGTGCCGGGCATCCGGATGTGGCGGCGAATCTGGTGCAGAACCTGTCCGAAGAACAACTGCTGGCCGAGCAGAACGTCGGCATGCTCCTGCGCTGGAAGATGGACTTGCCCGACAGCCTGTTGATCAGCACGCCGCGCTTGATCGTGCTCTATAGCTGGGCGCTGGGGCTGGCTTGCCAGTTGGATGCGGCGGAAGAGTTGTCCAGCCATCTCAGCCGCTTCCTGCCGGCACCGTCGGCCACTGCGCAGAAGTCGATGCTCGCCCAGTGGCTGGCCCTCAGCGGCATCATCGCCCGTGGGCGCGGCGACCGGGAACTGACCCACTTGTATTGCACAGAGGCCCTGGAAAGCCTGCCGCACAAGCGTTACGGCCAGCGTTTGATGTGCCTGTCGACCTTGTCGAACCTGGCCATCGTCGACGCCGACCTGTGGCGTGCGCGGGGCTTGAATCGCGAATCCCTGGAACTGGCGCAACGCGTCGGCAACCCGCTGTTCGAGGCCCTGGCCCATTACGACCGGGCACGGGTGCTGCAGGCGCGTGGGGAAATCCTGCGTTCCCTGGAGGAGGTGCGCGAGGGCCTGCAACGCTTGCAGGGCCTGGCATCCCAGCGCCTGTATGCGGTGCGCGCACGTCTGTCGTTGTATGAAGGGTTCCTGCTGCTGATGCGTTGCCAGCCGGAGGCCGGCCTGTTGCGTTTGCGTACAGGGCTTGCCGAAGCCCGCGCCTGCCGGGATATCAGCGTGTTGATCGGCCACTGTGTCATCGCCAACCTTGAGGGGCGCCGTGGCGATTTTCCCAAGGCCTTTGCCGAACTGGCCGAAGCCGAGCGCTTGATGCATATCTGGGACGTGCCGCCGATCTACTACCTGGCCATGATCACCCTGATCAAATGCGAGTTGTGGCTGGCCCAGGGCCGTACCGACCTGGCCGATGCCTGGCTGGTGCGCCTGGGGCAAACCTATAACGGCGAGCAGGCTGCCGCCGCCCCGGAGTTTCATCCGCACCTGGCGCAACATATCGAACTGCAACAGGCGGCCCTGGATGCTATTCGTGGCCAGTGCGAAAGCGCCCGGCGTCGACTCGATGGGTTGGCGCGGCAAGCCGAAGGCAAAGGCCAGCAGATGATCGCGGTGATGGCCCTGAACCAGCACGTGCTGTTGTTGCTGGATGACGGCCAGGCAATGTCAGCCCGGCCGCTGTTTGCCCGCGCCTTGCAAATGGCCAGCGGTGGCGCGTTGCAACCCTTCCAGCGCCTGTTGGAACGTTATCCCGACTGGGTACGCGAGCAACTGGGCCAGGCGCCGAACGATTTGATGCGGCAAAGCCTCTGGGCCCTGCTGCCGGCGGTTGCCCCGCGCGAGCCAGTCGAAACCAGCCATTCCAGCGAAACCTTGAGCGCCCGTGAGCTGGCAGTGCTGCAGTTGATCGCCCAAGGGTGCTCCAACCAGGAAATCAGCAACCAGCTGTTTATCTCGCTGCACACCGTCAAGACCCACGCCAGTCATATCAACAGCAAACTGGGGGTCGAGCGCCGCACCCAGGCAGTCGCGCGGGCGCAGGAGATGGGGTTGTTGGGGTAAGGGGGAGACTTGCGCCGTAAAAGCCGGATAATGGCGGCCAATTCGTTTGCTCCGCTATTCTGGTAATCCCGCATGGAAATCAAGGTCAATTTTCTCGACAACCTCCGGCTTGAAGCCAAGTTCGATGACTTCACCGTGGTGGCCGACCAGCCGATTCGCTACAAGGGCGATGGCTCGGCCCCCGGTCCGTTCGACTACTTCCTGGCTTCGTCGGCGTTGTGTGCGGCTTACTTTGTGAAGTTGTACTGCAGCACGCGCAATATCCCCACGGACAATATCCGCCTGTCGCAGAACAATATTGTCGACCCGGAAAACCGCTACAACCAGATCTTCAAGATTCAGGTCGAGTTGCCGGCGGATATTTCCGACAAGGATCGCCAGGGCATCCTGCGCTCCATTGACCGCTGCACGGTCAAGAAAGTGGTACAGGCCGGGCCCGAGTTTGTTATCGAAGAGGTGGAAAACCTCGACGCCGACGCCCAGGCGTTGCTGATGCCGGCGGCTGCGTCAGACGCGGGCACCTTCATCGCGGGCAAGGACCTGCCGCTGGAGCAGACCATCGCCAACATGTCGGCCATTCTCGCGGGCCTGGGCATGAAGATTGAAATCGCCTCGTGGCGCAATATCGTGCCCAATGTCTGGTCGTTGCATATCCGCGATGCCCATTCGCCGATGTGCTTTACCAACGGCAAGGGCGCGACCAAGGAAGGCGCACTGGCGTCGGCCCTGGGAGAGTTTATCGAGCGCCTGAACTGCAATTTCTTCTACAACGACCAGTTCTGGGGCGAAGACATCGCCAACGCGGCGTTTGTGCATTACCCGGAGGAGCGCTGGTTCAAGCCCGGCCGTAAAGACGCGCTGCCGACGGAAATCCTCGACGAGTACTGCCTGAAAATCTACAACCGCGATGGCGAGTTGCGCGGCTCACACCTGATCGATACCAACTCCGGCAATGAAGAACGTGGCATCGTCTCACTGCCGTTTGTGCGTCAGTCTGACGGCGAGGTGGTGTATTTCCCCTCCAACCTCATCGAAAACCTCTACCTGAGCAACGGCATGAGTGCCGGTAACACCTTGGCTGAGGCCCAGGTGCAGTGCCTGTCGGAGATTTTCGAGCGTGCGGTGAAGCGCGAAATCATTGAAGGTGAATTCGCCTTGCCGGATGTCCCGGCTGAAGTGCTGGCCAAATACCCAAGCATCCTCGCCGGTATCCAGGCCCTGGAAGAGCAGGGTTTCCCGGTGCTGGTCAAGGATGCGTCCCTGGGCGGCGAGTTCCCGGTGATGTGCGTGACCCTGATGAACCCGCGCACCGGCGGCGTATTTGCCTCGTTTGGCGCCCACCCAAGCCTGGAAGTGGCGCTGGAGCGAAGCCTTACCGAGTTGCTTCAGGGCCGCAGCTTCGAAGGCCTGAACGACTTGCCGCAGCCGACCTTTGAAGGGCATGCGGTGACCGAGCCGAACAACTTTGTCGAGCACTTCATCGACTCCAGCGGCGTGGTGTCGTGGCGCTTCTTCAGTGCCAAGTCCGATTACGCGTTCGTGGAGTGGGATTTTTCCGGCCAGGGCGAAGACTCCAACGCCGAAGAGGCCGCGACTTTGTTCGGTATTCTCGAAGGCATGGGCAAGCAGGTCTACATGGCGGTGTACGAGCATATCGGCGCCAAGGCCTGCCGCATCCTAGTGCCGGACTATTCGGAAATCTATCCGGTTGACGACCTGATCTGGGATAACACCAACAAGGCGTTGTTCTTCCGCGCCGATATCCTCAACTTGCACAGCCTGGATGAAGACGGCCTGCAAGCGCTGGTCGAGCGCCTGGTGGAAAGTGAACTGGATGATTACACCGATATCACCACCCTGATCGGCATCGAATTTGACGACAACACGGCTTGGGGCCAGTTGACGATCCTTGAGTTGAAGCTGCTGATCTATCTCGCCTTGCAGCAGTATGAAGAGGCGAAGGAAGCGGTGGAGATGTTCCTGCAATACAACGACAACACCGTCGAACGCGGCCTGTTCTACCAGGCAGTGAATGCGGTGCTGGAGATGCAGTTGGACGAGGATTTGGAGCTGGAAGACTACGAGGCCAACTTCCGCCGGATGTTTGGCAACGAGCGCATGGACGCCGCCATTGGTTCGGTGGAGGGCAGCGTGCGGTTCCATGGTTTGACCCCGACCAGCATGAAGCTCGAAGGCCTGGATCGACACCTGCGGCTGATCGACAGCTACAAAAAACTGCACGCCGCACGGGCCAACAGCTAGAAGGGAGTCCTTATGCACGCCACAACCCCCGACTGATCCGCGAAACCTTCCCCGTCGGCCCTTTGCAGTGCAACTGCACAATCATCGGCGGGTCACCAAGAAGGCCATCGTGGTCGATCCGTATGGCAACCATGAGCTGATCCTGGCGCGGCGCGGCTCGACGCGCTGGGCCTGGGCCTTAAGGTGGTGAGCATCATCCACACCGATGCGCACCTGGGCCACTTCCTGGCTTCCGGCCAGTTGAAAGACAAGACCTGCGCCACGCTGCACCTGCACAAGGAAGATTGTCTTTCTGGGCTGCCCAATACGCTTGGTTTTAGCAACTGAAAAAGTAATCCGAATCGCTCAATCACGAAGCCAAATGTCATAAGCGAAAGACTGGTTCGGTTCCAAGCCGGCAAGGCTCCCTCAGCGGCAAAAAACACTCATGGATCGTTCAGGTCAGATATTAAGTTATCCTTGTTTGAACGATTGTAGATTCGATTCCGGTCAGCTAGCAGCGATTGTTAAATTTATAAGTAAGACACGTAGACGTGTAGATGTTTTTTTCTTACTTAGGCTCCATATGTAGTGGTCTAATAAAAATTGAAATGCTCTAGTGTTCGGCTCAAGGATCGAATGTTGTAGGCTTAACAGAAATACCGCTCACCCAGAATGGGTATTTTTTTGCGTTCCTAAGTTAATCATTTGTTGTCTCTATGATTCGGCGTAGAGTAAATGCACCGCGCAACTCTCCTAGAGCAAAGCCGCGGGCTTTATCCTGTGGGTATCGTTGATCTATTACCGCAGCCAGTTCCGGCTTTAGCTCCTTACCATGGCATCCTAAACACGCCTCACCTGTGGGAATAGCCTTCATCATTCGGAATTCACCCTTTACGATTTCCGAATACGCTAAACCAGATAATGCTTCACCTGCCGCAGCGCGCTTAACAAACTGCTCAAGGATCTGCCTTTCCCAAACATCTGGCGCGTTATCCGGATTTCGAACCTTTAATGCTGTCCGACCCACAACCCACGGTGTTTGACTATGCTGATCAGCAATTTGTGGTGCGAGCAACTGGCAAGCCTCAACGGCGTTAACCGCTCCGCCTGTTTGCATCGCTGATTTCACGGTGTCCATAAGATGCTGCTGGAAGGGGGGAATAAGAGTAGCCCCTTCAGCAGTCATCTTTTCGAGGTCGTCAGCATAGGCTGCAACGCTCAATGCTCCGCTCAGAAAAATCGTTACCATCCGCATATCAATTTCCTCATACTTTTCTCGATCGAACTGTTGGGGTTAACAAACATGGCCTTGACGGGGTGGTGAGTCACGATCTAAAACGTGCATCTGCCCTTGTCAGGTAGCGACGGTATTGACGCATGCCAATTATTTAAGTGAGTCAATTAACGACAGCAACTCAGAGCACGTTAAGAGTCATTTTCAGGTAGCAAGTGCCACTTCCTTAAAATGGAGGTAACTGACCGGCCCGCATGTTCACTTGCACGGATGGGTGGATAAGTGTCGGCGTACCGAAGGTGGCATTCCGCGCTTGGCGCATAGCAACGAAATCTGCTTCGCTGGTGCCCATGATGCACATGGACGTTATGAGTTCGTTGCTCTGCAATGGTTGTTTCATTGCGGTATTCATCTCGACCCGGGACCTTATAGTCGGGTCACTGACAACATAGCTATAGGTATGCTTAGCGGAGTCAAAAAAAGCTTCTACATGTGGTTTCATGATGGAATTCTCTTTTCGATATACGAAGTGGAGTGCTGATCTACCAACGGGCTCTGGTAAGGAACCGTGATCAGTGCTGCGATCTAAACCACCAGGGGCACCTTCAGGCGCCCGCTAGTGTGCAACGGTTGCCGCTCAGCAACGGTTACAGGTTTTGATGCCTAGCAACGTATAGACAGGGCAGAAACGGAAAATGCCAGTGGCCAGCGGCACCAAACCTATCCAACCCCACACGCCGATCACACCGGATAGACTGAGGCCAATGAGAAGCAGACCAGCGACAACGCGCAGGCTACGGTCAATGGTTCCAATGTTCGCTTTCATGGCGATCTCCCGATCAATGGCTGCGCCGGGTCTCCAGCGCAGTAAACAACAACATGCCGGCCAGCATGGCCAACATGAACACAATCACTTGCCAGCTTCCTGTCAGCAGAATTGCCACGGCGGGGCCAGGACAGATGCCTGCTATTCCCCAGCCGATGCCGAACAACAGGCTCCCGCCAATCAAGCGCGGGTCCAACTCACGTTTGATCGGTAGCTGCATTGGCCTTCCCAGCAGAGAACTTGATTGCTGTCGCGCCCAGGTTAGCGGGCCAACGGCTATGCCGATCGCCCCGACCATGACCAACGCCAAGGAAGGATCCCAGGCACCGGTTAAATCGAGGAAAGCGAGTACTTTGCTCGGATTGGCCATGCCTGCCAGAAGCAGACCCAAGCCGAACAGCAGACCCGCAATGAATGCACTCAGTTTGGTCATGTCCAACCCCCCAGCAGATGACGCAAGACAAACACTGTGGCGAAACCACTGAACATGAAGCACGCAGTGGCAACCATCGATCGCGGCGAAAGGCGCGATATGCCGCACACCCCATGGCCACTGGTGCAACCTGAACCATATCGTGTGCCGATGCCCACCAATACACCGGCGACGATCAATTCGAACCAGCCACTTTGGAACTCAATCTGCGGCAGCGTGGCGAACAAGCCCCATAGAAGAGGCGCGATGAGCAGGCCCAGGAGAAAAAGTGCTTTCTCACTCACCCCCTCGCTCCCACGCTGTAAAAAACTGCCGATCAGACCGCTGATGCCTGCGATACGCCCGTTGGCGACGACGAATAGACTGGCCGCCAAGCCAATCAATGCACCGCCTGCAAGGGATGACCAGGGAGTGAAGTTGAGCCAGTCGACATTCATGAAGCTTCTCCGGCACAAAATTGTTGATACAGGGTTTGGATGGCTGCCGATGCTGCTGGACTGCTGATGCGATAGAACGTCACCAACTCCAATACCAATCGGGCACTCTAAGCCACAATGTTTTACCTATCCGCTGCAAGTTTTCACGCCCCTGTCGAAGCGGGTTCAGTGGAAGCATGCAGATCACCTTTTAGTACCAGCCCTTCGGAGTCTATGACTCGTAATTGGACTGGGATGCCTTGGGCCACGCTTTGTGTAACGGTGCAAAAACTTTCGAATTGGCCAAGGATGCGCGGTAAGTGCTCCAGCTTGGCAGCTGATTTTCCTAACTGCAGTTCAATGTCTATATGGAGTACCCGTAGGCGATTTTCAGCATTGCGTCCGACCTCAGCAGTGGCCTTGCATGAAAGCGGCTCGGCATCCTGCTTGTACTTACGCAGGGCGAACAGCAGACTGTTAGTCAGACAGTTAGCAACCGCACCGAGCAGCAGTTCCACCGGGCTGGGACCAACAGCTTCACCCAGTGGGGGTGGCTCATCCACGGTCAGAGTCGGCGCACCTTCTTCGAAGTGCAGCGTGCAGCGATAGTCATGTTGTTGCTCCAAACGCAAATTCACACGAGTGCTGTCGTTCATGAGTCCAATCCTTCGTTCATTTGACGGTAGGTTCAATCCAGCTCTGCAGCAGCGGACCAGGAAGTGGATCAGTGGGGTGGCCGAGATAAATACCAGCAGAAGAACCATCGCGGCCGGATCTGGCAGTCATGGATTGGCTGAAGGCTTCCAGGGCAGCCGTCAACAGGCGGATAAGTCCTCCGCCCTGATCTACTGAATAGCTTTTACCAGCAAGGCCACTGCAACCACTGCAGATACAATGGCAAACCCTTTTTGTAAGTTTGGCCCCGACAGCTTGGCAGCGACCAAGCGCCCGCAGATCATGCCGGCTAATGCGCCAATGGAAAACGGAATGGCAACTGCCCACTGTAAGTGCCCAACTGCCGAGCTTGCAGCAACGCCGGAAATTGAAACCAGTGCAATAACGGCTAGAGACGTTGCGAGCACGGACTGCGCTGTCAAATTGGTGTATCGCTGGAGCGCCGGCACCATCACGAAGCCACCGCCCACGCCGAGCAAGCCGGAAAGCCCGCCCGCGACAATCCCAGAAACGGTGAGCGCCCATGCACAGGGTGCAGTCCAGTTCAGCTTTCCGCGATTTGCGTCCAACAGACAAGGCGGTTGTTTGTTCATGGCCGGTGTCTTTGATTCCGCGGAAGAAGGCAATGAGCGTTGAAACACCCGGAACGCTACGTACATCAAGACAAAGGCAAAGATGATCGTCAACGGACGGTTCGGCATGCGCTGCGCCAGCCAAAGGCCAAGCGGAGAACAGACGATCCCCGCACCTGCGATCAAAAGCGCTGCTTTATAGCGGACGGTGCCGTTTTTGAGTCCCATCACGGCACCCAGAGTCGCGGCTAAACCGACAGCCAGTAAACCGATTGGCCCAGCTTCGGCCATGCTCAACCCCACTCCAAACACCAGCAAGGGAACAGCCAGTATTCCTCCGCCAGCGCCGGTCAGCGCCAGAATGACCCCAACAGTAAGCCCGAGCAGTAGGATCACGATCATCTCAGTCTCCTTGCTTTCAGGTCTGGTTTCATAGGTCGGCCAACTCAGGTTTCGCCATCCACTCATGGCCCTTGAGCATTCCCTTCCAATACAGCGGTGGAAGAATCCGTTCCTTGAGCAGCCATGCCAGCCTCGATGGCCGGGTGCCGTCGATTAGCCAGGATGGGAAGCTGGGGGCGACCTTGCCACCATAGGTGAACTCAGCCAGTACGATCTTGCCGCGTTCAACCGTCAGCGGGCAGGAGCCGTAACCGTCGTAATGGGCGCTGCCTTTCGCTTTACCCATTGCAGCCAGCACATTATGGGCAACGACTGGCGCTTGCTTGCGTGCTGCTGCGGCGGTTTTGGCGTTGCTGGAGTTGGCCGCGTCTCCCAGCGCGTGAATATTGACCCAGGTTTTATGGCGCAAAGTGGCAGGGTCGACATCAATCCAGCCAGCCGTGTCAACGAGAGGGCTGACCCGGATGAAGTCCGGCGCAATCTGCGGTGGCACCACATGAAGTAGATCGAAGTCGCGCGCAACAAGATGGGAGCTGCCATCCGAATCGACGCAGTTGAACGTTGCAG
Organism: Pseudomonas sp. MF5691; assembly: GCF_016405645.1. Taxonomy (NCBI): domain Bacteria; kingdom Pseudomonadati; phylum Pseudomonadota; class Gammaproteobacteria; order Pseudomonadales; family Pseudomonadaceae; genus Pseudomonas; species Pseudomonas sp. MF5691. Next base: position 377,124 of record NZ_JAEKDC010000001.1, read on the forward strand.
TCCGTGCGGGCCCATTCACGCTGGTGAGTGTGTTGCCGAAATTCAGGTCGACACCATAAGCCTTGATGTATGACATCAGTGCGGGCACATAGTCGGGAACTCCGAACAGCACCGCGCCAGCGCTGCAAAACTCGATCTCGATGTTGTCCAATACACCGGTACGTTTCCAATGATCGGCGGAGAGGTACATTGCCTTTTGCGGTGCCCCGGCACATTTGATCGGCATGGGTGGTTGAGTGAAAATGGCTCGCCCACCACGCAGTTGCTGCACCAGTTCCCACGTGTAAGGGGCAAGGTGATACAGGTAGTTTGAAGTCACACCGTTGCGGCCTAGCGTGTCCGACAACCCCTCGATGGCATGCCAGTTAAGCTTCAGGCCAGGGCATACAATCAGCTGCTCGTATTTGACGACTCGGCATCCATCAAGAATGACGGCATTTCTCTCTGGTTCGAATGCGGCGACCGCCGACTTGATCCAGTGCACGCCTCGCGGGATGGTTGTGCCCATCGTGTGGGCAGTTTGGGGTGCATTGAAGACACCACAGCCGACAAGCGTCCAGCCTGGTTGGTAGTAGTGCACATCTGCCGGGTCGATGATGGCAATGTCTAGTCCAGGCTCTCGTGCCAGCAAGCTGGATGCAGTCGCGATACCCGCCGCACCGCCACCGATGATGACCACGGAATGCTCCGCCTCAGAAACTTCGACCGGTGTGCGCCCCTGATTCGCAATTCGGCGAATGACGCCTTTCATATCGAACCCGGCTTTTTTGGCAGTATCGACGATGTGTGGCAGGGATTGTTGGCCGGCTTGTGACAGTGCCCACATCGTTGTCGAGCGCATGCCGGAACGGCAATAGGCCAACACGGGCTTTGGAAGCGTTTCAAGGAGCTTGCCAAAGGCAATACCTTGCTCGTCGGTGACTTTGCCTGATTCAGCAGGAAGGTAGTGCGCCTCAATACCGATCGCCTGGGCGGCTCGTTTGATTTCGGCAAACAACGGTTGATCGCCGCCTTCGCCATCGGGACGGTTACACACAATGGCGCGAAAACCAGCTTCTTTCAGTTCCGCCAATTGGTTGGGGAAAATTTGTTCTGATACTGACAGTCCAGGCACAAGGCAACGAATGTCCATAAAGGTCTCCGTTATGGGTATTTTTCTTATAGGTTTTTCAGGGGAGGCAACGTCAGGCGACGTTGAGTGGGATTTTCAGGTAGCGCGTCCCGTTCGCTTCAGGCTCAGGCAAATGCCCGGCTCGCATGTTGACCTGAACCGATGGCAGGATCAGCGTTGGCATGTCCATCAATGCGTCACGCTTTGTGCGCATCGCCACGAACTCTTCCTCACTGATCCCATTACGCACGTGGACGTTTTGCGTGCGTTGGTCTGCAACAGTACTGACGAACTGCACCTCGCGGCCATCTGGCTGGTAGTCGTGGCACATGTACAGCAAGGTATTGGCCGGCAGACTCAGTACCTTGTTGATTGATTGGAACAGCGTACGCGCATCACCACCGGGAAAATCACAGCGTGCAGTACCGTAGTCCGGCATAAACAAGGTATCGCCGACGAATGCAGCCTTTTGGGTCCCATCGCTGATCACATAAGTCATACAGGCTGGTGTATGGCCCGGTGTATGGAGCGCGTGGCATTGCAGCGTGCCGATGGCGAACAGCTCGTCATTGACGAACAGGTGATCGAACTGGCTTCCATCGCGGGCCATATCACGACCTGTATTGAACAGAGTGCCGAATACCTCTTGCACCGTCGAAATCTGGCTGCCGATCCCTATTTTTCCACCGAGCTTTTCCTTCAGGTATGGCGCGGCCGTCAGGTGGTCTGCGTGGACGTGAGTCTCAAGAATCCAGTCGACCTTCGCATTGAGTTCGTTCACCCTCGCAATCAATTTGTCGGCAGACGTTGTGGCGGTGTGGCCGGATTTAGGGTCGTAGTCAAGTACGCTGTCTACTAAAGCGCAGTGGTTGGTCGCTTCATCCAGCACAAGGTAGCTGACGGTATTGGTGGCAGAATCGAAGAATCCTTCGACGTGAAGTTTTACGCTCATGACCTGTCTCCTTAGGGGGGCTTTTATCGAGCCGCTCACACTAAGGACTGACATAGCAATAAGCCTGCCAAGGTTGTTGTGTGCGAAAAATGGTTTTTATCTTGTTGATTTCAATAGATTTATATTTTTTTTAGGGATTTGTTTTTTTATAAGACCCTGAAATTCGCTGCCATTGGCAGTGCCTGTTGACAGAGCTGGCAGTGCCACAACAGGATGGTGGATTCTCAGGAGCCACCATGAAGACCATCCTGCCCGCCCCGGACAACTCACTCCCACACCCGGATCAAGTGCAGTCGCTTGTTTCGTTTCTTGAGCACGAACCCCAGCCGATGATCGTGCTCGATCCGGAGTACAACATCCTGGCCGCCAACACTGCCTATCAGCGGCAGTTTGGCAGCGCTGACAAACCCTTTATCGGTCATAAGTGTTATCAAGTCTCACACCATTACGATGTCCCTTGTGATCAGGCGGGTGAGAATTGTCCGATGAAAAAGGCGCAGGAAATGCGCGGGCCGGATCGTGTTTTGCACATTCACCACACGCCTCGCGGTCCCGAGCATGTCGACGTCGAATTGCGTCCGATCCTAGACGAGCACGGAATAATTACCGCGTATGTTGAGCGTCTCACACTGGTCCGAAGCGCCTCAGCGCGCCCCAGTAACGAAGGGCTGGTGGGCTGTTCACCAGCCTTTAACCTCGCCCTGTCTGAGCTGCAGCGGGTCGCACCATCAATGCTGCCGGTACTGCTGTTAGGCGAGTCCGGTACGGGCAAAGAGTTGTTCGCTCGCGCGGTGCATGAAACCAGCGAGCGGGCCACTGGACCCTTTGTAGTCGTAGATTGCTCAGGATTGACCGAAACGTTGTTTGAGAGCGAGCTGTTCGGCCATGAAAAAGGAGCATTCACCGGTGCCTCCACGCGTAAACCTGGTTTGGTCGAAACGGCCCAGGGCGGCACGTTGTTTCTTGATGAGATTGGCGATGTTCCGCTGGCAATGCAGGTGAAACTGTTGCGCCTGATCGAATCGGGCACCTATCGCCGTGTCGGCAGTGTCGAGACCCTTCACGCCAACTTCAGGTTAATTGCTGCGACCCATAAACCACTGGAAAAAATGATGGAGAGAGGTGAGTTCAGGCAGGACCTGTACTACCGCATCAGCGCCTTTCCAATTCAGTTACCCCCCTTGCGTAACCGAGTTGAAGATATTGGCTTGCTTGTGAATTCATTTCTACAACGTGCCGGTACAGGCAAGCGCCGGCTGACGATAGATGCCGATGCTCTGACACAATTGCAGCGCCTTCCCTGGCCCGGCAATATCCGTGAGTTACGCAATGTTCTAGAAAGAGCCAGTCTGTTCGCTGACGATGGAGTGATCCGCTCCATACATTTACCCCTGCCCAGCGTCGTGATACCTCCTCAGTCCTCGACGTCCACCCCTTTAGGCGGCAGCACGCTGGTACAAGCACTCGCGACTTTTAAAGGTTCCCGCAGTGAGTTGGCCAAGCAAATGGGGATTAGCGAGCGTACGTTGTATAGGCGACTGAAAGAGCAAGGGTTGGCGTAGTCGCTAGCGCTCACACCGCATGACTGCCAATGACTGCCACTCTGGCAGATTGGCAGCGTATTAACCTGCCACGGCATCCTCTGCCTTGACGGACTCACTTCTAACATACTGTTATTAAACAATAAAAATAAAAAAGATCCCCTTGGCATGCCGTGTGCTAACTGCATAGTCATGACCATTTCCGACAAACGACTACGACGCCATCTGCTCACAGCAGTACTGATCAAGCTACTGGTGCTGACAGTGCTGTGGTGGCTGTTCATCCGGGATTCGCACGTCAGCGTCGACTCGAACACTATTGGCGACAGGTTCGGTGTACCCACCTCGACTCAAGGGGCAAGCAAGTGATTTCAGAACAACTGGTGGATTTGTCTCGGCTGCAGTTTGCAGCCACTGCGCTTTACCACTTTCTTTTTGTACCGCTCACGGTTGGCATGGTGTGGCTGCTGGTCATCATGGAAAGCGTTTATGTGATGACCGGTAATGTCATCTGGAAAGACATGACGCGCTTCTGGGGCAAGCTGTTCGGCATCAACTTCGCCCTCGGGGTGACTACGGGTATCACCCTGGAATTTCAGTTCGGCACCAACTGGGCGTATTACTCGCACTACGTCGGCGACATCTTCGGTGCCCCGCTGGCCATCGAGGGTTTGATGGCGTTCTTCCTTGAATCGACCATGATCGGCCTGTTCTTTTTTGGCTGGGATCGCCTGAAAAAAGAGCACCACTTACTGGTCACGTTGCTGATGGCCATTGGTACAAACCTCTCTGCGCTATGGATTTTGATCGCCAATGGATGGATGCAGAATCCGGTGGGCTCGGAGTTCAGCTACATCACCATGCGCATGGAGATGGTTGATTTCTGGGCAGTGGTGTTCAACCCGGTTGCCCAGGCCAAGTTTGTACACACGGTCTCTGCCGGCTATGTCACCGGCTCGATGTTTGTGCTGTCGATTTCAAGTTGGTATTTGCTCAAGAATCGTGATGTCGAGTTTGCCAAGCGCAGCTTCCGGGTGGCGGCCGCCTTCGGTCTGGCATCCGTGTTGAGCGTGATCGTGCTGGGGGATGAGTCGGGTTACACGGTAGGTGAGGCGCAGCAAACCAAACTGGCGGCCATGGAGGCCATGTGGGACACCAAACCGGCACCTGCGAGTTTGACCCTGGTCGCCAGCATCAATGAAGCCGAGTCCAGGAACAACTGGGAGGTTGATATTCCATGGGTGATGGGCTTGATCGGCACTCGCTCGGCCAGCAAGCAAATCCCAGGCATACATGACATTAAAGAAAAAAACCGCGCTCGAATTCTCCGCGGCATTACCGCCGTCAATGCGCTGGAAGCGCTGCGAGCCGACCGCACCGATAAAGCGGCATTCGAAACCTTCGAAGCTTATAAGGCGGACCTGGGCTTTGGTCTGCTGCTCAAAAAATACGTCGAGGACGTCAACCAGGCCACGCCGGACATTATCGACAAAGCAGTGAACGATACCGTCCCGCGCGTAACCCCCATGTTCTGGGCGTTCCGGATCATGGTGGGGCTTGGTTTTGCGATGTTGATGCTCTTCGGGCTTGCCTTCTGGAGCACGTTGAAGTCGACCTGCACGCGCAGCCGCTGGTTACTGCGTTGGGCTCTTTACATGCTGCCTGCGCCATGGGTTGCCTGCGAGTTGGGCTGGTTCGTCGCCGAATATGGTCGTCAGCCATGGACCATCTATGGCGTGCTGCCTACCCACATGAGTGTGTCTACCCTCAGCGTCAACAACCTCTATGGCTCGCTGGCGGGATTCATCGTGTTCTACACCGTGCTGCTGGTGGTTGAAATGTTCCTGATGGTCAAGTTTGCCCGTCAAGGTCCCGGCAGCCTCGGTACAGGTCGTTATGCCCACGACGCCCATTTGAAGGAACTCCACCATGCTTGATTACTTCACCCTGAAAATTATCTGGTGGGCGCTGGTTGGCGTACTGCTGATCGGTTTCGCCATCATGGACGGCCACGACATGGGGGTTGGCACACTCCTGCCTTTTGTCGGCCGCAACGACCTGGAACGACGCGTGGTTATCAACACCGTAGGGCCGCACTGGGATGGCAATCAGGTGTGGTTCATCACTGCCGGCGGCGCCCTGTTCGCGGCGTGGCCAGTGGTGTATGCCACTGCATTCAGCGGGTTCTATTGGGCGATGATCATGGTCCTGTGGGCGCTATTCTTCCGCCCGGTGGGTTTTGACTATCGCAGCAAGATTCAAAACTCCACTTGGCGCAGCACTTGGGATTGGGGCCTTTTTGTCGGAGGCGCGGTGCCGCCCCTGGTGTTCGGGATCGCGTTCGGCAACCTGTTGCAAGGGGTGCCGTTTCATTTCAACGACCTTCTGGTATCGACGTACACCGGCAGTTTTTGGCAACTGCTCAATCCCTTTGCGCTGCTGACCGGGGTTGTGAGTAGCGCAATGATTACCTTGCAGGGCGGTACCTATCTGGCACATCGCACTGAAGGTGTCATCCAGGCCAGGGCGATCAAAGGTGGAGTGGCTGCGGCAATCGTATTGTCGTGCTCGTTTATAGCGGCCGGCATCTGGCTGCAATGGATCGACGGTTATCGCATTACATCGTTGGTTGATACCGCCGGATTGCCCGATATTCTTAACAAGTCCGTGGTGCGCGAAGCGGGCGCCTGGATGGCTAACTATGGTCATTATCCGTTGTTGTGGCTGTTGCCCGTACTGGGATTGGTTGGCGCAGGAGGTGCCGCCATATTGCTGATGATGCGTCGCACACTCTCGGCGTTTGTTGCCTCATCGCTTGCGGTGATCGCAGTCATCAGCACGGCGGGTGTGTCGATGTTTCCATTCATCATGCCGTCATCAACAGTACCTGCGGCAAGTCTCACCGTGTGGGACAGCGTCTCCAGTCATTTAAGCCTAGCCATCATGTTCTGGGCCACGTTGATCTTCATGCCACTGATCGTGATTTACACCTCGTGGGCGTATCGCGTTATGCGGGGCAAGGTCACCGTCGCACACATCAAAGCCAACGAACATTCAGCCTATTAGTGCCAGCAAAGGAGTAAAGACTATGTGGTATTTCGCCTGGATGCTGGGAGTCGGTTTTGCATTGCTACTGGCTATATTGAATGCGATGTGGGGCGAGAACGAGGGCGGCCGAGCCTTGAGTGACAATGAGGAGACGCGGACATGATGCCGCGTGTTGCTAACGCTCCACCATCCTCACAAATTAATTTGCTGAGTTTGCTTATCGCTGTGGCGATCATGCTCGCATGTACGCTGTATCCCCCCATGATGGCAGCCCCCGATGGGAAAGCTGACCATGTGCTGGCTACTGCGTTGTTTGCGGCCATGAGTGTGGCCTTCGTGAGAGGTGTGGGTTTTGTCCCGCGGATGCTCGTCTGGCGTTGGCTTTTCTCAGGCTGGACCTGCTTTGCGGCACTTGCGCTTGCTGGTTGGGCAAAGTTTCTACATTGAGGACCGACGATATGACTGAGCTATTGAGTGACCAATATAAAGAAGGCGCTAGTACTTATCTCCAGTTAGGGGGGGAATCAGGCGTCCGTAAACTCGTCAACCGCTTTTACGAGCTGATGGATACGCTATCTGAAGCGAGAGTGGTGCGCCTGATGCATCCATTGAGCCTCGCCGACAGTGCTGACAGTCTATTTAAGTTCCTCAGCGGCTGGTTTGGCGGCCCGCCGCTGTTCCAACTGGAGCGCGGCCACCCGCGTCTGCGCATGCGACATGCGCCCTTTGCAGTCAGTATTGTTGAGCGCGACGAATGGATGCTGTGCATGCGTCAGGCAATTGATGAACAGGTGAATGACATAGCGCTAAATAGCAAGCTACAACGTATGTTTTCCGAAATGGCCGATCATATGATTAATACTGATGGGCAAAGTGCAGGTATTGCGGCACCCGTCTGAACGTTGCGTCTACTTTCAGCATCCGCACAATCGCAATGTTTTTAATTGGTTTTACCTGCTGCTTGTGAGAGCAGTTTGATAGATGTTCTTCAGTCTGAACTTTCTGATGGTGCGTATCTATGCCCAGATGGTTTTCCAATGCTGACTCACCAAACAGAAGTAATCACCTCACTTAATTGGACTTTTAAAAATATCATGATAAAAACTGCCCATGACCTAGTAACTGAGGCAAAAGCACTGATTGAAGAGGTCTCCATCAAGGACGCAGAGCAGGCTATCCAGGATGCAGATGTGCTTATCGATGTGCGCGAAGCGGACGAGTATGCTGCTGGACACATTTCAGGCGCGATACATGCTTCGCGCGGCATGCTGGAATTTAAACTTACTAACGACAGTGCCCTCAGTTCTCGAGAGCTTAAAGTTGTAGTTTATTGCAAGACAAGTGGCCGTGCCGCACTAGCGGCCGCGTCAATGAAAAATATGGGCTATCTGTATGTCAAGTCGATCATGGGCGGATTTGATGCTTGGATCAGTGAAGAGAAACCAATTGCAGTTCCGCACCTGCCAACCTTTGATTAATATCTTATGTTCAAGTGGATTACGTGTTAGTGGTGCAATTCAAGGCAGGGGATCGTTGCGCGTTAATCCTGACAAAGAAATCGAATCGCCAGTGGTTTAGTCTAAGTGATGCCAGTATGTCATAATCAAATTTTTTTACAGTTTTTGACATGTTCCGCCCGCCGCTATACGGGTATCAATGGTCGCTGCAGCAGACTTCGAACTGACTGGGGGAAGTAGGCGCTGTATTTCATGCTCGTTCTATCATTACGCCTGTATGCACCAAGCCAAGGGGCTAATACTGTCCGGTGCCGGAAGGTCAGCAGTGCTCTAGCGACAGTGGCGAGCAAGACCCGTGTTAGTGAAACTCGCTCGCCATTGACGCCACGCTTGGAGCGACGGATTGGGTATCTGACCGCGTTGCAACAAAAGCTTGAGCTTCTGGAGCGTGACCAGCCATTCAGACACCTGAAGTCTCGGCGTCTGTCTGCGGCAGGATTGAATGTGATCTCCGCCCATCCGGCTTACGCGCGGGCCTACCGTTACGACCGGTATGCCCTGCGCTCTGGTATCAGTAGAGCGGTCGGGGAGGAGTCTTTATGGATCAGTCCCACCTAGGAAATCTATGAGCGTTGGTGCTACGTGATGCTTGTGAGCGTGCTCAGGCAACTGTTAGCTCATTTCGAGAAGTGCCGCCGCTTCAAAACCACTGATCGCGTGCTGTGGCGCGCCAGGCATGAGGGGGGGTACGCGTTGTACGCCGTTATGAGAGCCTTGCTCTTGAGATCTGAATCTCGATGTATGGTGATGTAATTGATATAAGGGTGTTTGTCAGGGCCTGACAGGGCAAGGCTCTGCTAGGGTTTAGGTGAGCGTGCCGGTGTTTATCTTTTGTCACAGGTGCGCGGCGGAGCACGGAATTTTTGCCGTTTGTCGCGTTCCAAACTCGGCACAGGTCCATTGCCAATGTCCTCTGCATCACAGAATGCAAAAGTAGGAGCTTCCCTCATGTTCACTTCGCGTCGTCTGCTTGTTGTTGCTACCGCGGTAGCCCTATTGTCGGGCTGTGCTTCCCCTAACCCTTACGATGGCAGCCAGGGACAGGCGGACAACGGTTCACAAGGCATGAGCAAAACCGCCAAGTACGGCGGCCTCGGCGCGCTGGCGGGTGCCTTGGCCGGTGCAGCCATTGACCACAACAACCGTGGCAAGGGCGCGCTGATCGGCGCCGCCGTGGCCGGTATCGGCGCTGCCGGTTACGGCTATTACGCTGACCAGCAGGAAAAGAAACTGCGGGAAAGCATGGCCAACACCGGCGTCGAGGTGCAGCGCCAGGGTGACCAGATCAAATTGATCATGCCGGGTAACATCACGTTTGCCACCAACTCCGATGCTATCGCCAGCAGCTTCTACACCCCCTTGAACAACCTGGCCGGGTCGCTCAAGCAGTTCAACCAGAACACCATCCAGATTGTCGGCTATACCGACAGCACCGGCAGCCGCCAGCTCAACATGGACCTGTCCCAACGGCGTGCGCAAAGCGTGGCCAACTACCTGACCACCCAAGGTGTGAGCCCGACCAACCTGACCACCCGTGGTGCCGGCCCGGATAACCCGATTGCCAGCAACGCTGATGTCAATGGTCGTGCGCAGAACCGTCGTGTCGAGGTCAACCTCGGCCCGATCCCGGGTCAGCAGTACGGCCAGCCTGCGCAGCAACAGCAGCAGAACAACCAGTTCCAGGGCAATCCGTACCAGCAGTACCAGTAACCGCCAGCCAATAAAAAGGGCGCCGTGCAGTCAATGCACGGCGCCCTTTTTATTGGCTGGCGATTACATCAGTCGATGTATTCGAACAGCTTCACAATTTTCTGTACCCCGGACACACCCTGGACCAGGTTGGTGGCGCGGGTGGCTTCCTGCTGGGTCAGCAGGCCCATCAGGTAGACGATGCCGTTGTCAGTCACCACCTTGATCCGCGAGCCGGGGATCGCGCTGTCGGTGAGCATCTGCGCCTTGATCTTGGTGGTCAGCACAGCATCATTGCTGATTGCCAGCAGGGTGATGGGTTGTGCGACCTGCAATTCGTTATGGACTTTCTTGACCCGTTGCACGGTCGAAGCAGCTTGCTCGGCCTGGGTCTTGAGGTCGGCGCGCGGGGTTTGCCCGGCGAGCAGCACGATGCCGTTGAAGCTGGTCACGACGATGCGCGATGCGCCGTTACCCAGGTCGGTGGCGGCCTTGGCGACGTTGACGCCGACCTTGGTCTCGATCAGCGAGTCATCGATCTTGCTGCCAAAGGTGCGCGTGCCGCGGTCGTCCTGGATAGGGGAGTCGCGGGTCGCGGTGATGGCCGAGGTGCAGCCGCTGATAGCGAGGCACAGCGTGATGGCCATAAGGCTGAGGCGGTTAACGGTCATTCTTCACTCCCGAACAGTTGGCTGTCGATCAGATCGCACAGGCAGTGGATCGTCAGCAGATGGACTTCCTGAATACGTGCAGTGACATGGGCCGGGACGCGGATCTCCACGTCTTCGGGCAGCAGCAGTGAGGCCATGCCGCCACCGTCGCGCCCGGTCAATGCTACGACAATCATTTCGCGATCATGTGCGGCCTGGATCGCTTGAATAATGTTTGCCGAGTTGCCGCTGGTGGAAATCGCCAGCAGCACATCGCCCGGTTGGCCGAGGGCACGGATTTGTTTGGAAAAGATTTCGTTGTAGCTGTAGTCGTTGGCGATCGAGGTAATCGTCGACGAATCGGTAGTCAAGGCGATAGCCGGCAGGCTCGGCCGCTCGCGCTCAAAGCGGTTGAGTAGCTCGGAGGAGAAGTGCTGGGCGTCGCCGGCCGAACCGCCGTTGCCGCACGAAAGCATTTTGCCTTCGTTGAGCAGGGCGTTGACCATGACCTGGCTGGCTTGCTCGATGTGCGGTGCAAGTACGTCCATCGCCTGTTGCTTGGTATCGATACTGGCCTGGAAAAGCTGGCGAATTCGGGATTGCATGTCCATCTGTGTGACCTTAAGTAGCGCGGCTGTATGGCACACGAATGTGCAGCCCGCAAAGCAAAGAGCAAAAGTGTGCGGTGAAGATGTCCGATCTGTGCCGGTGGCGCTCAGCCGTCGAAGGCGTTGCGCAGCCAGTTCAGACCAGCGGTTCCGTGGGGGCTGCTTTCTATGGCAACCACATCGAAACGGCAGGGGGAGTCGGCCCAGCGACGTTCACTGAGCAGGAAAAACTGCGCGGCGAGTATCAGCTTTTGACGTTTGCGCTCGTCGATACTGGCGAGCGCACCACCCCATTGTGCGTATTTTCTGTAGCGGACTTCGACAAATACTACTGTATCGCCGTCAAGCATGACCAGATCAAGCTCGCCGCGTTTACACAACCAGTTCTGCGCCAGCAGGCGCAGACCTTGTCGCTGCAAGTGTTCAAGTGCTTGTTGTTCGGCATCCTTGCCGGTTTTTGCGCTGGAGCGTGGGGGCATCAGCGCGGGGTATCGGGCAAGCGTTCGATCTGGCCACTGACAAACTTGGCCCACGGCATCTGGCGTTCGATCCGTTGGCTCGGGCTCATGCCCAGGTTGCCGGAATGGCCGTCGATGCGGGTGTCGGGCAGCGCCTTGAGTTGACCCAGGCGTGGCGCCAGGCGGTAGGCGTCCACACCCATCGCATAGAGGCGGCCCAGGCTGCCATTGGCTTGTGGCCATTGTGTAGCAACCTGATTGCGCAGCGGGTCGGTGGTGTTGAGCAGCCACGGCGTTTCGCAGAACATAATGCCGTTCATGTCGTTGTACTGGTTCTTGTCGCCACTGGCACTGAACACGTGGGAAGTGGCATATACCGGCACATCGCCCGCGTATTGGAAGTTCAGCGTCGGCTTGATCTGTTGGGCCTGTTGCGGTGTCACGGCGAGGAAGATGAACTCGATATCCTGGCGACGCGATGGCTGTGCCGCGATGTCAGTGCCGACTGTGCTTTGCAGACTCTTGGCGCGGCCTTCGCTCTGGCGCAGCTTGAACAGGTCGGCGATCTGCTGGGCGAGGGCCACAGGCTGGTCGACATGTTCGACACCGATCAGGGTGCCGCCGTTGGCTTCCCAGTCCTGGCGGAAGGCCTTGAGCACACGGTCGCCCCACTCGCCTTTTGGCACCATGGCCGCTGCGCGGTGCAGGCCATCGGCGCGGGCACGGCGCGACACTTCACGGGCTTCGTCCTCGGCAGCCAGGCCGAACTGGAACAGTTGCGCAGGGGCTTGGTCGCCCTCGCTGTAGTTCAGGGCCAGGGTGGTGATGGGCAGTTGCGGGCGGGCGCTGAGTTGCTTGACCAGCGGCTTCTCCAGCGGGCCGATCACCAGTTGCACGCCATCAGCCTGGGCCTTTTTGTAGAACTCATCGATGGAGCTGACGCGCGAGCTGTCATAGAACTCGATGACAGGTGGCTTCTGCCCGGCCTGTTGCGCTTGGTAGTGCGCGGCCATGAAACCTTCGCGCAGGGCCCTGGCCACGCTGGCCAGCGGGCCTTGCTGCGGTAAGAGCAGGGCGATTTTATTCAGCGGCTGGCTGGCCAGTTCCTTGAGCTTGGTCAGCGGCGTCGGCAGTTGCACCGCCGCCGGGTGCGCAGGGTTCTGCACGCGCCAGGTGTCGATGGCGGCTTGCTGCTGCTCCAGGGTGCCGGCGTTCTTCACGGCCTGGGCCAGGCTGATCCAGCCGTCGAGGACCGGATTGCCGCTGGCCTGCAACTGCTCGCCAGGTACGGCGGCAATCAGGCTCCAGATGGCTTCGTGGTTGCTGGCGGCAGCATCGCCCGTCAGCAACGGGGCCATGGCCACGCGTTCGCGGGCGGCGGCCAGGGTCTGGCCGTCGGCTTCATAGGCGCGGGCATGCACGCTGCCAGTGCGGATCTGTTGTTCCGGCGGCAACTCCTTGAGGTTTTGCAGGCTCGGATGGCTCAGCGCGGTCAACGCAGCCTTGGGCTGGTTGCGGCCCATGGCCAGTTCTGCAGTCAAGGTGCTGGCGAAGACCTGGGCGGCCGGCTTGAGGCTGTCCAGCGGCACTTGCGCGAGGATCTGCGCGGAGCGCCCAGGATTGTTCTGGTGGAAGGCCATGTCCGCTGCGCTCAGGCGCAGCAGTGCAGCTTTTTCTGGAGTCTTGGCCGAAGTCGCCTGTTCGAGCAGTTGCTCGATGGTGGCATCCGGGGTCCGTGGGAGTTCGCCAAGGCTTGACGAGGGCGAGCTTGCGCAAGCCGCCAACAGGGCAGCCAGGCAAAGGGCGGAGAACAGCCGCAGGCAAGCGATCATGTAAGTGTTCCTGATACCGATCAAATTAGCGTGGAATTGTACCCAAGCACTGGCCCGGGCGCGATGTTACTGGCGTGAAACCGTCTATTTAGATCGTTTAAATGTTGCAGGGCGTCAGTAACCGCAGCAAACAGACCCGATGGACACGACCCCGTTGGCGCATTTTCTTGACGTCTACGCGCTACAATATGGCTTTTGCCAATCTTTGAGGTGTGCGCTTTGACTGCTCCAGGTCCTTTGAATTCCACTGCTGGCTCGCTTTTTGTGGTGGCGACGCCCATTGGCAACCTGGACGACATCAGCGCACGGGCGCTGAAAGTGTTGCGCGAAGCCAAGTTGATTGCGGCGGAAGACACCCGGCACTCGCTGCGCCTGATGCAGCACTTTGGCATCACCACGCCCCTGGCGGCCTGCCATGAGCATAATGAGCGTGACGAGGGCAGTCGCTTTATTACCCGCCTGCTCGCGGGCGATGACGTGGCGTTGATTTCCGATGCCGGTACGCCATTGATCTCCGACCCTGGTTACCACCTGGTCCGTCAGGCCCGGGCGGCGGGCATCAATATAGTCCCGGTTCCCGGGGCGTGTGCGTTGATTGCCGCCTTGTCAGCCGCGGGCTTGCCGTCCGACCGCTTTATCTTCGAAGGTTTCCTGCCGGCCAAGGCCGTGGGGCGCCGGGCGCGTCTGGAACTGTTAAAGGAAGAGCCGCGCACCCTGATCTTCTACGAGGCGCCGCACCGTATCCTCGAGTGCCTGCAAGATATGGAGCTGGTCTTCGGTGGCGAACGCCTGGCCTTGCTGGCACGGGAGCTGACCAAGACTTTTGAAACCCTCAAGGGCCTGCCGCTGGAAGAGCTGCGCGCGTTTGTCGAGGGTGACAGCAATCAGCAGCGTGGCGAATGCGTCGTGCTGGTCGCGGGCTGGGCCGCGCCAGAGACTGAAGATGCCGTGGGCAGTGAAGCCATGCGCGTGCTGGACCTGCTGCTCAAGGAAATGCCACTCAAGCGCGCCGCAGCCCTGGCCGCAGAAATCACCGGTGTGCGCAAGAACGTGCTGTATCAGGCCGCGCTTGATAAGCAAAAGAGCGAATAGTTCCAGGGTTTAACCTGCACGGCGTCGGAACATGATGGCAATGCTGTCTTTTAATACTTGTTCTAAGGCCGCCGTGCCGTTAACCTTCGCGGCGGAGAGTCGATTGGACAGTCGCTGCCCTCTATGAAAATTAGGGGGGGGAGGAAAGTCCGGGCTCCATAGGGCGAAGTGCCAGGTAATGCCTGGGGGGCGTGAGCCTACGGAAAGTGCCACAGAAAATAACCGCCTAAGCACTTCGGTGCCGGTAAGGGTGAAAAGGTGCGGTAAGAGCGCACCGCGCGACTGGCAACAGTTCGTGGCTAGGTAAACCCCACTTGGAGCAAGACCAAATAGGGTTCCAAGGCGTGGCCCGCGCTGGAACCGGGTAGGTTGCTAAAGATGTCCAGTGATGGCCATCGTAGACGAATGACTGTTCAAGACAGAACCCGGCTTATAGATCGACTCTCCACCTTTTTCCCTCTGCACGAGTCTCGGGCAGAAACCAGGTAGTAGCGCAAGAATCCCTCCCTGCCAAATCATTGGCAGATGCGTCTTCGTAATACCGAAAAAATCTTACTCTTAATAAATTACTTTAAGTTCAAGCTCTAGCTCTTTGAGCTATTTGCGTTTGTTGAGTCAAAAACATCGTCGAACTCTCGTTTCTCCTCCTTTTACGCTCCTAAATCTCCGTTCTGTAAGGCTTTTCCTTTAATCCGCGCCTTGACGGTGTGGTAGGCGCATTCCTATAGTGTGCGCAAGTGGCGGAAAGTGGCACAAAGTGGGTTTTTTGAACGTAAAACGCTAAAATTTGGAGAAACGCACCTGTGTTTCGCGGAGCTAACGCTATCAGTCTCGATGCAAAAGGCCGTCTCGCCATGCCGAGCCGGTATCGTGACGAGCTCATTTCGCGAAGTTCCGGGCAGTTAATCATCACGATTGATGCCGTTGACCCTTGTTTGTGTGTTTACCCCCTCGATGAGTGGGAGTTGATTGAAACCAAGTTGCGCGCTCTGCCTTCGTTGCGTGAAGAAAACCGCCGTTTGCAACGCCTGCTGATTGGTAATGCCGTCGACCTCGAACTCGATGGCAGTGGTCGTTTCCTGGTTCCACCGCGTCTGCGCGAATACGCCAAGCTGGATAAGCGCGCGATGCTGGTAGGCCAACTGAACAAGTTCCAATTGTGGGACGAAGATGCCTGGGATGCTGTGTCTGCAGCTGACCTGGCTGCTATTCAACAACCGGGCGCCATGCCTGATGAACTGCGTGATTTGATCCTGTGACTATTGATAGCGGCTTTAACCACATCACCGTGCTGCTTGACGAAGCCGTCGAGGCTCTCGCCGTGCGCCCTGATGGCTGCTATCTGGATGGCACGTTCGGGCGCGGCGGGCATAGCCGGTTGATCCTCCGCCAGCTTGGCCCGGAGGGCAAACTCCTCGGGTTCGACAAGGATCCCCAGGCGATTGCCACCGGGCAAGCGCTAGCGGCCGAAGACGGCCGCTTTGTCGTTGTGCAGCGCAGCTTTGCCGAGTTGGGCGCGGAAGTCGCCGAGCGGGGCATGGCGGGCAATGTGGCCGGGGTTTTGCTGGACCTGGGCGTGTCGTCGCCGCAGTTGGACGACCCTGAGCGCGGTTTCAGTTTCATGAATGATGGTCCGCTGGACATGCGCATGGACCCGAGCCGTGGCATCAGCGCCGCGCAGTTCATCGCCACCGCGCCCCACGAAGAAATCACCCGCGTATTCAAGGAATACGGCGAAGAGCGTTTCGCCGGCCGCATGGCCCGTGCCGTGGTAGAGCGCCGGGAAATCCAGCCGTTCGAACGCACCGCCGACCTGGCCGAAGTGCTGAAAGTCGCCAACCCGGCATGGGAGAAGGGCAAGAACCCTGCGACCCGTGCATTCCAGGGCCTGCGCATTCACGTCAACAACGAACTGGGCGACCTGGAGGCTGGCCTCGAGGCTGCCCTGGAGTCCCTGGAAGTGGGCGGTCGTCTGGTGGTGATCAGCTTCCACTCCCTGGAAGACCGCATCGTCAAACTGTTCATGCGTCGTCTGGTCAAGGGCGAAACCGACAACCTGCCGCGCAACCTGCCGGTACGTTTCGAAGCCTTTGTGCCGAAAATCAAAATCCATGGCAAAGCGCAGTTCGCTTCCGAAGCCGAACTCAAGGCCAACCCACGTGCTCGCAGCGCCGTCATGCGTGTTGCGGAGAAGTTGCGGTGAGCAAGCTTTTCGCCAAGCCCCTGCCGGGCGGCAGCTTCTTTATGATGCTGCTGTACGTCGGCGTACTGGTGTCTGCAATTGCGGTGTCCTACAGCGCCCACTGGAACCGTCAGCTGCTCAATAGCCTGTACGGCGAATTGAGTGTGCGCGACAAGGCCCAGGCGGAGTGGGGCCGGTTGATTCTTGAACAAAGCACCTGGACGGCCCATAGCCGCATCGAAGTGCTGGCCTCCGAACAGCTGAAGATGCACATTCCTGGCGCGGCGGAAGTCCGCATGGTGGCGCCATGATGAAACTCGAAGGCGCACTCTACCCGTGGCGCTTCCGCGTCGTGCTGGGCTTGCTCGCGTTGATGGTGGGTGCGATTGTCTGGCGCATCGTCGACCTGCAAGTGGTGGATCGCGACTTCCTGATCGGCCAGGGCGATGCCCGCAGCCTGCGTCATATCCCGATTCCTGCGCACCGCGGGCTGATCACCGACCGTAACGGTGAACCCCTGGCTGTCAGTACACCGGTGACTACGCTGTGGGCCAACGCCAAGGAACTGCAAGGGTTCAAGGACAAATGGACCGAGCTGGCCCACGCCCTCGGCCAGGATCCCAAGGCCCTTAAAGAGCGTCTTGAAGCCCAGGCCAGCAAAGAATTCATCTATCTGGTTCGCGGCCTGACCCCGGAACAGGGTCAAGGCGTGCTCGACCTGAAAATCCCCGGTGTCTACGGCATCGAGGAATTTCGGCGTTTCTACCCGGCCGGCGAGACCACTGCCCACATGGTCGGCTTCACCGACATTGATGACCATGGCCGCGAAGGGGTGGAGCTGGCCTACGACGAGTGGCTGGCCGGGGTTCCCGGCAAGCGGCAGGTCATCAAGGATCGGCGCGGCAGACTGATCAAGGATGTCCAGGTCACCAAAAACGCCAAGGCCGGTAAGCCCTTGGCGTTGTCGATTGACTTGCGCCTGCAGTACCTGGCCAACCGCGAGCTGCGCAATGCGATCATCGATAACGGCGCCAAGGCCGGCAGCCTGGTGATCATGGACGTGAAGACCGGCGAGATCCTCGCCATGGTCAACCAGCCGACCTACAACCCGAACAACCGTCGCAACCTGCAACCGGCGATGATGCGCAATCGCGCGATGATCGACGTGTTCGAGCCGGGTTCGACCATGAAAGCCATCTCCATGAGTGCGGCCCTGGAATCCGGGCGCTGGAAGCCGACCGACAAGGTCGAGGTCTATCCGGGCACCCTGCAGTTGGGCAAATACACCATTCGCGACGTGTCCCGCAGCGAAGGCCCGGTGCTGGACCTGACCGGCATCCTGATCAACTCCAGTAACGTCGGCATGAGTAAAATCGCCTTTGATATCGGCGGCGAAAACATCTACCACCTGGCGCAGAGGATCGGCCTGGGCCAGCCTACCGGCCTGGACTTCCCGGGCGAGCGCGTCGGCAACCTGCCCAACTACCGTGAGTGGCGCAAGGCCGAGACCGCGACCTTGTCCTATGGCTATGGCCTGTCGGTGACCGCGATCCAGCTGGCCCACGCCTTTTCCGTGCTGGCCAACAATGGCCGCATGACGCCGTTGAGCCTGATCCACCTGGACGAAGCGCCGAAATCCGAACAGGTCATCCCGGAAAACGTCGCCAAGACCATGCAGACCATGCTGCAACAAGTGATCGAGGCGCCACGCGGCGTGTTCCGTGCCCAGGTCCCGGCCTATCACGTGGCCGGCAAGTCCGGTACCGCACGGAAGACGTCGGTGGGCACCAAGGGCTATGCCGAAAACTCCTACCGCTCGCTGTTCGCTGGCTTCGGCCCGATGAGCGATCCGCGTTACGCCATCGTCGTGGTCATTGATGAGCCGAGCAAAGCCGGCTACTTCGGTGGCCTGGTCTCGGCCCCCGTATTCAGCAAAGTCATGTCCGGCACCCTGCGTTTGATGAACATCACGCCGGACAACCTGCCGCCGACCCAACAAGCCAACGCCGGACCACCGGTCGCTGCTGTAAAAGCCAATGGAGGGCGCGGCTGATGTCTCTTAGCCTGAACAAGATTTTCGCCCACGCTGGCCGCGATCTGTTGATTCGCGAACTGAGTCTGGACAGCCGTAACGTACGTGCTGGCGACCTGTTCCTGGCTGTGCCGGGCGGCAAGTTCGATGGTCGTGCCCATATCGCCGACGCCCTGCAGCGCGGCGCGGCGGCGGTGGCCTACGAAGTCGAAGGCGCCACTGTATTACCGATTACCGATGTGCCGTTGATTCCGGTCAAGGGCCTGGCGGCGCAGTTGTCGGATATCGCCGGGCGTTTTTATGGCGACCCGAGCCGCCAGCTCAACCTGATTGGCGTCACCGGCACCAACGGCAAGACCAGTGTCACCCAGTTGGTGGCCCAGGCGCTGGATCTGCTGGGCCAGCACTGCGGCATCGTTGGCACCCTGGGCACCGGTTTCTATGGCGCGCTGCAAAGCGGACTGCATACCACACCGAACCCGATTGCCGTGCAGGCGACCCTGGCCGACTTGAAAAAGGCCGGGGCCAAGGCCGTGGCCATGGAAGTGTCGTCCCATGGCCTGGACCAGGGCCGGGTCACCGCCCTGGCGTTCGACGTGGCAGTGATGACCAACCTGTCCCGCGACCACCTGGACTACCACGGCAGCATGGAGGCGTACGCCGCCGCCAAGGCCAAGCTGTTCGGCTGGACCGATCTGAAGTGCCGCGTCGTGAACCTCGATGATGCATTCGGGCGCCAACTGGCCGCAGAAAAAAGCGAAGCGCGCCTGATCAGCTACAGCCTGGAAGACTCCAGCGCCTACCTGTATTGCCGCGAAGCCCAGTTCAATGATGAAGGTGTACTCGCGACGCTGGTCACGCCCCAGGGCGAGCACCACTTGCGCAGTGCCTTGCTCGGTCGCTTTAACCTGAGCAACGTCCT
This sequence comes from Pseudomonas sp. MF5691, assembly GCF_016405645.1. Lineage (NCBI taxonomy): Bacteria > Pseudomonadati > Pseudomonadota > Gammaproteobacteria > Pseudomonadales > Pseudomonadaceae > Pseudomonas > Pseudomonas sp. MF5691. The sequence continues at coordinate 396,758 of NZ_JAEKDC010000001.1, forward strand.
CGCGGCCATCGGCGCCTTGCTGGGCCTGGATTACGCCCTGGACGAAATCCTGCGTGTATTGCCCAAGCTTGAAGGCCCGGCCGGGCGTATGCAGCGCCTGGGGGGCGGGACGCAGCCGCTGGTGGTGGTCGATTATGCCCACACCCCGGATGCCCTGGAAAAAGTTCTCGAAGCCCTGCGCCCTCACGCCAAGGGCAAGTTGCTGTGCCTGTTCGGCTGCGGCGGCGACCGCGATCGCGGCAAACGCCCGCTGATGGCCGAGATCGTCGAGCGCCTGGCCGATGGTGTGCTGGTGACTGACGACAACCCGCGCAGCGAAGCGCCAAGCCAGATTTTCGATGATATCCGCGCAGGCTTCCAAGACGCCTCTCGGGTGAGCTTCGTCGCCGGTCGCGGCGCGGCCATTGCCCAATTGATCGCCAGCGCCAGCGCTGACGATGTGGTGGTCCTGGCCGGTAAAGGCCATGAGGACTACCAGGAAATCAACGGCGAACGCCATGCCTTCTCCGATCTGGTCGAGGCCGATCGCGCCTTGACCGCGTGGGAGGTGGCCCATGCTTAAGGCCATGCAGTTCAGCGAACTGACCCAGGCCTTGTCGGCCCGTGTGTTGTCGAGCGATTGCAGCTTCGACGGCGTCAGTATCGACAGTCGCAACATCAAGCCGGGGCAACTGTTTGTCGCCCTGGCCGGCCCGCGCTTCGACGGGCATGACTATTTGAATGAGGTGGCCGCCAAAGGCGCGGTCGGTGCCTTGGTGCAGCGTGAAGTCACTGACGCGACACTGCCGCAGTTGCTGGTGGCCGACACCCGTCTGGCCCTGGGTCAATTGGGCGCGTTGAACCGCGCGGCGTTCACTAATCCGGTGGCGGCGATCACCGGCTCCAGTGGCAAAACCACGGTCAAGGAACTGCTTGCCGGTATCCTGCGCACGCGCGGGCCGGTGCTGGCGACCCGTGGCAACCTGAACAACGATTTCGGCGCACCGCTGACCCTGCTTGAACTGGCGCCGGAACATACCGCCGCCGTGATCGAGCTGGGCGCGTCGCGCATTGGCGAAATTGCCTACACCGTAGCCATGACCCGGCCGCACGTCGCCATTATCAACAACGCGGGCACTGCCCACGTTGGCGAGTTTGGTGGCCCCGAGAAGATCGTCCAGGCCAAGGGTGAAATCCTTGAGGGACTGGACGCTTCCGGTACCGCAGTCCTGAACCTCGATGACAAGGCCTTCGAAACCTGGCGTGTACGTGCCGCCGGGCGCAAGGTCTTGAGCTTCGCCGTGCACAACGCCGCGGCGGACTTCCATGCCTCGAACATCACGCTCGATGCCCGTGGCTGCCCGGCCTTCACCCTGCACAGCCCGCAAGGTGATGAGCACGTGCAATTGAACCTGCTGGGCAACCACAACGTTGCCAACGCCCTGGCCGCCGCCGCCGCTGCCTACGCCCTGGGCGTGTCGCTGTTCGGCATTGCTACCGGCCTGGGCGCAGTGCAACCGGTCAAGGGGCGCACCGTGGCGCAACTGGCGAGCAACGGCATGCGCGTGATTGATGACACTTACAACGCCAACCAGTCCTCGATCTGCGCGGCCATTGACCTGCTCAAAGGCTTTGACGGTCGCAAGGTGCTGGTGCTGGGTGATATCGCCGAGCTGGGCGACTGGGCCGAACAGTCCCACCGCGAAGTGGGTGCCTACGCCAGTGGCAAGGTCGACGCCTTCTACGCCGTCGGCCCGAACATGGCCCACGCCGTCGCCGCGTTTGGTTTGGGCGCGCGGCACTTCGCGAGCCAGGCCGAGTTGATCCAGGCGCTGGGCGTAGCCGAACAAGACAAACACACAACCATTTTGATCAAGGGATCGCGCAGCGCGGTGATGGAAAACGTCGTCGCGGCCTTGTGTGGCTCAAGTACGGAGAAACATTAATGCTGCTGCTGCTGGCTGAGTATCTGCAACAGTTCCACAAAGGCTTCGCGGTCTTTCAGTACCTGACCCTGCGCGGGATCCTGGGTGTGCTGACCGCGCTGTGTTTGTCGCTGTTTCTGGGGCCATGGATGATCCGTACTCTGCAAAACCTGCAGATCGGCCAGTCCGTGCGCAATGACGGCCCGCAGTCGCACTTGTCCAAGTCCGGCACACCGACCATGGGCGGCGCGTTGATCCTGTCGTCCATCGGCATCAGCACCTTGCTCTGGGCCGACCTGGCCAACCGCTATGTCTGGGTGGTGTTGCTGGTGACCCTGCTGTTCGGCGCCATCGGCTGGGTCGATGACTACCGCAAGGTAATCGAGAAGAACTCCAGGGGGCTGCCAAGCCGCTGGAAGTATTTCTGGCAATCGGTGTTCGGCCTGGGCGCGGCGATCTTTCTTTATATGACTGCGCCGAGCGCGGTGGAAACCACCCTGATTTTCCCGATGCTCAAGGATGCCAGCATCCCGTTGGGCATTGGCTTCGTGGTGTTGACCTATTTCGTGATCGTCGGCTCCAGCAACGCGGTCAACCTGACCGATGGCCTCGACGGCCTGGCGATCATGCCGACGGTGATGGTGGGCGGCGCCCTGGGCATCTTCTGCTACCTGTCGGGTAACGTGAAATTCGCTGAATACCTGCTGATCCCGTATGTACCGGGCGCGGGTGAATTGATTGTGTTCTGCGGCGCGCTGATCGGTGCCGGACTGGGCTTCCTGTGGTTCAACACCTATCCGGCCCAAGTGTTCATGGGCGACGTCGGCGCCCTGGCGCTGGGCGCTGCCCTGGGCACCATTGCCGTGATCGTGCGCCAGGAAATCGTCCTGTTCATCATGGGCGGCGTGTTCGTGATGGAGACCCTGTCGGTGGTGATCCAGGTTGCATCTTTCAAGTTGACCGGTCGCCGCGTGTTTCGCATGGCGCCGATTCATCACCACTTTGAACTCAAGGGCTGGCCGGAGCCACGGGTGATCGTCCGTTTCTGGATCATCACCGTGATTCTTGTGCTGGTTGGCCTTGCCACCCTGAAACTGAGGTAGAAACGAGTGTCCCTGATCGCTTCAGACCACTTCCGCATCGTTGTCGGCCTCGGCAAGAGCGGCATGTCCCTGGTTCGCTTCCTGGCGAACCGGGGCACGTCGTTTGCCGTGGCCGATACGCGGGAAAATCCACCGGAGCTGGTCACGCTGCGCCGTGACTACCCGCACGTGGAAGTGCGTTGTGGCGAGTTGGATGTCGAGTTTCTGTGCCGTGCCGACGAGCTCTACGTGAGCCCCGGCCTGGCCCTGGCGACCCCGGCCCTGCAAGCGGCAGCGGCGCGTGGCGTGAAGTTGTCCGGCGATATCGAGCTGTTTGCGCGTAACGCCAAGGCGCCCATCGTCGCGATCAGCGGTTCCAACGCCAAGAGCACCGTCACCACCCTGGTCGGCGAAATGGCGGCTGCGGCCGGCAAGCGCGTGGCCGTGGGCGGTAACCTCGGTACGCCGGCGCTGGATTTGCTCAGCGACGATATCGAGCTGTATGTCATGGAGCTGTCGAGCTTCCAGCTGGAGACCACCGATCAACTCGGCGCCGAAGTGGCCACCGTGTTGAACGTCAGCGAAGACCATATGGACCGCTACAGCGGCCTGCCGGCTTATCACCTGGCCAAGCACCGGATCTTCCGTGGTGCGCGGCAAGTGGTGGTCAATCGCCAGGATGCCCTGAGCCGTCCGCTGATGGGCGAGGGCCTGCCATGCTGGACCTTCGGCCTGAGCAAACCCGATTTCAAGGGCTTTGGTATCCGTGAAGAGAATGGCGAGAAATACCTGGCCTTCGAATTCCAGAACCTGATGCCGGTCCGTGAACTGAAGATCCGTGGCGCCCACAACCAGTCCAATGCCCTGGCGGCCCTGGCGTTGGGGCATGCGGTCGGCTTGCCGTTCGACGCGATGTTGTCGAGCCTGCGCACCTTTGCCGGCCTGGAGCACCGCTGCCAGTGGGTGCGCGACCTGGATGGCGTGAGTTACTACAACGATTCCAAGGCCACCAATGTCGGCGCCGCGCTGGCCGCCATCGAAGGCCTGGGTGCCGATATCGACGGCAAACTCCTGCTGATCGCCGGTGGCGACGGCAAGGGTGCCGACTTCAAGGACCTCAAGGGCCCGGTGGCTGCTCATTGCCGTGCCGTGGTGCTGATGGGCCGTGACAGCGACTTGATCGCCGCTGCCCTGGGCGACGCAGTGCCGCAAGTGCGCGCCACCTCCCTGGACGACGCCATCGCCCAATGCCGCGCCCTGGCCCAGCCCGGCGATGCCGTGCTGCTGTCGCCGGCGTGCGCCAGTTTCGACATGTTCAAGAACTACGAAGAGCGCGGCCAATTGTTCGCCCGTGCCGTGGAGGGCTTGGCATGAGTCTGGACCTGAAGAACATTATCAAGCCGTACCCGTCGCCGATCATTACCGGGCGCGGGATCGACCTCGACTTCCCGATGCTCGCCGGTTGCCTGGCGCTGCTGGGCCTGGGCCTGGTGATGATCACCTCGGCCTCCTCGGAAGTGGCCGCCGTACAGTCGGGTAACACCCTGTACCACATGATCCGCCACCTGATTTACCTGGTGATCGGCCTCGGTGCGTGCATCGTCACCATGATGATTCCTATCGCCACCTGGCAGCGCCTGGGTTGGCTGATGCTGCTCGGTGCCTTCGGCCTGCTGGTGATGGTAATCGTCCCCGGCATCGGCCGTGAGGTGAACGGTTCGATGCGCTGGATTGGCTTCGGTGCCTTCAACGTGCAGCCTTCGGAAATCGCCAAGGTGTTCGTGGTGATTTACCTCGCGGGCTACCTGGTGCGTCGTCAGAAAGAAGTGCGGGAAAGTTGGATGGGCTTCTTCAAGCCATTCATCGTGCTGCTGCCCATGGCCGGTCTGTTGCTGATGGAGCCGGACTTCGGCGCCACCGTGGTGATGATGGGCGCCGCTGCTGCGATGCTGTTCCTCGGCGGGGTGGGCTTGTTCCGCTTTGCCCTGATGGTCGGGCTCGCCGTGGCGGCCGTGACGATCCTGGTGCAGGCGCAACCCTATCGGATGGCGCGCCTGATCACCTTTACCGACCCCTGGTCTGACCAGTTCGGCTCCGGCTACCAGCTGACCCAGGCGCTGATCGCCTTCGGTCGCGGCGAGTGGCTGGGCGTGGGCCTGGGCAACAGCGTGCAGAAGCAGTTCTACCTGCCGGAAGCCCATACCGACTTCGTGTTCTCGGTACTCGCCGAAGAGCTGGGCGTGGTCGGCTCCCTGGCCACCGTCGGGCTGTTCGTGTTCGTCTGCGTGCGGGCCATGTACATCGGCTTGTGGGCGGAGAAAGCCAAACAATTCTTTGCCGCCTATGTGGCTTACGGCCTGGCCTTCCTGTGGATCGGCCAGTTCCTGATCAACATCGGTGTGAACGTCGGCCTGCTGCCGACCAAGGGCCTGACCCTGCCGTTCCTCAGTTATGGCGGCAGCTCGTTGGTGATCTGCTGTGCCTGTCTCGGCTTGTTGCTGCGTATCGAGTGGGAGAGTCGAACCCATTTGGGCAGCGAAGAGATGGAATTCAGCGAGAGCGATTTTGCCGAGGAGCCGACCCATGGGCGCTAACGTGCTGATCATGGCGGGCGGCACCGGCGGCCACGTGTTCCCGGCGCTGGCCTGTGCCCGTGAGTTCCAGGCCCGCGGCTACACCGTGCATTGGCTGGGTACGCCCCGTGGCATCGAAAATGAACTGGTTCCGGCGGCCGGCTTGCCCCTGCACCTGATCAACGTCAGCGGCCTGCGCGGCAAAAGCAAATTGTCCCTGCTCAAGGCGCCGTTCGTGTTGCTCAAGGCGGTGTGGCAGGCGCGCAAGGTTATCCGTGAGTTGAAGCCGGTGTGTGTGCTGGGCTTTGGTGGCTATGTCACCGGTCCCGGCGGTGTGGCCGCGCGATTGGCCGGTGTGCCGGTGATCGTCCACGAGCAGAACGCTGTGGCCGGTACTGCCAACCGCCTGTTGGCGCCATTGGCGGCGCGAGTCTGCGAGGCATTCCCGAATACGTTTGCAGCCATGGACAAGCGCCGCACCACCGGTAACCCGGTGCGTACCGAGCTGTTTATGGACATTGCCCGCCAGGCCCTGACCGGGCGCAAGGCGCACCTGCTGATCCTCGGCGGAAGCCTGGGCGCCGAACCGCTGAACAAGCTGCTGCCGGAGGCGCTGGCGCAACTGCCTGTGGAACTGCGTCCCGAGATTTTCCATCAGGCAGGCAAGAACCACGATGAAGTGACTGCCGCCCGCTATCGCGAGGCCGGTGTCGAGGCGACTGTAGAGCCTTTTATCAAAGACATGGCCCATGCCTATGGCTGGGCCGACCTGGTGGTCTGTCGCGCAGGTGCGTTGACCGTCAGTGAACTGGCTGCTGCCGGTCTGCCGTCCTTGCTGGTGCCTTTGCCCCATGCGATCGACGATCACCAGACCCGCAACGCCGAATATTTGGCCGGGGAGGGCGCTGCCTTCCTGCTGCCGCAAAGAACGACTGGCGCCGCCGATCTGGCCGCACGCCTGACTGAGGTTTTGATGCAACCCGAACGACTGAACAGCATGGCGAGCACCGCAAGCCGCCTGGCCAAACCCGACGCCACCCGTAGCGTGGTCGATATCTGCCTGGAGGTGGCCCATGGTTGAGAATCAAAAAGCCATGCCGCAACCGGAAATGCGCCGCATCCGTCGCATCCACTTCGTCGGTATCGGCGGCGTGGGCATGTGCGGGATCGCCGAGGTGTTGCTGAACCTGGGTTACCAGGTCTCCGGCTCCGACCTCAAGACCTCGCCGGTCACCGAGCGCCTGGAATCGTTTGGCGCACAGATCTTTATCGGCCACCGTGCCGAGAACGCCGCGCAGGCCGATGTACTGGTGGTCTCCAGTGCCGTGAACACCTCCAACCCGGAAGTGGCCACCGCCCTTGAACGCCGTATTCCCGTGGTGCCCCGCGCCGAGATGCTGGCCGAGCTGATGCGTTACCGTCACGGCATCGCCGTCGCCGGTACCCACGGCAAGACCACCACCACCAGCCTGATCGCTTCGGTATTTGCCGCCGGCGGCCTGGACCCGACCTTCGTGATCGGTGGCCGGCTGAATGCAGCAGGTACCAATGCACAACTGGGTACCAGCCGTTACCTGATTGCCGAAGCCGATGAAAGCGATGCCAGCTTCCTGCACCTGCAGCCGCTGGTGGCCGTGGTCACCAATATCGACGCCGACCATATGGCGACTTACGACGGCGACTTCAACAAGTTGAAGAAAACCTTCGTCGAGTTCCTGCATAACCTGCCGTTCTACGGTTTGGCCGTGGTGTGCCTGGACGATCCGGTAGTGCGCGAAATCCTGCCGCTGGTCAAGCGTCCGACCGTGACCTATGGCTTCAGCGAAGACGCCGACGTGCGCGCGATCAATGTACGTCAGCAAGGCATGCAGACCTTCTTTACCGTGTTGCGCCCGGATCGCGAGCCGCTGGACGTCTCGGTGAACATGCCGGGCAACCACAATGTGCTCAATTCCCTGGCGACCATCTGCATCGCCACCGATGAGGGCGTCAGCGATGAAGCCATCGTCGAAGGCCTGTCGGGCTTTGCCGGTGTGGGCCGGCGCTTCCAGGTCTACGGCCACCTGCCGGTAGACGGCGGCGACGTGATGCTGGTGGATGACTACGGTCACCACCCGACCGAAGTCGCGGCCGTGATCAAGGCCGTGCGTGGTGGCTGGCCGGAGCGTCGCCTGGTGATGGTCTACCAGCCGCACCGCTACAGCCGCACCCGTGACCTGTACGACGATTTCGTAAATGTATTGGCCGATGCCAACGTGCTGCTGTTGATGGAAGTCTACCCGGCCGGTGAAGAACCGATCCCCGGCGCCGACAGCCGCAAGCTGTGCAACAGCATCCGTCAGCGCGGGCAACTGGACCCGATCTATATCGAGCGCGGCGTGGACCTGGCGCCGGTCGTCAAGCCGCTGTTGCGTGCCGGCGACATCCTGCTGTGCCAGGGTGCCGGTGATATCGGCGGCCTTGCCCCTAAATTGCTCGCGAGCCCGCTGTTTGCTGCCGCGCCTGCCCAGGGGAAGTCGAAATGACCACCAACTACGGCTCCCTGTTCTCCACCATCGCGCCTGCCGACTTCGGCCGCGTGGCGGTACTGTTCGGCGGCAAGAGCGCTGAGCGCGAAGTGTCGCTCAAGTCCGGCAATGCTGTGCTCCAAGCGCTGCAAAGTGCCGGTGTGAACGCCTTTGGTATCGACGTGGGCGATGACTTCCTCGCTCGCCTGCAGGCCGAGAAGATCGACCGCGCCTTCATCATTCTTCACGGCCGTGGTGGTGAAGACGGCAGCATGCAGGGCCTGCTGGAGTGCGCCGGGATCCCTTACACCGGCAGCGGCATCCTTGCCTCGGCACTGGCCATGGACAAGTTGCGCACCAAGCAGGTGTGGCACAGCCTGGGCATTCCGACGCCGCGTCACAGCGTTTTGTGCAGCGAAGACGATTGTATTTCTGCGGCCAAGGAACTGGGCCTGCCTTTGATCGTCAAACCAGCCCATGAAGGCTCCAGTATCGGCATGGCTAAAGTGAACTCGGCCGCCGAATTGATCGACGCATGGAAAGCGGCAAGTACCTACGATTCGCAAGTGTTGGTGGAACAGTGGATCTCCGGTCCCGAATTCACCATCGCGACCCTCCGTGACCAGGTATTGCCGCCTATCGCGCTGGGCACCCCCCATACCTTTTACGACTACGACGCCAAGTACCTGGCCTCCGATACCCAGTACCGGATCCCATGCGGCCTCGATGCAACCAAAGAGCAGGAATTGATGGACCTCACAGCGAAAGCCTGTGAGGCGTTGGGTATCGCCGGTTGGGCGCGGGCAGACGTGATGCAGGATGACCAGGGGAACTTCTGGTTCCTTGAAGTCAACACCGCACCGGGCATGACCGACCACAGCCTGGTCCCCATGGCTGCACGCGCAGCCGGCCTGGACTTCCAGCAGTTGGTGCTGGCGATCCTGGCCGCCAGTTATGTGGCCGGTAATGTGGCCGGTAATGAAGAGGCACGAGGTTAAGACCATGCAAGGCGCATCGCTTCGCCATCAGCCACCCGCTCCCGGCCGCAAGCCGGTGCCGCGTGGTGCCAGTCGAATGGTGGCTAAAGAGCCGATGTCGGCGCGCCTGCCGAAAGCCAACTTTGGTTTTCTCAAGGCCCTGTTCTGGCCGGTGCTGTTGGTGGCGTTGGGCTTTGGCACCTATGAAGGTGCGCAGCGCCTGTTGCCGTATGCCGACCGCCCCATCACCAAGATCAGCGTGCAGGGCGACTTGAGCTACATCAGCCAGCAAGCGGTGCAGCAGCGGATCGCGCCTTTTGTCGCGGCGAGCTTCTTCACCATCGACCTGGCAGGCATGCGTGCCGAACTGGAGCAGATGGCGTGGATTGCCCACGCCGAAGTACGGCGCGTGTGGCCGGATCAAGTGACGATCCGCCTGGAAGAACAACTGCCCGTGGCCCGTTGGGGTGACGAAGCGCTGTTGAACAACCAGGGCCAGGCGTTCAACCCGCGTGAGCTGGCCAACTACGAGCATTTGCCGCAGTTGTTCGGGCCGCAACGGGCGCAACAACAAGTGATGCAGCAGTACCAGGCGTTGAGCCAGATGCTGCGGCCACTGGGCTTCTCCATTGCGCGCCTGGAATTGCGCGAGCGGGGCAGCTGGTTCCTGACCACCGGGGCAGGCAGTTCCGGCCCGGGCATCGAGTTGTTGCTGGGACGCGACCACTTGGTGGAGAAGATGCGCCGCTTTATCGCCATCTACGACAAAACCCTGAAAGAACAGATTACGAACATTGCGAGCATCGACCTGCGTTACGCCAACGGCCTGGCCGTTAGCTGGCGCGAACCGGCTGCGCCCACGGCAGCGCAACCCGCTGTCGCGAAGAATTAAGAAGAGGCAGGACCCATGGCAAACGTGCAAAGCGGCAAAATGATCGTCGGTCTCGATATCGGCACCTCCAAGGTGGTGGCGCTGGTAGGCGAGGTCGCGGACGACGGCACGCTGGAAATCGTCGGAATCGGCACGCATCCGTCCCGGGGCCTGAAGAAGGGCGTGGTGGTCAACATCGAATCCACCGTGCAGTCGATCCAGCGCGCTATCGAAGAAGCGCAACTGATGGCGGGCTGCCGAATTCACTCGGCATTCGTCGGCGTGGCGGGCAATCACATCCGCAGCCTGAACTCCCACGGCATCGTGGCGATCCGCGACCGTGAAGTCAGCTCGGCCGACCTTGAGCGCGTCCTCGACGCTGCCCAGGCCGTGGCGATCCCGGCTGACCAGCGTGTGCTGCACACCCTGCCGCAGGACTACGTGATTGATAACCAGGAAGGCGTACGTGAGCCCCTGGGCATGTCGGGCGTCCGCCTGGAAGCCAAGGTCCACGTGGTGACCTGCGCCGTGAATGCCGCACAGAACATTGAAAAATGCGTGCGTCGTTGCGGCCTGGAAATCGACGACATCATTCTTGAGCAGTTGGCCTCGGCCTACTCGGTCCTGACCGACGACGAAAAAGAGCTGGGCGTGTGCCTGGTGGACATCGGCGGCGGCACCACCGATATCGCGATCTTTACCGAAGGTGCGATCCGTCACACCGCGGTGATCCCGATTGCCGGCGACCAGGTGACCAACGACATCGCCATGGCCCTGCGGACACCGACCCAGTACGCCGAAGAAATCAAGATCCGCTACGCCTGCGCCCTGGCCAAGCTGGCCGGTGCCGGCGAGACCATCAAGGTGCCGAGCGTGGGCGACCGTCCACCGCGTGAACTGTCGCGCCAGGCCCTGGCCGAAGTGGTCGAGCCGCGCTACGACGAACTGTTCACCCTGATCCAGGCTGAACTGCGTCGCAGCGGCTACGAAGATTTGATCCCGGCCGGCATCGTGCTGACCGGTGGCACCTCGAAGATGGAAGGCGCGGTCGAACTGGCCGAGGAAATCTTCCACATGCCGGTCCGCCTGGGCGTGCCCCATGGCGTCAAGGGCCTGGGCGACGTGGTGCGCAACCCGATTTATTCCACCGGTGTGGGCTTGCTGTTGTACGGCCTGCAAAAGCAGACCGACGGCATTTCCCTGTCGGGCATTGGCAGCCGCGAAAGCTATAGCAGTGACGAGCCCAAAGCGCCGTTGCTGGAGCGCCTGCAGGCTTGGGTGAAAGGCAATTTCTAAAGATTTACCGCAACACCGTTTCAAAGTAGTAGGCGAAAAAACTAGAGAAATGAAAGGAGAGGGAAAATGTTCGAACTCGTAGACAACATCCCCGCAAGCCCGGTTATTAAAGTAATCGGTGTCGGCGGTGGCGGCGGCAACGCTGTCAATCATATGGTCAAGAGCAACATTGAAGGCGTTGAATTCATCTGCGCCAACACTGATGCCCAGGCGCTGAAGAGCATCGGCGCGCGGACCATCCTGCAATTGGGCACAGCCGTGACCAAGGGCCTGGGCGCTGGCGCCAATCCGGAAGTCGGCCGTCAAGCCGCCCTGGAAGACCGCGAGCGTATTGCCGAAGTGCTGCAAGGCACCAACATGGTGTTCATCACCACCGGCATGGGCGGCGGTACCGGTACCGGTGCGGCGCCAATCATTGCTGAAGTAGCCAAGGAAATGGGGATCCTGACGGTCGCTGTCGTGACCCGTCCGTTCCCGTTCGAAGGCCGCAAGCGCATGCAGATCGCCGACGAAGGTATCCGTCTGCTGTCTGAAAGCGTTGACTCGTTGATCACCATCCCCAACGAGAAACTGCTGACCATCCTCGGTAAAGACGCCAGCCTGCTGTCGGCTTTCGCCAAGGCCGATGACGTACTGGCCGGTGCCGTTCGCGGTATCTCCGACATCATCAAGCGTCCGGGCATGATCAACGTCGACTTTGCCGACGTACGCACGGTCATGAGCGAAATGGGCATGGCGATGATGGGCACTGGCTGCGCCAGCGGTCCTAACCGTGCACGTGAAGCGACCGAAGCGGCCATCCGCAACCCGTTGCTCGAAGACGTGAACCTGCAAGGTGCACGCGGCATCCTGGTGAACATCACCGCCGGTCCTGACCTGTCCCTGGGTGAGTACTCCGACGTGGGTAGCATCATCGAAGCCTTCGCTTCCGAGCACGCGATGGTCAAGGTCGGTACCGTTATCGATCCAGACATGCGCGACGAGCTGCATGTGACCGTGGTTGCCACAGGTCTGGGCGCTAAAATCGAGAAACCGGTGAAGGTTATCGACAATACCGTGCACACCAGCCAGGCCTCGGCCGCCGCTCCAGCACCTGCTCGTCAGGAACTGCCGTCGGTGAACTACCGTGATCTGGATCGTCCGACCGTGATGCGCAACCAGGCCCAGGCCGGTGCTGCGGCGTCCCGTAGCCCGAATCCGCAAGATGATCTGGACTATCTGGACATCCCGGCTTTCCTGCGTCGTCAGGCCGATTAATGGAATGTATCAGGGCTATGAAGGTGATTGGTGTTCAGCAAAGGTCTGGTCTGCTATTATCGCCAGCCTTTGTTGATACCAGTTCGCAATTTGCGCTGAAGCGGTCCAAGCCATGATTAAACAACGCACCCTGAAGAATATTATCCGTGCCACAGGTGTAGGTCTGCACTCCGGGGAGAAGGTATACCTGACTCTCAAGCCCGCACCTGTCGACACCGGCATCGTGTTTGTTCGTGCCGACCTGGACCCTGTGGTGCAGATTCCTGCTCGCGCGGAAAACGTTGGCGAAACCACCATGTCGACCACATTGGTCAACGGTGACGTCAAAGTGGACACGGTGGAGCACTTGCTCTCGGCCATGGCTGGCCTGGGCATCGATAACGCCTACGTCGAGCTCTCCGCGTCTGAAGTCCCGATCATGGATGGTAGCGCTGGACCTTTCGTATTCCTGATTCAATCTGCCGGCCTGGAAGAACAGGACGCAGCCAAGAAGTTCATTCGCATTCTGCGGGAAGTGACAGTAGAAGACGGCGACAAGCGCGCCACCTTCGTCCCGTTCGAAGGCTTTAAAGTGAGCTTTGAGATCGATTTCGATCACCCGGTATTCCGTGACCGCACCCAAAGTGCAAGCGTGGATTTTTCCAGCACTTCGTTCGTAAAAGAAGTCAGCCGCGCCCGTACCTTTGGTTTCATGAGTGACATCGAGTACCTGCGCAAGCACAACCTCGCACTCGGCGGCAGCGTTGAAAACGCCATCGTGGTCGACGCGGATGGTGTACTGAACGAAGACGGCCTTCGCTATGAAGACGAATTCGTGAAGCACAAGATCCTCGATGCAATTGGTGACCTCTACCTGCTGGGCAATAGCCTGATAGGCGAGTTCAAAGGCTTCAAGTCGGGCCATGCACTTAACAACCAGCTCCTGCGCAAGTTGATTGAGCAGAAAGATGCTTGGGAAGTCGTGACCTTCGAAGATGCCAGCACCGCACCGATCTCTTACATGCGTCCCGTTGCGGCGGTGTAAGTAACAACTCTCTTTCTTTAGTTTTTAAAGGCTGCCTTCGGGTGGCCTTTTTTTATGGCGGTGGTTTGTGGCTCCGCCAATGTTCAATCAAGGCGCAAAACAGACCTGCGGTGACAAGCTCCCTCGCCACAATAGGTACGCAACCACTACCTCACCAGGGCCGCATCGACGACGCGGTTACGCCCGCTATTTTTCGCCTCATACAATGCCCGGTCAGCACTGAGCAGCAACTCCTCCAATGACGCGCTGCTGCGTTTGTCCCAGGTGCTCAGGCCGATACTCACCGTAATAGGCTCGCTATCACCGGCAACCGGCGGCAAGTGCTGGATCCCCTGGCGGATATGCTCGGCAATCGTCCTGGCACCGCTGGCATCGGTATGCGGCAGGATCACCGCAAACTCTTCGCCGCCGTAACGTGCCGCCAGATCGGCCGGGCGGCGGATTTGGCGGCCGATCACCTGCGCCACGCTGCGCAAGGCTTCATCCCCCCCCTGATGGCCATGGCGGTCGTTGAAGGCCTTGAAGTGGTCGACGTCGATCATCAGCACAGACAAGGGCTCGGTCGAGCGGCGGGCGCGCTCCCATTCCAGAGCCAAGCGCTGGTCGAGGGTCCGGCGGTTGGCCAGGCCGGTCAGGCCGTCCGTGGCTGCCAGTTCTGACAGCACCTTCTCGGCGCGATAGCGGCGCCGCAGCTCCAGGCGCAACATCCAGCTCAGCCACAGCAGGCCCACACACAACACCCCGGTGGCCCCTGCCGTCAGCCACGCGGCGCGCTGCCAGGCGGCGAACACATCGTCGCTGGCCAACGCCACCACCACGATCAATGGCAACCGCCCCACATTGGTAAAGGTATACAGCCGTGGCGTACCGCTGATCGCAGAGATGGCCCGGAAGCTGCCGCTGCCTTCTTTCAGCATGCGCTTGAAGTTGGGGAGTGAACTCAGGTCCTTGTCGATCATGTCCTGTTCGAGCACGGGGTGCTGGGCCAGCAGGATGCCCTGGTTGTTCAGCAGGTTGATGGTGTTACCGTTGCCGATGGTCAGGCTGCTGAACAGTTGGTCGAAATACGCCAGGCGCATGGTCGCCACGGCCACCCCGGCAAACTCGCCGTCGGGCCCGGTCACGCGGCGGCTGAAGGCGATACGCCAGACCTGCTCGCACTGACAATGGATCTTGAACGGGCGGCTGATAAACAGTCCGGCCTCGGGGTTCTGTTGATGGACCTGGAAGTAGTCGCGGTTGGCGAAGTTACGTCGGGTTGGGGTCAGCGTCGACGAGTCGGCAAGCACCGCGCCCTGGGCGTCCAGCAGCAGGACTTCACCTTTATAGGGGGCTGCGGTGGACTGGTCGAATTGCAGTTGATGCCGCACATCCGCCGGCAGTCCCGACAAGTCCTTGCCGGCCGCCTCAATCAGGCCGTGCAGTGCCAAGTCATAGAGCTCGACGTTGCGCAGCACATCGGCATTGATCAGTTGGGTGATATTGCTGGTAGACCGTTGGGCGGTCTGCAGCGTGCTGGCATGTTCGCGGATCAGCAGCACGGCGACGATGATCAGGATCAGGGTGACGGTGAGGCCACTGCCCAGAATCAGCAAAAGCTCCGGGCGTGCAGGCAGGTTAAGGGCGCGGCGTTGACTCATCGGACGGACTTCGGCGGTGACGATGAGGGCAGTTTAGTTCCGCGCGCCTGAAATTAGCTCATCGGCAAAAAAGATAATTGGCCGTCAGAACACATTGATCGGGTAGTCGACGATCACCCGGTACTCATCCACATCGCGGTCCACCGCCGAGTAGCCATTGCTGCCCCGGTTGGTCGCCCATTGCAGGCGCACCGCCAGGTCCTTGGCCTTGCCGCCCTGCACCACGTACTTGAGGTCGATATCCCGTTCCCAGTGCTTGGCGTTCTTGCCGTCGGCGCTGTACCAGGCCGAGTAGCCGCGGCTGTTGGGGTCGACTTTGGTCAGGTCGGTCTTGCCGCTGATGTACGACACCGCTGACGTCAGGCCAGGGACGCCGAGCCCGGCGAAGTCATAGGCGTACTTGAGCTTCCACGAGCGCTCGTTGGGGCCGTTGAAGTCCGAGTATTGCTGGGAGTTGTCCAGGTACACGCTGTCGCCCTGGGCGATATAGTCGAACGGCGTGTTGCCGTTGACCCGCTGGTAGGCGGCCATGACGCTGTGATTGCCCACGCCCACAGTGAAATGCAGGCTGTAGGTGTTGTTGTCGATATCCCCCAGCAAGGCATTGCCGGTGTCCTGGGTATGGTAGAAGTGCAGGCCCGGGTTGAGGCTGACCAGGTCATTGACCGCGTAGGTGTAGTCCAGGTCGTAGTAGTACTGGTTCCACACGTCCTTGAGTTCGGAGGCGTACAGGTTGCTGGTCAGCCCTGGCAGACCGCTCCAGGCCACGCCTGCCCAGTTCATATGCTGGCTGTCCTGGCCCTTGGGCAGCGCGCCATAGCTGGTGCCGATGCGCCCGTGGCCGCTCTGGTTGTAGAGCTTGGCAAAGCTGGCCTGGCCGCCTTCGAACATCCAGCCGTCGAGGCTGTGGTTGGTCAGGCTGACGCCACGGAAGGTCTCGGGCAGCATGCGGGTCATGCCGCCGGCAATTACCGGGTTGTTGAGGAACAGATCGCCGGCTTTGAATTCGGTATCCAGAGCGCGGATTTTCAAGGTGCCGCCACCGGTGGAAAACGAGCCCGGCGCTTTGCCGTTGCCGCTGCCGTACGGCAGGATGCTGGAGCCGTCCGTACCGCCGCCGCCGTCCAGTTTCAGGCCGAGCATGCCATGCACATCCAGGCCGAAACCCACGGTGCCCTGGGTGTAACCGGACTCGAAGACCCCGAGGAAGCCTTGGCCCCACTCTTTGCTGTCGTCGGTGTGAATGTCGCGGCGGTCACGATTCATGTAGTAGTTGCGGGTGTTGATATTGAGGCTGGAGCCTTCGACGAATCCGTCGGTGGGAGGGGTGTCTGCGGCATGGGCGATAGGGGAGATAGTTGCTGCAATCGCGAGGAATAACGGGGTGAATGTCAGCGCGGTTTTCACCGGGGGAGCTCCTTTGGGTCAGTCTGAACGGCCAATGTTGTGGGGTGTTCCTGGCCTTTTTTACGGCAAAAAAAAGCCGCTGAAGTCAGCGGCTTTAAGACAGATTCCCAGTGTAGAGCCCTGGAAATAAGTCGAGGGAAATGGCAGGGCGGGTCGGCTGTCTTTGCCGTCTCGCTCGTCGATGCGACATATTGGCGCAGGCGAGCGGTACGGTACAGAGTGTAACAAGATAATGACTGTTGCCCAAATCGCAACAGTCGAGACGATGAAGACCCTCTATGGGAATGGGCTTATGTCGGAGTGATTTTGAAATTCAGATCGGCAGGGTGATACCAAAGGTGTTGCCACCGTGTTCACTGCGCACAAACACCTCCCCGCCATGCATCAAGGCAATCGCCTTGACGATGGCCAACCCCAACCCATGATTGGCCCCGCTGTTGCTGCGCGAGGCGTCGACGCGGTAGAAACGCTCGAACAACCGTGGCAAATGCTCGCTGGCGATCCGTTCTCCAGGGTTGGTCACGCCAATCAGCACCTGCTGCTCGTGCGTTTCAATCCGCACCTCGATCACTTGCCCCGGCGAGGTGTGCTGCACGGCGTTGTTCAGCAGGTTGATCAGGGCCCGGCGCAAATGGGCCTTTTCGATCCTCACCTGGGCATCGCCGACCACCGTGACCTGCACCTGGGCGTCTTCAAGGATAAAGTCCAGATAGTCGAGGGTGGTCGCCACCTCATCGGCCAGGGAGCTTTCAACCAGCTTGGTGGCTTTGCTGCCCTGGTCGGCGCTGGCCAGGAACAGCATGTCATTGATGATCGAACGCAGGCGCTCCAACTCCTCCAGGTTCGATTGCAGCACTTCAAAGTAATGCTCGGCCGAGCGGCCACGTGTCAGCGCCACCTGGGTCTGGCCGATCAGGTTGGTCAGTGGCGAGCGCAGTTCGTGGGCCACGTCGGCGTTGAACGACTCCAGGCGCGAGTAGGCGGTTTCCACCCGCTCCAGGGTGGAGTTGAAGGCATTGGCGAATTGCTTGAGTTCCGGGGGCAGCGGCGACAATTGCAAGCGCCCGGACAGTTTCGGCGGGGCCAGTTTTTGCGCTTCGTCCGAGAGCCTGATCAGCGGCTTGAGGCCGATGCGCGCGACCCAGAAGCCCAGCAGCGAAGCCAGCACCACGCCGATAAACGCCAGGCTGATCAACGCCATCAGCAAATGGTGCTGGGTGGCGCGGAAGTTGGCGGTGTCGATGGCGATCATAAAGCGCAGCGGCGGGCGCAGGTCCTTGGCCGGGAACTGGCTGACCAGCACCTTGAACGGATACGCATGCCCCGGCAGGTATAAATCACGCTTGCCCGTGGGGCCGGCGGCGAACTCGCGAAGGTGCGCGTCCGGGTTGCCGTACTCATAGGCCGGGTCGCTGCTCACTACCCAGAAGCGTATGCGTGCATCCTCTTCGCCCAGCAGCTTGAGTTTGTTGGTCATTTTCACCCAGTGATCCGGCGTGCCGAAACGTGTGATCGACGACTCCAGCACACTGTAGCGCGCATCCAGTTCGGCCTCCGGCAACAGGCCCAGGCCACGGTCCACCTGCTGGTAGAGCGCGCCGCCGATCAGCAGGAAAATCACCAGCGCGACCAGGGTGAACATGCCGCTCAGGCGCAGGGCAATCGAGTTACTCGACACTGCGGTTCTCCAGTACATAGCCCATGCCACGGATGGTGTGCAGCAGCTTGTGCTCGAAGGGCCCGTCGAGCTTGGCCCGCAGGCGCTTGATCGCCACTTCGACCACATTGACGTCGCTGTCGAAATTGATGTCCCAGACCATTTCCGCAATCGCCGTCTTGGACAGGATCTCGCCCTGGCGCCGCGCCAGGACGCTGAGCAGCGAGAACTCCTTGGCCGTCAGGTCCAGGCGCAGGCCGGCGCGGCTGGCCTTGCGGCTGATCAGGTCGATCCACAGGTCGGCAACGGTCACCTGCACCGGTTCATGCCCGCCGCTACGGCGGGTCAGGGCTTGCAGGCGGGCGACCAGTTCGAGAAAGGAAAACGGCTTGCCCAGGTAATCGTCGGCGCCTTCGCGCAGGCCGCGAATGCGGTCTTCCACGCGCTCGCGGGCAGTCAGCATGATCACCGGGGTTTGTTTACGCGCCCGCAGTGCGCGCAGCACGCCAAACCCGTCGAGGCCGGGCAGCATCACATCGAGCACGATTACTGCATAGTCGCTTTCCAGGGCCAGGTGCAGGCCCTCGATGCCGTCGCGGGCGACGTCCACCGTGTAGCCTTGTTCCGTCAGCCCGCGATGCAGGTAGTCGGCGGTTTTCTCTTCGTCTTCAATAATCAGGACACGCATGACCCCGCCTCAATGTGTGGTCGCCAGCCCGAGGGCCGGAGTGGGTCTGTGGAACAGCTTCTCAAGGTACAAGTATATGACCGGCGTGGTGAACAGCGTCAGCGCCTGGCTCACCAGCAACCCGCCGACCACCGCGATGCCCAGGGGCTGGCGCAGCTCCGCGCCGGGGCCTGCGCCGAGCATCAGCGGGACTGCGCCCAGCAGCGCGGCGAGGGTGGTCATGATGATCGGTCGAAAACGCGTGACACAGGCTTCATAAATCGCATCCGCCGGTGCCAGCCCACGAACCCGTTGCGCTTCGAGGGCAAAGTCGATCATCAGGATGCCGTTTTTCTTGACGATGCCGATCAACAGCACCAGGCCGATCAAGGCCATGATGGAAAAGTCCTGGCCCAGCAGCCACAGCATGATCAACGCACCCAGGCCGGCCGAGGGCAGGGTCGAGATGATGGTCAGCGGATGCACGAAGCTCTCATACAGCACGCCGAGGATGATATAGACCGCCACCAGCGCCGCGAGGATCAGCCACGGCTGGCTGGCCAATGAACTCTGGAACGCCTGGGCCGCACCCTGGAAATTGCCAATGAGGGTGCTCGGCATGCCGATCTCGTTCTTGGCCTGGTCGAGCATGATCACGGCGTCGCCCAGGGCCACGCCCGGCGCGAGGTTGAACGACAGGTTGGCCGCCGGGAACATGCCGTTGTGGCTGATGGATAACGGCCCGACCGTCGGCGGGTCGACCTTGGCCAGCGCCGACAATGGCACCATTTCGCCGCTGAGGGGCGAGCGCAGGTAGAAGTAGTTCAGGCTCTCGGCCTTGCCCCGTTGCTGGCTGTCCAGTTCCAGCACCACCTGGTACTGGTTGGTCTCGGTCTGGAATTCATTGACCTGGCGCTGGCCGAACGCATCGTACAGCGCCTGGTCGACATCGGTGGCGGTCAGGCCGAATCGCGCGGCGGCCTGGCGGTCGATGCTGATGTGGGTGATGCTGCCGCCCAGTTGCAGGTCGTTGGACAGATCGCGGAAGGCCGGGTTGGTGCGCAGTTTTTCGGTCAGGCGCTGGGTCCAGGTGTTCAGGGTCGCGCCGTCGTTGCTCTTGAGCACGTACTGGTACTGGCTGCGGCTGGGCCCGGAGCTGAGGTTGATGTCCTGGCCGGCGCGCAGGTACAGCACGATCCCCGGTACCCGGGCCAGTTTGGCGCGGATCCGGTCGATAAACTGGCTGGCCGACACATCGCGATCACCGCGATCCTTCAGGGCAATCCAGAAGCGGCCGTTGGCGATGGTCTGGTTACTGCCGGTCACACCCACCGAGTGGGAGAAGTTTTCCACCGCCGGGTCGGCCTTGATGATTTCGGCCAGGGCCTGGTGCTTGGCCACCATGTCCGGGTAGGACACATCGGCCGCCGCCTCGCTGGTGCCAAGAATAAAACCGGTGTCTTGTACCGGGAAAAAGCCCTTGGGGATAAACACGTAGCCGGCCACGGCCAGGCCCAGGGTCACAGTGAAGATGCCGAGCATCGTGCGCGGATGGGCCAGGGCCCGGCGCAGGTTCCTCGCGTAACCGGCCAGCAGGCGTTCGCCAAAGCCCGGTTTGTCGTGGGGAGGTGGGCGGGGGCGCGCATAAACTGCCCGGCCAGCATCGGCGCCAGGGTCAGGGACACCACCACCGAAATCAGGATGGTCGAGGTCGCGGTCAGGGCAAATTCCTTGAACAGGCGCCCGACCACGCCGCCCATGAACAGCAACGGGATAAACGCGGCCACCAGCGAAAAGCTGATCGACACCACGGTAAAACCGATCTCGCCGGCGCCCTTGATCGCCGCTTCGCGCTTGTCCAGGCCCGCCTCAAGGTGACGGTGGATGTTCTCCACCACCACAATCGCATCGTCCACCACAAAACCCACGGCAATCACGATGGCCACCAGGGTCAGGTTGTTCAAACTGAAGCCCATCACATACATCAGGGCAAAAGTGGCCACCAGCGACACCCCCAGCACACTGGAGACAATCAGGGTTGCCGACCACTGGCGCAGGAACAGCGCCATCACCGCCACCACCAGCAACACCGCGATCAACAGGGTGATTTCCACTTCATGCAGCGAGGCACGAATGGTCTTGGTGCGATCCGACAGCGAGCTGACTTCCACCGACGCCGGCAGCATCGCCTGCAAGCGCGGCAGCTCGGCCTGAATGCGGTCCACGGTGTCGACGATATTGGCCCCCGGCTGGCGGAAAATCACCAGGTTGACCCCCGGCGTATCACCGGACCAGGCCTGCACGTAGGCGTTTTCCGAACCGTTGATCACCCGTGCCACGTCGCGTAACTGCACCGGCGCGCCGTCCTTGTAGGAAACAATCAGCTCGCCGTATTCCTCAGGATGAAACAGCTGATCGTTGGTCGACAGCGTCGATACGCTGTCGCGCCCATACAGCGCGCCCTTGGCCAGGTTCAGGCTCGACTGCTGCAGCACCAGGCGGATATCGGCCAGGGTCAGGCCGATGGCGGCGAGTTTGTCCGGCGAGGCCTGTACCCGGATTGCCGGGCGTTGCTGGCCGGTGATGCTGATCTGGCCGACGCCGTCGATCTGGCTGATCTGCCGGGCCAGCAGGGTTTCCACGTAGTCGCTCAGTTCGGTGCCGGGCATATTGTTGGAGCTGATACTGAGGATCAGCACCGGGCTGTCCGCCGGGTTGACCTTGCGCCAGGTCGGCAGGTTGGGCATATCGCTGGGCAACTTTCCGGCCGCCGTGTTGATCGCCGCCTGCACTTCCTGGGCGGCGGTGTCGATGCTCTTGTCGAGGGTGAATTGCAGGGTCAACAGGCTGGAGCCCAGGGCGCTGCTAGAGGTCATCTGGGTCATGCCGGGGATGGCACTGAATTGCACTTCCAGGGGCGTGGCCACCGACGAGGCCATGGTGTCGGGGCTGGCGCCGGGCAGTTGGGCGGTGACCTGGATCGTCGGGAACTCCGCCTCCGGCAATGGCGCGACGGGCAGGCGCGGAAAGGCGATCAAGCCCAGCAGCACCAGGGCAAAGGTCAGCAGCAGGGTGGCGACCGGATGGTCGACGCACCAGGCCGATACTGAACCACGGCCCTTCATGGCCGGGCCTGCGCTTGGGCGGTCTGGATCACCTGCGGCGGCTCCTTGAGCACCTCCACCTGGGCACCGGCCTTGAGGCGCGACTGGCCGTCGCTGACCAGCACATCACCGGCCTGCACACCGGTGACAATTGTCAGGTCGCTGTTCTGGTAGGTCACGTGCACCGGCACCACGTCCACCTTGTCGCCATTGACGCGGTACACGAAGTGCGAGTCCAGGCCGCGCTGGACCACGGTCGGCGGCACCACCAGGGCCGCCTTGTCGAGGGCGGTCTGGATCTTCACCGTGACCAGTTGCCCCGGCCACAGTGTTTGCGTGGCATTGCTGAATTCGGCCTTGGCGCGGATGGTGCCGGTGGTGGCGCTGATCTGGTTATCAATCAGGCTCAGGCGGCCTTTGCCGAGCAGGATGGCGGCCGGGCTGTCGGTGTCGGCGCCGAGGAACGCATCGACACTGGCCGGGTGTTGCGCGGCGATCAGGCCCTGCAGGGTCGGCAGCATCTGTTGCGGCAGGGAAAATTCCACGGCGATCGGGTCGATCTGCGTCACCGAGAACAGGCCCTGGGCATCGCTGGTACGTAGGAAGTTGCCTTCATCCACATTGCGAATCCCCACCCGCCCGCTGACGGGGGAGCGAATCTGTGTGTAGGAAAGCTGAACCTGGGCCGCATCAATTGCCGCCTGGTTACCCAGGGCCGTGGCCTTGAGCTGGTTGACCAGGGCTTGCTGCTGGTCGTAAGTCTGCTTCGACACGCCGTCGTCGATGCTCAGCTCTTTGTAGCGCTTGAGATTGACTTGTGCCACCTGCAACTGCGCCTGGCTTTCGCCCAACTGGGCCTTGGCCTGGTCAAGGCTGGCGCGGATCGCCCGGTCATCAATGCTCGCCAGCAGGTCGCCGGCCTTGACCCGTTGCCCCTCCTTGACCAGCAACTGGGTGAGAATGCCGTCGACCTGCGGGCGGATCACCACGCTATGCAGCGACAGTACCGAGCCGATACCGCTGACAAACCGTGGGATATCCTGCTGCGCGACACTGACCACCCGGACCGGGATTGCGCTGGAAGCCGACAGCTTGGTCTTGGCCGGCCGGGTCGCCACCCAGGCCACGACCGCCAGGGCCACGACGGCGAGCACAATCACGGTGGTTTTGCGTGGAATGGGCATGGTCTCGCGGCGTCCGGACAGGGAAAGGGAGGAGTGGAGGCTCTTTATAGCCTGTAAAGCCGGTCAGCAAAGTGACCGGTAACTGACAGGGCTGTCAGCAAAGGTCGACCATTCGTACGGGCAGTGGTTAAAGAACCAGGGCGCGCAGGTATACTGCGCGCCAGTGTGGCCCGCAAGTCGGGCCCGCGTCATTTTTTGCACGCTCCGGAGCTTCCATGAATTCCCCGACACAACCGCCTGTTGAAAGCGCCGAACTCGCTGATCCAGACAGCCTCGACAGTGAAGCCAAGCCGGTGATCCCGGCGTTCAAATTCCCCTTCAAGCCGGGTGAGCTGGCCGGGGCGAAAGACAGCAATCAGCCGTGGTACAAAAACGGCGCGAAGAACGGTCACACCAAGACCCCCGGCATGGCGCCGCCCGGCACCCGTCGTTCGATGGGCAAGCGCTGACTGCCTACAGCCATTGCTGACTTTTCGCCTTGTCGGCCCATGACCTTTTCTTGAAAGCTTGCTCGATACCCCTTCGCCGCGCCTGGTTGGCAGCACGGGGTGAAGGAGTGGGATTTTCAAGAAAGGGATGTCTTCATGGCTTGGGCAAAGATCTTTGTTTTATCCATTGGGGCGCTACTGTCGGGCGCCTTTCTGATAGGGCCGGTGGCCGCCGCGGCGCCGCGCAGCGAGATCCGCTTCGCGATTTCCCCTCTGTTTCCTCCCTATGAAAGCCGCAACGCCCAAGGGCAGTTGGTCGGCTTGAACATCGAACTGGGCAATGCCTTGTGCGCGCAACTCGATGTTCGCTGCACCTGGGTCGATCAAGTCTTCACCCATAGCATCGCAGCCCTTGAAAGCCGGCGTTTCGACGCAATCATGGGCATGGCTTCTACCCCGCAACGCCGGCAGTTGATCGACTTCACCGACGATTTGTACCCCCTGACCACGCACTTGGTGGCGCGCCGTTATTCCGGGCTGATGCCCACGGTACGCGCCCTCAAGGGCAAGCGCGTGGGGGTGTTGACCGGCAGCAATCGCGAAGCGTTCGCCCTGGCGCAATGGGCGCCGGCCGGGGTGATCATCAAGAGCTTCTGGCTCAATGACCAGTTGATCCGCAGCCTGGTGGCCGGTGATATTGACGCGACTCTGCAAGGTACAGCCGAAATTCGCCAGGAGCTGCTCGACACCGAGCAGGGGCAACCTTTCGATTTCGTCGGCCCGCCGGTCACCGGCCAACAGATGGGCACTGCCGTGGCCATCGGCGTGCGCAAGTCCGATCGTGAATTGCGCAGTGACCTTAACCGGGCGCTGGAGCAGCTCAAGCAGAGCGGCGAGCACCAGCGCATTCTGCGAGGGTATCTGCGGGAGGAACTCGACATTGCAGCGGCGCAACCGGGCGATGGGCCGCGCTTTTACCCCAGCGAGCTGACGCTGCCTTTTTCCGAGGCGGTGCGGGTCGGCGACACGTTGTACATCTCCAGTATCTCGGGGTTGGATATTCGCGGCAATCCGGTGAAAGGCGGGACGGGCGCACAGATGAAGCAGGTGATGAAGAACCTGCACGACCTGTTGGAGCGTCATCATTCGTCGTTGGATCGGGTGGTCAAATGCACCTTGATGCTGGCCGACCTGGATGATCTGGCTCTGGTCAATGAGGTGTACCTGGGCTACTTCGCCCGTAGCCGCTTGCCCGCCCGCAGCGTACTGGCCGTGCGCAGGTTGCCGCGCAGCGCACGGGTGGCGCTGGACTGTGTCGCCCTGATTGAGGAGTACCACGAGCCGCAGGCGCTGGCGCCGGGCAACTAAATGCGTGGAACATGAGCTGGATCAGTATTTGCTCAACCGGTGCGCTTAGAGTCGGTGCCCCTGCCGACTCCCCCAATAACTCCCGAGCGCGCTTTCCATGAAGATCAATCTCCCGGTCACGGGGCGAAATGTGGACATTGCCCAAGATGCCAACATTCTCTCGACCACCGACCTCGGCAGTTCGATTACCTACGCCAACCAGGACTTTATCGACGTCAGCGGCTACAGCCGCGAGGAGCTGCTGGGCGCGCCACATAATCTGCTGCGCCATCCGGACATGCCGTCGGCGGCCTTTGCCCATATGTGGCAGACCCTCAAAAGCGGTCGCTCGTGGATGGGCATGGTGAAGAATCGCTGCAAGAACGGCGATCACTACTGGGTCAGTGCCTATGCCTCGCCGGTCACCCGCGACGGCGTGGCGGTGGAGTACCAGTCCGTGCGGACCCGGCCCGATGCGCGGCGGGTGATGGCGGCGGAGCGCGTGTATGCCCGTCTGCGCACGGGCACTCGGCGCATGCGGCCGGTGCTGGAGATGCCCTTGAAGTTGTCGCTGGTCACCGGCGCGACATGCGCCTTGACCTGGGGGGCAGGGGTCGGCTTGGCGAGCTATCCGTGGGCGGTGCAAGTGCTGGGCCTGGCGGCGGTGGGCGCGGTGGGGATATTAGGCGTCAACCTGTTGTTGCGCCCCCTGCGGCAACTGAGCGAGCGGGCGCGGCAGATCGCCGATAATCCCGTCAGCCAGGCGATCTATACCGGGCGTGCGGATGAGCTGGGGCAAATCGAATTTGCCATGCAGATGCTTGAAGCCCAGGTGGGCGCGGTGGTCGGCCGGATTGGCGATGCATCGCAGCGTTTGTCCGGGCACGCCGCCGCCCTGGTCGAGCAACTGGACAGCAGCCACAGCAGCACCCTGGGCCAGCAGAGCCAGACCGACCAGGTGGCCACCGCCATCCACGAGATGGCGGCCAGCGTGGCGCAAGTCGCCAACCATGCCCAGCAAGCTTCGAAAGCCGCCGACCAGGCCGGCAGCGCGACCCGTGAAGGTCATCAGCGAGTGGACGAAAGCCGCGATGCGGTGCTGCGTCTGTCCCAGGAACTGGCCAGGGCCACCACGGTGATCCATCAATTGGAAAGCCATAGCGGTGATATTTCCGGTGTGCTGGAGGTGATCCGGGCGATTGCCGAGCAGACCAACCTGCTGGCCCTCAACGCGGCCATCGAGGCAGCGCGAGCGGGCGAACAGGGCCGTGGTTTTGCGGTGGTGGCCGACGAAGTGCGCGGCCTGGCACAACGTACCCAGCAATCGACCAATGAAATCCAGCGCATGATCAGCACCCTGCAGGGCGGCGCCCGGGATGCGGTGATGGCCATGGAACAGAGCAGCCAGCATGTCGAAGCCAGCGTCGATCACGCCCAGCGCGCCGCATCGGCCCTGGATGGCATCAGCCAGCGGGTCAACCAGATCACCGCCATGAGTGTGCAGATTGCCACTGCAGTGGAAGAACAGAGCGCGGTCAGCGAAGACATCAATCGCAATATTGTCGGCATCCGCAATGCCGGCGAAGCCACCGTCACTGCCGGTCAGCAGAGCCAGCTCAGCTCGGGCGACGTGGCGGCCCTGGCGGAAGATCTGCGGCGGCTGGCAGAAGAGTTCTGGGGCAAACGCCACTAGGTTGTGGCTGTGGCAAGCCCTGATGCCCTTCAGTTCATAGAGGGTGCAGGGCAATCAATAACCTGTGGCGAGGGAGCTTGCTCCCGTTGGGGCGCGAAGCGGCCCTAAAATGGGACTGCTACGCAGTCCAACGGGAGCAAGCTCCCTCGCCACAGTACAGCCCCAACCCATTTGACGCGCCTCAGGCAGCGCGCAAGGAGATAAACGCATAGTTGGCCGGCACCTCGGTGGCGATCTGTGCCCCGGCATCCAGCAACTGTTCGGCGATGTCCATGCCGGACACATGAAACACCCACTCATTGGCCATGGCCGGTTGTTCCACCGCCAATTCAATGGCCTGGGCAAACGCGCCCATATCCGGCAGGTACGCGGTAAAACCATCGCCCTTGAGCGCCGTGGTGCGAATCCCCAGCAGGGCGCACACCGCTTCCTTGGTCTGCACGTCGTCACGGTCGGCCTGGCGTGAGCGGCGGATCAGCTCCGCCAGTTCAGGGTCCACCAGTTCACCCCCGACGATCAGCGCCGGGCCCTGTTCCCAGGAGTGCGGCGGACAATCCTTGGCGGCCGGGTTCAGTGGGATATGCGGGTTGATCTCCATCGGGTAGATACGACAGACCAGCGGCCGCCGCTCATAGATGCCGCAGCGGTTGTCTTCGTCAAGATTCCGGCAGGGCCCCGCGTTGTAGGCGGCAAAAGTAATGGCCACAAACGCCTCGGTCGTGCCGCTGGGCACCACCACCGAACGCCGTTCGGCATGCTCGCGTTGTTGCAGCGGCAGGCCCAGGCCATTGCCCAGGAAGCCTTCCACCAGGACGATGACATTGCCGCCGTCCGCCGCCCACTGGCGGGCTTCGTCGAGTGTCAGGGGGACATGATGGTCGGTGCAGCATTTGCCGCAACCAACGCAGGAAAAATGGGTATTCATGGAAGATTTGCTACCAGGCCAGGTCAGAGGGCGCTCTTGGACGGTGACGGGTTTTTACCTCTATCCGCCGTTCAGAGACTCTGGAAGCAAGTTATGCGCCAGTGCCGGTCAGTCGTCGCTGACCACGTCGCGCAGCACAAACACCATGCCCGCACTTTCATACAGCTGGCGTGCGCGCAGATTGCTCTCCAGCACCTTGAGGTCCACATAGGGCTCGCCGCGTTGCTTGAACACCTGGAAGCTGTGCAGCAACAAGGCGCGACCCAGCCCCTGGCCCTGGGCACAGGGGTGAATGGCGAGATTCTTGATAAAGGCACTGGTCCAGCATTGGGCCACGCCAAGAATCCCTTCGGCGTTGCTGACCACCAGGCACAGCCTGGGGTCGAACTCTGCGTTGCTGATGAACTGCTGCTGCCAGGTGTCCAGGTTGGCGACATGGCCGCCGCCTTGTTCCTGGGTCATGCGTAACACCGCATGAATCGCCGGGGCCAGTTCGTCGCGGTAATGGTCCAGGCGGATGCCGGCCGGCCATTGCGGCGCGGGCAGGCTGGTGGTGAGGTCGCGGCGCAGCAGTCGGTAATACGCTGTCAATGTTTACAGGCCTTTTTGCGCCACGGTCTGGGCCGCGACCACCAGGCATTTGGTCAGCTCGGGTGACGAAAACTTGGTCAGCACCGAGTCGGCACCGGCCAGGCGGGCTTTTTCGCTGTTCATCGCGCTGTCCAGGGAGGTGTGCAACAGCACGTACAAATCCTGGAAATCCGGGGTTTCGCGCAGGGTGCGGGTGAGGGCGTAGCCGTCCATTTCCGACATTTCGATGTCAGACACCACCACATTGATCTGCCCGGCGCTGCCTTGCAGTTCCAGCAGCACGTCGATGGCCTCTTTGGCACTGCGAGCGGTGTGGCAGGTCAGGCCGAGGTTGCGCAGGGTGTGCACCGATTGCTGCAGGGCCACCTGGCTGTCGTCCACCACCAGGATGCGCGCATGGCCGAGCACTTCGGCTTCTTCCATGGTCAGGTCGGTCGGTGCCACTTCGATCTGCGCGGGGGCGATGGCGTGGATGACTTTTTCGATGTCCAGCACCTGCACCAGCACCCCGTCGACCTGGGTCACGCCGGTGATAAACGAGCGCGTACCGCCGGAACCAAAGGGCGGCGGACGGATATCGGTGGTCAGGCAATGCACGATCCGGCTCACCGCCTGCACATGCAGGCCCTGCTTGGAGCGGCTGACATCAGTGACGATCAGGCAACCGCCGTCGGGGTCTTGCAGGGGCATTTCGCCCAGCGCCCGGCTGAGGTCGATCACCGACAAGGCCGCGCCACGCAGGGTGGCGATGCCTTTGACGTGCGGGTGGGACTCCGGCAGCTTGGTCAGCGGCGGGCAGGGAATGATTTCGCTGACTTTCAGCAGGTTGATGGCCATCAGCTTGCCGCTGCGCAAGGTAAAGAGCAGAAGCGAGAGTGAATCTGCGCGGGCTTTGGTGGTGGACATAAAAACCTTCTGTGGATCAGCGATAACAATCTATAGCGGGTTATCGACGTTCGCGCCAAAAACTGTAGGGGCTGGCTTGCCAGCTCCTACAATGCCGATCAGCCTTTCCACACCTGCGGGTTCACCAGATCCTGCGGGCGCTGGCCCTGCAGGGCGCTGCGCAGGTTGTCCAGGGCACGGTTGGCCATGGCTTCACGGGTTTCATGGGTGGCCGACCCGATGTGCGGCAAGGTCACTGCATTGCTCAGTTGGAACAGCGGCGACTCGGCCAGGGGCTCGCGCTCATACACATCCAGCCCGGCGCCGCGAATGCGCTGGGTTTGCAGGGCTTCGATCAGTGCCGGCTCGTCCACCACCGGGCCTCGGGAAATATTCACCAGGATTGCGCTGGATTTCATCAGGCCCAACTCGCGATGGCTGATCAGGTGCTGGGTCTTTTCACTCAACGGCACCACCAGGCACACAAAATCCGCCTCGGCCAGCAACTGGTCCAGGCTGCGCATCTGCGCGCCCAGTTCCTGTTCCAGCGTGGTCTTGCGGCTGTTGCCGCTGTAGATAATCGGCATATTGAAGCCCAGGCGCCCACGGCGGGCGATGGCCGCGCCGATATTGCCCATGCCGACGATACCCAGGGTCTTGCCGTGTACATCACAGCCAAACAACGGCGCGCCGACGCTGGCTTTCCACTGCCCGGCCTTGGTCCAGGCGTCCAGCTCGGCCACGCGGCGGGCGCTGCTCATCAGCAGGGCGAAGGCCAGGTCGGCGGTGCTTTCGGTCAGCACATCGGGGGTGTTGGTGAGCATGACCCCGCGTTCGTTGAAGTAGTCCACGTCGTAGTTGTCGTAACCCACGGAGACACTGGACACCACTTCCAGCTTGCTCGCCCCTTCGAGCTGCGCCCGCCCGAGCTTGCGGCCGACGCCGATCAGGCCGTGGGCGTGGGGCAGGGCTTCAGTGAACTGCGCGTTGATATCACCCTGCTTGGGGTTGGGGACGATGACCTCGAAGTCCTGTTGCAGGCGTTCGATCATCGCGGGGGTGACACGGCTGAAGGCGAGGACAGTCTTTTTCATCGCAAGTGAGGCTCATCGACAGGGAAGAATGCCAAGCACGCTAACATTCCTCGCTGCGAATGTCAGGACACCGCTAGACCTCTGTGGGCACAGGGCAAAATGTGGGCGCTGGCTTGCCTGCGATGACGGCAGGTCAGCTACCCAGCCGCACCCCACCCAAACTGCCACTCAGTTCATACGCAACCAGTTCCGCCTGGTGCGCCGCGAGGATCTCCGGCAGCGAGCCGCGCAGGTATTCCACCCAGGTCTTGATCTTCGCATCCAGGTACTGGCGCGACGGGTAGATGGCGTACAGGTTCAGTTCCTGGGAGCGGTAATTCGGCATCATCCGTACCAGGGTGCCGTTACGCAGGCCTTCGATGGCCGCGTACACCGGCAGCAGGCCGACGCCCATGCCGCTGATGATCGCGGTCTTCATCGCGTCGGCGGAGTTCACCAGGAACGGCGAGCTGTTGATGCTCACGCTTTCCTGGCCGTCCGGGCCGTTGAAGGCCCATTTGTCCAACTGGATCACCGGGCTGACCAGGCGCAGGCAGGCATGGTTGAGCAGGTCACTGGGCCGCTGCGCGCAGCCGTTGGCTTTGACGTAGGCCGGCGAGGCACAGACGATGCTGTAGGTGATCCCCAGGCGTTGGGAGACAAACCCCGAGTCCGGCAGCTCGCTGGCGAGCACGATGGACACGTCGTAGCCCTCGTCCAGCAGGTCGGGCACGCGGTTGGCCAGGGTCAGGTCGAAGGTCACGTCGGGGTGGGTGCGGCGGTAGCGGGCAATCGCGTCGATCACGAAATGCTGGCCGATGCCGGTCATGGTGTGCACTTTGAGCTGCCCGGCGGGGCGTGCATGGGCGTCGCTGGCTTCGGCCTCGGCTTCCTCGACATAGGCGAGAATTTGCTCACAGCGCAATAAATAGCGCTTGCCGGCTTCGGTCAGGGCGATGCGGCGGGTGGTGCGGTTGAGCAAGCGGGTTTGCAGATGGGCTTCCAGATTGGAGACCGCGCGCGAGACGTTGGCCGTGGTGGTGTCCAGTTGTACGGCGGCGGCGGTGAAGCTGCCGGCCTCGGCGACACAACTGAAGGCGCGCATGTTTTGCAAAGTGTCCATGGGGTGCTCTCAAGGGAGATGGCAAATTGTGACACGAAGTTACGGGGGCGAGTGAGCCCGACCAATGGATTATCGCCTGAACGGTAATAAAGATTCACAGGAATCCCACCTTATCGCCATTCCCCGTGCCCCCTAGAATTGCCGCACCGTCCCCGCAACACCACCTCAGGAATTCGCAGCAGTGCCGCGTCGCATCAGCAGAGAGCTGAAGACTCTCAGTGTTTGGGCTTTATCGTTAGCAATCAGCGGCTGCATCGGAACCGGAGGAATTGCCCCCCAAGGCAAGCACCTCGCCGCCAATACCCTGGCCACCGACGACGCGATCCAGAGCGCCGCCCGGGATGCCCACTGGCCGACCAACCAGTGGTGGCAGGCCTATGGCGACCCGCAACTCAATCGGTGGATCGACCTCGCCGTACAAGGCAGCCCGAGCATGGCCGAAGCCGCCGCCCGGGTGCGTGAAGCACGGGCCATGGCCGGGTTGGCCGAGTCGGCCGAGGCTGTGCAGATCAACGGGGATGCCACCCTCAAGCGCCACAACTGGCCCAGCGATCAGTTCTACGGCCCCGGCAAGCTGGACAATTCCACCACCTGGGACAACAACGCTGCCCTGGGCCTGAGCTACGCCCTCGACCTGTGGGGCCGCGAGCGCAATGCGAGCGAGCGCGCCGTCGACCTGGCGCATAGGCGTGTCGCCCAGGCACGCCAGGCCCAGTTGGAATTGCAGAACAATGTGGTGCGCGCCTATATCCAGCTGTCGCTGCATTACGCCCAGCGCGATATCGTCGCCGCCACCCTGGCCCAGCAACAGCAGATCCTCGACCTGGCGCAAAAGCGCCTGGATGGCGGGATCGGCACGCACTTTGAAGTCAGCCAGGCCCAGACGCCGTTGCCGGAAACCCATCGGCAACTGGACGCCCTCGACGAAGAGATCGCCCTGACCCGCAACCAACTGGCGGCTTTGGCCGGCAAGGGGCCGGGGGAGGGTGCAACCTTGCAGCGGCCGACCCTGGCCCTCGGTGCGCCGCTGAAATTGCCCTCGGCACTGCCCGCGCAATTGCTCGGCCAGCGCCCGGACGTGGTCGCCAGCCGCTGGCAAGTCGCGGCCCAGGCCCGGGGGATTGACGTGGCCCACGCCGGTTTCTACCCCAACGTCGACCTGGTGGGCAGCCTCGGCTACGTCGCCACCGGCGGCGGCATGCTGGAGTTCCTCACCGGCAAGAAACTCAACTACAGCGTCGGCCCGGCGATCACCCTGCCGATCTTCGACGGTGGCCGCCTGCGTGCGCAATTGGGCGAGGCCAGCGCCGGCTACGACATTGCCGTGGCCCGCTACAACCAGACCCTGGTCAATGCACTCAAGGGCATCAGCGACCAACTGATCCGCCGCGAATCCATGGCCAAGCAGCAAACCTTCGCCGCCGAATCGCTGGCCTCGGCGCAGAAAACCTATGACCTCGCAATGATCGCCTATCAGCGCGGGCTGACCGATTACCTCAATGTGCTCAATGCCCAGACCCTGCTGTTTCGCCAGCAGCAGGTCGAGCAACAGGTCCAGGCCGCGCGCTTGAGCGCCCATGCCGAACTGGTGACAGCCCTGGGCGGTGGCCTGGGTGCTGGCAGCGATGCTCCGACACCCGATAAGACACTCCCGAGCAAGACCCCGGCGGCTTTGGCCGTGTTCGATCACTGATCAGGTTCCCCATGACTCCCTTGCCTGCACCGCTGCGTTGGCTGCATTCCCTGGAATGGCGCCGTGGCTTTTTCGACTGGGCGCGCAGTGATGGCGTGACCTGGGTGTATATCTTCAAAGTACTGATCGCCGCGTTTCTCACCCTGTGGCTGGCGATGCGCCTGGAACTGCCGCAACCGCGTACCGCGATGATCACCGTGTTTATCGTGATGCAACCGCAAAGCGGCCAGGTGTTTGCCAAGAGCTTCTACCGCTTCCTCGGCACCCTGGCGGGGTCGGCGGTGATGGTGTTGTTGATCGCCTTGTTTGCGCAAAACACCGAGCTGTTCCTTGGCGCGCTGGCGATCTGGGTCGGCGTGTGCACGGCCGGTGCCACCCGTAACCGTAACTTTCGCGCCTATGGTTTTGTGCTGGCCGGGTATACGGCGGCGATGGTCGGCCTGCCGGCGCTCGCCCACCCGGACGGCGCCTTTATGGCGGCGGTCTGGCGGGTGCTGGAAATCTCCCTGGGGATTTTGTGTGCGACCCTGGTCAGTGCCGCGATCTTGCCGCAAACCAGCAGCGCGGCCATGCGCAACGCCTTGTACCAGCGTTTCGGCACCTTCGCGCTGTTCGTCACCGATGGCCTGCGCGGGCGCAGCCAGCGTGAAGGTTTTGAAAGCAGCAACGTGCGCTTTATCGCCGAAGCCGTGGGCCTGGAAGGGCTGCGCAGCGTCACCGTATTCGAAGACCCCCATATGCGCCGGCGCAATGGTCGCTTGAGTCGCTTGAACAGTGAGTTCATGGGCATCACCACGCGCTTCAACGCCCTGCACCAGCTGCTCGAACGCCTACGCAGCGATGCCGCCGACCATGTGGTGGCCGCGATCAAGCCCGGCCTGCAGGACTTGGCCGAACTGCTCGATGGCTTCAGTGGGCGCGCCCTGACCAGCCCCGATGCTGCGCGCCTGGTGAGCCAACTGACGGCCTACAAGGAGAGCCTGCCGGCCAAGGTCCGCAGCCTGCGGGCGATGTTCCAGGAGAGCAGCCCGAGCGATGCCGAGCAGTTGGATTTCCACACTGCCTACGAGCTGCTGTACCGCTTTGTCGATGACCTGCACAACTATGCGCAGACCCATGCTTCCCTGGCCGAGCACAGCCACGCACGGGAGCACTGGGACGAGTCCTACACGCCGAAAACCAACTGGCTGGCCTGTGCCGCGTCGGGAATTCGCGCGTCATTCATTCTGCTGGTGCTGGGCAGTTACTGGGTGGCCACCGCCTGGCCCAGCGGCGCGACCATGACCCTGATCGCGGCAGCCACCGTGGGCCTGTCGGCCGCCACGCCGAACCCCAAGCGCATGGCCTTCCAAATGGCCTGCGGGACGCTGATCGGCGCCGTGGTGGGCTTTGTCGAAATGTTCTTCGTGTTTCCCTGGATCGACGGCTTTCCCTTGCTCTGCGTGATGCTCGCCCCGGTGATCGTGCTCGGTGCGTTCCTCTCGTCGCGCCCGCAATACGCCGGGGTCGGCCTGGGCCTGCTGATCTTTTTCAGTACCGGTTCGGTGCCGGACAACTTGACGATCTACAACCCCTACACCTTTATCAACGACTACATCGCCATGATCATCGGCATGCTGGTGTGCGCCGCGGCGGGGGCGATTATCCTGCCGCCCAACAGCCCTTGGCTGTGGCGCCGCCTGGAGCGCGACCTGCGTGAGCAAGTGGTATATGCCATCAGCGGCAAGCTCAAGGGCCTGGCCTCGGGTTTTGAAAGCCGCACCCGCGACCTGCTGCACCAGGCCTATGGCCTGGCCGCCGGCCAGCCACAGGTGCAACGCAACCTGTTGCGCTGGATGTTTGTGGTGCTTGAAGTCGGTCACGCGATCATTGAGTTGCGCAAGGAACAGGCGATTCTGCCGGTGCACCCGGCGTACGCTCAATCCCAGCCCTGGCGCCAGGCCATCCGGGTCATGGGGCGTTCGCTGGTGCGGCTGTTTTTGCAACCGAGCCAGAGCAACCTGGAGCGCGCCCTGGTGGCGGTCGATCACGCCATCAGCCGCGTGCAGGCCACCGACGAACCCTTCGCCCCGCACTTCGACACCTCGGCCCTGCGCCGGGTGAAAAGCTACCTGCACTTTATCCGCACCTCCCTGCTGGACCCGCAATCGCCCCTGGCTGCCTTCAAGCCTTCCGGAGTCGCCCATGCCTCGTGAAATCGCGTTCCACGGCATCTATATGCCGACCATGACCCTGATGTTTTTTATCGCCGCCGCACTGGCCTGGGCCCTGGATCGCTTCCTGGCGGGCTTTGATTTGTACCGTTTTTTCTGGCACCCGGCGCTGCTGCGCCTGAGCCTGTTCACCTGTCTTTTCGGCGCCATGGCGCTGACTGTCTACCGTTGAGAATGCCCCGATGAAAAAGTTTTTCAGCCTGCTCGCAACCCTGCTGGTTCTGGCCCTGGCGATCTGGATTGGCCGCACCTTGTGGGTCCATTACATGCAGACCCCATGGACTCGCGATGGCCGGGTGCGCGCCGACATCATCAACGTGGCCGCCGACGTCACCGGCGAAGTGGTGGATGTGCCGGTGCGTGACAACCAGTTGGTGAAAAAGGGCGACCTGCTGATGCAGATCGACCCCGAGCACTACCGCATCGCGGTCAAGCAGGCGCAATCTTTGGTCGCTTCACGCAAAGCCACCTGGGAGATGCGCAAGGTCAACGCCCACCGCCGTGCCGACCTCGACGCCCTGGTGATCTCCAAAGAGAACCGCGACGACGCCAGCAACATCGCCGACTCGGCCCTGGCGGACTACCAACATGCCCTGGCGCAACTGGAGGCCGCCGAACTGAACTTGAAACGCACGCAAGTCGTGTCAGCGGTCGACGGCTATGTCACCAACCTCAACGTGCATCGCGGCGACTATGCGCGCATTGGCGAAGCCAAGATGGCCGTAGTCGATATGAACTCGTTCTGGGTCTACGGCTTCTTCGAAGAAACCAAGCTGCCCCATGTGAAAGTCGGTGATAAAGCCGATATGCAACTGATGAGCGGCGAGACCCTCAAGGGCCATGTGGAAAGCATCTCCCGCGGCATCTACGACCGCGACAACCCCGAGAGCCGCGAACTGATCGCCGACGTGAATCCGACCTTCAACTGGGTACGCCTGGCCCAGCGGGTACCGGTGCGGATCCATATTGATGAAGTGCCGGAGGGGGTGTTGCTGGCGGCGGGGATTACTTGCACGGTGATCGTCAACCAGGCACAAAACTAAACAGAGGGCATCAGGCACGTCGCCTGCCGGCTCCTGCAGGGGAGGGTTATTGGCCCTGGATATAGGTCTCATGCAGGTGCCGCCACAGCAGTGCGCCGCTGGCCTGTTTCTCGAACACCACGGTGGCCCGGCGATCCGTCTGGCTGGCGCTGTGATCAACCTGATGCTCACGGTAGGTCACCGTGGCACCCCGCGCATGGCGGTCGATGCCGGTCAGTTCACTCAAGGTGATTTTCAATCCGGGCCGCATGCCGCCCAGGCGAGTGAACAGGGCCTGGACCCCGGCGGCATTCACCCGTGCGCCGGTGGCGGGGGCGATCATGCTGAACTCGGGGGAGAAGCGCGCCAGCAAGTTCTGCAGGGTGCCTTCGGGGGCTGTGCCGGCAAACCACTGCTCGATCTCGATGTGGGTCTGGATCACTTCTTCAAAAAAGTCGCTGTAATCAATCATCATTGAGTCTCGCTGGCTGGGTGAAGCAGTGCGCGAACCCTGGAGGTATCCAGGCTCAGCGCTGCGAAGAGCGGCAGCAGTGTCAGGGCTGCCGCGATCAAGAAGGTCATGGTGAAGGAATCCGAGGCCGATAGCACGGCGCTGAGTGCCGCTGCGCCGAGGCAAAAGCTCACTTGCCGATTGATATTCCACAGCGCGCTGGCGTGGCCCATGCGTTCGGCAGGAATATCCAGAAAGGCCAGGGTCTGCGCGGTGCTGCTGCACAGGCTGCCACCCAGGCCCATCAGGGCATAGGCGCCCACCAGCAGGGCGGGCTGGGCAGCATTGAGCAGCAGGATGCCGGCGCATTGCAAGGCCATGCCGGCCAGCAGCAATGGCTTGGGCCCGCACCGGCTGAACAACTGCTTGCTCAGGTAGATGGCCAGGGCCGAGGCCAGTGCCCACGGCAGCATCAAGG
The DNA here is from genome assembly GCF_016405645.1 of Pseudomonas sp. MF5691. NCBI lineage: Bacteria > Pseudomonadati > Pseudomonadota > Gammaproteobacteria > Pseudomonadales > Pseudomonadaceae > Pseudomonas > Pseudomonas sp. MF5691. The sequence goes on from NZ_JAEKDC010000001.1 coordinate 433,830, forward strand.
CCCCGGTGCGTGTCGCGTCGTATCCAAGGCCTCGCAGGTAGAGGATGGCGACCAGGCTGGTGCCGATAAAGACGCCGGGGATAAACAGATACACCAGCATCGCCACTCGCAGCATCGGGTGGCGGATCTGCTTGAACAGACTCCCCAAGGCCAGGGCCGGTCGCGAGGTTGCGGGCACATCGGGTTTTATCCACAGCAGTGCCAGCAGCAGGGTCAGGAGGGCCAATGGCAGGTTGGCATAGAAGATCCAGCGCCACGACACCGTGTCCACCAGCAAGCCGCCCAGCGCCGGGGAGAGTGCTGGCACCAGCAGCGTCACCGACATCACTCGGGCCGTCAGTTGGTGACGCTGCCCAGGGGCAAAGTGTCGGTACGCCAAGGCCTGGCCCACCGGTATCAGCAATCCACCCCCCAAGCCTTGCAACAGCCGCCAGCCGATCAGGGCCTGAATCGACTCGGCCTGGCCTACCAGCACCGATGCCATGCCAAACAGCCCCAGGCTCGCGGCGATCAAGCGCCGCTCGCCCAACACTGCGGCGAGCCAGACGCTCAGCGGAATAATCAGGGTCAGGCCGAGCAGGTATGCGTTGCTGATCCACGCCAATTGCGTGACCGAAGCCTGCAGTTCATGGGCGATATCCGGGTAGGCGACGGTGGCGACAAACATGTTCACCAGGTCCAGGGCGAAGCCCAGTAAAAAGATCCAGGCGACTTTCGAGCGGTAGGTCATAGGGGCGATCCAGCGTTTGAGGCTGGCAGGGTAGGCCGGTTGCAGAGCTTGGGATACACGGGTTTGCCTGTTAGTTTGTCAAAAATATTTTGACAAAGGGGGGCTGTGGCCATGGTCAGTCTGGACCGATTCGACACTTTCAAAGCCGTGGTCGAGGCCGGCTCGCTGACGGCCGCCGCCGATCTGCTGGGCCAGACCCGCGCGGTGGTCAGCTTCAATCTCAAACGTCTGGAAGCCGAACTGGGCGTCACCCTGCTCACCCGCAGTACCCGCCAACTGGCGCTCACCGATGCCGGCGAACGTTTCTACCTGCGCTGTACACGCATGCTCGAAGAAGCACGGCTGGCAGTGGAAGAGGCCCGTTCTGAGCACGCCCAGCTCAAAGGCACCCTGCGCATCACCACGACTGTTGAATATGCGTTGGCGGTGGTCGCGCCGGCCGTGGAAGGTTTTCGCCGCCTGCACCCGGACCTCAACATCCACTTATCCACATCCTCGACCCATGCCGACCTGATCTCCGAGCGGTTTGACGTGGCGATCCGGCTGGGGCGCCTGGTGGACTCCAATCATCGTGCGGTGCAGTTATCCACCTATCAGGTATTTGCCGTTGCGGCGCCTGGTTTGGGTAGTGCCCATACGTTGGATGAACTAGAACGACTGCCCAAGCTGGGGCATGGCCGCCTGACTGAGTTGAGCGTGACCGACCCGGCAGGTGGCGAACATCACTATCGCTCTGGCCCCAGTGCGCTGGTGGTCGACAGTGCCGCCGTGCTGCAAGCATTTGCCGTGCGCGGGCATGGCGTGGCGGTCCTGCCGCAGTGGCTGGTGCAGGAGGACCTGGACGCGGGGCGGCTGGTACGCCTGTTGCCGGATCATCGTTTCGCGCCTCAGGGGGTGTATGCGCTGTATCCGGACACGCGGCATTTACCGCTGAAGGTGCGGGCGTTTATTGACTTCATGAAATAGCGAAGACCCCGTGCAGAGGGCAAGTCCGCTCGCCACGGTGATCAAAGTGCTCCACCCAGCCCAAATCGCTTCTTCAACACCGTCTCCAACAACCCCTTGGGCAGCAGCGCCGCCATCAACGGCAACGCCCGGCTGCCATTCCCCGAACGCAGCAGGCGCGGTGGTTCACTCTGTTGCACGGCCTTGAGCACATCCGCCGCAAAGGTGCTGGCCGGGGTCGGTTTGTCCTGGGAGGCCTGGGAGCGGGCACGGATGCTTTCGCGCAGTGGCCACCACGGCGATTGTTCATTGATCAGCAATTCGGCCTGGGTGCCGGCGTTCTTGGCAAAGTGGGTATTGATCGCCCCCGGCTGCACTTCCATGACTCGCACGCCAAACGGTGCGAGTTCCATGCGCAAGGCATCGCTCAAGGCATGCACGGCGGCCTTGGAGGCGCAGTAGGCGCCGGCAAACGGCGTGACCAGCACCCCGGAAACGCTGCCGATATTCACCACCAGCCCTTTGCGCGCGCGCAGGGCGGGGAACAGCGCCTGGGTCACGCCGACGATGGCGAACACGTTGGTCTCGAACTGGCGCTGCAGGGCCTCGGTGCCACCATCGAGCAGCGGGCCCATGGCGCCGTAGCCGGCGTTGTTGATCAACACATCCAGCTCGCCCACCTGTCCGGCCAATTGCGCCAGGGCCGCGCCATCGTTGACGTCCAGTTGCACGGCCTTGAAACCGGCAGATGCGAGGGCCGCGACGTCTTCGGGACGACGGGCGCTGGCCCATACGTCATAGCCGGCGACTTTGAAGGCATCGGCCAGGGCACGGCCGATGCCGCTGGAGCAACCGGTGATAAGCACGTTAGGCATGGGGCAATCCTTGGTAGTGGTTAGTCGGAGAAGCTGCCTTGCAGGTGTTCGGCGCGAAACTCCAGGGTTTGCGGGCGGTAGCCGGGGCGCAGGGGCGGCACTGGCAGACAGTCTTCCCAGGTGGCGCCGGCCTGCAGTTCGCCGGGGCCGCGATAACGCGGGGCAGCATAGACGTTGTCCGCCAGGTTCACCGTATCGCCTGGTGCGTAGGCGGCGACGCGCCAGCGCAGTTCGGTCAGGGGGACGTCGTTGCCGTTGTTGAGCTTGAGCTGCAAGGGGCGGTCGGCGGGGCACTGATCGGGGGCATAGTGGATGCGCAGTTCCAGGCGCGCCAGTTGCGAGGCTTCGCGGTTGTCCAGCCAGACCACCCATATCGCCACGAAGCCCAAACCCACTGCTGCGGCGAGGGAAACCGGCAATGCCTTGGCCGGGTAGCGCAGGAGTAGGACCAGCCAGGTGATGATGAGCAGAACGCCGAAGAACATGGGGGCAGCCTCGTGGGTAGATGAACCATCGTACCGTTGACAGCATGCGGTTGCCTATCGGGTTGCGGTCACCCCCGAACGGACACTCCACGTAACCTTCGCGCTGGAATCAAGGGGGTTGTTCGCTTCACACACCTATATACAGCCACAGACTGACGGTCGTTGTTCTGTGAGCTTTTTTTATACGTGCCGAGAACAACGCCATGACCTTATCCGTACAAAATTTTGCTGTTCCAGCCTACCGCTCCTTCGCTTCTGACGATGAGAGCAGCCCAATGAAGTCCGCCTCCAATACCCAAGCCACCACCGTTGCCGGCAACAGTGCCCTGGACAACCGTAACGCGCTGATACTGACCCTGGCAGGCCTGGAGCAAGGACTTGCAACGGGCCGTATATCCAATGAGCATATTCTCCCGGCCTTGCAAGCCGCCAAAATACAATTGGCTCCCGATGCGCAACACCCAGGCCCGACAATGGAAGTCAGCCTTGCGCAATACATCACCGCCAATGGCTGGAGCATTCCGCAAAACCGAGAGGGGCTCATCCAACTCAGGCAGACCGTGTCTGCCCTGGCACCGACAAGCCCCTCGAATGCCTACGCAGTCATTACCGAGCGAGCCGCCAAGGCCAATGTCGAAAAAACCAAATTCAAAAAGATTGTGTTGGACACGGCCGTGGCGTTTCCAGATGTGCGCAAAGAAGCCAAAAAGCGTGCAGAAGAAATTGTGTTCGGGTTGACCGGAATCCATGTAGACGCCGACAAGACTTATTTGAATCGTTTTAACAGTTCGCAATCAGGGCAAACCGCTACCGGTTGGGAACACATGAAGGAAGAACCCACGTCATCCATCAGTTTGACTGACGCCGTGTTGAAGAACTTTTCCGAGTACGACGGGATTCCCGGCACTCTGGACTCGGAAGCGGGCTTGTATAAAGACGGCCCCGGACAAAGCGCCAAAGCAGGCTATGGCGCCCACAACGAAATCCCCCTGGCGCCTTCGGCCTTTATGAAGGCCCTTTGGAAATCCGACTTCCAGACGACCATGTCGGCAAAAATCGACAGCTTCTGGAAAGACCACGCCGATGGCTACCGCACAGTCCAGAAAGGCATATTCATCTATAGGGCAGGCGAGCAACTCAAGGCCCAGGAGGCGAAGTTACCGGCCGAACGTGCGCTGCAGCCGCCCGAGCATCAGCTCACCAGGAGTGACTATAGACGGCTGATGAAGGCGGTTACCGGTGCAGAAATAGCCGAAGACCAGCCCATGACCGTGGAGAAACTGCAGGCAACCTCCCCGGTAACCGGCGATGTCCAGGTTCATGCATTTGATATCAATGGCTTTCAGTCCAGTGATATTTTGCGTTTTACCCTGCCCGCAGAGGGGCTCCAGAAGGATGCCAGCGGGCGCCTGGACGGCGTGCAAATTCTCTATATTCCTGACGCCAAGCCAGCCTTTCTGAAATTCGCCTCACTGGAAAAAATGGATCAATGGGTCAGCGATCAAGGCAAGACGCCCCAGACGCGCAAAGCCCTGGAGTCGCACTTCTCGTTGGCTGATCGGCAGAACAGTGAGTCCGGTGGTTTTGGGACCGCATTCTTTAATGCAATCGTGCCGCTGGGTTCCCTGATCTCTGAGATACGGCCAAAAAACGGCGTCGATTCATCCCTGGAATACCTCAGTACGGATAGCGTCAGCAGCCAGGAGGGCAACGTCATTGACCGCAGCAATATCGCGATCAAGGGCGATGTGTTCAGTCACATGGCGGACAGTGGCCAGCAGCGTATGAGGAACGACGCAGACACCGCGATCAAATCCAACAGCGAGGTCACCCGTGACACCTGGCTCAACGACATTTCGGTCGGCGCAGAACTGCTGGTCAAACTGGCCCCGCTGGCTGCTCCGGTCGCCGCCGCTGCCGTCATCACAAGTCTCACGGAAGTGGTATTGGGCACCGAAAAAGAGATTTCGGGCGACACCCAGGCTGAACGTCATGACGGGGCGTCGAAGTCATTCGATGGCATGATCAACACCTTGTTCTCCTCTGCCGGTCTCAGCTCAAATGCCGCGGATCCCTTTGCGCTGCCCAAAGAAGAACCGCTAGCCCCTGAGCCCTCCGTGGAGTCCGCGTCCGAACCGGCGCCTGACTCTCCAGGCGTTGATGCCGATGTGCCCAATCGCCTGCAACCGTCACAAACGGACAACATCAGCGCCTACGCCATTGCCGATGGCGAATCATTACTGGCCAAGAGCACAGTCAATGCTAGAGGGATTTATCAGTACAAGAACGAGGCGGGGCTAGATCGTTGGTTTATCCGTTACACCGATCAGTCCGGTATCGCCAAGACGTATGAGATTAAAGGTGATTTCAAACTCAGTGACGGCTATGTCCAGATTATTGATCCCCAGACCGGTAAACCCGTACTGACCGTTGAAACAGGTGCCGATAACCAATGGCGCGCGAGCAAGATGCTGGGGGGCAATAGAAAAGGCAAAGGGGTCAACGCTGCCCGCGAGCAGCCTGCCGGGCAAGGCCCGCTGGCATCAAGCTCAGCAACCAATCAACCCTTGGCCAATCATCAGGATTGGCAGTCGATAGTGGATTCGGGCACTTACAACGGCAAGCCGGTTTACATTCACTACACCAGCAAGGCCGGCGCAGAAGCGATCGCTCGCGAGCGAAGCATCAATGATCTGGCGCGTGGTGAAAGGCGTGCGGGTTCAAAGGGCGGTGTGTACGTTAACCCCCCAGGCCAGCAATTTAACAGCGAGAACGTTGAGAACCTGTTGTTTTTAGGGAATGAACGCTATGTGGGCAGTGGCGACTATATGGTGATCTTCAGCTCTGACCAGGTGCCCACGGATTTAGGCCCGGTCACGGCCGGCAGTCAGTTCGTCGAGCTCAAGATGGCCAAAGAAATCAAGCTGACGCCGTCGAACTTTCTGTATTTGGGGCCGAACAATTTCAAGGACTATTTCGAGTGAAGGGAACAACGCTGTGTGGGTGATCGCTGCCAATCTGCAAAGTGGCTCGATCAGAAAAAGCCCCCGCCCAGCCCACTGCGGATAGGGGACGCAACGGGCTGGGCGAGGGCTTTTTGTTTTGCGGTGTTACTGCGCGATGGTTTTCACTGACACACCACGCTCGACGGGAGTCGAGCGCCCGTAGATGTCTTCAAACCGCTCGATATCGTCTTCGCCCAGGTAGCTGCCCGATTGTACTTCGATGATCTCCAACGGGATCTTGCCCGGGTTGCGCAGACGGTGCACCGAGGCAATCGGGATGTAGGTGGACTGGTTCTCGCAGAGCAGGAACACATTCTCGTCGCATGTCACTTCGGCGGTGCCGCTGACCACGATCCAGTGTTCGGCGCGGTGGTGGTGCATCTGCAGCGACAGGCACGCGCCCGGCTTGACCGAGATGTGCTTGACCTGGAAACGCCCGCCCATGTCCACCGAGTCGTAGGAGCCCCACGGACGGTAGACCTCGCAGTGGTTCTGGGTCTCGCTGCGCCCCTGTTCATTCAGGGTGTTGACCATCTGCTTGACGCCCTGGACCTTGTCCTTGTGGGCAATCATCATCGCGTCCTTGGTTTCCACGACCACGATGTTTTCCAGGCCGATCACCGACACCAGCTTGCCGTTGCCGTGGATCATGCAGTTCTTGCTGTCCTGGATCACCACGTCGCCCTTGGTCACGTTGCCGTTGGCGTCTTTGTCATTGACCGCCCACAACGAGGCCCAGCAACCCACGTCGCTCCAGCCGGCACTCAGCGGCACCACGCAGGCGCGCTGGGTTTTTTCCATCACCGCGTAGTCGATGGAATTGTCCGGGCAGCAGGCGAAGGTGGCTTCGTCGAAGGTCACGGTGTCGGCGGTGTGTTCGCTGCGTTCCAGGGTCAGCACGCAGGTGTCGTAGATGTCCGGATCGTGCTTTTTCAGCTCTTCGAGGAAGCGGCTGGCGCGGAACAGGAACATCCCACTGTTCCAGAAATAGCCGCCGCTTTTGACGAACTCGACGGCGCGTTTTTCATCCGGCTTCTCGACGAACTGCTGCACCCGGCTGACACCTTCGGGCAGCAGCGAATCGTTGGTGGACTTGATATAGCCGTAGCCGGTTTCCGGACGGGTGGCCGGTACACCGAACAGCACCATCTCGCCACGCTCGGCCGCCACGGTGGCCAGGGCCAGGGCCCGTTGCAGGGCTTTCTGGTCATCCAGCACATGGTCGGCCGGCAAGACCAGCATCAGTTCATCGCGGCCTTCATTGACCAGCATCATCGCGGTCAGGGCCACGGCCGGCGCGGTGTTGCGGCCAAACGGTTCCATCAGGATGCGCTGACTGTCGAGCTTGCGAGTGCTCAGTTGCTCATTGACGATAAAACGGTGGTCTTTGTTGCAGACGATGATCGGTGCGTCCATGCCTTCGAACACCAGGCGCTCGAGGGTTTGCTGGAACAGCGTGTGCTCGCCGGTCAGGGCCAGGAACTGTTTAGGAAACTGTTTACGGGAAAGCGGCCAAAGACGTGAGCCGCTACCACCGGAAAGGATTACTGGGATCATGTGTTTCTCCTTGAATCGATTTGGGTCAGAGCTACGAAGGTTTGTCGTTTCACTCTTGTTTTTGTCTCGGTCCTGAGTCGACACGCGGACAGTGTGGGAGCAGGCAAACCAGCTCCCACAAGGGGGCGTCTCAACTCAGGGAAATCATCAACGGGTCGACACGGGGCGCTTGACCCACACTGGCGACAGGTTGCTGCCGGAGCCGGTGACATACAGCACCGCCGCCTCACCACGTTCCAGGGCCACCGGCTTCACATCGCCAACCTTTTTGTCGCCGTCGTACAGCGCCAGGCTGACCTTCACCGGGTTGATCTCGCGCTCGCCACGGCCCTTGGCGGCCACGGCCTTGACCACATCGGTCTTGCCGTCGGCGGTTTTCAGGGTCAGGGCCTTGTCGCTGAGGTTCTGCACGCGCACCAGGGATTTCTGCTTGTTCTTGAACGGCGGTTCTTCGATCAGTTGCGGCTGGCCGCTGGCGCTGTTGACCAGGGTGTAATAGTGATCGGCGGCCAGTTTGACCGTGACGTTCTGGCTACCGACCTTGGCGCTGTAGTCGCCGCCCGGCAGGAAGCTGAAGTCACTGCTGGCCAGCGGAGCCACATCGCTCAACGCCGTGTTGCCGACGCTGGCGCTGACTTCCTGGTTGCTGGCGTTGAACAGGCGCACGAAGCTCGAGCCTTTCGGTGCGACGGGGCCATAGAGGGCGGCGTCGCCTGCGAACGCGGACATGGATACGAAGCTCATGCCGGCGGCCAGGGCCAGAGTCTTGGCGAGACGACGCGGAGTAGTATTGAAAGTCATGTGAGTTACCTCTCTTTCAGTTTTGCGCCCGGTCGGGCGTCTCGGATTTTTCGGTTTTAACTGGGGTGTTGCTTGCCATGTTCTGTTGGCGCGTACCGGCTTGTTTGAGCTGCGCGACCCACTCGGGGTCGGCTTCGCCGATTTCGTTGTTCACCGGCAGATAGCGTTCCGGAAACTCCCAGATCAGCACTTGCGGCGGGCTGTTCTTGAAGTCATCGCTTTTCAGGTAGCTGAGCATCGGCAGGATCGGGCCGTGGCCGTCTTCGGAGTAGTTCACCACTTCGCTGCCCAGGGCTTGCTTCAGGGCGCCGACGAAGTTCCAGTTGGGGTTGGCGCTGTAGCTGGTGCCTACCAGGGCCACCGGCATCTCGCTGTCGGCAAACAGGGCGTCGTCGCCTGCGGCCTGGGCCTGCACCGCGTGGGTCACGCGTTTTTGCAGGGGCTCCTTGGGCGGCATCAGGTTTTCGAACAATGGGTCCAGGGGCAGGAACAGGCGCAAGTCACCGCTGTGGGGGGCGATGCCCTCGTCGTCGGTGACAAAGCGCTGGGGCTCGCCGCTGAGCAGGGTCTTGGCGTTGATGGTCCTGGCCAGCTGCTTGGCGGCGACTTCGGCGCCATCCGGGGTCCAGTGGGTGTCGGTGCGCAGGAACACCTGCTGGCCGTGGAGCTTGGCCTGTTGCAGCGGGCCCAGCAGGTCGGGGGCGAGGATCTTGTCGGCGGCAACCCGCGCATGGAAGTCCTGATAAAGCCCGGCATGAATGCTCGCCGGTTGCACTTCACCCAGATGCTCCGGGTACAGGCGCACCTTGGCCGGGACAATCGCCATCACCAACTGCACGCCCTTGGCCTTGAGGGTCTGGCGCACGCCTTCGACCAGGGCGTAGTTGTCTTGCAGGTTCTGCTCTTCGTTGACGGCGGGGTTGAACTCCTCGTCGCTGTACAACCAGTGATCGCGACCCAGCACGACGCCGGGACGACCTTCGTTGAACAGCTTGTAGTCCAGGGCGGCCCAGAGGTTGGTGCCCAGGCGCTTGATCGGGAACTCGTCGTCGTAATGGGTCTCGACGGCCTTGGCCCAGCGCCCGTTGAGCACGGTGGCCTCGGCGTTGGTGTTGAAACCGAAGAAACTGCGCACCGACCACGCGCCCAGGGCCATAAGCAGGGCCATGAACAGCGCGGCGTAGAGGATGCGGAATGAACGGGTCATGGTCGGCTCCCTCAGAACTGGAAGTAAAGGAACGGCGAGAAGCTTTGCGCCGAGAGTTTCAGAATCGAAGCCACAAACAGCAGCAGGATCACCGCGCGCATGGCATAGCGGGGCCAGTCGGCGGTCCAGTAGGCCGGTTGCACGGCGGCGTTGCTGCCGACGCTGAAACCGGGCTCCTGGATGCTGCCGGGGGTGTCGCCAGGCACTGCCTTGATCAGGCTCGGATCGGCCGGCTTGGCCTTGTCGGCCGGGCGATTGTTGTAGAAGTCGCGCAGGCCGAAGAACGCCAGCGTGGCGTAGGCCACCACCATGGTTGCCACTTGCAGGCCCGTCAGGTTGGCGCGGTTGAGTTCCGACAGCGACCACTCGCCAAAGCTGAACATCGCGCCGTACATGCGACCGGCGACGTGCAGGTTTTCGGCACGGAAGATCACCCAGCCCATCACCACCAGCAGGAAGGTGAAGGCCCAGCGCACCGGGTTGAAGCTGCGTGGCGAGGTGTTGAGGCCGATGGCTTTTTCAATCGCCAGCCACATGCCGTGCCAGGCGCCCCAGACGATGTAGGTGATGTTCGCGCCGTGCCACAGGCCACCGAGCAGCATGGTCAGGAACAGGTTGCGATAAGTGGTCAGCGTGCCTTTGCGGTTGCCGCCCAGGGTGATGTACAGGTAGTCACGCAGCCAGGTGGACAGGCTGATATGCCAGCGCCGCCAGAACTCGGTGATCGACTGGCTGATATACGGCTGCTTGAAGTTTTCCATAAAGCGGAAGCCCATCATCAAGCCCAGACCGATCGCCATGTCGCTGTAGCCGGAGAAGTCGAAATACAGCTGCGCGGTATACGCCAGCGCGCCGAGCCAGGCGTCGCCGGTGGTGGGGTTTTGCAGGGCAAAGCAATGGTCGGCCACCACCGCCAGGGTGTCGGCGATAAACACCTTCTTGATAAAGCCCTGCATGAACCGCGTGCAGCCCTCGGAGAATTTATCCAGGGTGTGGGTGCGGTTGTTGAACTGGTCGGCCAGGTCGCGAAAGCGCAGCACCGGGCCGGCAATCAAGTGCGGGAAGATCGCCACGAACGCCGCAAAGTCGATGAGGTTGCGGGTGGCCGGGGTGTCGCCGCGGTACACGTCGATGATGTAGCTGATGGACTCGAAGATGTAGAACGAGATCCCGATCGGCAACAGCACGTGGGTCAGGATAAACGGCTCCAGTCCCGCCGACTTCATCATCAGGTTGATGCTGTCGACGCCGAAGTTGGCGTACTTGAAGTAGCCGAGGATGCACAGGTCGACCGCCACGCCGAGCAGCAGCCAGCGCTGGGCCGGCTTGGTGCGCACGCCTGCGGCACCGACCTTGAGGCCGATCCAGTAGTTCCACAGGGTCACGGCGGCGAACAGCGCCAGGAAGTCCACTCGCCACCAGGCGTAGAACACATAACTGGCAATCAGCAGCAGCAGATTGCGATAGCGTTGCCCGCTCAAATAGTACAAGCCGAGAAAGATCGGCAAGAACAGAAACAGGAACACATTGGACGAGAAAACCATCCCGATCTCTCCATGTTTAACCAACAGTCAAGGGCCAACGGCCCCCCCAAACCCCCCACGAAAACCGGGGAGGGCGATCGTTCCCACGCTCTGCGTGGGAATGCCTCTTGTGACGCTCTGCGTCACGCTGTGGGACGCAGAGCGTCCCGTGCTGCATTCCCACGCGGAGCGTGGGAACGATCAGCGGCTAACTGCCTTTTTCATGTGCCGGGTCGTAGACCTTGGTCAGGTCGCCACCCAGGCGGAAGGTCTTGAACGGCTGCATCTCGTGCTTGCGCTCCAGTACCTCCGGGGCGCAGGTGTAGAGGGTGCAGAAGGGCTCAAGCCAGGCGAATTTCGAGTCCTGCTCCAGATCCTGCATGTCCTGCTCTTTGCCGTTCTTCTGCTCGAAGAGTTCCGGATCCTTGACCCCGGCCAGCACCTTGTCGCCCAGGCGCTTGAGTGCGCCGTTGTTTTCCGGGCGTACATCCACGCCATTGACCAGGGCGAAACTGGCGATCATCGCCAGCGGTGGCAGCGCATAGTTGTGGTAGGCCAAGGCCCGTTGCTGGCGCTTGAGTTCGTTGGGCAGGTAGCCCTGGGCGTCGACCTGATTGGCGCCGACCTTGTATTCCTTCACCGCCCAATCGAACAGGTCGCGACGGTTGGTGGCGACGGATGTGGCCATCACCGACCAGGCGGCCCAGTACGAATGGTTGTTGGTTTTTTCCAGGGGCAGGTTGTCCCAGTCGCTGACCACTTGCTCGGCCAGTTTGTTGAACCAGGCTTCGATCAACTGCGATTCCTGTGGGTGCCTGGCCAGTGGTTGCGACTCGGAGAACTTCAGGCGCACATAGGCCGACGCCATGCTGCCCAACGCCCATTTGCGCATCGACTTGCCGGTGTGGTTGAAGTCCTTGGACATCAACGCATCGGCCTTGGCCCAGCTCACCAGCCAGTTCAGCGTGCACTGCAATTGCTCCGGGCGACCGTCGCGCATGAACTGCATCACTCGCTTGCTGGTGTCTTTTTCCAGTTTGGTGATGTCGGCGGTGCTGTCGCGAAAGGCTTTTTCCGACTGCACATTCAGGGTCGAACGGGCTTTGTCGGAGCCTTCGTATTTGCTGCGAAACTGCAGCGAGCCGGTGTAGGGCGTCGGCATGGCGTCGCAGTCATTCTTGAAGTCGCCGGTCTTGAACGCTGCAATCGGCGCGAAGTAGCCCTGGGGCGGACGCAGCGGCGCGGCGGCGTTGGCGTGGCCGGCAAATATCGCCAGGCCGAGCAACGTTGGAATCAATAACTTCTGCATAGGTAACCTCATTGCCCGGCGGAAGCAGTCTGCTGACCACCCGCGGGGAATACGTTGCGTGTGCAAATTTTCGCTTCGACTTTCTGCGCCGCAGCGCCCGCTTCGGGGCCCTGCACTTCCACGGCCAGCAGGTTCTGCGAGGCCCAGTCTTCATCGGTGCGCAGTTCAAAGGCGAAACGCCCGTCTGTCTCGGATGTTTCGGGTTTGTCGATCTTGATGTCCTCGTGGCGCCCGTTCATGTACCAGAGGGTGGCTTGCAGGGTTTTCACCGAGGGATCGGCGAAGCGAATGTCGACCTGATGACGGCTGTTGCGCAGGTCCATGTTCTTGCTGTTAACCATCAACTCGTTCTTGCCCGGCTTGAGGGTGGTGCTGGCGCTCATCTGCGCCGGCTTGCCCTCACAGCCGTTGTCGAGCAGGGCCATCATCTGGCGGTAGGTGGTTTCCTGGTCGAGGCGATACAGCGGTGAGAATTCCCAGATCAGAATCTTCGGTGGGCTCTTCTGGAATTCTTCGCTGCCCAGGTACTGGATCATCGAGCCTTCCAGGCCACCGCCGGGGAAGGCGACGTTAAGGATGTCGGCGCCGATTTCCTGTTGCAGGAAGCCGGCGAAGTTGTAGTTCTTGCCACTGTGGCTGGTGCCCACCAGGGTGATCTGCGGGTTGCCGGAGTCGCCGAACAGGTCGCCGTCCGCCGCTTCGCCCTTGGGCTCGGTGCTGAACTGGTCCATGTACTGGATCGCGTAGCTGGTGCCGCACAGCTGCCCGGCCATGTTGTGCAGGGTGCCGGTCTTGCCCATGCGCCCGGACTTCTTGGTCTCGAATTCACGCTGGGGGATCCCGGCGAACTCGGGCATGGCGCGCACCTTGGCCCCGACGATTTTGGCGGTGCGCTGGGCGCCATACGGGGTCCAGTGCTGGTCGCCACGGAAGTAGAAGTCGTGGGCCGGCTGTTCGTCCGGCAATTGCTCGTTGGTCAGCGGCGACAGGTCCGGCACCACATAGCCCATCTTGGCAAAACGCCCGAGCATGCTCTTGTAGTTGCCCAGGGCCTTGTCGAAATCGAAGCTGGCTTTCTCTGCCGGGTTGAGTTTGTTGCGGTTCACCAGGCCACGGGTCGGCTGGTAGACCACCACCAGTTCCACGCCCTTGCTCTTGAACGCATCGCGCAGTTGCTGCATGCGCTTGTAGCCGGCCGGGGTGGTGTCGAATTCGGTGCGCAGGTCTTCCTGGGTACGGAACAGCCAGTCGCCCTGGGCCTGTACCAGGGTGGTGAAGTTCTGCTGGTAGCGGGTGGTGTAGTTCTTTGCGTCGTGGGCCTCGGGGCACAGGTTGCAGCACGGCTCGGCGGTAAAGCTCGGCGCCTGGGCTTCATCGGCGCGCACGCCGCTGCTGGCGGCCAGGATGCCGAGGGTCAAACCCGAGAGGCTGAGTAGCTTGATCATGTGTGGGTGCATAAAGGTCATCCTCAGTCCTGCAATGGGGTCTGGCGTTCGACAGGGTCGATCAGCACGGCTTTTTTCTGGCGTACCAGCAAGTCGAGAATCTCTTCCTGGCGCTCACCTAGAACGCCGGAGAAGCTGATGCCACTGGATTTGGTCGGCGCGAGCATCGACACGCGGTACAGCTCGATGCTCAACGGCGAGTCGATGGACAGCGGCCCGCTGCCATTGGCCGCCAGCTCGCCGCCAACCACGATCAGCGAGACCTTGGTGTCGAACGGATCGAGCGCGATGTCGCGGTCGGTGTCGGTCAGGTCCTTGATATGGCCGTAGACCCCGGTCAGGCCGTTGGCCATGGCGAGGTTCTCGTACAGGCGGATGTTCACGCTGTTACGGACACGGATGCCGTGGCGACGGTTGCTGATCACCTTGTTGCCCCACAACAGGTTATCGCCGCTCTCATAGAGGGTGATGCCGTCGGTGTGGTTGCGGTAGATCTCGTTGTCGGCGATCAGGTTGTTCACGCTGTTACGGTCGATCACCAGGCCCGACAGCTTGTTGTCGTAGCTGCGGTTGTTGAAGATGAAGCTGTCGTTGACTTCACGGGAAATAATGATGCCGTGCTTCTTCTTGGTGCCGTACACGGTGTTGTCGGCAATGATCAGACCGTGGGAGCGGTCGTGGGGGTCGATGCCGTAGACGATGTTGTCTTTGTAGGTGCTGCCCTTGATCACAAAACCGGTGGTTTCGTAGCAGTAGAAGCCGTACCACATGTCCGAGAACTCGGAATCGACAATCCAGCCGGTCGGCTCCGGGCGCTTGAGGACCTTGGCCATGTTCGGCGTGTACTGGGAAATACTCACGCCGTAGGACTTACTGTTGGCATAGCCGAAGCTGGCCATCTTGCTGTTGACGATATAGGTCTGGGTACCGCCCCAGGCCAGCAGGAACGGGCGGAATTCCGTGGGCGAGCGGAAGGTCGCCGGGCCGTTGGTTTTCTCGCGCCAGCCGGTGATCTTGGTGTCGCGCACAAACAGCTGGCCGTCGTTGACCAGGAACGAGCCGGCTTCCTGGGACAGGCGCAATTCCTGGGTCTGCCCGTCGATTTCGAGGATGCCTTTTTCGCCGACCACAATCGGCAGCCTGGCCAGGAACACGCCGGGCGAGGTTTCGCTCAGGTATTGCTTGGGCACCTTCTTGAGCAGGTCCTTGAGGTTCATGTAGCCGTCGTCGATAAAGATCGCTTGGGGAATGCCGTGCTGGCGCACCACCCATTCGGCCATCTTGTTGTCGCCGCCGATAAAGTCCTTGAGGGCGTTTTCCTGCATCATCCGGCGCACGCTGACCTTGCCGGCCTTGCTGCGCACGATTTTTTTCGCCACGGCTTCGGCGGTGTAGCCCGAGAGGTCCGGCAGCGGCGGCTTGGCCATCTCCAGCGGCGCCGTAGGCGGGCTGGTGATGGTGTAGGTCTTGGCCTGTTGCAGTTCCTTGGCGAGGGTGGGCGCCTTGACCTGCGGCTCGACATTGGCAAAGGCCGGGGCGCACGCCAGCAGCATTGCCGCAGCGAGCAGGGCCGAGCCTTTGAGGGCGTGAGGATTCATTGCGCAGGCTCCCATCAGAAACGCCAGATCACATCGACAAAGGCGCGGTGCATGTACGAGTCGACTTGCTTGCCATAGGCGTCGCCCGGTTTGAACACACCGCCACGAAAGCGCACCAGGGCCGACGGTTCGTCGATCGACTGGCTGAGGGCGGCGGGCAGCAGGCCCTTCTTGAAGTACTTGGTGACCACCAGGTCCATCTCCTGGCCAAGGTCTTTCTTACCGTCTTCCAGGGGCAGGGAGGCGCTGGACAGCACGGCGCCGGTGACGTCGTCGTAGTTGTTCTGCACCGCGTCGATGCCATTGCTGCCCACTGGCTTGTTGCCGTCCACACGCCAGAACTTGTGGTAGACCAGGCTGGCGTCGTAGTCATCGCGCAACTGCCAGGAACCGAACAGGCTCATGGACTGCATATTGTTCATCTCGCCGCGAAACGCCTCGCCAAAACGATGCATCCGCGATTGGGTGCCGGTGAAGTTCGAGCGGTTGCTTTGCAGGCCGTTCTGCTCGTAGTCGGCACTGGCGCGGGCATAGGCCGCACCCACTTGCCACTGCGGGTCGAGGCGCAGGCGCACACCCAGGTCGGTGGCCCAGCCATCCACATCGGTATTGCGCTTGGCGTTGGCCGGGCGGCTACCGTCGGCGTTCAGCGCGTTGACGTTGCTACGGTCGCCCTGCATGCCGGTGACGCTGGCCCAGTAGTTGACGGTGTTGGTGTTGCGCCAGTTATAAGCGTCGCTGTTGGCCTCAATGCCGAGCCAGGTCAGGTCGCCGTTCTGGCGCTTGTCCAGCGAATCGGCGGCCACGCCCGGTTGCGGGTAGTCGAGCTTGCCGTCGTCATGGCTGTGATGACCGCGCACGCCAACCCAATGGCCCGGGGTCCACTGGTAGGCCGCGTCGGCGTAGAAGTGCTGGCGGTCCTTGTCTTCGGGGGACAGTTCCTTGAGGTCGGTGCGGTACTCGCTGAAGCGTTCGGCGGCGCCGACATTGGCCTTGAGCAGGGTGGTGTCGAAGGTCCAGTTCAGCGCTTCGATGTTGGTGTCGCGCCATTGCCCGTCATCATTGCGCAGGCGCTGGCGGCCCAGCTTGAGGATCTCGCCGGGGTAGGGGGTGAAGCCGCTGTAGCCGACCCAGAACTCACGCAGGGCCAGGTAGTTTTTCTTGGTCTTGCGGTCGTTGTTGCTCGATTGCTCGGTGGTGTCGCCATCGGACTGTTGCAGGGTGTCGGTCTCGATGATGTCGCTGGACGCCACCGCCTGGCCCATGGCGTAGGCGCTCCAGGCGCCGCTTTCACCGTAGATCCACGGGCGCACATCCAGGCCGATGCCGTTGACGTCGCCGCCTTTTTGCGTGCCCAGGTCGCGGTCGTCTTCGGACTGGCCGGTGACTTTCACGTCCAGGCCGAAGTTCTTGTCTTCGGTCAGCGCGGCCAGGGTCGGGCACGACCACAGCAGGGCGAAGGTCAGGCCAATACCGGCCTTGACGAATGGATTGAGTTTCATAGGGATTCCTCGCCGTCTTCTTCTTGCAGGGCGTGCAGTTGCAGCGTGCTTTGGCTCAAGGCACCACGGGCGGCCAGCTCTTGTTGCAGCAGGCGCTGGCCCTCGGCGCGCTGGGCGGGCGGCAGTTGTTGTTCGAGTTGCGCGGCCAGTTCATTGGCCTGCGGCGTGTCCTGGCGCTTCGCCAATTGGCTGAACACATAGGCGTTGAGCGGGTCGGGCTGGGTGCCCTTGCCTTGGGAAAACAGCTGGGCGATAGCGAAGTCGGCGCTGTTCTGGCCGTTGCGCGCCGCCGTCAGCAAGTGATCCAGGGCTTTTTGTGGGTAGACCTGGCCCAGGTAGCCACGGCGGTAGATCTGGCCGAGGTAGTAATCGGCGGCCACTTCCCGGCCCTGGGCATTCTGGAAGTGGGCTTCGGCGGCCTTGGCATCGGCCGGCACCCACTTGCCTTCGTAGTAGAGCTTGCCCAGCAGCAACTCGGCGCGGGGCTGGTCGGCGGCGCGGCCGTTGTCGAGGTACTTCATCATCTGCTCGACGTCGCCCAGTTCCGGGAAGTCGTAGAGCAGTTGCGCGAGGCTGACCCAGGACGCCGGGTAGCCAGGGGCGATTTTTTCCAGCAGGGCCTGGGCGCTTTTTTCATCGGTCTTGCCCAATGAGGCATCGCCCAGCACACGGGCCACACTGTCGACCCGCTGGGCGCTGACGGTGCCACGGCTGTAGCCGGCTTCCATCTGCTTGAGCAGTTCGGCCTGTTGCTCCGGTTGCTCGCGCTTCTGGTAGACAGTGGCCAGTTCGACGTAGCAGATATCGGTGCTGTTCAGCGCGGCCTTGCAGATTTTTTCGATGTCATCCAGGTGCTGATCGTAGGTGCCCTGGGTACGGTACAGCAGCACCTGCGCCAGGCCGGCTTCCGGGTAGCCGGCGGTGCGCCAGCTATCAATCTGCTGCTGCGCGTTGACGCTGGGGAAATCGTGGGGGTATTGCAGGTACAGCATGGCCAGCGGGATCAGGGTGTTGCCTTCGCCATTGGCAAAGGCTTTTTTCAGCAGGCCTTCGGCTTCGCGGTGCTCGGCTTCGGTGGCGCCGGGCTTGGCCACCAGCAGGCGACCGAGACGGGCCTGGGCGCGGGGCGAGATATCGGCAGCCGCGCGGTAGGTGGCTTCGGCTTGCTTGATCTGCGCCGGGTCACGGCTGCCGACCTGGATATCGGCCAGGCCGACCTGGGCTTCGCTGTAGCCCAGCTCTGCCAGTTGCTGGTAGTTCTGCGCGGCGGTGGCGGTGTCGCCACGCTTGAGGGCTTCATTGGCCAGGCGCTGGTCGGGCAGGCCGGCGCAACCGGCCAGTGTGACGGCCAATGCCAGCAGCGCCACAGGTCGCAAGGGGGAGCGAGCTTTTGTGGGAGCTGGCTTGCCTGCGATGGCATCGCCGCGGTGTATCTGCTGCACCGAGTCGATGCCATCGCGGGCAAGCCCGGCTCCCACAGAAGTGGGCTCCCACAAGGATTGTGTTGTTCTTGAAATAGGGTTCACAGGCAAATCCTCGCTTACAAACCAGCAGCCATGGCTTTATCAATCAGCCAGTTCAGGGACGGACCACGGTCGCTGGTCACTTCCACGGGGCGGCCGGCATAGGCGCTGTCCAGCGGGGCATCGGGCTTGATCTGCACGCGGATATCCGAGGACAGGTCGGCGCTGTTGAGGCTGGTGCTGCTCACGATGGTGCCGGTGCGGGTCTGTTCTTCATCGGCGACCTGGAAGCTCACCGGGGTGCCTGGGCGCACGTCGCCGAACTGGCGATAGGAGAAGCGCGCCTCGACATTCGCCTGGCTGCCGCGCGGCACCAGTTGGAAGATCACATCACCCTTGCTCGCGTATTGACCATCAGCCACCAGTTGCTGGGCGACGATGCAGTCGCAAGGGGAGGTCAGGGTGCCGGTCATTTGCTTGCCGAACAGCTCTTCGACCTTGGCCGGTTGCAGCTGGTCTTCGTCCAGGTGGCCCTTGAGCACATCCAGCATGCTGGTGCTGAAGGTCGCCAGTGGCGCGCCTTTGGCGGCAACGCCGTGGTCTTTGATCAGGCTTTGCACGGTGCCGTCGCGGGGCATCGTGACGTTCATCCCCGGCACGCTGACCAGGCCGGCCTGGGCATGACTGACGAAGTACATGCCATACACCGACTTGAACACAAACCCGAATGCCGCCAGGCCCACCAGGAAGATCGCCAGGCTGAACGTCACGGCGCGCAGGCGACCAAAGGCGCTCATGCCGCTGCCGCTGTCCTTGACCTTGCGTGCCTTGGTGAAGTTGTCGCGCTGCAGGGTCGCCAGTACATCGCCCATGGTCACGATATCGCCGGACAGGTGCGAAGTGATCAGGTGCCGCAGGGTGGAAATATCTTGGGCATCCAGGTTCTGGAACTGGCAGCCGGTGCGGCCGGTCTGGCGGTCGTGGGAGCGGATCAACAGCTCCACGTCCATCGCCAGGCCGAGGTTGTCGATGACAAACTGCAGGCGCGCTTTATGCACATCGCCGACCTTCAGCGGTTGCTGGGCGGCATTGAAGGCCAGGCCGCCGGCGGACAGGTCGATGACCCGTACTTCCATGGGCGTGCGGTCGGCACCGAAGAAGCGCAGCTTGGCCGGGATTTTCACCCGGGCGTGTTGGCGCTGGGCTTCGGATTCGTGGACAACATTGGCGTTTACTTGACTGTTCATCAGGGCATTTCCTTAAGTTAATTCAGGCTTGGCAGGGTCAGACCATCATCAGCAACACGGCGACGAAAATGCTGCCGGCGGAGAAGGTCATGGTCCGAGACGACCAGGTGTTGAACCAACGTTGAAAGCTGGCCAAATCGCGGGTCAGTTTGGTGTCCTGGCGGGTCCAGGACTGTTGATCGAGGCGGAAGAACACGTAGATCTTCACCAGCGCGCCCATGATCTGGTTGTAATAGAGAATCACCGGGTAGGCGGGGCCGATCTTGTGCCCCGAGCACGACAGCAACAGGGTCAGGATCAGGCGGGTGATGCCGATCCACAAAAGGTAAGCGAGGATGAACGCGCCGCCGTACTTGAAGGTGGCGATGATCGCCACGGTCAGGCCGAGCAGGGAGGTCCACATCGACACGCGCTGGTCGAACAGCACCACGCTGGTGAACAGACCCAGGCGGCCCATGCCCAGGCCCAGGGCCCGGGAGTTCTGGCGCAGGTTGTTGCCGTACCAGCGGAACATCAGCTTGCGGCTGGCCTTGATAAAGCTCTTTTCCGGCGGGTGTTCCACGGTGTTGATCGCCGCATCGGGCACGTAGAAGGTGTCGTAACCCAGGCGCATCAGGCTGAACCAGCTGGACTTGTCATCGCCGGTCAGGAATTTGAAACGGCCCAGGCGCCAGTGTTGCAGCGAGTCGCTTTCCACGTCGGCGATAAAACCGGGGTCGGTGACGACGCTGGCACGGAACACCGACATGCGTCCGGTCATGGTCAGCACGCGCTTGGACAGGGCCATGGAGCACATGTTGATGTGGCGTTGGGCGAAGCGCAGTTTGTGCCACTCGCTCATGATGTAGCCGCCGCGCACTTCGCAGAACTCGTTGGTGGTCAGGCCGCCGACATTGCCGAACAGCTGGAACCACGGCACGGTCTTGCGCACTACGCCTTCGGCGAGCACGGTGTCGCCGTCGATCACCGCCACCACGGCGCGGTCGTCCGGCAGGTGGCGGGAGATCGCCCGAAAACCGAAGGCCAGGCCGTCGCGCTTGCCGGTACCGGCGATACGCACGAAGTCGAGCTTGACGTGAGCCGGTGGGTTCATCTTTTCCCAGAGGCTCTTGACCAGCAGCTCATCGGACATTTCCACCAGGGAGCAGACCACGGTGGTGGGGAAACCGCACTCGATGGCCTCGCGGATCACCGAGCTGTAGACCTGGGCCGTGGTCAATGCGTCGATACGAAAGCTGGTAACCATCAGGAACACATGGGACGGGTCCGCCGCCTTGCCCAGCTTGCGCACTTTGCGCCGCAGGTGCGGGTAGACCACGTACAGGAACAGCATGCCGCGAAAGAAATGCGTAGCACCCATCGAGTAGCGCCAGATACCCACGGCGCCAATCAGGAAAATAAAATTCTTCGACTCGGAGTCGAACGTACTCGCCGGCAGCAGCAGGGCGAGTCCCATCAGCAGGCTCAGAAAGACCAGCCAGCCGGCGGATTGGAGCAGTACGTGTTTTAACTTGGACATAAGCGTCATCCGAAGGTGAAGAAGGCTTCAAGCTGCAAGCGCTGGGGATCAGGACACTTGCAGCTTGAAACTTGCCGTTGCTGTTACCAGCAAATGCCTTCGGTACGGCCACTGACGCTGGTGGCCTGGGACATGAAGCCCACCAGGTCGACCACTTGCTTGCCGTGCGGGGCTTGCTGGGCCAGGGCGCGGAATTTCTCGTCGCGGTTGCCGAGGATGATCACGTCGCTGTTGTTGATCACATCGTCGAAGTCTGAGTTGAGCAGGGACGACACGTGGGGAATCTTGCCTTCGATGTAGTCCTTGTTGGCCCCATGCACACGGGCGTATTCGACGTTGCTGTCGTAGATGCTCAGGTCGAAGCCCTTGCCGATAAGCATTTCCGCCAGTTCCACCAGTGGGCTTTCACGCAGGTCATCGGTGCCGGCCTTGAAGCTCAGGCCCAGCAGGGCGACCTTGCGCTTGTCGTGGCTGGAGACGATGTCGAAAGCGTTCTGCACCTGGGATTCGTTGCTGCGCATCAGCGAGTTGAGCAGCGGCGCCTCCACGTCCAGGGTGCTGGCGCGGTAGGTCAGGGCGCGCACATCTTTTGGCAGGCACGAGCCGCCGAAGGCAAAACCGGGGCGCATGTAGTACTGGGACAGGTTGAGGGTCTTGTCCTGGCAGACCACTTCCATCACTTCGCGACCATCGACGCCTACGGCCTTGGCGATGTTGCCGATTTCGTTGGCGAAGGTGACTTTGGTGGCGTGCCACACGTTGCAGGTGTACTTGATCATCTCGGCAACGGCGATGTCCTTGCGGATGATCGGCGCATCGAGTTCTTCGTACAGCGATTGCAGGACATCACCGGAGGCTTTGTCCAGTTCACCGATCACGGTCATCGGTGGCAGGTCGTAGTCGGCGATGGCCGTGGATTCGCGCAGGAACTCCGGGTTGACCGCGACACCGAAGTCGACGCCGGCTTTTTTGCCGGAGCAGTCTTCGAGGATCGGGATCACCACGTTGGCCACGGTGCCGGGCAACACGGTACTGCGCACCACGATGGTGTGGCGGGTGGTCTTGTCACGCAGGACAAAACCGATCTCGCGGCATACCGCCTCGATGTAGTTGAGTTCCAGGTCGCCGTTTTTCTTGCTCGGCGTGCCGACACAGATCATCGACAGGTCGGTATCGCGGATGGCGTCGGCGAAGTTGGTGGTACCGCGCAAGCGGCCGGTGGCAATGCCCTGGCTCAACAGTTCGCCCAGGCCGGGTTCAACGATGGGGGATTTGCCCGCGTTGATCAGGTCGATCTTATCCTTGGAAATGTCTACGCCGACCACTTCGTGGCCCCGTGCAGACAGGCAACCGGCACATACTGCGCCCACGTAACCCAAACCAAATATGCTGATGCGCATCGCATTTACCTCTATCTTTATCACGCCATTAGATGGCCGGAGTTCATGTTTTCAAGCGTCACTCATGCACTAGGTAATGCGGTGAATAGACACAGCATTGCCATGTGCAGGCATGTTAAAAGTCGAGTGACTAACTAATGCACTCAAGTTGTGCGCAACTTGGCCTTATTGTTGGGGCTTGCCCTGAAATGCAGCCAGCCTTCGGTGAGAAGGGTCTGGCGTCAGTGCCGCAACGCCTTGATATGGACATAAAGCCCTTATCTATCAACGCATTGGGTTGTCTCACTGACCCATTTGGGTAGGCTCAGCCTTGGCCTTGTAGGGGATGGTCATGCAACCTTGTCGCCCGCCCTCAACTAAACAGTTGTTAATTAGACCGAAGGGTCAAAGTTGAATATGACAACTTTGCTACTTCCGTTGGTCGCTGTGTAAGTCATATCGCACAAGAACAGAGATAATCGTTACCGGTGGTATGAGCGGCACTGAAGGACATAGTTCCTGGCCGCTCATCCTGTTTCTGGAAATTTCTTGAAATATTAGGAAAGATGGCACTAGTACTATATTGATAGCACTTGCGGATTGGGCTAGTGGTTATAGGGAGTTGACGCGGGGATATAGTTTTGTGCCACTACTGTTTGAAAAAAGTGGTGCCACTACGAAAAAATCTGACGAATGTCGAGTGAAAGAAACGTTAGGAAATCTGAAGAAATATTTTTGACGTCAAAGTAATGACGATTCCGCATTTGAAATACGGAAAAAATGTGGGAGCAGGCTTGCCAGCTCCCACATCGGATTTGCGCTGTACTGGCGACCTACTCCGGTGCGTGATCGCGCAAAAATACCAGGTTATCCGGCTTGGACTGCTCGGCACTGAAGCGATAACCCTGGACATCAAACTGCTTGAGCTGCGCCGTGTCGTTGATGCGCTCTTCGATGACAAAGCGGCTCATCATGCCCCGGGCCTTCTTGGCGTAGAAGCTGATGATCTTGTACTGGCCGTTCTTCAGGTCCTTGAACTCGGTATTGATGATCCGCGCGTTCAAGGCCGGGCGCTTGACCGCCGAGAAGTATTCGTTGGAGGCCAGGTTCAGCAGCACATCATCGCCCTGCTCAGCCAGGGCCTCGTTGAGCCATTCGCTGATCCGCGTGCCCCAGAAGGCGTACAGGTCCTTGCCACGGGCGTTGCCCAGCTTGGTGCCCATCTCCAGGCGGTACGGCATCATCAGGTCCAGGGGACGCAGCAGGCCGTACAGGCCCGAGAGCATGCGCAGGTGGTCCTGGGCGTAAGCGAAGTCGGCGTCGTTGAAGGTCTGGGCATTGAGGCCGGTGTAGACGTCGCCCTTGAAGGCCAGCAGCGCCTGCTTGGCATTGGCCGGGGTGAAGGCCGGGGTCCAGCTGCCGAAACGTGCGGCGTTGAGGCCGCCGATCTTGTCGGAAACATGCATCAGTTCGCTGATCTGCGCCGGGCTCAGCTCGCGCAACTGCTCGATCAACTCCTGGGAGTGGTCGAGGTATTGTGGCTGGGTAAAGCGCTGGGTTACCGGCGGGGTCTCGAAATCGAGGGTTTTGGCGGGGGAAATCACCGTCAGCATGAAGTCGTCTCCTGTAATCGTCGGGGGATTCTAGGGGGTTGGGGCGTTGGACTCCACCTATCACGCCAATAGCTGCCATACGGTTATCCCTGTGGGAGGATAGTGATCGGCTATAGTGGCCGACGAATCAGGAGGGGGAGACCTGTTGTGCGAATTGCGCTTTTAGTGTGCGCCTGGCTGACGTGCCTGGGCGCCCAGGCGGCCAGTGTGGATGTCGCGACCCTGGACCGTGGCACCTGGCCGGAAAAACTCAGCAGCCCGGCGCTGTTTGATGTGGCATCACGCGCCGAAATCCTCATGTTCGCCAACGCGCTGCTGGCCAGCGAGGCCCTGGATGAACCGGCCCTCAAGCAGCGCCTGGGGCTGAAGATCGTCAACCAGGGCGCTATCGACGACCTGCGCCGCCACCTCTGGCAGCGGTTGCTGGAGAACTACATGTTCGCCCAGCAAAGCTGCGAACAGGACGCCTCGTTCTGCTATCTGGTGGACAACCTCGACGACCTGCGCGATCAAGCCGGCAAGTTCGAGGTGAGCGAGCAATCTTTCTATATAGGCTGGGCCGGTCCCAGTCGCGCGTTTCACCAGCGCTACCTGGATGAGCTGCTGCGCAAGGCCGCGCTGTTCCCGCAGATCGGCAGCGAAGTGGCGCGTTTTGGGGATTTCGAGCGCAATGGCGATGAACTCAACGACCGCCTGTTTTTACTGACCTTCGATGGCGGCCCGTCACCGCCGGGCGGTCAGACCGACTGGCTGGCCGACTACCTGCGCAAGCAGAAAATGACAGCCACCTTCTTTGTCCTGGGCAACAGCCTGCAAACCCGCCTGGAGAAAACCTCGGCCGTCGATGTGCAGGGTTTGTACCAGGGTCAGTGCGTGGGTATCCAGGGCTGGCAATACCGTTCCCACAGCCATTGGGTCGACTGGCAAAGCTCGATCACCCGCAGTGCGTCGCTGACCCAGAACCTGCTGCCGGAAAACTACGTGCCGCTGTTCCGCCCACCCTATGGCCAGCGCCGGGCTGACAGCCAGGGCTTTTTCCAGGCCCAGGGCCTGCAAGTGGCATTGTGGGATATCGACTCCCAGGATGAACCGGGCCTGCTCAAGGCCGACGAGTCGGCTCAGCGGGTGCTGACGCTGATGTTGTTGTGGCGCAAAGGGGTGATTGTGTTCCACGACACCCAGGACAAGGCGCGGGTCGCATTGCCGCTGTTGCTACAGGCAACGGCGCAAAGTGGGCTGGGTTGGCAGGATTGTCGGGAAGCGTTTCGCTGAAAAGGGCAAAAGCCCGGCCCTGTTGGGGATGAGGGTTTTTTGGGGTGATTTGCTGCGACATTTCGATGCAGGCGGACTTCCGACTTTAGCGGGGTGCGTGGCGGCCCGCCAGTGCTATTCGTCATCCTGAAAAATAAACTTCAAAAAAGCGTCAAAGTGCTTTTTCCTGTCATGGGTTTTGCGGTATTACGAAGTCAGATCGCCGAAACCTGCACCACAGGTGGCGTCTTCCCAGACTCCCTTTGCGGTGTATTCGGCGCTCGAATCGAGGCGCAGCACTGTTGTGGTATTGCGTCGACTGGCTCCCACAAAGGTGACCGAGTATGGATGATCATGGACGTAACCCTTCTTCCGACCAGCCAATCCTTTATGTGCTTGATACCAATGTATTGATTCACGATCCAAACGCGTTGCTCAATTTCGAAGAACACCACGTCGCCATCCCGATGATCGTGCTTGAAGAGCTCGACAAACTCAAAAGCGGGCACCACAGCGTTGCCGCCGAATGCCGCCAGGCGATCCGCCTGATTGACAAGACCCTGGGCGAGGCCTCGCCCGATGATGTGGAAGTCGGCGTCCCGATCCAGCGTGGCAAGAGCGGGCCCAAGGGCTTGCTGTCGATCCTGATGAGCAAGCGCAGCGAGCCCAACAGCCTGCTGCCGGAAAACCTCAACGACAACAAGATCATCAACCAACTGATCGACCTGCACGCGCGCGACAAGGACCTGCGCCTGGTGCTGGTGACCAAAGACATCAACATGCGCCTCAAGGCACGAGCGTGTGGGATCGCTGCCGAGGACTACAGTACCGACCAGCTGGTCGACGATGTGTCGATGCTGTCCCGGGGTTATCACACCATGACCGGCTCGTTCTGGGACCGCGTGAGCAAGGTCGAGACCCGCCAGGACCATGGCCGCACCTGGCACCAGGTGCAACTGACCGACAACCTGCCGGCGGTGCATATCAATGAATTCATCATCGACGAACAGGGCTTCGTGGGCTGGATCAAAGAGATCCAGGTCGACAAGCTGCTGATCCTCGATCTGCATCAGGAGCCCCTGTTGCACCAGGAAGCCTGGGGCCTGAAACCGCGTGATATCTACCAGAGCCTGGCGCTGTACGCGCTGCTCGACCCGGACATCCACCTGGTCAACCTGACCGGCGCGGCGGGTTCGGGCAAGACCATCCTCGCCCTGGCGGCTGCCATCGAGCAGACCATGGTCACCAAGCGTTATCGGCGCATCATCGCCACCCGTAGCGTGCAGGGCCTGGACCAGGAGATCGGCTTTTTGCCCGGCACTGAGGCAGAAAAAATGGAGCCGTGGCTGGGGGCGATCACCGACAACCTCGAAGCCTTGCACATGGATGACGAAAACACCCATGGCAGCGTCGACTACATCCTCAGCAAAGTGCCGTTGCAGTTCAAATCCCTCAACTACATTCGAGGTCGCAGCTTCCAGCAGAGCCTGATTCTGATTGACGAATGCCAGAACCTCACGCCGCACCAGATGAAAACCATCATCACCCGTGCCGGCGCCGGTTCCAAAGTGGTGTGCCTGGGCAACCTGGCACAGATCGACACTCCCTACCTGTCCGCGACCAGCTCCGGGCTGACCTACCTGACGGAACGCTTCAAGGATTTCCCGAACGGCGTGCACATCGCCTTGCAGGGTGTCCCTCGCTCGATTCTGGCCGAATACGCCGAATCCCACCTGTAATCCGAAACCGGGCGATACCTCCATCGCCCGGTTCACCTCAATTCCTGTGGGAGCCGGGCTTACCCGCGATGGCGTTGGTGACTGACACTGCGCTATCGCAGGCAAGCCTGCTCCCACCTTTTGATCTGCGTTGGGTTTACAATCGGGGCTTCTGATCAGGAGTATCCCCGTGCTGACTCATCTCGATTCCCAGGGCCGTGCCCATATGGTCGACGTCACCGATAAAACCGTGACGTTCCGCGAAGCCGTGGCCGAGGCGCGGGTGCGCATGCTGCCCCAGACCCTGCAAATGATTGTCGACGGCGCCCATCCCAAGGGCGACGTGTTCGCCGTGGCGCGCATCGCCGGGATCCAGGCGGCGAAAAAGACCAGCGACCTGATCCCCCTGTGCCATCCGCTGATGTTGACGGGCGTCAAGGTTGAGCTGGCAGCCGAAGGGGAAAATACCGTGCACATCATCGCCCGCTGCAAGCTGTCCGGGCAGACCGGCGTGGAAATGGAAGCACTGACTGCCGCCAGTGTTGCCGCGTTGACGATCTACGACATGTGCAAGGCGGTGGACCGTGGCATGACCATCGAGAACATCCGCCTGCTGGAAAAGCTCGGCGGCAAAAGCGGGCATTTCAAGGCGGACCAGGCATGAGCATCAACGTACTGTTTTTTGCACGCTACAGCGAGGCGATAGGCCTGGACTCCCTGGAGGTCGAAGGCGACTTCGCCACGGTCGATGCCGTGCGCCTGGCACTGGCGGCTGATGCGGGCTTCGAGGTGCTCAACGAGGCCAGCCTGATGTGTGCGCGCAACCAGGAACTGTGCTCCCTCGACGAGCCTTTGCAGGCCGGTGACGAAGTCGCCTTCTTCCCGCCCGTGACCGGAGGCTGACCATGGCCATTCGTGTGCAAGCCCAGCCCTTTGACCCCGGCGCCGAAGTCAACGCCATGCACGCGGCCAACGTGGGTGTGGGTGCGGTGGTGAGCTTTGTCGGCTATGTACGCGATTTCAACGATGGCCTCGATGTGGCGGGGATGTTCCTTGAACACTACCCCGGCATGACCGAAAAAGCCCTGGCCAAGATCGCCGTCGAAGCCGAGCAGCGCTGGCCGCTGCTCAAGCTCGAAGTGCTGCACCGCATCGGCGCCCTGGAGCCCGGCGAACCCATCGTGTTCGTCGCGGCCGCCAGTGCCCACCGCCAGGCGGCGTTTGATGCCTGTGCGTTTGTGATGGACTACCTCAAGACCCGGGCGCCGTTCTGGAAGAAGGAGAACACCAGTGAGGGGGCGCGGTGGGTTGAGGGGCGAGAGAGTGATCATGCGGCGGCGGGTCGCTGGAAAGCCTGATTGTTTATCATTGGGTGGCGCTTGCAAGAACACGCAGTCATGGCTGTGGTTTATAGTTATAAAGGTTCATTAAGTTATTTCTATTTCAGCTAATTAACTGTCATTTTTAACAGTTACTTTCTCTTTTTTCCTGGTCTCTAATCTCCCTAAGTGTTCGATATCTAAGTTCGTGGAATTTCAGCTCGAATTTGGTTTCGAGAAAGTTCGCGCTACGGCGATGGATGTGGTTTTTGGAGAACGAGATGATCAGGCAATCACATAATATGCGGCTTGTGCATTTTAAGGTCAGGTTTGCTGATGGCACTGACTATACGGATGCACTTTATGCCAATGGGCATCATCAAGTTGAAGTTGTAGTTGAGGTTTTAAAGCAGGTTTTGGGGAAAAAAGGTGTCTGGAGTCAAGCCTCCTTAACCGATAGTGAGCGGGCGAGTGTAAAAATCGTGCCTGTTTCTATCGCGGATAATGCCAGTGTAGGCAGCGGGTGGAGTTGCGATACGCAGAAGAACGAATATGATCCAGGACTCTGGAATCGTACTGGGGAAGAACTCGGCGAGAGTCTGCCAAACAATACGGTTGTTGACGCGGGGGTAGAGATTGTCAGGCGTTATATGCGCCTTGAGGAAAATGTCTCTCTCAAGGCTGTACAGTTCATGGCGACTATTGTGTTGGACGGAGAGACGGTTACTAACAGCTATTCCGAATATCCGACTGATTTTAAGTCGTCGGTATTTATCAAGCCCACGGTGCCCCCAGTATTGCTTTCTACAGAGCTTGATTTGATTGTTGATTATGATGCTTTAAATATTACAGGGCTTCTTGATATTGATATGTACTATTGGGAAGGTGTTAATGGTTTGTGGTTTGTTCATAATTATGGGTTGAATGAGTCAGTGGAGGTGCCAAATGAAGGGACCTCCTTTCAGACGTCTTATGGACTTTCGGGTAATTATAAAGGAGGGGTTTTCTCTGGGTCTGCGAGCAGTACTTTACGGTTGAGTATGGTTCACCAGTATCTTCCAGTTGTAAATCCAGGTGAGGATCCAGTGATTCATCGGATAAGTAATCGTGTTATGTGCGCGGTTAAACTTACTACACAGATTCCGGACCTTCCGCATGAGGTTTTGAATAGCAAGTGGCGGTTGCGGGATAACTATGGGAATCTTCATGTATTTAAAATAGTTCCCTATGAAAGTGGCAATCGTCTGACGGTGGAGCCCGTTAAGTTAGCAAGGCGACCTCAGCACTTCCACATCGTCCTTGCTAATGGTCAGGATTCTACTGACGCGCTGTATGCCAATGGCCGGCATCAGTGCAAAGTTCTTATTGAAGTCACTATGGTGCAGGAAGGGATTAATGGTAATTGGGAGAGCACGCTCCTGCGGGAGGATGAAAAAGCCAGTGTAGCGGTCACATTATATTCTCCAAATGTGAACCAGCCTCTACCGGGGGGGTGGTCCTGCGATACCGTGAAAAATATATATGATACCGGACTTTGGATTCGAGAGATACAAGACGCAGAGGGGGGCGGAATTGGGGAGAACACTACGCAACAAAAGAGTGGGGCGCTGGATACTATAGAGATAGTTGAGCGATTTATGCGTTTGGAAACCGGCGCTTCAATGGAGAGTCGGAGGCTTATGGCTAAGATAATTATAGATGGTAAAGTTTATACCACGAATTTTAACGAAGGGGATTCAAAGTTTAATGCTTGGGTGAATATCTCGCCTCGGCAGCCTTATCGAGTGAGAGTTCGTGATCTTATACTTACTGTGGATCACGCTTATTGGAACCACAATACGAAGACCGATATTGATGTTTGGTATTGGTTGCCCCCGCCTGGGGTGAGGTTTATCTCCCAAATGGGGTTAGACGCACCCATGTGGGTCCCTTGGGAGGGGCGTTACTTTCAGACGTCTTTTGTTAATGGGTCCGGTGGAGTTGATAGAAAAGGCGGAGTTGTAGTGGGCCACGATAAGCCTGGGTCAAGCCCCTCTCTTGATGAGATACATGAAAACTTGTCAGATAATTATCATATTCTGAGATTTAATCGAGTAAATACGATTATGCGTGCGTTATGGGTTTCCATTGAGCTCCCCATGTTTGAAGGGGAGGGCAACACACCTTGGCGACTAGTCGATAATTATGGCTGCATGCATGTATATACTATGCGTGGAAGTAGGCAAAATATTGAGTTGTTGGATTATGAGAGCTGATTAGATTTGTGCGTCTCGTCTTCAGAACAGGTGCTTACCATGAATGTCTATTCCAACGCATTTAATTTTTCCTCGTACTTGAACGGTTCCGTCGATCCACGAACAGGTCAGTATGGTGCCCAAATCAATTTGGCTCAATTATCTCCTGAGGGGCCTCTCGAGGTCAGTCGCAGTATTGTTTTGTTATTTTCAATGTTTGAGCCTGGCCGTGTACCTTATGGGTTGGGGTGGCGCCTGAGTAATACGGAATTTGACCTTTCCAGTGCGCAACTCACGTTGATTAGCGGCGAGCGATTTAAGACGCAAGGTATGCCTTCTGTTGGCGGAACGATGGTTTTCAAGGATCGAAAACTTAAAGATCTAGTGGTAAGGCGAACGAATGAAACCACGCTGCATGTGATTTATCGGGATGGCACGATTGAAGTTTTGGAGCGTACCAGTAGTACGCTCCCTTATCGAATTACTTCCATAATATTTGAAAATGGTGAGGTCTTCAGATTCGGCTATGCCCCAGGTGGTTCTCTTGAGCGTATCCTCAATCACAAACAGGAAGAGTTGCTGCTACTGACCTACGCGAGTGGGCGCCTGCAAACGGCTGATAGACGTGTCGAGGGGGGGCGTTATGCGCGTACGCGATTTACACAGATCAATGATCGCCTTACAGGTGTCACTGCGCCTTACGATCGTAGTGGTGCGCCGGGGGTTGCTGCCTATACGTTTGTATACAGGACGCCGTTTCGTAATGGCTTGGTTGCGATTGAGCGGGTGCAAACGCCGATGGGCGGAACTGAGCAGATCAACTATACCGAAAACGGTCATCAATATGGCAACAACCAATTCATCCCCCGTGTGTCCAGTTGGACGCAGACTCCAGGTGCCAATCAACCTCCAATGATCCGGACTTATGATTACAGTCCAGGGCAGAACTTCACGGGGTTCCCTTATGCGGGTGGTTTCAAAGAGGGTGAGGACAACCTGTATCTGATTAGCGGCGCCTATGACTATTGGACTGAGGAGAAAAGCATTGACGCGGCCAATAACAATACGGTCTTGAGCGTCACTCGTACCACCTACAATAAGTTTCACCTGTTGACCGAAAAGCAGGTCCTACGCGAGGGAACGCGCAGTAAAGTAAATATCACCTATAACACGCTCCCCGGTCTATTTCCCAGCCAGCCCGCGAACTTCCAACTGCCCAAAACCGTTACCAATCGCTATGAACTCGTAGCTGGTGGCACCTCGAGGGAAGAGATCCAGCAGATCGAAACCGATGATTATGGCAACGAACTCAGCCGCACCGAGCCCTCTGGCATTCGCACCGAATACAGTTATTACCCGATTGCCGGCGAAAGCGGAAAATGCCCGGCGGACCCCCACAAATTGTTCCAGCGCTACCTCAAACAAGAGCGACTCGTACCTGTAGGAGGCACGCCTACCGCGCGACTCACGGAATATACCCATACGCGCGTCCCCCAGACGGGCAGTAGTTATTTTGTGCTACAGCAATCGAGCAGCCAGGCTGGTGTGCTAGTGATGCAGCAGACTTACTACGAAACCCCTGTGGCGCTGGCTGGCCGGTTGAAGAGCAGCACCAGTACGGTCGGCGGGCAGCTGTTGACCAGTGATTTCAGTTACGTCATTGAAGGCGATAACCTGATCGAAACCCGACGGTTGAAAGGGCGCGAAGAACAAGGAAATCAATGGCTTGAGGCAAAACGCACGCTTTCGATGGTCAGTCGACGCCTGTTGTCGTTAACGCGAGATGGCGGCAGCACGATGGGCCTGGCGTACGACGTCAATGGCCGGCTGACCGCAGAAACCGTAGCTCTTGGAGCGCCGCAGAAAGCGACCCGGCAATACGCTTACCATTTTGCCGAAGAGAATAAGCGTGCCCATCTGATTACCGCGGACGCGCAAGGTAACAAGACGATTACCTACTACGACGGTGCCGGACGCCAGGTGTCCGAAGCACAATTGATCGGCTCGAGCCAGGAGCGAGTCGCCTGCACTTGGCGTTATGACGCGCTTGGGCAAACTGTGGAAGTGGTCAAGAGCGACTACGTGACCAACGGGCAACGCTCGTTGCGCAGCGTCCACTCCTACAGTAAGTGGGGCAACGCCAGCCGCGTCACCCACGCCGATGGCCGTGTTGTCATCAACGAGTATGACCCGCGGCTCAATCTTACCGAGGAGGGCGTGGTTGGCGGTGAACGGCTGTTGACCTATTTCAATACGCATAACCAGCCAATGAAGGTGGAGCGCCTGGATGCCAACAATAATAAAGTGGAGCTGGCGTCGTATACCTACGATGGCTTGGGGCGCTGCGTGACGGCAGTGGATGTCAATAAAACGTCCACTGAGCTGACCTATGACGTGTTCGACCGGGTGCTGACGACCCTTCAAAAACCAATAGATGGCACTCCTCATCGGCTGCGTAAAACGGATTACGCCCCCGGCACCAGCAGTGAATTGGCCAGTGCTTTTACGGTCGACAACAAGCGGCTGGGGGCCCGTACCTACGATAGCCTCGGCAGAATGACCAGCCAGACGCGTGGGGCATTGGGGCAGGCCACGACCTGGGAGTACAAGGCCGGAGAGATGGAACCGTTCACCATGGTTTCCTCCCGTGGGGTTCGCCAGACCCTGACTTATGACACAGAGTTGGATGTGCCGACTCGGATTGAGATGTCGGACCATCCGGCGAGCACCTACCGGCATGACCCGGTTACCGGTGCTATGACACGTTCCGAGACCAATGGCTTGATCCATGAGTTCGTTATGGATGCCAACGGCCGTCCTGAAAAGGATATCCAAACCGCCAACGGCAACGTCCTGACCTCGCAGTATGGCTATTCCCCTGGCGGGCGCCTGCTGCAGCAAACTTCCGCCGACGGCCAGTCCAGCCAGCTTGAGTACGATGTGTTCGGGCGGTTCTCCAAGATGACCACTGGCGCCATGGTCATCGAGCAAACCTACGATACATTGGGCCGGCCGCATGTCCTGAGCACCGCCTATGAAAGCACGCGAGTCGTTACCAAGCTGTCCTATGACTCGCTGGGTCGGGAAGCCGAGCGCCGCTTCGAGCAGAACGGTGCGCTGTTCCAGGTCATGACCAGCACGTATCACCTCAACAGTATGTTGGCGACACGGGAACTCAAGGACGCCGGCTCACGCCTGGTGATCGGCGAGACCTTCACCTACGATGCCTTTCTGCGGCTCAAGACCTATCGCTGCACGGGGCCCGAACACCCCAAGGATCATCTGGGGCGTGGCATTGTCGGGCAGGATTTCAGCTTTGACAGCCTCAATAACATTACTCGGGTTGTCACGACGTTTGCCGACAGCACGCAAGACACCTGCGAGCGTTATTTTACCGGTGCCGATCCCACTCAACTGACCCGGCTGACCCATACACGCCCGGCGCAGGATGTCACACTGACGTATGACGCGGCGGGCAACTTGCAGGCACACCCGGCGGGCCAGGCCTATACCTACAATGGTTTTGAGCAGTTGACCACAGTGCAGGCCGGTCCCCTCAAGTACAGCTACCAATACGATGCCGAGGCCCGCCAGGTACTGGCGTCCCGGGGCAGTGAGCCGCCGGTGATGCTGGCATACGCCGGCGACCGGCTGGAGACTCTGGTTGAAGGCAATAAAAAGATCCGCTACGCCGACGGCGGGGATGAGGTGATGGCACGCAGCGGGGGCGTCGACGGGCTGCAACTGCATATGAACGATGCCAGCGGTAGCGTGCGCGGCGTATCGGCCCCAGGCCAGGCCCATGTGCGGCGACACTACACGCCCTACGGCGATACGAAAATCCCGCTGGATGACGGCAAGGTCCGTAGCATGGCTGATCTGCAACTGCCGGCGTTGAATGGTCAACGGCTGGATGCGGCGATCAACCTCTACTTTCTCGGCAACGGTCAACGGGTCTACGATCCTCACCTGATGATGTTCTTGCAGCCTGATCCGCTGAGCCCTTTTGACGAGGGGGGGATCAACAGCTATGCCTACTGTGCTGGTAATCCGGTCAACCTAATGGACCCCAGCGGGTTGTTGCCGAACTGGTTGAAGTGGGTATTGACCGGAGTTGCGCTGGTGTTGTCGATAGTGACGGTAGGTTTTGCGGCTCCCGGATTTGTTACCGCGGTAGCGGCATATGCGGCGGCAGTTGGAACGGCGGCGGCATCTGCGGCGGGGATGGTTGTTGCTTCCAAGGCGGCGCTGCTGGGGGCTGCATCGTTGGGGGTGGTTGGGGGAACGCTTAGTGTCGCAGCCTTGAGTATCGCTGAGGTCGACAGGGCGATGGGTTGGGACCGTTCGCACCACATCCAAAACCTGGGGTGGGCATCTTTCGGGTTCTCTGTGGCGTCATGGGTAGTTAGCTTTGCGGGGGCCTACACGTCGGCAAGTATGGCCTACACTGCGGCTCTCAAGGCCAGCACGGCCAAGGACTTTGTCAAGTACAGCAGCTTTTTTGACGCCCCACTGGGGGCCAGCTTTCTGGCGGCTGGCAAGCGGATGCTGGGCTTGAGCTATAAGTTCACCGATAAACAGGGAATCACTAGCTTCAGCAAGATTTACGGGGTCACCCGTTTCGTATTGAGAAGTACCAACTTTGGTCGCTCGGTAGAGGCCAGAACCACATCGGCAGGCTCGGGTGGTGGCGATCCTGCCCAACCCGTGCCAGGTGCTCCCGGTTCGGCCCATCCCCAGCCGCAAGCCACGGGCAGTCGCCTGGTGGATATGCCGGCCAGCAGTGCAGGCTATTACCAGGCATTCAGAGACGAGGCGTCGCGCATTCGCCAGCCCATCATTGCGCAGTTGTATCAAGGATGATCCAGCAGGGCACCGTGCCTGCAATCAACCCAGGCGCCGGGGTGATAACATCGCCTCCGTCAGGCCGGCACGCTGCAACGCCTCGGGTAACGCCAGGTGGCGAACCAATGCCGCACTGGCCTGGCCCATCGCCGGTGAGGTCTGGATGCCATAGCCGCCCTGGGCCGCGACCCAGAATAAACCCTCGACCTGTGGATCGAACCCGCACACCAGGTCGCCATCGCTGACAAAGCTGCGCAACCCTGCCCAGGTGCGGGTCGGGCGGCGGATGCTCAGGGTGGTGGCTTGTTCGATGTGATAGATGCCCGTGGCAATGTCCAGCTCTTCGGGTTGCACGTCGTGGGGCGCCACCGGGTCGGCATTGGCCGGTGAGCCGAGGAACATGCCGGCGTCGGGCTTCATGTAGAACGAGCCGTCGAGGGCCGCCAGTTCCGGCCAGGTGTGGCTATTCACCTCGGCGGGGGGCGCGAAGATAAAGGCGCTGCGCCGCTTGGGTTGCAGGCCGATCTTCCGCGCTCCGGCCAGCTCGCCAATGGTGTCGGCCCAGGCGCCGGCGGCATTGAGGATCACCGGGGCGCTGAAGCGTTGTTGCGAAGTGCGCACGTGCCACTGGCCCTCGCCGTCGCGGGTCAGTTTCTGCACTTCATTGTCGGTGTGGATTTCTCCGCCATTGCGCCGGATACCACGTAGATAGCCTTGGTACAGCGCGTCGGTGTCGATGTCGCAGACCGTCGGGTCGTAGATCGCCCCGTGGACTTTTTCCGGGCGCAGGATCGGTAGCCTGTGCAGCGCCTCCTCGGCACTCAGCAGCTGCGTCTCGGGTACCAGGGCCTTGGCACTCAGGTATTGGCGCTGCAGTTCGTCAGGATCGCCCAGCAGGTCCACCAGCAGTTCGCCACGGGGCGTGAGCAACGGATACTCGCTGAAACCTGCGGGCGGGTGATCGAAGAAGTCGCGGCTGCCCAGGGTCAGGGCGCGCACTTGCGAGGTACCGTAGGCGGCGATATACAGCGCGGCCGAGCGGCCAGTGGAGTGATAGCCCGGCATGGACTCACGCTCCAGCACGATGACGCGGGCATGTCGGGACAGCCAGTAGCCGGCGGAGGCACCGGCAATACCGCCGCCGATGATGATGTAGTCGGCCTGGTTCATGTGTTCCTCCTTGAATGTGAAAGCGCTGAAAGCAAATGTGGGAGCGGGCTTGCTCGCGAATGCGGTGTGTCAGTCTCTGGACATATTGACTGATTCACTGCGTTCGCGAGCAAGCACGCTCCCACATCTTTTACCGCATTCCAGCTTAAGGGCGTTTACGCTCTACGGGACGCAGCAAGTGCGTCGGCGGCGTTTCGCAGCTGATCTTGCGGCCCAGCAAGGTTTCGATCGACGGCAATTGATACGAATCGTCTTCCCCGGCAAAGCTGATCGACACACCGGCAGCGCCTGCACGCCCGGTACGGCCGATACGGTGTACGTAGTCGTCCGGCACTTCCGGCAGGGTGAAGTTGATCACGTGGCTGATGCCGTCGATATGAATCCCGCGGCCTGCCACATCGGTGGCCACCAGCACGCGGATCTTGCCTTCGCGAAAGCCTTCCAGGGTCTTGATGCGTTTGTGCTGCGGCACGTCGCCGGACAGTTGCGCGGCATTGACGCCGTCGCGAACCAGGCGTTCTTCAATGCGCCGCACTTCGTCCTTGCGGTTGGCAAATACCATGACCCGCTCCCAACCGTTGTCGTTGACCAGGTTGTAGAGCAGCTTGTATTTGTCGGCACCGGCCACCGCATAGATATGCTGTTCGACGTTTTCGCTGGCGACGTTCAGCGCCTCGATCTCGACGATGGACGGGTCGGTGGTCCACTGCTTGGCGAGGTTCATCACGTCTTCGGTGAAGGTCGCGGAGAACAGCAGGGTCTGGCGTTCGTTTTTCGGTGGGGTCTGGCGAATGATCTGACGCACTTGTGGGATAAACCCCATGTCGAGCATCCGGTCGGCTTCGTCCAGCACCATCACTTCAACCATGTCCAGGTGTACGTCACCACGCTGGTTGAAGTCCAGCAAACGGCCCGGGGTGGCGACCAGGATGTCGCAGTGCCGCGCTTCCAGGTGCTTGAGCTGTTTGTCGAAGTCCATGCCGCCCACGAACGTCATGACGTTGAGGCCGGTGTACTTGGTCAGGTCGGCGGCATCCTTGGCGATCTGCACCACCAGCTCCCGGGTCGGGGCGATGATCAGTGCCCGTGGCTCGCCCATGTAGCGCTCTTTGGGCGGCGGGGTTTGCAGCAGTTGGGTAATGATCGAGATCAGGAACGCTGCGGTCTTGCCGGTACCGGTCTGGGCGCGGCCAATGGCGTCTTTGCCGGCCAGGGTGAAGCCCAGTACCTGGGCCTGGATCGGCGTGCAGTATGGAAAGCCCAGGTCCTGGATGGCATGCATCAGTTCCGGGGCCAGCTTGAAGTCGTGAAAGCGGGTCTTGCCCTCTTGGGGCTCAACCACGAAGTCTTCCAGTTTCCACGGCTTTACCACCGGTTTTGGCGCACGTTCGCGGCGCGGTTTTTCTACGCGCGGTGGTTCTTCTACGGGCTGGGCGGCTGGAGCCGGGGCGGCAGGCGTGGCAGGCGCTGGTTTTGGCGAGGCAACGGGCGCGGTTCGGCCAGGCTGTTTACCGTCATTGCGGCTGCCGGAAGTTTGGGCCGGGGCGCTGGGAACAGGGGCGAGTGGTTCAGCCTCGCTTTTACCGAACATCTTCTTGAGTGCTTTGAGCACGGTCATCTCATCAATTGGTTAAGGAATGTACGCCGGCCAGTGTAATGCAAGAATCGGGCGCGGCGTAGTGCGTTGGACACGCGGCTACACAATGGCGGTTTTTTAGCCAAGCCGTTGGCTTAGCCATTGACCGATATCGCGGATCTCTTCGGGTAACACTTCGTGACCCATTGGGTATTCCTGCCATGTCACGGTGACACCCTGCTGCTTTAAATGCTCATAGGCGCTGCGGCCCATGGCGTTCTGCACCACTTCATCGTACTGGCCGTGCAGGCACAGGGCCGGAATGCGCTGCTGGCTGGCGGACAGTTCCAGTTCATCGCTGAACGTCGGTGCATAAGTGGAGAGGGCAAGCACGCCACCCAAGGCCCCCTGCCATTTCATAAAGGCGGCGTGCAGGACCACCGCGCCGCCTTGGGAGAAGCCGGCAAGGAAAATGCGCGAGGCGTCTATTCCGCTGGCTTTTTGTTGGTCGATCAAATCAATGACCATTTTTGCCGACTCATCCAGCTGTTCACGGCTGATGGCCCGTGCCGGGGTCATGGCCAATATGTCGTACCAGCTTGGCATCTCGTAGCCGCCATTGATGCTCACCGCACGGGTCGGAGCCTGGGGCAATACAAAGCGCGTGGACAGCAAGGTTTCCTGCAACGCCTCCGCCACTGGCAAGAAGTCGTAGCGATCGGCACCCAGGCCATGCAACCAGATTACGCAGGCGTCTGCGGGCTTGGCGGGCTGAAGAATCAAGGGGTCGGTCATGTTTGCTCCATAAATGTGCGTGCGCGCCGAAGAGATGCGACAAGGCAGTTCGTGCAAGGCGGCTCAGTTAACAAGATGTCGCATGGTTGACTGTTTTGCGATTGATCCTGGGCTGAAACGACTCGGCTGACACTCTGGTACGGCGCTTGCTATGTGTAGGTCGATGTCAGAACTATCCGGGGACGGTAACACTATCAGTGACTACCGCCTCTGGGATAGCCGCTGCAATGACAGCGACAGCCTCTTGCTGCTTGACCCCAAAAAAAGCCAACACGGGTCGATATCGCCTCATAAGGGTGCGCAGAGGTTCGAGCTCCGACACAACAAGAGCAACTGGAGGTTTGAATGAAGGTATTGAAGTCCACCCTGGCCATCGTGACTGCGGCGACCGTATTGGGGATCAGTGGTCTGGCCCAGGCCGGTGCCACCCTGGATGCAGTGCAGAAGAAAGGGTTTGTGCAATGTGGCGTCAGCGACGGCCTGCCGGGTTTCTCGGTGCCGGATGCCAGCGGCAAGATCCTCGGGATTGACGCTGACTACTGCCGCGCTGTGGCCGCTGCGGTGTTCGGCGACGCGACCAAGGTCAAGTTCAGCCAATTGAATGCCAAGGAGCGTTTCACCGCGCTGCAGTCTGGCGAAGTCGACATCCTCTCGCGCAATACCACCATGACCAGCTCCCGCGATGCGGGCATGGGCCTGAAATTCCCGGGGTTCATCACCTACTACGACGGCATCGGCTTTTTGGTCAACAACAAGCTGGGCGTGAAAAGTGCCAAGGAGCTGGACGGTGCAACCATCTGCATCCAGGCCGGTACCACCACCGAGCTGAACGTTTCCGACTACTTCCGTGGCAACAACCTCAAGTACACCCCGATCACCTTCGACACCTCCGATGAAAGCGCCAAGTCCCTGGAGTCCGGGCGCTGCGACGTGCTGACCTCCGACAAGTCGCAACTGTTCGCCCAGCGCAGCAAGCTGGCCGCGCCGAAAGACTACGTGGTCCTCCCGGAAACCATTTCCAAGGAGCCCCTGGGCCCGGTCGTGCGTAATGGCGACGACGAGTGGCTGGCCATCGTGCGCTGGGTGGGCTACGCCATGCTCAACGCTGAAGAAGCCGGTATCACCTCGAAAAACGTCGAGGCTGAAGCCAAGGCCACCAAGAACCCGGACGTTGCCCGTCTGCTGGGCGCTGACGGCGAATACGGCAAAGACTTGAAAGTGAAGAAGGACTGGGTGGTCCAGATCGTCAAGCAGGTCGGTAACTACGGTGAAGTGTTCGAGCGCAACCTGGGCAAGAGCACCCCGCTGGAAATCGACCGTGGCCTGAACGCGCTGTGGAACAACGGTGGCATTCAATACGCACCTCCTGTGCGCTGATCGCTGATGGTTCTATCACCCGGTGGGCCAACCGCCGGGTGATGTTCTGTTCCATTTTTTGCGGGGCACTTAATGCAAACTCAAATCGGCGCACCAAAACAGAAGCTCAGCTTCAGTGATCCAAAAGTGCGTGCGTGGCTGTTCCAGATCATCACCATCGTGGCGGTGGTCGCGTTGGGCTGGTACCTGTTCAACAACACGCAAACCAATCTTCAGCACCGGGGCATTACCTCCGGCTTCGACTTCCTGGAGCGCAGCGCCGGTTTCGGCATCGCTCAACATTTGATCGACTACACCGAATCGGACAGCTATGCCCGGGTCTTTGTGATCGGTCTGCTCAACACCTTGCTGGTCACCGTGATCGGTGTGGTCCTGGCCACCATCCTCGGGTTTATCATCGGCGTGGCCCGGCTGTCACCGAACTGGATCATCAGCAAACTGGCGACGGTGTATGTGGAGGTGTTTCGCAATATTCCGCCGCTGCTGCAAATCCTGTTCTGGTATTTCGCGGTGTTCCTGACCATGCCGGGGCCGCGCAACAGCCATAACTTCAGCGACACCTTTTTTGTCAGCAGCCGTGGCCTGAACATGCCGGCGGCCGTCGCGGCCGATGGGTTCTGGCCGTTTGTCGGCAGTGTGGTGCTGGCGATCACTACCATTGTGTTGATGAGCCGTTGGGCCAATAAACGCTTTGAAGCCACCGGCGTGCCGTTCCACAAGTTCTGGGCGGGTCTGGGGCTGTTCCTGGTGATCCCGGCGTTGTGCACGTTGCTGTTTGGTGCGCCCGTGCATTGGCAAATGCCGGAACTCAAGGGCTTCAACTTCGTCGGCGGCTGGGTTCTGATCCCCGAGCTGCTGGCGCTGACCCTGGCGCTCACGGTTTACACGGCAGCGTTTATTGCCGAGATCGTGCGTTCGGGCATCAAGTCGGTCAGCCACGGCCAGACCGAAGCCGCGCGCTCCCTGGGCATGCGCCCCGGGCCCACGCTGCGCAAGGTCATCATCCCGCAAGCCCTGCGGGTGATCATCCCGCCGCTGACCAGCCAATACCTGAACCTGGCGAAAAACTCGTCCCTGGCCGCCGGTATCGGTTACCCGGAAATGGTTTCGCTGTTTGCCGGCACGGTGCTCAACCAGACCGGCCAGGCCATCGAGGTCATTGCCATCACCATGAGCGTGTACCTGGCAATCAGCATCAGCATTTCCCTGCTGATGAACGGGTACAACAAGCGCATTGCGCTGATCGAACGGTGAGGACACCCGCATGACTTCCCATACTTTCAAACCTGATATGCCGCCGCCGAACAAAGTCTTCGGCCCGATGGCATGGATGCGCGCCAACCTGTTTTCCAGTTGGCTCAATACCCTGCTGACCTTGCTGGCGTTCTACCTGGTGTACCTGGTGGTGCCGCCGATCCTGCAGTGGGCGATCCTCGACGCCAACTGGGTCGGCACCACCCGCGCCGACTGCACCAAGGAAGGCGCCTGCTGGGTGTTTATCCAACAGCGCTTCGGGCAGTTCATGTACGGCTACTATCCCGGCGACCTGCGCTGGCGCGTGGACTTCACCGTGTGGCTGGCGGTGATTGGCGTGGCCCCGCTGTTTATCTCGCGGTTTCAGCGCAAGGCGGTCTACGGCCTGGGCTTTCTGGTGCTGTACCCGATCATCGCCTTCTTCCTGCTGCACGGCGGGATCTTCGGCCTGACCAACGTCGCCACCAGCCAATGGGGCGGCCTGATGCTGACCCTGGTCATCGCCACCGTTGGCATCGCCGGGGCCTTGCCCCTGGGGATTGTGCTGGCGCTGGGGCGACGCTCGAACATGCCGGCGATTCGTGTGGTGTGTGTGACCTTCATCGAGTTCTGGCGCGGCGTGCCGTTGATTACCGTGCTGTTCATGTCGTCGGTGATGCTGCCGCTGTTCCTGCCTGAAGGCATGGGCATCGACAAGCTGCTGCGGGCCCTGATCGGCGTGATCCTCTTCCAGTCGGCCTATGTGGCTGAAGTGGTGCGCGGTGGCTTGCAGGCGATTCCCAAGGGGCAGTACGAAGCGGCCGCCGCGATGGGCCTGGGCTACTGGCGCAGCATGGGCCTGGTGATCCTGCCGCAAGCCCTGAAGCTGGTGATCCCCGGCATCGTCAACACGTTTATTGCGCTGTTCAAGGACACCAGCCTGGTGATCATCATCGGCTTGTTCGACCTGCTCAACAGCGTCAAGCAAGCCGCCGCCGACCCGAAATGGCTGGGCATGGCCACTGAAGGCTATGTGTTCGCGGCCCTGGTGTTCTGGATTTTCTGTTTTGGTATGTCGCGCTATTCCATTCATTTGGAACACAAGCTCGACACTGGCCACAAGCGTTAGGAGTTTCTTGATGAGCGAAGCAATCAAACAGCCGGTGAGCCCTGAAGGCATTATCCAGATGCAGGGCGTCAACAAGTGGTACGGCCAGTTCCATGTGTTGAAAGACATCAACCTCAACGTCAAGCAGGGCGAGCGCATCGTGCTGTGCGGCCCGTCGGGCTCGGGCAAATCCACCACCATCCGCTGCCTCAACCGCCTGGAAGAGCACCAACAGGGGCGCATCGTGGTCGATGGCGTGGAACTGACCAATGACCTCAAGCAGATCGAAAGCGTGCGCCGGGAAGTGGGCATGGTGTTCCAGCACTTCAACCTGTTCCCGCACCTGACCATCCTGCAGAACTGCACGCTGGCGCCGATGTGGGTGCGTAAGATGCCCAAGCGCAAGGCCGAGGAAATCGCCATGCACTACCTGGAGCGCGTGCGCATCCCGGAGCAGGCCCACAAGTTCCCGGGGCAATTGTCGGGCGGCCAGCAACAGCGCGTGGCGATTGCCCGTGCCCTGTGCATGAAGCCGAAAATCATGCTGTTCGACGAGCCGACCTCGGCCCTCGACCCGGAGATGGTCAAGGAGGTGCTGGACACCATGATCGGCCTGGCCGAAGACGGCATGACCATGTTGTGCGTGACCCACGAAATGGGCTTTGCGCGCACCGTGGCCAACCGCGTGATCTTTATGGACAAGGGCGAGATCGTGGAACAGGCGGCGCCCAATGACTTCTTCGACAACCCGCAGAATGAGCGGACCAAGTTGTTCTTGAGTCAGATTTTGCATTGATGGATGTTTGAGACCAACCCGGCCTGGCGCCGGGTTTTTTTTGCGGCTAGGAAGCGTTGAGTACTTCAGTGTCGCTGTTCACGGTAGAGGTGAAGGCACCGAACAAATCAGCACCCTCGGCGGATGCGTTTTATCTCGGCGCCGATCATTTTTCGCGCGGCGAGAACCAGCTCATCACCCGCTTCTGCATAGCGATCCGCACTATCGGTATCGGGGTCCCAAAAGCCGTCGCCACAGGCTTTGCATTCCCAGCCTGAAAGAGTGTCGACCCGACGCTCCATGCCCTGGACACTGATGGTTTTGCGTTCCTTCCAAGCCGCCTGACATCCACTTTTATCACCGCCAAATCGTAATGAGGTGTGTACTTTTCCATAAGACACCTGAGGCCAATAGTTACCCTTGAAGGGTAATTTTACTGATCGAAAATTCGCTTCCTTTGCCCGCCTGAAAACCCTGGTGCGTTGCTTCTGTAGGCAACTCCGAATAGTCTGTACGAAAATTCATCCTATGATTGGACGAAAGTACAAAACCCATGCCGGACATCGCCCCTCTGATCAAACGCTCCCTGGTCGACCAGGCCCTGGACCAACTGCGCCAGCGCATCACCCAAGGCAAATGGGCGATTGGCGAGCGCCTGCCCACCGAG
Source organism: Pseudomonas sp. MF5691 (assembly GCF_016405645.1). Classification (NCBI taxonomy): domain Bacteria; kingdom Pseudomonadati; phylum Pseudomonadota; class Gammaproteobacteria; order Pseudomonadales; family Pseudomonadaceae; genus Pseudomonas; species Pseudomonas sp. MF5691. The sequence goes on from NZ_JAEKDC010000001.1 coordinate 478,101, forward strand.
CCGGAGCTGTCGGCCGAGCTGGGCATCAGCCGCAATACCGTGCGCGAAGCCATGCGGGTGCTGGCGTTCTCCGGGCTGATCGAGGTTCGCCAGGGAGACGGTAGCTACCTGCGTTCCATGACCGATCCGTTAGGGGTGATGAATGCCATGTCCCAGTGCACCCTGGAGCAGGCGCAGGAGACGCGGCAGATTCTTGAGGTCGAGGCCGTCGGCCTGGCGGCCTTGCGCCGCACCCCTGAGGATCTGCAACGCCTGCACCAAGCGCTGCAGGCCAGTGGCGAGCACTACCACGGCGACCTGGAGCACTACATCCAGTGCGACCTGGTGTTCCACAAGCGCCTGGTGGACGCGGCCCACAACCCGGCCTTGAGCGAGCTGTACCAGTACTTTTCCAGCATCGTCGGCGCTCAGTTGCGCCAGACCCTGAATATCAAGCCGCGTCGCCAGGCAGTGTTCGACCTGCATGTCGAACTGCTCAATGCCGTGGAGCAGCAGGCCCCGGAGCGCGCCAAAGCCCTGTCCCGGCAGTTGATCAATGAACCTTGAACCCGAGAACGCCATGCCCCGCCCAGAAAATGCCCTTGAAGAATTGCTGATCGACGCCGAGGCCGACGACGAGGTGGTCCAGCACAGTCCGCCGCAGGTGCATCGTCCGTGGCTGTTATTACTGGGCCTGATCCTGGTGGCGTTGAACCTGCGCCCGGCGTTGTCGAGCATGGCACCGCTGCTCAGTGAAGTGTCCGCCAGCCTGGGGTTGTCGGCGGCCCAGGCCGGCCTGCTGACCACCTTGCCGGTGCTGTGCCTGGGCCTGTTTGCGCCCATGGCGCCGATCCTCGCCCGACGGTTTGGCGCCGAGCGGGTGGTGCTGGGGATTTTATTGACCCTGGCCGCCGGGATCATTCTGCGCAGCTCGTTCGGTGAGGTCGGGCTGTTCGCCGGCAGTCTGTTGGCCGGGGCCAGTATCGGCATTATCGGGGTGTTGTTACCGGGTATCGTCAAGCGTGACTTCGCCAGGCAGGCCGGGGCCATGACGGGGGTCTACACCATGGCCCTGTGCCTGGGCGCGGCGTTGGCAGCAGGGGCCACGGTGCCGTTGAGTCATTACTTCGCAGACAGCTGGAACATCGGCCTGGGCTTCTGGATGCTGCCGGCACTGCTGGCGGCCCTGTTCTGGTTACCGCAAGTCGGGCAGAAACACGGCGCCCACCAGGTGGCGTACCGGGTCAAGGGCTTGCTGCGCGACCCGCTGGCCTGGCAGGTGACGTTGTATATGGGCCTGCAATCGTCCCTGGCCTATATCGTGTTCGGCTGGTTGCCGTCGATCCTCATCGGCCGTGGCCTGAGTGCCACTGAAGCCGGGTTGGCCCTGTCCGGCTCGATCATCGTGCAACTGGCCAGCTCCCTGGCCGCACCCTGGCTGGCCACCCGTGGCAAGGATCAACGCCTGGCCATTGTGGTGGTGATGCTGCTGACCCTCGGCGGCCTGTTCGGGTGCCTGTATGCACCGTTGGACGGTCTGTGGGGCTGGGCGATTCTGTTGGGCCTGGGCCAGGGTGGCACGTTCAGCCTGGCGCTGACCTTGATCGTGCTGCGCTCGCGCGATTCCCATGTGGCCGCCAACCTGTCGAGCATGGCCCAGGGCATCGGCTACACCCTGGCGTCCCTTGGCCCGTTCGCGGTCGGCCTAGTGCATGACTGGACCGGCGGCTGGACGGCCATTGGCTGGATTTTCGCGGTAATCGGCCTGGGTGCAATCGTCGCCGGGCTGGGCGCAGGACGTGCGCAGTATGTGCAGGTCACCAGCGAGAAACTCTAGAGATACAGCACTTCCAGGGTTGCCGAGCCATCCAGCGGGGTATCGGTGCTCAGGTCCAGGTTCTGCCGGGCATTGATCACCGCCTCGACTTTGACCGTGCTGATCAGAACCTGAATCGCCGACGGTCCGGCGACACTGTCTTTGGTTTCGGTGAAACCCAGGTAACTGTTGGCGCCAATCTCGATGGTGTTGAGGTTGGCGGTACGCCAGGCCAGGCCGCCGGTGGTGGACTCGGTGCCGTAGATCAGCGAAGTACTGTCGACCAGCGTTTTTCTGGGATCAAACGTCATGGAGTACAGCCCGATGCGATTACCACTGTTGTCGAACCCCAGCCCGTAATAGATCTCGCTGTTGACCGTGGCCGAACCGTTGCGATTGTCGCGCATGCGCAGGGCAAAGCGGGCTGGGGCATTGCAGCCGATTCTGACTTGCAACTGCTTGATCGGCAGGCGTGTGCCCTTGTCGAGGTTCAGGTCATGCTGGGAAATCTTGCCATAGTCGATCAGCCCGCCGCTGGACAGCAGCGGGGTACAGGCTGTCGGCGTGACCTGGCCTTTGACGCTCAGGTCCACGGTCGAGGCGGCCAGCGCAGGTTGCGCCGAGACCAGTAACAGCAGGGCGGGCAAAGCCAGGCAGTGCTTGTGCATAAAGAAGGTTCCAAAGGTCAGAGGTAGATGATTTCCAGGGTGCCGGAGCCGTTGATACGCACCAGGTTGCGCAGGTCCATGGATTGGGTGGGGGCCAGGTAGGGCTTGATGCGCACCGTGCCGACCAGGTGTTGAGCGGCAATCGGCCCCAGGGTGCTGCCGATGCTGTCGGTAAACCCCATCAGGCTATTGGCGGCGATCGGGATCTGCCGGGCGGTGGCGCTGCTCCAGGCCTGGCCGTTGCTGGTGGAGTCGGTGCGATAGAGGGTGCCCAGGTTATCGGCGCTGAAGTCCGCCGGGTCGATGTTCAGATAGTAGCGACCGATTTTGTTGTGACTGGCATCCACGCCCAGGCCGTAGGCGGTCTCATCGGTGCCGCCGGTGGCCGAGCCGAATCGGTTGTCGTGCATCACCAGGGCGAAGCGTGCGGGGGCATCGCAACTCACGGAAAACTGCAACGTACGGGTGGGCAGCGGGGTTTCTGCAGTGGCGCTCAGGTCCTTGGCCAGCAAGGTGCCGTAATCCACCAGGCCGCCGTTGGATAACTGCGGTGTGCAAGCGACGGGGGCGAAGTGGGCGCGCAGGGTCAGTTCCCGGTAGCGTCCGCTTTGGGGGGCGTCGAAGGTGCCCGACACTTCCCAGGTGGTCGCATCGCGCACGTGGGTCGCGGCCACGTCGGCCCAGGCACTGAGGCTTACTTGCAGGGAAAAGTGCTGGCCTTGCACCGGATTGCCGCCGACCATCGGCACCACCCCATGGCCTGGACGCCAGTTCAACGCTGTGGCGACGGTGGCGGGAGGCTGGCCGGCGCCCGGTAGTAACCCCAGCTCCACTGCCTGGCCATCCAGCACGCCATCGCTGACTTGCAGGGCGTAGTGTCCATGTTCGGTAAATTGCAGGTGTTGCGCATTCGCCGCCAGGGCCCGATAGAACACACTCATATCCGCCGGTTGCGGACAACTCAGGTTCAGGCTCAGGCGGCGCTCGCCGAGCAGGCGCTGGGGGGCACTGTCGTTTTGTGCAAGGCGGCTCATCAGGCCCAAATCCAGCAGGGATTCACTGAGGGTCAACTGGCACTCGTCATCGGCCAGGGCATTGCCGGCAAGGCCGACGGTAAGCACGACCGCCATCAGTCGCTTTGGGGCGCGGAAAAGGCGCATGGTGATCGTCCTCATAAGGCGTTGCAGCTCGCTGGCACGGTTTCGAAGTACACCTGGGGATCGCCCTTGGCCGGCAGTTCAAATTGCAGCCGGCAGCGCTCCATCTCTGGTGCGTTGACCCACAATTCAGACTGCTCCAGCACGTTGGGCAGGAACACCTGGCCACTGTCCTGCACCAGGGTCACGAACTCGCCGCTGGCGGTACTGACAGAGGCGCCACGGGGCAGTAACGCCCCCTGTGCGGTGCGTGCGGTGAGCAGCACTCGACGGGTCAAGGTCACGCCGAATTCGACCCGTTGCACGGCGCCGCGCCCGGCCGAGATCATGGTCAGGCCGTTGTTGATATCGGCATTGCGCGGCAGCGAGCGGGTCTGCACTTCTACCGGGCTGCGGCCATAGGCGCTCACCTGGGGCACCACGGCCTGGCCTTGCCAGTCGGTCCACACCGGGCCGCTGGGCGTGCTCAGCTTGATACCGCCCATGTCGCCCAGCGCCACCACGGCAAAGGTGTCGCGCACCGCATACGGCGACAACGTGACACCGCCACCATGCAGCACCACGCCCCCCCGGGCGCTGCCCTGATAGCTCGAACGCTCGGCATCGGCGCGGCTGTAGCTGAAATCGAGTTGGCTGTAGCGGGGCAGGGCCGAGAGGCCGAGGGTGGTTTCGACCTGCTGGTCGCGGGTGTCGTGTTCGGCGCTGACGCGGTAACTCAATTGATCGTCGATCTGTTCGTTCAGCCCCAGCCCCGTGCGATGTTCGCCACCCGAGTTGCGGACCCAGGCCCGCACGCGGCGGCTCTCGCCCAGGGGCAGGCTGACGTTCAGGTACACCGCGTTGTCCTGCTGCTGGCGCCCGCCCATCTGCCACTCGGCACTGGCCGACAATGACACCCCGCCGACGCTGGTGCCCCAGGACGCCAGGCCGCGACTGCTGCTCTCGCCGTCAGCGCTGCTCGAGCGCGAAACCCCGGCACTGAAAGCCCCCAGCCACGGGTGGGACCAGCCCAGCGTGGCGCTTTGTTGGTCGCGATAACGGGAGCGCGGTTGCTGGGTGGTGTCGGGCGCGTAGGTGGCTTCTTCCAGTTCCCGATAGCCCGGTGTCCTCCAGGAATTGGCCACGCTGAACGACCACTGATCATTCAGGCGCTGGGCCCAGGACAGGTCGGTTTGCAGGCCACGGACCTTATCCCGCGCCTGGGTATCGGCGAGCTGTGTGGACAGCTGGATCTGACTGTCCAGCCACGGCAGCCAACCCAGGCTCAGCCCCGCAGCCCGGTATTCACTGGACATCAGCACGCCGCTGCCCAGGGACAGTTGCGAGTGCACGGCACCGGTCCAGCCCGCGCTGGCGACCCACGGATCGTCGCCCTGGGCATCGCCGATATTGCGCACACGGCCCACCGCCACCGAGTACCCCGGTGCTGGCAACCCGAGGCCGAGCATGGCGGCGGGGACGGTGAAGCGTCGCTCGCCGCCGCTGCTTTCCTTGACCGTGACTTCGACGTCCGAACGCGAGTTCAGGCGCCGTACGTCCGTCAGGGAGAACGGGCCGGCGGGCACCACCGTGGAGTGAATCAACGCGCCGTTCTGCCGCACCTCGACTTGCGCCGGGCTGTTGGCAATACCGTCGATGGTCGCGCTTTGCCCCTGTTCCAGTAGAGCCTGTTCGGTCAGGACCTGGACCCCGGTGATCTGCGCACCGGATAACACCGGGTTGTAGAGGCTGATCTGCCCGGCTTGCAGCACGGCTTGATGGCTGGCAAAGGTGCGCTGGGCATAGGCCTCCAGATGGGTGCTGCGCGACAGCCCATCCTGCCAGGTCTGTACTTGGCGGCTGCGCACGATCCAGTCGCCGGCGTTGAAACCCACCTCGGTATTGGCCGAGCCAAACCGGCTGTTGCCGTCGCCGAAGCGGTTATAGAACCCTGTGAGATCGTAATTGAGCAAGCCGGCGACGCCGCCGGTTTCATAGCCCGAGACGTCCTGTTGCACCGGGCGCAATGCATCGGTCGGCACCACCAGGGACACGCTGAGGCTGGCGGGGTCCGGCTCCACCAGGCTTTGTGGGTACTGCGCGAGAAAATCATGGCAGGGCCCTTCGTCGCCGGGGAGCGTCAGGTTGGCGGCGTCCAGCAAGGATCGGTCAAAACACAGTACGCCCTGTTGATCAAAACCCACCTCCAGGCGCCCACGAGGCTGGCCGTTGACCCGCAGGCTCACCGCCTGCCTGCCGGCGGCAAAGCGTGGGGCGTCCAGCAGCAGGTTGGCCAACTGTGGGTCAATGCCGCGCTGGTGCAGGGTGGTGGCGTCGAAGCCGGGCCGTGCTTCGGCCCAGGCTTTGCCCGGCAATAAGGCACAGGCCAGCAGCATCGCGGGGAAGGCAAGGCGAGCGGGAGTGTCGGGCACTGCTTCGCCGTCACGGGAGCTCAATATTGTTTTCACGAAAGGCACTCGATTGAAGGGCGTCTGTGGCGGGTCGGGAACCTCTTGTTGCTCGTCAGATGATCGGGGCTTCGTAGGCGGCAGCCGCAAAGCCGTAGACGGTGGCCGGTTGCAGTCGCACTTTAGTGGCGGGGCCGCCGCTGGCCTGCACACTCAGGGTCTCCCCGGGCAACACGTAGGTGCGAGGCAGCATGGCTTTGCCGTCACCGGGCAGCAGGCGCAGGTCCTGGGCCAGGCGCACCACATACGGGCTGTCGTTGCGCACGTGCAAGGTACTGCCCTGTTGCGACCAGGTCAGGCTGGTCCAGGGCGTGCGATTGAGGGCCAGACCCTTGGGGTGGATGATCACCGGCAGGTTCTGGCGCACCGTCACGCCGACCTGTGCGTGCCCGGCTTTGGCCGCGGAACGGCCCTGGGGCATACCTTCGAAGATCGCCCGTTTGAGCCGCTGGGTACGCAGCGGTTGTTGGCTTTGCAGGATGAAACGGACCAATTGCGATTTGTCCGGCTCCACCCGCGACAGTGGCGGCGTGACTACCAGCAGGGGTTCGGTGTCTTCGGGAATGTCTTCCAGGGTGACGTGCAACAAGGCGAGCTGGCCGTCGGTGTTGGTCACTGAAACGGCGGCCTCACCCTCGGCTTCGTAAATAATCACCACGGAGGTGTCCGGCACCATGCCGTCGGCCTGGGCCTGTGCGCCAAGCAGCAGCGACAGGGCAAGCCAGCAGGTTGCTGTTTTGAGTAAGGTTGTGGTCATGCCGGGGTCTTCCATTGGGGCAGCGTGAAGAGGTCAGAGGTAACGCAGGTCCAGCACGATGGAGCCATCGAGCGGCACCTCCTGATTCAGGGTCAGGTACTGGGTGAAGTTGATCGACGTGTCGATGCGCAATTGAGTCGTCAACTGGCCGATGAAGTCCGGCTGGCGATCTCCGGGCAGGGCAAAGCCGACATAGGATTTGGGGTACGCATTGGGTTCCGGGCGCCAGGTTTCGCCACTGTCGGTGGAGGCCAGGACCTGCATGGGCTGTGAGTCGCCCTGGGGGTTGCGATAGGACAGGGCGATGGACCCCAGGCGCTCGGCCGGGACGTGGATGTTTCGGCCCAAGCCATAGAAGAACCCAGGGGCCAGTGAGGATTGCGCGCGGTTATCGAGCCCCACCAGGGCGAACAACATCGGCCTGGTGCATTGCACCTTCAGTTCCAGCAACTGGCCCGGTAGTACGGTGAACTCGTTGGCGTTGAGGGTGTGTGCGGGAATTTTCCCATGATTAACCGTGCCGTCCTCTGACAGCGTCACGTGGCAGGCATCCGGCGTCAGCCGCCCCGTTACCGTGATATCGACAGAAGACGCGGCGAAGGCCGCTGCGCCATTCGTCAGCAAAAGCCAGATCGCCAGAAGGCGAGGGTAGGTGTTCATCGGTGGGCGCCACTGGCCGAAGTAGACACGGCCGATACGAAAGAAATACCCATGCCCGCAAGTCTCAGCCAGGCATGGGCGTCCAAGGGTTACAGGTACTTGACTTCAAGGGTGGCGGAACCATCGAGGGTGACCTCGTTGCTCAGGTCCAGGCCGTCGGTACGGGCAATGCTGGTTTCCACCACCAGTTCCGCCACCAGCTCCTGGATGGAGGCCGGCTGGGTGGCGTCATCCATGGTGGCTGCGGCCATGTACAAACCTGGATTCCAGAACTTTTCGCTGTACCAGGTATTGCCGCCGTCTGCGGATGCAATCGGCTGCATCGGTATTCCGTCGGCGACCGCGTTGCGTAGCGTCAACCCGAACCAGCCCAGTTTTTGCGTGCCGTTGATCAAGCCCAGGCCGAACTGGGCCGCAGTGGGGGACGAGCCGGCGCGGTTGTCGATGGCGTGCAGGGCAAATTGAATCGGGGCATCGCACGTGACCCCCAGGATCAGGACGTGGGTGCCGATTTGTGTGGGGCTGTCCGCACGCAAGTCTTTCGCGGAAATCTTGCCATGGTCGACGATTCCGCCATGGTCCATGTTAGGCGTACAGGCGCTGGGGACGATCAGACCCTTGACGGTCAGGTCGACGGTGGAGGCCGCGTAACTGGTGGCAGAGCCAAGCAGCAGCAGGCTGGTGGCGATGGCGGTGAACACGGGTTTCATGGGAGCGAGTTCCTTTCGATTGGGGCTGTGTGTGGCGTTACAGATAGTTGACCTGGACCGTGGCGTGCCCATCGACGGGGACTTCGTCGGTCAGGGTCAGGCCATCGGCAGGCGCAATGTGGGTGTACAGGCGGATCTCCGCGTCCAAGGCGCGGACGGCGATAGGTACCAGGTCATTGCCCCTCGCAACTGCCGTCACCAGGGTGTGGTTGAGCATATTGGTCAGTTCCCACGTCACGCCGCCGTCTCGCGAGGTAATGGTCCGTACCGGGGCACCGTCAGCTATCGGGGTGTAGAGATGAAAGGCGGACCCTCCCAGTTTCTCGCCCCCGGGCGTCATGCCCAGGCCATGCCAGTTGTCGTGGTTGGCCGAGGAGCCGGCACGGTTGTCGACAGTGTTCAGGGTGAAAAGCGTCGGTGCTTCACAGCGCACGCTCAGTAGCATGGATTGATTGGGCAGTTTGGTGTGCTGGTCGGCGTTGAGGTCCTTGGCCGACATTTTCCCGAAGTCGATGGTGCCGTCGCCTGAGATCAACGGTGCGCAGGCGCTGGGCGTAATGGTGCCTTTGACGGCGAGGTCGGTGGTGCTGGCGGCGAATGCCGCCGGTGTGAACAGCAATGTCAGTAGGAGTCTGGAGGCAAAAGCGTTCATAGACATAGGGCCCTTTATCTGGAGTGGTCCAAGCAGCGTCGACCGGTTTAGAGGTACTTCACTTCCAGGGTTGCCGAACCGTCCAGCGCCACCTCATCGGTCAGGGTCAGCGTGTTTGCCGGGGCAATCCAGGTATTGAGCACGATCTCCACGGATGCGGTTTCGAGGGGGTGCGGCAAGTAGCCGACATCCGGGACAAAGCTGCCGAATGCAATCAACCGGTTGGGCGCGACATAGTCGTCGTCCCACTGCATGCGCCATGTGCCATCGCGAAATTGCAGCATTTGCGATGGGATGTCGGCGACGGGGTTACGCACGATCACTACATACATCCCGAGTTTTTCCGTGCCATTGATCAGCCCCAGGCCATAGCCTGAGGCATTGGTGCCGTGCGATGTACCTGCCCGATTATCGACAGGGTTGATCGCAAACAGCGTCATGGCCTCGCAATTCACAGTCAGTTGCAGGGTCTTGTCTTCAATTCGTGTTTGTGTGTCCGGGTTCAGGTCTTTGGCCGAGATTTTCCCGAAGTCGATAGCGCCCGGCACGGTGAGGGTGCAGGCGCTTGGGGTGATAAGCCCTTTGACCGTAAGGTCCACGGTGCTGGCGGCAAAGGCCGATGAGGCACTGGCGAGCAACAGGGCGGTGCCCACCAGGTTTAACGACTTGTTCATGTTCAGGTTGTTCCAGTGCAGGTTCGGCTGATAAGGCGCACACGGCAATACCTGCCCTTTGTGAAGGGTGGCTTACAAGGCGGCTTGGCTTATGGGTTTCAGGGCTGCTGCGGGGCGGCGCCTGAGCTCCCTCTTCTCGGGGTAGGCGCAATTTAGCGGGGAGGCTGGGCAGGGGAAATACAACTATTACGACAATCGGCGGGAGAGGGAAATCAGTTTGGAGCGTGTCGGAATAAGTTAATTTGTTTTGTAGGAAAGTTGGTTTTTTCGTAGTTTTTGCATCGTCATGACCGCCTTCATAAGGCTACTTTTGTAGTGCGATAGCAGTCGTGTGAAGTGTTCGCACGTCCCCTGGCTGTTGCGTCAGCGTTGCCGGCCTACTACGAGCGCTGGGCGTTGCAGGACCCATCGCAATCATGAGGTGACCATGGAGACTGGCGTATTTTCCAACGCAGTGCTTTCCCGTGAACCGACACCTTCGCCTACACCGCCTGTGCACTGGCAGCACCTCAAGGTACTGGTGGTGGAAGACCACTCCGCCTACCGCATCTTAATGGGGTGGTTCCTCAAACAGCTCGGGCTGGGCCATCAATTGGTCGGCGACGGGCAGCACGGGCTGGCAGCCCTTACCGAACGACGATTCGACCTGGTGATCAGTGATTGTCAGATGCCGCATATGGACGGCTACACCATGAGCCGTGCAATCCGTCTGCGTGAACACGCTAACGCCCAGAGGCGGGTACCGATCATTGCATTGACCGGTAACCTGGTACATGACGACCCCCAACGTTGCCGCGATGCAGGCATGGATGCCTGGTTGCTCAAGCCGTTGTCCCTCGAGCAATTGCGTAGCGTATTGGCATTGTGGCTGCCAGGCCCGGCCGATGTGCAGGCGCCGGTGCCCGTTTCGGCACTCTGGCCGACCCGTGCCGGCCTGATTGAAACTTTTGGCGATGCTCTTGTAGTGGACCAGATGCTCGCCAGCCTGCTTTGCGAAGCCCGGGAGGACAGTGTCGGCCTGGCTCATGCGTGCCGGACTCTGAATGCGCCGTTGACCGCCGAGCGCTTGCATCGCCTGGTGGGGAGCCTGGCCTTCCTCGGGGTGGCGGACCTGGAGTTGCGAGGCATGCGCCTGATCGAGCGCGTCCATGCCCAGGGCATAGCATTGAGCGCGTTGCAGCTGGAAGCGTTCCAGGCTGACTTGCATACCTACCTCACTTACTTGGGCTCGCTGTGATGCCTTTGTCGATTTGTAGGTAAATGGAAGTCTGTGTTGAAAGTTTTTGGTGTAGGCGTTTTCTTTTTATTTTGTAGGTGTTGCCGGGCTGGCTACCAAACATTGATCGTGATGAAAAAACCGGGAGCTCAGGCAGTTGTTGAAGGGGACCGGCGCAGGTATTTTGCGCGGATTCAAGTTGCCATCATCCGTGGGTATTTATGCTTCGCGTAATTATTGCTGACGATCATCCCATTGTGCGTATCGGGCAGAGAGTGGTAATCGAGGCGAATGGTCGGTGCAAAGTCGTGGGGGAGGCCGATGGCCCCGATGAACTGCTGCGGTTGCTGGAAACCACGCCCTGCGACGTACTGGTGACCGACTTCGCTATGCCGGGCGGCCAGCAGGCTGACGGCTATGGCCTGCTGAGCCTGTTGCACCGCCAGTACCCGAGGTTGCCGGTGATTTTGGTGACCATGTTTGCCAACGTCGCCACCTTGCGCGCCTCCTTTGCCCACGGCGCACAGGCGATCGTCGCCAAAAGTGCCTCGGCCAAGGAGTTGCCCCTGGCTATCAAGACGGTGCACGCCGGCCAGACCTTTGTCAGCGAATGCCTGCGGGTGCAGTTGGTGGAGGCGGGTACGGGCGACCAGTCGCAACAGCCGCAGTTGTCCGGCAAGGAGCGCGAAGTGGTGCGCATGCTCGCCAGTGGCATGACGGTCAGTCAGATCGCCGCGCGGGTCAATCGCAGCATTTCCACCATCAGCAAACAGAAAAGCACGGCCATGAACCGCCTGTGTATTTCCACCGACGTGGATCTGTTCGCCTATGCTCGCAGCTGCGGGATGGTGCCCTAGGTATTCCGCAGATCAATGCCGATGGTGTTGCAGGCCCATGCACACTATCGTAAGTGACTTTCAACCCTTCGCCGGATGCTGCCCATGAGCGACGCCCATAACGCCCTGATCAACGAGTTCTATGGCGCCTTCCAGCGCCTGGATGCCGAGGCCATGAGTGCCTGCTACACCGAGGATGTGCTGTTCAGCGACCCGGCGTTCGGCGAATTGCGCGGGCGCGATGCCGGCGACATGTGGCGCATGCTCACCACCCGGGCCAAGGACTTTTCCCTGACCTTCGACCAGGTACACAGTGACGACAACAAAGGCAGTGCTCATTGGGTGGCGACCTACCTGTTCAGCCAGACCGGCCGCACGGTGGTCAACGATATCCAGGCGCGCTTTGTGTTTCGCGACGGCAAGATCTGCGAGCACCACGACCATTTCGACCTGTGGCGCTGGTCGCGTCAGGCCCTTGGCACCAAGGGCCTGCTGCTGGGCTGGACGCCGCTGGTGCGCAACGCGGTGCGCGGCCAGGCGTTGAAAGGGTTGAAGGCGTTCCAGGCCAGTCGTTGATAAGATTGGCGCTCTTTTCGTTTGCCAGAACCTTTTGTGAACAGCCCACCTGAACCTGTCGCGCCCAAACCCTGGTTTGTCTACCTGGTCCGGGCGGCCAATGGCGCGCTCTATTGCGGGATCAGCAACGATCCGCTGCGCCGCTTTGCGATGCACCAGAGCGGCAAGGGCGCGCGGTTTTTTCTGTCCAGCCCGGCGGTGGCGCTGGTGTATACCGAGGCTTGCGCGAGCAAGGGCGAAGCCCTGCGCCAGGAACGCCTGATAAAGAAGCTCAAGAAAAGCGCCAAGGAGTGTCTGGCCCGGGCTTATCAATCTGACTGATCAGTTCCCATCAGGCCAATGGCTAGGCCGCCGGGGTTTTGCGCGATAATCTGGCCGCTCCTTCATCTGGCGGAGTCCGGCATGTCTGAGTTGATCCTGCACCACTACCCCCAATCCCCTTTCGCGGAAAAAGCCCGCCTGCTCCTGGGCTTCAAAGGGCTGTCCTGGCATTCGGTGATCATTCCCCCGGTGATGCCCAAGCCGGACCTGACGGCCCTGACCGGCGGTTACCGCAAAACCCCGGTGCTGCAGGTGGGCGCGGATATTTATTGCGACACCGCGCTGATCGCCCGCCGCCTGGAACAGGAAAAGGCCACGCCGCCGCTGTTTCCCGAAGGCCAGGAACTGCTCAGCCAAAGTTTTGCCGCCTGGGCCGATTCAGTGGTGTTTTCCCATGCCGTGGCCCTGGTGTTCCAACCCGAATCCCTGGCCGTGAAATTTGCCAAGGTGCCACCGCAGTTGCTGCAGGTGCTGGTCGCCGACCGTAGCAAGATGTTCGGCGACGGTAGCGCCGCCCGCATGCCGCTGGAGGTGGCGCGGCACCAGTGGCCGGCAATCATTGCGCGGCTTGAGCAACAGTTGCAGCGTCAGTCAGGGGATTTCCTGTTTGGCGAACCGTCGATTGCCGACTTCGCCATGGCCCATCCGTTGTGGTTCCTCAAAGGCTCATCAGTGACCTCGCCGTTTGTGGATAACTATCCGGCTGCCAGCGCCTGGCTTGCTCGGGTGCTGGGCTTCGGGCATGGCACCGCCAGCGAGATGAATGCCGGGCAGGCCCTGGAAATCGCCCGCGATAGCGCGCCTGCGGCGTTGCCGGATGAAGTGTTTGAAGATCCCAACGGGTTCAAGGTCGGCCAGCAAGTGACCATCGCCGCGACCGACTATGGCGTCGACCCGGTGGCGGGGGAGTTGGTGTTTGCCGGTCGCGAAGAGTTGATCCTGCGCCGTGAGGATGAGCGTGGCGGCACCGTGCATGTGCACTTTCCGCGCCTGGGCTTCTTAATCCGTTAATCAAACCGCTGTAGGCGCGGGTTTGCTCGAATGCCGTTCAGTCAGGCGTAGATCCCCTGTGGGAGCGGGCTTGCTCGCGAAAGCCGTGGGTCAGTCAACATCAATGTTTGCTGGGCCGACGTCTTCGCGAGCAAGCCCGCTCCCACATTTGGTCTTCGCTGCGTTGAGCATTGCGTTCGCTTAACGGGTCGGCATTAGGGCTTGCTCGCGCCTACAGGTTCAGGGCGGACAGGATGGCATCCGGGTTGTAGTCGCGGATCTGCGTGCCATTCACGTCCACAAATGGAATCCCGCCGCCTCCCAGGGCCTCATAAGCCTTGCGTCCCTGGGCGTCCTTCTCGATGTCCACGGTCTTGTAGGGGATACCCTTCTGATCGAGGAACCGCTGGGTCTGCTTGCAGTACCCGCACCACTCGGTGCTGTACAGCGTGACCCGGGCAGTGGCGCGTACCTGCTCCGGGACGACCTGCGACGGATTGAACAGTCGCTCGATCTTGCCCCAGTTCTGGATCGCCACCACTACCAGCAACACCAGCAGGACTTTCTTCAGTACCCCGCCGAGCATCAGTTACGGCGCTTGAGCTGGTCGGTCAGTTGGGTCGGCAAGCCCTTGATGATCAGGGTGCCGGCGGCTTCGTCATACTCGATCTTGTCGCCCAGCAGGTGCGCTTCAAAGCTGATCGACAGGCCCTCGGCGCGCCCGGTGAAGCGGCGGAACTGGTTGAGGGTGCGTTTATCCGCCGGGATTTCCGGCGACAGGCCGTAATCCTTGTTGCGGATATGGTCGTAGAAGGCCTTTGGCCGATCTTCATCAATCAGGCCCGACAGTTCTTCCAGGCCCATCGGCTCGCCGAGCTTGGCCTGGCTGCTGGCGTAATCCACCAGGGTCTTGGTTTTCTCGCGGGCGGACTCGTCCGGCAGGTCTTCGCTTTCGACGAAGTCACTGAAGGCCTTGAGCAGGGTGCGAGTCTCGCCCGGACCGTCGACGCCTTCCTGGCAGCCGATAAAGTCGCGGAAGTACTCCGAGACCTTCTTGCCGTTCTTGCCCTTGATAAACGAGATGTACTGTTTGGACTGCTTGTTGTTCTGCCATTCGGACACGTTGATGCGTGCCGCCAGGTGCAACTGGCCCAGGTCCAGGTGGCGCGAGGGCGTCACGTCCAGCTCGTCGGTCACGGCCACGCCTTCGCTGTGGTGCAGCAGGGCGATAGCCAGGTAGTCGGTCATGCCCTGTTGATAGTGGGCAAACAACACGTGGCCGCCGACGGAGAGGTTGGACTCCTCCATCAGTTTTTGCAGATGCTCCACGGCAATCCGGCTGAAGGCGGTGAAATCCTTGCCGCCTTCGAAGTATTCCTTCAACCAGCCACTGAACGGGTGCGCGCCGGACTCGGCATGGAAGAAACCCCAGGCCTTGCCTTGTTTGGCGTTATAGCTCTCGTTGAGGTCGGCGAGCATGTTCTCGATGGCGGCGGACTCGGCCAATTCGGAGTCACGGGCGTGGAGAACTGCGGGCGTGCCGTCGGGTTTTTTGTCGATCAGGTGGACGATGCAATGACGGATCGGCATGGGCTTCTCGGCTGGTTGAGCGGGAGCGGTTGGCCTCCCGGAAAAAGTCGCCAGTGTACCGCACCCGTTGGTCGCGGCGTCGTTTGAAGCGGTTTCGGGAGGCCTCTGACGGGTCAGATGCCTTTTTTTCACGGTTTAGAGCGATAAAGCTGACCAAATGGGTAGGTAGAAGCGGATATTTCCCCGTCTCTGTGCTAGTTTTGCCCGGTCTTACGCGATGTATCGGCGTTAAGCGTGCATTCAGCATTTGTCAGGTCGAACCAAACCCCGTTTCAGGCATCTATAACCCCGATCTCTCGCGGTTATGGCCAGGGGTGCCAGGCCATGACGGTCGGGCTCGATGGCTGACACTGCACTCTGCAATCCAAATGAATTTGATAGGGAAGGAACACCACAATGGCTTTGACTAAAGACCAACTGATCGCTGATATCGCCGAATCCACTGATACCACCAAGGTTCAAGTACGTGCCGTACTGGAGCAACTGGCTCAGATCGTTGGTGACCAGCTGGACAACGGCGGCGAAATCACTCTGCCAGGTGTTGGCAAGCTGAAAGTGACCGAGCGTCCAGCCCGTACCGGCCGTAACCCTTCGACTGGCGCTGCCATCGAAATCGCTGCGAAGAAAGTGATCAAGCTGGTTGTGGCCAAAGGCCTGACCGACTCGATCAACAAGTAAGACGCAGCAAAAAAAACCGTGCACCGGAGCGATCCGGGCACGGTTTTTTGTTGCCTGCGATTTACCTCTAGCGCACCCAGCGCTGGCGCCAGATCTGCTGCTCGTTCTTGGTCTGGAAGGTCCAGGCCACAAAACGGCTCTGTTTCTGGCCTTGGGACATCTCCACTACCTGGCTTTCCAGGGCACCGGCTTTTTTCAGCGCGGTCTCGATGGCAGGCAGGTTGGAGGCTTTTGACACCAGGGTGCTGAACCACAGCACTTTATGGGCGAAATGCGCGCTTTCGGCGATCAATTGCGTGACAAACCGCGCTTCGCCGCCCTCACACCATAGCTCTGCCGACTGGCCGCCGAAGTTCAGTACCGGCAACTTGCGCTTGGGGTCGGCCTTGCCCAGGGCGCGCCACTTACGCTCGCTGCCTTTGGTCGCTTCGTCCATGGAGGCATGGAACGGCGGGTTGCACATGGTCAGGTCAAAACGCTCACCCGGCTCCAGCAGCCCCAGCAGAATATGTTTCGGGTTGGTTTGCAGGCGCAGTTGGATGACCTTGCTCAGGTCGTTGGACTGCACGATGGCCTTGGCGGCCGCCACGGCGGTAGGGTCAATCTCGGAGCCGAGGAAATTCCAGCGGTAATCCATGTAGCCGATCAGCGGGTAGACGCAGTTGGCGCCCATGCCGATATCCAGCACCTTGACGATCGAGCCACGGGGGATCTTGCCGTCGTTGACACTGGCCAGCAGGTCGGCGAGGAAGTGCACGTAGTCGGCACGCCCTGGCACCGGTGGGCACAGGTAGTCAGCCGGGATATCCCAGTGCTGCACGCCATAGAACGCCTTGAGCAGCGCCCGGTTGAACACCCGCACCGCGTCCGGGCTGGCGAAGTCGATGCTTTCCTTGCCGTAGGGGTTGAGGATCACGTACTGGGCCAGTTCCGGCGTAGTCTTGATCAGCGCCGGGAAGTCGTAACGGCCCTGGTGGCGGTTGCGCGGATGCAGAGTGGCCTCTTTGCGTGGCACCACGGGCTTGGCTGTGGCGGCGGTTTTCGGCTTCTTGCGGGGCGGTTTGGGTGTGCTGGGGGCGGTCATGATGATTCTGGTGTTGGCTCAAAGTGGCGGCCATTGTCACACATCCTGAGCCCGCCCCGGGCAAATGTGGGAAGCGGGGTGTTTTCCAGGGCCAAAAAAAAGAGACCCGAAGGTCTCTTTTTTTACCCGGGTTGCCTCTTACAGGCTGGAAATCCGCGCACGTTGCTCCGCCAGCTTGCCCAACGCCTGTTCGGCCTCGGCCAGCTTGGCGCGTTCCTTGTCGATGACTTCGGCCGGGGCCTTGTCCACGAAGGCTGCATTGGACAGCTTGCCGCCCACGCGCTGCACTTCGCCCTGCAGGCGCAGGATTTCCTTGTCCAGGCGCGCCAGCTCGGCACCTTTGTCGATCAGGCCGGCCATTGGCACCAGCACTTCCATCTCGCCGACCAGTGCGGTGGCAGACAGCGGTGCTTCGGCGCCGTCAGCCAATACGGTGATCGACTCCAGCTTCGCCAGCTTCTTGAGCAGGGCGTCATTCTCGGTGAGACGGCGCTGGTCCTCGGCACTGGCGTTCTTCACGAACACCGCCAAAGGCTTGCCGGGGCCGATGTTCATCTCGGCGCGGATATTGCGCGTGCCGAGCATCAGGGTCTTGAGCCATTCGATATCGCTTTCGGCAGCCTCGTCGATGCGTGCTTCATTGGCCACTGGCCAAGGTTGCAGCATGATGGTCTTGCCTTCGATACCGGCCAGCGGCGCCAGGCGCTGCCAGATTTCTTCGGTGATGAACGGCATGAACGGATGCGCCAGGCGCAACGCCACTTCCAGCACGCGCACCAGGGTGCGACGGGTACCGCGCTGGCGCTCGACCGGCGCGTTCTCGTCCCACAGCACCGGCTTGGAGAGTTCCAGGTACCAGTCGCAATACTGGTTCCAGATGAACTCGTACAAGGCCTGGGCGGCCAGGTCGAAACGGAACTGGTCGAGTTGGCGGGTCACTTCGGTTTCGGTGCGCTGCAGCTGCGAGATGATCCAGCGATCAGCCAGAGACAGCTCATAGGCTTCGCCGTTCTGGCCGCAGTCTTCGCCCTTGTCCAGCACGTAGCGCGCTGCGTTCCAGATCTTGTTGCAGAAGTTGCGATAGCCTTCGACGCGACCCATGTCGAACTTGATGTCGCGACCGGTGGATGCCAGCGAGCAGAAGGTGAAACGCAGGGCGTCGGTGCCGTAGCTGGCGATGCCGTCGGCGAACTCGTCGCGGGTCTGCTTCTCGATCTTTTTCGCCAGCTTTGGCTGCATCAGGCCCGAAGTGCGTTTCTGCACCAGGGTTTCCAGGTCGATGCCGTCGATGATATCCAGCGGGTCCAGGACGTTGCCCTTGGACTTGGACATCTTCTGGCCTTGGCCATCACGCACCAGGCCGTGTACGTACACGGTCTTGAACGGTACCTGCGGGGTGCCGTCTTCATTCTTCACCAAGTGCATGGTGAGCATGATCATCCGGGCAACCCAGAAGAAAATGATGTCGAAGCCGGTGACCAGCACGTCGGTGGAGTGGAATTTTTTCAGGAACTCGGTCTGTTGCGGCCAGCCCAGGGTGGAGAACGTCCACAAGCCCGAGCTGAACCAGGTGTCGAGTACGTCGTTGTCCTGTTGCAACGCGACGTCCGGACCCAGATTGTTCTTGGCGCGTACTTCGGCTTCGTCGCGGCCGACATAGACCTTGCCCGACTCGTCGTACCAGGCCGGAATGCGATGGCCCCACCACAACTGACGGCTGATGCACCAATCCTGGATGTCACGCATCCATGAGAAGTACATGTTTTCGTACTGTTTAGGCACGAACTGGATACGGCCGTCTTCCACAGCCGCGATTGCCGGCTCGGCCAGCGGCTTGGTGGACACGTACCATTGGTCGGTCAGCCACGGCTCGATCACGGTGCCGGAACGGTCGCCTTTTGGCACTTTCAGGGCGTGGTCGTCAACGCTGACCAGCAGGCCAGCGGCGTCGAAGGCGGCAACGATCTGCTTACGCGCTTCGAAACGGTCAAGGCCGGCGTATTCGGCCGGGATCCTGCCGTCGATGCTGTCGTTCAGCGTACCGTCCAGGTTGAACACCTGGCAGGCCGGCAATACGGCGGCGTTCTTGTCGAAGATGTTGAGCAGCGGCAGGTTATGGCGCTTGCCGACTTCATAGTCATTGAAATCGTGGGCCGGGGTGATTTTCACGCAGCCGGTGCCGAATTCAGGGTCGCAGTAGTCGTCCGCGATGATCGGGATGCGGCGGCCTACCAGCGGCAGCTCGACGAACTTGCCGATCAGCGCCTGGTAGCGCTCGTCGTTCGGGTTAACCGCTACGGCAGCGTCGCCGAGCATGGTTTCCGGACGGGTGGTAGCGACGATCAGGTAGTCGTTGCCTTCGGCGGTCTTGGCGCCGTCGGCCAGCGGGTACTTGAGGTTCCACAGGAAACCCTTCTCGTCGTGGTTTTCCACTTCAAGGTCGGAAATCGCTGTGTGCAGCTTGGTGTCCCAGTTGACCAGGCGCTTGCCACGGTAGATCAGGCCATCTTCATGCAGGCGCACGAAGGCTTCCTTGACCGATTCCGACAGGCCATCGTCCATGGTGAAGCGCTCGCGGCTCCAATCCACCGACGAGCCGAGACGACGGATCTGACGGCTGATATTGCCGCCGGAATGGTCTTTCCATTCCCAGATCTTCTCCAGGAACTTCTCGCGCCCCAGGTCGTGACGGTTTTGGCCGGTGGCTTCCAGTTGGCGCTCTACCAGCATCTGGGTGGCGATACCCGCGTGGTCGGTGCCTGGCTGCCACAGGGTGTTGCGGCCCTGCATACGGCGGAAACGGATCAACGCATCCATGATCGCATTGTTGAAGCCATGGCCCATGTGCAGGCTGCCAGTGACGTTCGGCGGCGGAATCATGATGGTGTAGGACTCGCCCGCACCTTGCGGAGCGAAATAATTCTCGGACTCCCAGGTCTGGTACCAGGAAGTTTCAATAGCGTGCGGCTGGTAGGTCTTATCCATGCGCGGCGGGACCCTAGTTGGCATTTATTCAGGAAAGCCGGCAAGTATAACGAGGGATAGGGGAGAGGGCGAGACGAAGAGAGGGGCTAAGGCTGGCGCGGGTCAAATGTAGGAGCGGGCTTGCCCGCTCCTACAGGGGATATCTATGTGGCTTAGGACTGGTACTGGCTAAGCAACCGCTCCATCCGCGCATCCATCCGGCGCTTGATCTCGGTTTCGATATGCGGGGCAAAGTCGTCGATCACGTCCTGCATGATCAATTGCGCAGCGGCGCGCAGTTCGTTGTCCAGGTGCAGCAACAGGGCATCGGGGGCTTTTTCGGCGGCGGGCGCTGCCTGGACGACGGGCGGCTCGACCGGCGCGGCGGCGGCTGGCTTGGCGCCGACCGTATCGAACAGCAGGGGGATCTGTACCTCTTCTGCGACAGTATCGGTCAGCAGCGGCGGTTGCAGGTTGTCATCACCCAGCAACTGGCGGATCGACTCGAGGTCGTCCAGCAGGTGGTCAGACGGTTTTAGCGGATTTGAAGTGTCCATCATGTGCTCAGAGTCGCTGTAATCGGTGATCTTGCAGAGAATAGCCCTGTTCGCGGTAGAAACGGAAACTCTCACGCGCGGCCTGACGAATAGCCGGATCTTCCACCACCACTTCCGCGACCCGGGCAAACCCCTTGGCGAAGGCTGGCACTTTCAGGTCCAGGTTGACCAGCAGGTCATGGTGATCGCCACAACTGTCGCCCACACCCAGCACCACCTGGCTGTCCGGCTCCGATTCTGCGGGGCCGTGGGGCACAAAGCTCTCGCCCTTGAAGCGCCACAGGCGGGCATCGAGGTCGTCACGCTGGGCGGCATCGCTGCAGTGCAGGTAGATGCGGTGGCCCATGCGCCAGGCTTTTTCCGTGAGTTTGCAGGCAAAGTCCAGGCGAGCCGACGGATCGGCGCTGGGCAATATATAGAAGTCGACTTGGGTCATTACATTTCCAGGCAGGCACGCAAAAACCTGTAGGAGCCTGTAAATCGGCTCCTACAGAGTTGCGTTTAGGCTTTGGCGCGATCCAGCAGGTACTGGGTCAGCAACGGCACCGGACGGCCGGTAGCGCCTTTGTCCTTGCCACCGCTGGTCCAGGCGGTGCCGGCGATATCCAGGTGAGCCCAGTTGAAGTTCTTGGCAAAACGCGACAGGAAGCACGCCGCCGTGATGGTGCCGGCCTTTGGCCCGCCAATGTTGGCGATGTCGGCGAACGGGCTGTCCAGTTGCTCCTGGTACTCATCGAACAGGGGCAATTGCCAGGCGCGGTCGTCGGCCGCCTTGCCGGCGCTGAGCAATTGCTCGACCAGCTCGTCGTTGTTGCCCAGCAGGCCCGAGGTGTGGGAACCGAGAGCGACGATGCAGGCGCCGGTCAGGGTGGCGATATCAATCACTGCCTGGGGCTTGAAGCGCTCGGCGTAGGTCAGGGCATCGCACAGCACCAGGCGGCCTTCGGCGTCGGTGTTGAGGATTTCCACGGTCTGGCCGCTCATGGTGGTCACGATATCGCCTGGGCGGGCAGCACCGCCGCTCGGCATATTTTCGGCACAGGCCAGGATGCACACCAGGTTGATCGGCAGCTTGAGCTCCAGCACGGCGCGCAGGGTACCGAACACACTGGCGGCGCCGCCCATGTCGTACTTCATCTCGTCCATGCCGGCACCCGGCTTGAGGCTGATGCCGCCGGTGTCGAAGGTGATGCCTTTACCGACCAGGGCGAACGGTTTGTCGGCCTTCTTGCCGCCGTTGTATTGCATGACGATCAGGCGGGGCGGCTGGTCGCTGCCCTGGCCCACGGCATAGAACGAGCCCATGCCCAGTTCTTTGATCTTCTTCTCGTCGAGGACTTCGACTTTCAGGCCCTTGAATTCTTTGCCCAAGGCCTTGGCCTGTTCACCGAGGTAGGTCGGGTGGCAGATGTTTGGTGGCATATTGCCCAGGTCGCGGGTGAACGCCATGCCCGCAGCGATGGCCTGGGCGTGGGTGGTGGCGCGCTGTACTTCAGCCTGGGCGGCCTTGATGGTCAGCAGGGTGATTTTCTTCAGGGCGCCGGGTTCGGCTTTCTGGCTCTTGAACTGTTCGAACGTGTAACCACCGTCCAGCAGGGTTTCGGCCAACAGGCGGGTCTTGCCGTAGCTGTCGCGGCCCTTGACCACGATTTCGTCCAGCGCCAGTGCCGCATCGCTGCCGCCCAGACCCTTGAGGGTGTTGAGGATGGCGCTGATGATCTTGCGGAACGGGCGGTCGCCCAGTTCGGCATCCTTGCCCACACCCACCAGTAACACGCGGTCGGCTTTGAGGTTCGGCAGGCCTTGCAACAGCAGGCTTTGCCCGACTTTGCCGGCCAGGTCGCCACGCTTGAGCACCGCGCTGATGGCGCCACCGCTCAGTTTATCGACTTGTTTGGCGGCCGCGCCGAGCTTGCGGCCTTCGCCGATGGCGACCACGAGGGTGGCGGTCTTCAACGTTTCGGGGCTAACGCTTTTTACAACCAATTCCATGTTCGGGTCCCTTATATAAGGTCAAAGAGCCTGGAGTCTGTACTCCGGCCTGTGGGCTGGGCCGCCTGTAGACGGCCGCGACAAAGCCCGCAGTTTGTACCGCGCCGCCCGAGCCTGACAACCCTTGACGCCAGCTTTGTGCATGGGTGTGAGCAAGCTCCGTGACAGGCGCGGACAATCACAGGATAATGCGCCATCTTTTTCGCCGGCCCGTGTCAACGGGGCGACTTGATATGCTTGCTTGTTTGGCCGCCTTAGCCTGACAACCCTGGAGTGTCTGGTTTGATCGTCTTCCGTTATCTGTCCCGCGAAGTTCTGCTGACCCTGAGTGCCGTAAGTGCGGTACTGCTGGTCATCATCATGAGTGGTCGTTTCGTCAAATACCTGGCCCAGGCCGCCTCGGGTGCCCTGGATCCAGGCTCGTTGTTCCTGATCATGGGGTTCCGCCTGCCTGGCTTCTTGCAACTGATCCTGCCCCTGGGCCTGTTTCTCGGGATCCTGCTGGCCTATGGCCGGCTCTACCTCGAAAGCGAGATGACCGTGCTGTCGGCCACCGGCATGAGCCAGCAGCGTCTGCTGGCCATGACCATGGTCCCGGCCACCGGCGTAGCGCTGGTGGTGGCCTGGCTGAGCCTGAGCCTGGCGCCCCAGGGCGCCATGCAATTTCAGCTGGTGCTCAACAAACAGGACGCGATGACCGAGTTCGACACCCTCGAACCGGGGCGCTTCCAGGCGCTCAACGACGGCACCCGCGTGACCTACACCGAGCGCATGACCGACGATCGGGCCAACCTCGGCGGTGTGTTCATCTCCGAGAAGCGCCTGGGCCAGGACAAGAAAGACCGAGGCATTTCCGTGCTGGTGGCCGATAGCGGGCGCCAGGAAGTGCGTCCGGACGGCAGCCGCTACCTGATCCTGGAAAACGGCTACCGCTACGACGGCAGCCCCGGCCAGGCCGACTACCGTGCCATCAAGTACGACACCTACGGGGTCATGCTGGCCCGGCCGGATGTGAGCAACGAGGTCACCGACCGCGATGCCATCCCGACCTCAGCCCTGATCGGCAGCAAGCAACTGCGCTCGATTGCCGAGCTGCAATGGCGTATTTCCCTGCCACTGCTGGTGTTTATCGTCACCTTGATGGCGGTGCCGCTGTCCCGGGTCAACCCGCGCCAGGGCCGCTTCCTCAAGCTGCTGCCGGCGATCCTGCTGTACATGGCCTACCTGACCATCCTGATTTCCGCCCGTGGCTCCCTGGAGAAGGGCAAGCTGTCGCCGACCCTGGGGCTGTGGTGGGTCCACGGCATCTTCCTGGTAATTGGCCTGGGCCTGCTGTATTGGGAACCGATTCGCTTGAAAATGCAGAGCCGTCGCGGCATGAAGGAGATGGCTCGTGGGTAAGTTGGATCGCTACATCGGTAGCAGCGTACTGGTCGCCATCCTGGCGGTATTGGGCATCATCCTCGGCCTGGCGTCGTTGTTTGCCTTCATTGATGAAGTGGGCAACGTCACCGATACCTATACGGTCACTGACGTACTGAGCTACGTGGCGCTGACCGCGCCGCGCCGGCTCTACGACATGATGCCGATGGCCGCACTGATCGGCTGCCTGATCGGCCTGGGCAGCCTGGCCAGCAACAGCGAGCTGACCATCATGCGCGCCGCGGGGGTGTCCATTGCCCGTATCGTCTGGGCGGTGATGAAACCCATGCTGCTGCTGATGGCCACCAGCGTATTGATCGGCGAATACGTGGCGCCACCGGCGGAAACCACCGCCCAGGCCAACCGTGCGCTGGCCCAGGGCTCGGGCGACGCGCAGAGCTCCAAGCGGGGCCTGTGGCACCGCCAGGGCGATGAATTTATCCACATCAACGCCGTGCAACCCGGTGGCCTGCTGGTGGGTGTGACCCGCTATCGCTTTGATGAAGAGCGCCACATGCTGTCGTCGAGCTTTGCCAAACGGGCACAGTTCAATGACAACCAGTGGGTGCTGAGCGATGTCACCACTACCCATTTCCGCAACCCCGGCAAAGGCACCGAGGCCAGCACCGAGGTGATCAACGAGCCGACACAGACCTGGGACATCGCCCTCAAACCGGAACTGCTCAATACCGTGGTGATGATCCCGGAAAGCCTGCCGATCTCCGGTTTGTGGAGCTACATCCACTACCTCAAGGACCAGGGCCTGAACAACGGCCGCTACTGGCTGGCATTTTGGGTCAAGGTGTTGCAGCCGGTGGTGACCGCTGCCCTGGTGCTGATGGCGATTTCGTTTATTTTCGGCCCGTTGCGCTCGGTAACCCTGGGCCAGCGGGTATTTACCGGGGTATTGGTCGGCTTCACCTTCCGCATTGCCCAGGACCTGCTGGGGCCGTCGAGCCTGGTATTCGGCTTCTCGCCGCTGTTTGCGGTGCTGGTGCCGACCGGCATCTGTGCCCTGGCCGGGTTCTGGCTGCTGCGGCGGGCCGGTTGATCCGCGGTTGTTGAATAAAAAATGCCCCATTCGCAAGAACGGGGCATTTTTGTTATTGGTCGTCAAAGATGACGTCTGGCCTGAGCATCAGGTACAATTCCCGGCTATTTTTCAGCGGGCAATCTGCCTGCAGCCTTTTTGAGTGTTGATCCGTGAGTGATTTGAGTCATATCCGCAATTTCTCCATCATCGCCCACATTGACCATGGTAAGTCGACGCTGGCCGATCGATTCATCCAGATGTGCGGCGGCCTTGCCGAGCGTGAAATGGAAGCCCAGGTCCTGGACTCCATGGACCTCGAACGCGAGCGCGGGATCACCATCAAGGCCCACAGCGTTACCCTGTACTACACCGCCAAAGACGGTATCAAGTACCAGCTGAACTTCATTGACACCCCGGGCCACGTCGACTTCACCTACGAAGTCAGCCGTTCCCTGGCCGCCTGCGAAGGCGCGCTGTTGGTGGTGGACGCGGGGCAGGGCGTTGAAGCCCAGTCCGTGGCCAACTGCTACACCGCGATCGAGCAGGGCCTGGAAGTCATGCCGGTGCTGAACAAGATCGACCTGCCACAGGCCGATCCGGACCGTGTGAAGGAAGAAATCGAAAAAATCATCGGCATTGACGCCACCGACGCCGTCGAGTGCAGCGCCAAGACCGGCCTGGGTGTCGACGAAGTGCTCGAGCGCCTGGTCAAGACCATTCCTGCGCCAACCGGTAACTACGAAGATCCGCTGCAAGCGTTGATCATCGACTCCTGGTTCGACAACTACCTGGGCGTTGTGTCCCTGGTACGCGTGCGCCATGGCCGGGTGAAGAAGGGCGACAAGATTCTGGTCAAGTCCACCGGCAAGATCCACCTGGTGGACAGCGTCGGTGTATTCAACCCCAAGCACACCGCTACCACTGATCTGAAAGCCGGTGAAGTAGGCTTCATCATCGCCGGTATCAAGGACATCCACGGTGCGCCGGTCGGTGACACCCTGACCTTGAGCTCGACGCCTGATGTTGACGTGCTGCCAGGCTTCAAGCGCATCCAGCCCCAGGTCTACGCCGGCCTGTTCCCGGTCAGCTCCGATGACTTCGAGGATTTCCGCGAAGCCCTGCAAAAGCTGACCCTCAACGACTCGTCGTTGCAGTACACCCCGGAAAGCTCCGACGCCCTGGGCTTCGGCTTCCGCTGCGGGTTCCTGGGCATGCTGCACATGGAAATCATCCAGGAGCGCCTGGAGCGCGAGTACGACCTGGACCTGATCACCACCGCGCCAACCGTTATTTTTGAGCTGGCGCTGAAAACCGGTGAAACGATTTACGTCGACAACCCGTCCAAGCTGCCGGATCTGTCGTTGATCGAAGACATGCGCGAACCGATCGTGCGCGCCAATATTCTTGTGCCGCAGGAACACCTGGGCAACGTCATTACCCTGTGTATCGAAAAGCGTGGCGTGCAGCACGACATGCTGTTCCTCGGTACCCAGGTCCAAGTGACCTACGATTTGCCGATGAACGAAGTGGTCCTGGACTTCTTTGACCGTCTCAAATCCACCAGTCGCGGCTATGCTTCGCTGGATTACCATTTCGACCGTTATCAATCGGCCAATCTGGTGAAGCTCGATGTGCTGATCAACGGCGACAAGGTCGATGCCCTGGCGCTGATCGTGCACAAGGATAATGCGCACTACAAAGGTCGCCAGTTGACCGAGAAGATGAAGGAACTGATTCCGCGCCAGATGTTCGACGTTGCGATCCAGGCCGCCATTGGCGGGCAGATCATTGCGCGGACCTCCGTCAAGGCTCTCAGAAAGAACGTACTGGCCAAATGCTATGGCGGCGACGTCAGCCGTAAGCGCAAGCTGCTTGAGAAGCAAAAGGCCGGTAAAAAACGCATGAAGCAAGTGGGTAACGTGGAAATTCCACAAGAAGCCTTCCTTGCGGTGCTCAGGTTGGATAGTTAGGTCCTATGTCACTAAATTTCCCGCTGTTGCTGGTCATCGCCGTTGCCGTCTGTGGCTTCCTGGCGCTGCTCGATCTGCTGTTCTTCGCCCCGCGTCGCCGGGCGGCCATCGCGTCCTATCAGGGCAGCGTCAGCCAGCCCGATGGCGTGGTGATCGAGAAGCTGAACAAAGAGCCCCTGCTGGTTGAATACGGCAAGTCGTTCTTCCCGGTGTTGTTCATCGTGCTGGTGCTGCGCTCGTTTCTGGTAGAGCCGTTCCAGATTCCTTCGGGTTCGATGAAGCCAACCCTGGATGTGGGCGACTTTATCCTGGTGAACAAGTTTTCCTACGGGATCCGCTTGCCGGTGATCGACAAGAAAATCATCGAGGTGGGTGATCCGCAGCGCGGCGATGTGATGGTGTTCCGCTACCCAAGCGACCCGAACGTCAACTACATCAAGCGTGTGGTCGGCCTGCCGGGTGACGTGATTCGCTACACCAGCGACAAACGCCTGCTCGTCAATGGCGAGTCGGTGGCTGAGAAACTCATCGGTGCCGAGCCTAATACCCTGGGCAGCGCCGAGCTGTACGAGGAAAAACTCGGGGCGGTAGAGCACCAGATCCGCAAGGAAATGAGCCGCTACCGTTCGCCGCCCGACAACCAGTGGACCGTGCCTGCCGGGCACTACTTCATGATGGGCGACAACCGCGACAACTCCAACGACAGCCGCTACTGGGATGATCCAAGCATTCCCAAGGAGCTGCTGGGCATGGTTCCGGACCAGAATATCGTCGGCAAGGCCTTCGCGGTCTGGATGAGCTGGCCCGAACCCAAACTCAGCCACCTGCCGAACTTCTCGCGGGTGGGGCTGATCAAGTAATCCATGCGGCGCTGTGAACACAGCGCCGAATGCTTTTCTGGGGCTTGGACATTGGTCCGGCCTCGAGCGATACGCAGCATTGCCAGGATTTGAATTTGAACACAGCGTTAATCGTCGATGGCCTTTGCCGCCACGTACTGAAAGTAGGTAAACCGTGAGCGTTTCTTTGAGTCGTCTTGAGCGTCAGCTCGGCTACACCTTCAAGGACCAGGAATTGATGGTCCTTGCCCTCACACATCGCAGTTTTGCCGGGCGCAACAATGAACGCCTGGAATTCCTCGGTGATGCCATTCTCAACTTCGCCGCGGGCGAAGCCTTGTTCAACCGCTTCCCCCTGGCCCGTGAAGGCCAGCTGTCGCGCCTGCGTGCGCGCCTGGTGAAAGGCGAGACCCTGGCCGTACTGGCCCGTGGTTTTGACCTGGGCGAGTACCTGCGCCTGGGGTCCGGCGAGTTGAAAAGCGGCGGTTTCCGTCGCGAGTCGATCCTGGCCGATGCCCTGGAAGCCCTGATCGGCGCGATCTATCTCGATGCCGGGATGGAAGTGGCCAAGGAGCGGGTCATGGCCTGGCTGGCGTCGGAAATCGACAGCCTGACCCTGGTGGATACCAACAAGGATCCCAAGACCCGCCTGCAGGAATTTTTGCAGTCGCGCGGCTGCGAACTGCCACGCTACGAAGTGGTGGATATCCAGGGTGAGCCGCATTGCCGTGTGTTCTTCGTCGAATGCGAAGTCACCTTATTGAACGAAAAAAGCCGAGGTCAGGGTGTGAGCCGTCGTATTGCCGAACAGGTAGCGGCCGCTGCAGCACTGATTGCCCTGGGCGTGGAGAATGGCCATGACTGATTCAACCGCAACACGCTGTGGCTATGTTGCCATCGTCGGCCGTCCCAACGTGGGCAAGTCCACGCTGCTCAACCACATCCTCGGGCAGAAGCTGGCGATCACCTCGCGCAAGCCGCAGACCACCCGCCACAACATGCTGGGCATCAAGACCGAAGGCAACGTGCAAGCGGTCTACGTCGACACCCCGGGCATGCACAAAGGCGGCGAGAAAGCCCTGAACCGCTACATGAACAAGACCGCTTCGGCGGCGTTGAAAGACGTCGACGTGGTGATCTTCGTGGTTGACCGCACCAAGTGGACCGATGAAGACCAGATGGTGCTGGAGCGTGTGCAGTACGTCACCGGCCCTTTGATCGTCGCGCTGAACAAGACCGACCGCATCGAAGACAAAGCCGAGCTGATGCCGCACCTGAGCTGGTTGCAGGAACAACTGCCGAACGCCCAGATCATGCCGATCTCGGCCCAGCACGGGCACAACCTCGAAGCCCTGGAGCGGGTGATCGCCGGCTACCTGCCGGAGAACGAGCACTTCTTCCCGGAAGACCAGATTACCGACCGCAGCAGCCGCTTCCTCGCCGCTGAACTGGTACGCGAGAAAATCATGCGCCAGATGGGCGCCGAGCTGCCGTACCAGATCACCGTGGAAATCGAAGAGTTCAAGCAGCAGGGCAAGACCCTGCATATCCATGCGCTGATCCTCGTCGAACGTGACGGCCAGAAGAAAATCATCATTGGCGACAAGGGCGAGCGCATCAAGCGCATCGGCACCGAGGCGCGCAAGGACATGGAATTGCTGTTCGATTCCAAGATCATGCTTAACCTGTGGGTGAAGGTTAAGGGTGGCTGGTCCGATGATGAGCGTGCACTGCGCTCCCTGGGCTACGGCGACCTGTAATCAGCCTTTAGTAACACCGCAGGACAAAATGTGGGAGCGGGCTTGCTCGCGAATGCAATGGATCAGTCACCAGATGCTTTGGCTGACCCACCGCATTCGCGAGCAAGCCCGCTCCCACATTGGATAGTCGTTGTTTTCCAGACCGTGTTCCCGCAGCGAGAACCCCATGTCCCCAACCCCACCCCCCAGCCAACCCGCCTACGTCCTGCACAGCCGCGCCTACCGCGAGACCAGCGCCCTGGTGGACTTCCTCACGCCCCAGGGCCGGCTGCGCGCGGTGTTGCGCAGTGCGCGGGGCAAGGCGGGCACGCTGGCGCGGCCATTCGTGGCCCTGGACGTGGAGTTTCGCGGCAAGGGCGAGCTGAAAAACGTCGGCCGCCTGGAAAGCATCGGCACCTCGGCCTGGCTCAATGGCGAGGCGCTGTTCAGCGGCCTCTACCTCAATGAACTGCTGATCCGCCTGCTGCCCGCCGAAGACCCGCACCCCGCGGTGTTCGATCACTACGCTGCGACCCTGCTGGCCCTGGCCGAAGGCCGCCCCCTGGAGCCGCTGTTGCGTGCTTTCGAGTGGCGTCTGCTCGACGACCTGGGCTACGGTTTTGAACTGAGCAACGACCTGCACGGCGAGCCCATCGCCAGCGACGGCATGTACCGCCTGCAGGTGGATGCAGGCCTGGAGCGCGTCTACCTGCTGCAACCCGGCCTGTTCCAGGGCACCGAGTTGCTGGCCATGGCCGACGCCGACTGGAGCGCCCCCGGTGCCTTGTCTGCGGCCAAGCGCTTGATGCGCCAGGCCCTGGCCGTGCATCTGGGCGGTCGGCCGCTGGTCAGTCGCGAGTTGTTTCGAAAGCCCTGACATCCCCGTGTATGCTGTGCGCCGATTCTTTCCCTTTTCAGGAGCGCTTCCGTGACCACCAGCAATCGCATTCTTCTTGGCGTCAACATCGACCACGTCGCCACCCTGCGCCAGGCCCGGGGCACTCGCTACCCTGATCCGGTCAAGGCCGCGCTGGATGCCGAAGAAGCCGGCGCCGACGGGATCACCGTGCACCTGCGCGAAGACCGCCGGCACATCCAGGAGCGCGACGTACTGGTGCTCAAGGATGTGCTGCAAACGCGCATGAACTTCGAAATGGGCATCACCGAAGAAATGATGGCCTTCGCCGAGCGCATCCGTCCGGCGCATATCTGCCTGGTCCCGGAAACCCGCCAGGAACTCACCACCGAAGGCGGCCTGGATGTCGCCGGCCAGGAAGCGCGGATCAAGGCGGCGGTCGAGCGCCTGTCGCAGATCGGCAGTGAAGTCTCGCTGTTTATCGACGCCGACGAACGGCAGATCGAAGCCTCGCGCCGCGTGGGCGCCCCGGCCATCGAGTTGCACACCGGCCGCTACGCCGATGCCACCACCCCCACCGAAGTGGCCGAAGAACTGCAGCGCATCATCGACGGCGTGGCCTGTGGCCTGCGCGAGGGCCTGATCGTCAACGCCGGCCATGGCCTGCACTACCACAACGTCGAAGCCGTGGCGGCGATCAAGGGCATCAACGAACTGAACATCGGCCACGCGCTGGTGGCGCACGCGCTGTTCGTCGGTTTCAAAGGAGCGGTTGCCGAAATGAAAGCGCTGATCCTGGCTGCCGCCAAGCCCTAATCAACGCCAAAGATTCAACGTGGCGCGGGCTTGTGTGGGAGCGGGCTTGCCCGCGATAAGGGCGTTTCAGTCGATACCTCTATTGACTGACACAGCGCTATCGCGGGCAAACCCGCTCCCACACAAGCTTGCTCCCACATAAGGCCTTTCCCACATGCGGCAATGCGAAGCCTTACTGTTTAGCCGGCAGGGGTGTATCGTATTTGCCCTTTGCGGGCCTTGGGCCTGCGCAGA
The DNA here is from genome assembly GCF_016405645.1 of Pseudomonas sp. MF5691. Taxonomy (NCBI): domain Bacteria; kingdom Pseudomonadati; phylum Pseudomonadota; class Gammaproteobacteria; order Pseudomonadales; family Pseudomonadaceae; genus Pseudomonas; species Pseudomonas sp. MF5691. Next base: position 509,334 of record NZ_JAEKDC010000001.1, read on the forward strand.
TTTGTGAGGTTGTTGTGTCCCGATCCTTTTCCCGTCGACAAATCCTTGGTGGCCTCGTCGGCCTGGCAGTCGTGGGTGTCGGTGCCGGTGGCGCCTATCGCTACTGGCTGGGGAAAGTCGCGGACGCCAGCGCCGGGCGCGATTACGAGTTGATCGCCGCACCGTTGGACGTGGAACTGGTGCCGGGACACAAGACCGAGGCTTGGGCCTTTGGCCCTTCGGCGCCGGGCACCGAGTTGCGCGTACGCCAGGGCGAATGGCTGCGGGTGCGCTTTATCAACCATCTGCCGGTTGCCACCACCATCCACTGGCACGGCATCCGCCTGCCCCTGGAAATGGACGGCGTGCCCTACGTCTCGCAACTGCCGGTATTGCCCGGTGAGTATTTCGACTACCAGTTCCGCGTGCCGGATGCCGGCAGCTACTGGTATCACCCCCATGTCAGCAGCAGCGAAGAACTGGGTCGTGGCCTGGTCGGCCCGTTGATTGTCGAAGAGCGCGAGCCCACCGGCTTCCAGCACGAACGCACCCTGAGCCTGAAAAACTGGCATATCGACGAGCAGGGTGAATTTGTCGAGTTCAGCATCCCCCGCGAAGCAGCCCGTGGCGGTACGGCCGGGCGCCTGTCGACCATCAACGGTGTGCCGCAGGCGGTCATCGACCTGCCTGCCGGGCAAATCACCCGGGTGCGCCTGCTCAACCTCGACAACACCCTGACCTATCGCCTGAATATCCCCAACGTCGAGGCGCAGATCTACGCGCTGGACGGCAACCCCATCGAGCCACGGCCCCTGGGCAAGGAATACTGGCTGGGCCCGGGCATGCGCATCTGCCTGGCAATCAAAGCCCCGCCGGCCGGCGAAGAGCTGTCGATCCGCAATGGCCCGGTGCGCCTGGGCACCTTCCGCTCGGTGGCCAACACCGACGCCCCCGGCGAGTGGCCACCGGCGTTGCCGGCCAACCCGATTGCCGAGCCCGACCTGGCGAATGCCGAGAAGCTCAACTTCAATTTCGAATGGGTCGGCTCGGTCTCGGTCGATGTCGAAAACAGGCCGCCGAGCCTGTGGCAGATCAACGGCCAGGCCTGGGATATCACCGACAAGACCTGCGCCGACCGCCCGATTGCCAAGCTCGAGTTGGGCAAGAGCTATATTTTCGAACTGAAGAACATGACCCAGTACCAGCACCCGATCCACCTGCATGGCATGAGTTTCAAGGTCATCGCCTCGAACCGCCACAAAGTCACGCCGTACTTCACCGACACCTACCTGCTGGGCAAGAACGAGCGCGCTCGCGTGGCGTTGGTGGCGGATAACCCTGGGGTGTGGATGTTCCACTGCCATGTGATCGACCATATGGAAACCGGCCTGATGGCCGCCATCGAGGTGGCGTGATGCGCCAGATACGCCCGACGGCGATTATCGACCGCAGCCGCGACCAGGACTTTATGCGCGAAGCCCTGGCCCTCGCCGCCCAGGGCGCGGCCCTCGGCGAAGTGCCGGTGGGTGCGGTGCTGGTGCAGGACGGCGAAATCATCGGGCGCGGCTTCAATTGCCCGATCAGCGGCAGCGACCCCAGCGCCCACGCCGAGATGGTCGCCATCCGCGCGGCGGCCCAGGCCGTCAGCAACTACCGCCTGCCGGGCAGCACCCTGTATGTGACCCTGGAACCGTGCAGCATGTGCGCCGGGCTGATCGTCCACTCGCGCATCGCGCGGGTGGTGTACGGCGCGCTGGAGCCCAAGGCGGGGATTGTGCAAAGCCAGGGGCAGTTCTTTACCCAGGGCTTTCTCAATCATCGGGTGATGTATGAAGGCGGGGTGCTGGCCGAGGAGTGCGGAGCGGTGTTGAGTGAGTTCTTCAAGGCGCGCCGGGCTAAACCCTGACCTCAATGTGGTAGCAGGCAAGCCAGCTCCCACATTTTTGATCTGCATTTTCTCAGGGCGATTGGGGGTTACTTCTTGGCGATAATCACCGCGCGCATCGGCGCCGGCAGCCCTTCAATCGTCTTGCTGTGATCCTCAGGGTCGAGGAAGTCACTCAGGGACTGATACTTCATCCACTCTGTCCCGCGTTGTTCCTCGACCGTGGTCACGCTCACATCCACGCAGCGCACCTCAGTGAAGCCGGCACGCCGCAGCCATAGCATCAGCGCCGGCACCGAGGGCAGGAACCACACATTGCGCATCTGCGCGTAACGGTCTTCCGGCACCAGTACCTGTTGTTGATCGCCCTCGATCACCAGCGTTTCCAGCACCAGTTCGCCGCCCTTGACCAGGCAATCCTTGAGCGCCAACAAATGCTCGATCGGCGAGCGGCGGTGGTAAAACACGCCCATGGAGAACACCGTGTCAAAACCTTCCATGTTCGGCGGCAGGTCTTCGAACGGGAAGGGCAGGTGCCAGGCGTTGGGCGCCGACAGGTAGCGCTGCACCGCCTGGAACTGGCAGAAGAACAACCAGTTGGGGTCCACGCCAATCACACTGTCGGCGCCGGCGCCGAGCATGCGCCACATGTAGTAGCCGTTGCCACAGCCCACATCGAGGATGCGCTTGCCCGCAAGGTTCAGGTGCGGCGCGACCCGCGACCATTTCCAGTCCGAGCGCCATTCGGTGTCCACGTGCACCCCGAACAGGTTGAACGGGCCTTTGCGCCACGGGCTCAGGCCCATCAGCGCGGCATGCATCTGCTCACGGGTTGTGTCATCGCAATCGGTGTCGAGGGTCAGGCCGTTCAGCAGGTCGACTTCGCTTGGCAGGATCTTGGGCAGCGCATCCAGCGCACTTTGCCAGCGCGCCAGGTCGCCATGGCCCTTTTCCATTTTTGCATCGAGTTGTGCTTGCAGGCCCTGGGCCCACACGGCCAGGGGAGTGCCGACCAGATGGCGGGCGAGGGGGGACAGATCAATCATGGCAAGGCAATCAACGAGGCAAAGTTAAGACACTGGAACCACGGCACGACTTTCGAGAACCCGGCCGCCAGCAGGCGTTCGCGGTGTTCTTCGAGGCTGTCGGGCTTCATGACGTTTTCGATGGCGCTGCGCTTCTGGGCGATTTCCAGTTCGCTGTAGCCGTTGGCGCGTTTGAACGCTACGTGCAGATCGGTGAGCAATGCATGTTCTTCGGGATCATTGAAGCGCAGTTTTTCCGAGAGAATCAGCGCGCCACCGGGCAGCAGCGATTGGCGAATCCGCCCGAGCAAGGCCAGGCGCTCCTCGGGGGCGATAAATTGCAGGGTGAAATTCAGCGCCACCACCGAGGCCGGCTGGAACTCTAGGGCGAGGATATCGCCTTCGATCACCTCCACCGGCAGCAGCTCCTGGAACATCGAGTCCTGGCCGTTGAGGTATTCGCGGCAGCGCTCGACCATCGCCGCCGAGTTATCCACAGCGATCACCCGGCAACCGTCGGTGCGCACGTGGCGACGCAGGGCCTGGGTCACCGCGCCCAGGGACGAACCCAGGTCGTACAGCACGCTGCCCGGCTGGGCAAACTGCGCCGCCAGCACGCCGAGGTTCTCGACAATCGTCGGGTAACCGGGCACCGAGCGCTTGATCATGTCCGGGAACACCCGCACCACGTCCTCGTTAAAGGCGAAGTCCGGCACCTGGGGCAAGGGCTGGGCGAATAGGCGATCGGGTTCTTTGCTCACGGCTGTTCCGGCGACGAAGTGGAAAAGGCCGGCATTTTAGCCAACTTGGCCGAGCGATGCGCGCCTTCTCTGATCTGTGGCGAGCGGGCTTGTTGTGGCGAGCGGGCTTGCCCGCGCTGGACTGCGCAGCAGTCCCATCTAGGGGGCCGCTGCGCGCCCCAACGCGGGCAAGCCCGCTCGCCACAGGGGAAGTCAGGTCAGGGGCGTGCGGCGCGGCTGGGAAAAGGCCGAGGCGGTGATGCCCCACTGTCCCAACCAGTAGGTGATGATCAACAGGTACGGTGCGGCATCGAAGGTCACCACAAAGCGGTTGATGCCGATCAGCGTGTCGGAAAACACAAACAACGCCGCGCCGACGGCCGCCAGCTGCGCCGAGCGCTTGGGCACGTCGCTGCCCAGGCGCGCCAGTGCACGCCAGAGCATGGCGCTGATCACCAGCGCATACACCACCACCGGAATCAGCAAGTCGCCCAGGCCGTGGGATATCAGGATGCTCAACAGGATCGCCCCAACCCCCAGGGCCAAGGCCAACGGCAACAGGGCCGGGCGCCGGCAGTCGCTGAAGTAGGCTTTGAGATACGCCAGGTGCGCGAACAAAAACGCGCCCAGGCCGAAGATAAACAGGTCGCCGGGCCAGGCCAGCAACACATCGCCCACCACGGAGAAGATCAACCCCAGACTGATCCAGCGTCGATAGTCACTGGGCGGCGCATCATGCAGCCAACCCAACAGCGCCAGTACCGGCAGCGGCTTGACCAACAGGCACAGCAAGGTGGCATGCGTGCTCAGGCCGTAGATAAAGGTACCCGCACCCATCAACGCAAGAATCATCCATGGCATATCAGTTCACCGTAATGGCGCAGTCAAAGGTGTCCACCGGATTCACTTCCGGGGCCCAGGGTTGTTGGGAGGTCAGGCGCAGGCGGCCAGTGCCTGCGGTAAAGGCCTGGAAGCGCCAGGTGGATTGCCCGGCGGCACCCACTACACCGGCGTCCTCGGGGTTGCTGTAGACCTCGGGGCCGAGGCTGCGCAGCACGCCGCCGGCCGAATCCTGGATCGCCCAGCGATAACCGGTGGTGGGGTTGCTCGGCAAGGTCAGGGTCAGGTTTTGCCCGGCCTTGAGCTTGAGCGGGCAGGCGCTCTGTTTTTCGACGGTGACGTTTTGCTTCGGTGCACTGGCGCAAGCCGCGAGCAGGGCGAGGCTTAGCGGAAGAAGCAGGCGGGCAGCGGTCATGAAGGCTCCGTTTATTGGCGACGAAGGGCGAGCATAACCGAAGATGAGACAAGGTGTTACAGCAGGGTTTTGTGTTGAGGCGGCTGACGCCATCGCGGGCAAGCCCGCTCCCACACTTGAATGTGTTCACATATCAAAATGTGGGAGCGGGCTTGCCCGCGATGAGGCCAGTGCCAACGCTACAGATCTATCAGAACAACACCTTCGCCACATCCGCAAAGCGCTTGGCAAAGTGCACCGTCATGCCTTCCTTGAGGTACTCCGGCAATTCTTCAAAGCTGCCCCGGTTGGGCTCCGGCAGGATCAGTTCATGGATCTTCTGGCGCCGCGCCGCAATCACCTTCTCGCGCACGCCACCAATCGGCAGTACGTGCCCGGTCAGGGTCAGTTCGCCGGTCATGGCCACGCCTTTTTTCGGCGGCTGGTTGCGCGCCAGCGAGAGCAGCGCACTGGCCATGGTCACCCCGGCACTCGGGCCGTCCTTGGGCGTGGCGCCTTCCGGCACGTGCAGGTGCACGAAGGCTTCGTCGAAGAACTTCGGGTCACCGCCAAACGACTTCAGGTTGGAGCTGATGTAGCTATAGGCGATTTCGGCGGATTCCTTCATCACTTCACCCAACTGCCCGGTGAGCTTGAACCCACGATTGAGCGTGTGGATACGCGTCGCCTCGATCGGCAAGGTCGCGCCGCCCATGCTGGTCCAGGCCAGGCCGGTGATGACACCCGTGCCCGACAGTACCTGCTCGTTGCGGAACACCGGCATGCCCAGGGAGCTTTCCAGGTCCTTGTTGCCGATCTTGATCACCGAGTCCGGCTCATCCAGCAGCTTGACCACCGCCTTGCGCACCAGCTTGCCCAGTTGCTTCTCCAACTGGCGCACCCCGGCTTCACGGGCATAGCCGTCGATCAGCGCGCGCAGGGCGCCATCGGTGATGCTCAGGCTGTTCTTGGCCACGCCGGCTTTTTCCAACTGCTTTGGCCACAGGTGACGCTTGGCAATGGCGACTTTTTCTTCGGTGATATAGCCCGACAGGCGAATCACTTCCATACGGTCCAGCAACGGGCCGGGGATCGAGTCCAGGGTGTTGGCGGTGCACACGAACAGCACTTTGGACAGGTCCAGGCGCAGGTCCAGGTAGTGATCGAGGAATTCGACGTTCTGTTCCGGGTCGAGGGTCTCCAGCAGGGCCGACGCCGGGTCGCCCTGGTAGCTCTGGCCCATCTTGTCGATCTCGTCGAGCATGATCACCGGGTTCATCACCTCCACATCCTTGAGCGCCTGCACCAGCTTGCCCGGCAGGGCGCCGATGTAGGTGCGGCGATGGCCCTTGATTTCGGCCTCGTCGCGCATGCCGCCGACGCTGAAACGGTAGAACGGCCGCCCCAGAGACTCGGCGATGGATTTGCCGACGCTGGTTTTGCCCACACCCGGCGGGCCTACCAACAGCACGATGGAACCGGCGACTTCGCCTTTATAGGCGCCGACCGCGAGGAACTCGAGGATGCGACTCTTGATGTCGTCCAGCCCCGCATGGTGTTTATCCAGGACTTTGCGTGCGTGTTTGAGGTCGAGTTTGTCCTCGCCATACACGCCCCACGGCACCGAGGTCGCCCAATCCAGGTAGTTACGCGTGACCGCGTATTCCGGCGAGCCGGTTTCGAGGATCGACAGCTTGTTCAGCTCTTCATCAATGCGTTTCTGCGCCTGGGCCGGCAGCACCTTGCCTTCCAGGCGCTGCTCGAACTGTTCGACGTCGGCGCTGCGATCGTCCTTGGTCAGCCCCAGCTCCTGCTGGATCACCTTGAGTTGTTCCTTGAGGAAAAACTCGCGCTGGTGCTCGCCGATCTTGCGGTTCACCTCGGCGGAGATTTCCTTTTGCAGGCGCGCGACTTCCACCTCTTTGCGCAGCATCGGCAACACTTTTTCCATGCGCTTGAGCATTGGCACGCAGTCCAGCACTTCCTGCAACTCGTTACCGGTGGCCGAGGTCAGCGCGGCGGCGAAGTCGGTCAGGGGCGACGGGTCGTTGGGGCTGAAGCGGTTGAGGTAGTTCTTCAGCTCTTCGCTGTACAGCGGGTTGAGCGGCAGCAGTTCCTTGATCGCATTGATCAGGGCCATGCCGTAGGCCTTGACCTCATCGGTCGGCTCGCTGGGCTGGTGCGGGTATTCGACTTCCACCAGATACGGTGGGCGGTGGTGCTTGAGCCAGGTCTTGATGCGCACGCGGGTCAGGCCCTGGGCAACGAACTGCAGCTTGCCGTTTTCGCGGCTGGCGTGATGCACCTTGACCAGGGTGCCGTACAACGGCAGGGCAGAGGTATCGAAATGCCGCGGGTCTTCGGGCGGCGTGTCCATGAAAAACAGCGCCAGGGAGTGGTGGTCGGATTTGCTCACCAGCTCCAGGGTCTCGGCCCAGGGCTCTTCATTGACGATCACCGGCAACACTTGCGCCGGGAAGAACGGCCGGTTGTGGATCGGGATGATATAGACCTTGTCCGGCAGATTTTGCCCAGGCAGGGCCAGGCCGGTGTTGGACGACGGAGTTTCAGCGTTTTCGGGGTCGGCGTAGTCGTTGAGGTCGATATCGGGGAATTCTTGCTGGTCGCTCATGGGGCACCTGCACAGTGAAGTATGGAGGTTAGATGGGGCAGGTGAGCGGTGGTTTCAATGGCCCGGCGTGGTTAGCAACAAATTGCATGACATTTACGACGTCACCGCAGTCCCCCTTCAGCAAATCAGTGGCGATTTTTGGGGTGCCTGCGCGGTTTAGACGGCGATCTGTCGTCAAAATAATGTCAGCCAACCTCCCGTATTTATTAGGTTTACTTCTGCCCGGCGAAGGCTAATCTGGGTTTTCCAAATGCCCGGTATGAACGGGCATTTATTTGACACCGGGCCGCCAGTCGCGAGGGATGCGTATGACAAAAGGGCGCTTGAGCTGGGGCGTGGGCACGCTGCCAGGAGGCAAGCGGATGAAATGGCGCCACGCCTTCCAGGCGCGGCTGGCGGGGGTGTTGGCGTTGCTGCTGCTGGTCGTGGTGGGCGCGGTGTATTTTGCCGTGAAAGTGGCCACCACCCGGGCCGTGGAAAATCAGGCCCTGGTGCAACTGGAGACCGGCAGCCGAGTGTTCGAGCGCCTGCTGGACCTGCGCGGGCGGCGCCTGCAATACGGCCTCGACTGGCTGACGGTGGACGAACAGTTCCGTCGCGCCGTCGCTGAGGGCCAGCCGGCGGCGATCCTCGCGGCCCTGCACCGGCAGGGCAGCGGCATCCGTTCCAGTGAGGTGTTTGTGCTGGGGCTGGATGGGCAGGTCATCGTCAGCACCCTGGCTGACGTGTCGGCGCAGCAAGTCTTTCCCTACGCCGAGGCGCTGCGTCAGGCTCGGCGCAATTCCCTGCAAATGCTCGTCGTCTCCCTGGCCGGCCAGCCTTTTTTGCTGGTCCAGGAAGATGTGCTGGACCCGCTGCCCATTGCGCGGGTGGTCATGGGCTTTTCCATGGATGAGGAGTTCGCCGCCGAGTTGCGCTCCCTGAGCAACCTGGAGGTGTCGTTCATGAGCGTGGACAAGGGCCAGCCGGGGGCCTTGTTCAGCACCCAGCCCGTGACCGATCGCCCGGCCATTATCGAGGCGCTACAGGCGTCGCCTCCCAGGGCGCTGGCACAAATGAGTGAGTTTCACGGCCAGCGTTTTCTCAGCCAGGTGCTGCCCCTGGCCAACACCGGCGATGGCGGGCAAGTCATGGCCTTGCTGCAAAGCCCGCTGGACCACGCCCTGCAATCCTTTGCGCCGCTGGACCGGCAATTTCTCGGCATCGCCCTCGCGGCCCTGTTGGTCTCGCTGGTGGGTGCGCTGTTGATGGCGCGCCGCGTGTCGCGCCCGCTCGATGCCCTGGTGCAGGCCGCCGAGCGCATTGGTGGCGGGGATTACCGCACGCCAGTGGCGGTGCGCGGCAAGGATGAATTCGGCCTGCTGGCCCGTGCCTTCAATGCCATGCAAAGCGGCATCGCCGTGCGCGAGCGGCAACTGGCGCACAATGCCCTGCACGATGCGCTGACCGGCCTGCCCAACCGCGCCCTGGCCATGGAGCGCCTGGGCAGTGCGATCAGTGCGCGGCGCCCGGTTGTGTTGCTGTACCTGGGGATTGAAAACTACCGGGTGATCAACGAAGGCTTTGGCCCCCAAGGGGTCGAGGAAATGTTGCGCGAAGCCAGCCGCTGCCTGCTGTCGAGCCTGGCGGCCGGGGATTCGGCGGCGCGCATTACCGGCAGCGAATTTCTGGTACTGTTGGAAAACACCAAGCTCGACAGCGCCGTGGCCCGCGCCGACCGCCTGTACAGCCTGTTGACCGAGCCGCAGCGGGTGGGTGTCGATGAACTGCGCCACGAAGTGAGCATGGGCATTGCCGCCTACCCCGAAGATGGCCAGCAGGTCGAAGAACTGATCAGCCGCGCGGCCATTGCGCGCCACGATGCGGCCGCGCTGCCCGGCTATCTGCAGATCTATCAACAAGATCGCGACCTTGCCCATCAACGCCAGATCAGCCTGATCCGCGACCTGCGCCGCGCCGCCATCGAAGACGAATTGTTCCTGTGCTATCAACCCAAGCTCGACCTGCGCCACGGCTACGTGCGCCAGGCCGAGGCACTGTTGCGCTGGCAGCACCCGACCCTGGGCCTGGTGTCCCCCGTCGAATTCATCCCCCTGGCCGAACGCTCCGGCAGCATGGCCAGCCTGACCCACTGGGTGATCGAAGAGGCGATCCGCCAGTTGGCAGAGTGGAGCGTGCGCGGGCTGGAGGTGCAGCTGTCGCTGAACATTTCGGTGGACGACCTCGGCGACGAAGGGTTGGCGCCGCGGGTGACCGAACTGCTGGAATTGCACGGGGTGCTGGCCGGGCAGTTGATTTTCGAGATCACCGAAAGCGCGATCATGCACAACCCGGAACAGGCCTTGCGCATCCTCGAGCAACTGCGCGGCTGTGGCATCAGCCTGTCGGTGGACGACTTCGGCACGGGCTACTCGTCCCTGGCCCAGTTGCAGCGCCTGCCGGTGCAGGAGCTGAAGATCGACCAGTCCTTTGTGCGCAACCTCGACAGCACCAGTGGTGACGCGGTGATCGTGCGTTCGACCATCGAGATGAGCCACAACCTGGGGCTCAAGGTGGTGGCCGAAGGGGTGGAGTTCGAACCCAGCCTGAGGCTGCTCAAGCAATGGAATTGCGACACCGCCCAGGGCTACCTGATCAGCCGGCCGTTGAATGCCATGGCCTTTGAGATGTGGATGCGCCGGGATCGCAGTACGGTGTGACGGGGCCGGCGCGGTCAAAATGTGGGAGAGGGCTTGTGTGGGAGTGGCTTGCCTGCGATAGCGGTGGGTCAGTGCAACATATGCCAACTGATCCAGCGCTATCGCAGGCAAGCCAGCTCCCACATTTGAGTTGTGTTTCAAATAAATAACCCCGGAATTCCGGGGTTTTTTTGTTGCCGCTGTCGCTTAATCCGCCAGCTTGAACGCCATCACATAGTCACCCTGCTTGGTTCCCAGGGAACCATGACCGCCCGCCACGACCAGCACGTACTGCTTGCCGTCCTTGCCGGTGTAGGTCATCGGGGTGGTTTGCGCGCCTGCAGGCAGGCGGCCTTCCCACAGTTGCTTGCCGTTTTTCACGTCATAGGCACGCAGGTACTGGTCGAGGGTACCGCTGAGGAAGGACACGCCACCGGCGGTGGTGAAGGCCCCGCCCAGGCTTGGCACACCCATGCTCAGGGGGATGGGCACTGGCGAGCTGTCACGCACGGTGCCGTTCTTGTGCATCCAGATGGTCTTGTTGTTGGTCAAGTCCACGGCGGCCACATAACCCCAGGCCGGTGCCTGGCATGGCAGGCCCATTGGCGAGAGCATGGCTTCCAGGACCACGCCATAAGGCGTGCCTTTGTTCGGCTGCACACCTTCGGTCTCGCTGACACGCGGGCCCATGGCGGCGATTTTTTCTGCCGGGATCATGGTCGACTTGAACGCCATGTAGCTTGGGTTGACGAAGGCAATCTGGCGCACCGGATCAACCGAGATGCCGCCCCAGTCGAACACGCCGAAGTTGCCGGGGTAAACGATCGAACCTTGCAGCGATGGCGGGGTGAACGGGCCATCGTAGCGCAGGGATTTGAAGTCGATCCGGCAGAGCATTTGGTCGAACGGGGTCACGCCCCACATGTCACGTTCCTTGAGGGGCGGTGGCATGAAGTTGAGGTCGGACTTGGGCTGGGTCGGCGAGGTGTGATCGCCTGCCACTGCGCCTTGCGGTACCGGGATTTCGTTGATCGGCACCACCGGTTCGCCCGTTGCACGGTCCAGCACGTAGATGCTGCCTTGCTTGGTCGAGGCCATCACGGCTTGCTTCACGCCGGCCGCTGTCTTGATGTCGATCAGGCTTGGCTGGCCGCCCACGTCCATGTCCCACAGGTCATGGTGGGTGAACTGGTAGTGCCAGCGCACTTTACCGGTGTCGATATCCAGGGCGGTCAGGCCGGCAGCGTGCAGCTCGGAAGCCGGGGTGCGGTAGCCACCGAACTGGTCCGGGGTCTGGTTGCCCATCGGCAGGTAGAGCATGCCGAGTTTTTCATCGACGGCGAACATCGACCACATGTTGGGCGAGTTGCGGGTGTAGGTCTTGCCTTCGGCAATCGGCGTGGTGTCGTCCGGGTTGCCGCTGTCCCAGTTCCACACCAGCTTGCCGGTGTGCACGTCGAACGCGCGGATTACGCCACTTGGTTCGTCGGTGGAGACGTTATCGGTGACGTGACCGCCAATGACCACCAGGTTCTTGGTGATGGCGGGCGGCGAGGTGGAGTAGTAACCACCGGGGGCGAAGGTGCCAATGTTGGCGCCCAGGTCGACCTGGCCTTTGTCGCCGAAGTCTTCACACATCTTGCCGGTGTCGGCGTTCAGTGCGATCAGACGGGTGTCGGCGGTCGGCAGGAAAATGCGGCGCGGGCAGGCATTGGCGGCTGGCGTGGCGGCGCCGGTGGCCGGGCTTTGCTCGGTGGCGGCGTAGGCCGCGTCATCGTGATACGATACGCCACGGCAGGTCATATGCGCCCAACCCTTGAAGTTCTCGGCTTTCTGCGTCGAGAGCTTAGGGTCGAAACGCCAGATTTCCTTGCCGGTATCCGGATCAAGGGCAATCACCTGGCTGTGCGGGGTGCACACGTAGAGCATGCCGTTGACTTTCAGCGGGGTGTTTTCCGCAGTGGTTTCACCAGGGTCGCCCGGGCCAGGCAGGTCGCCGGTGCGATAAGTCCAGGCCGGCACCAGCTTGTGGGCATTTTCCGGGGTGATCTGCGCCAGCGGCGAGTAACGATCACCGAAACCCGAACGGCCATAGGAATTCCAGTCGCCATCGGCCTGGGCCGGCGCGGCATTGGTCATGCCCGGTACCGCGTCGCGGTCCAGTTGGCCCTTGATTTCACCGGGGTTGGTGAACTGGCTGGCCACGGCGGTTGCGCCGGCCAGTACCACGGCTACGCTCAGCGCGCCGGTGCCCAGCGGGGCGGGTTGGCCACGCAGCAGGGGACGGCGGAACCACGGCAGCAGCATGACGATGCCCAGGCCGAACAACAGGGCCAGGCGCGGCACCAGTTGCCACCAGTCCAGGCCGACTTCCCACAGAGCCCACACCGTACTGGCGAACAGCACCACAGCGTACAGGCCCAGCGCCGCGCGGCGCGTAGCCAGCAGCAGGACGCCGGTCAGAGTGATGCCGATACCGGCCAGCAGGTAGTACAGCGACCCGCCGAGCATGCTCAGCTTGATGCCCCCGGCCAACAAGGCCAGGCCCATGATCAGCAGCAAGATCCCCAGCAGCCTGGGCAGCAGGCGGCTTGGGCTTGAAGCACCATCAGTGCTCATAGTGTGATTCTCCGTGACGTTTAAAGTAGTCCCGCGCTTGTTCACTGTAGATGACGTTTGCGCGCGGGCTTGGTTCAGGTCTCATTGCGTTTATTGCGATTCAGAAGGACGCTTGCAGCTTGATCCCGCCGACCAGCGCGTCATCCACCTGGGCAACGGCCCCCGGATGCCGGATGTATTGCAGGTTCGGGCGCACCGTCAGCCAGTTGCTGACATGCACGCCGTAATAGAGCTCGGCGCTGTATTCGGTGTCTTGCACCGGCAGGTAGGCGGCGTCGTCGAAGTCGTAGACCGCACGGGCCTGGTTGCTGGCCTGGGCGTTCTTGCGATAGGCCGGGTTGACGTGCACGCGGGCCACGGCAAAGCCGATATCGTCCTGGGCGCGGGCATCGAACGGGCCTTTGTAGACCACCCCGGCCTGCACATAGTTATCCACAGCGTTGGTCTTCTTATCGTGCATCGTCGCGTTGGCGAACACGCTCAAGCCACGGCTGTTGTCGCTGGCGAGGCGGGTGACCTGCTGCTGCACACCCAGCCACACACCGTGCTTGCTGGAGGCACTGCGATAGGCCTCGCCACTGACGGCGGCGGGCTGGTCGTAGCGGTCCTTGTAGACATCGCTGGCCTTGGCGCTGCTGTAGTAGTAACCGGCGCGGTATTCGCCCGGCAGGCCATGGAACGTTGGCGTCCACACCAGCTCCACCGGCAGCAGGGCGCCCTGGGTGCCGCTGCCACTGAGCTTGAAGCCATTGCCGCGATCGAGGTTGGACGGGTTCTGTTCATAGGCGCCGACCTGCGCGTACAACTCGGGCGTCAGGTGGTATTTGACCCGCAGCGCCCATTGGCTCACGGGCCAGTTGTACCAGATGCCACCGACCCAGTTGCCCACCTGGGAGCCGCAGAACGCCAGGTTCTGGAAGTCACAGGGGAAGCTGTTGAAGTCTTCGCCTTCGCCAAAACGCCCAGCTTTGATATCCAGTTTTTGGTCGAAGAATTTCTGCTGGTACCACATCTGCGTCAGGCGCCAGGTCTGGCCACGGCCCCAGACTTCCTGGGATGAGGTAAAACCGCCGACCCGTGGGTCGTTGATGCGGTCATTGCTGATGTTATTGCCACTGCGCTCGGTGATCGTCAGTTGGAACTCGGCGTCGTGCCAGCCGAGGATCTTCTGCAGGTCCAGGTGGCTGCCGAAGGCCCATTGGTCGCTGTAGCGGGCGGTGCGGTCATGGTCCGAGCCGCCATGCAGGTTGCTGCCCATCTCGCCGGTGTAGTCGATCTTGAAGTCGTAGCCTTGTTGAGACAGCGCTGTCCTGGAACCGCCGAAATCACCCAGCATCCACGGTGACTCGCGGTCAAAGGCAGGGGCGGCCTGGGCACAGGTGATCAGGCACAAAGGCAGCAGCGCAGCGCACAGGCGCAGTGTTGGGAAAGCAGGCATAGGCAAGGGCAGGTCTTAATAGTTTTTGGTTTTAGTACGCAAACGGCGACCGGCGGGGCGGGCGCGCATCAGGTTTTTGGGTGGCAGATGAAACGTTTCAGGTTGTTGCCGACAAGGATAAAGCGCCGGCACGGGGAGAGAAAGGGCTAATCGCAAGATGGATTATTTCGGATTTGGTAACAGTCGGCGCAGAGACCGCAAAGCAGTGAGGGAGCTGGCTTGCCCGCTCCCACAGGGGGCTTGTCTGCAGCACGAGTTTGGCTAGACAACACATAGCTCCCACAGGTTGAACATCCCTGTCTGTCAGAAGGTCGTGCGCAGGCCCACCTGCACGCTGCGCCCCGGTGCCGGTGCGATATCGCGCAGGATCGAGCTGGCATAGCGCACGGTCTGGTTGGTCAGGTTCTCGCCGTCAACAAATGCCAGCCACTGGCTGCCACCCAGGTTGAAGCGATAGCCGGCGCTGGCGCCCAATGTGGTGTAGCCATCGGTCCCGCTTTCGTTGTTCGGCACCCGACCCTGGCCAGCAGCATGCTCGACATCAATGCGCGCCTGCCAGCGATCCAATTCCCACAGCAGGCCACTGTTCAGGCGCAGCGGCGCAATACGGGGCAGGGCTTCGCCGGTCTCCAGGTTGGTGGCGCGGGTGTAGTCGCCCGACAGTTCCAGGGCAAATTTGCCGTAGGCGCTTTCGCCAAGTTTCCAGTGATCCTGGGCTTCGAAGCCAACGAAACGTGCGCGTACGCCGGAGTAGGTGTATTCCGGGATGCCGTCGGCGTCTTCTTCGCCTTCGTCATTCAAGGTGCGACCGCTGTTCAGCAGGCCGATGTAGTTGGAGAAGTGGCTGTAGAACACGCCAAAACTGCCCTTGTGCGTACCATTGTCAAAGCGCAGGGCCAGGTCGCTGGCCACGGCTTTTTCCTTGGACAACTTGGCGTCGCCCACTTCATAAGTGCCGGTGGCGACGTGGGCGCCGTTGGCGTACAGCTCGTAGAAGGTCGGCGCACGCTCGGTGTAGCCCAGGGTCGCGGCCAGCGACCAGATGGGCGTGAGGGTATACACCGCGCCCGATGACAGGCTGCCAGCGGTGAAGCTGCTGGAGGTGTTGGCATTGGCAAAGCGCTCGTTGCCCTTGCCGTCCGGGTCGACAGTGGTGTGTTCCAGGCGCCCGCCCAGGCTCAGTTTCAGGCGCTCGGTGGCCTGCATTTCTTCGAGGATAAACAGCGCGCCGGCATTGGTCTCGGTCTGCGGTACGAAGGCTTCCTCGCCCAGGGCGGAAAATTCGCTACGGCTGACCTGGGCACCGACGATGCCGTCGAAAGGCCCTATCGGCTGGTGCCGTGCTTCGATGCGCGCCTCATAGCCTTTGTTCTTGAAGGTGGTACCGGTTTCGCCGCCTTCGATTTCCCGGTGTTCGTAATCGGTGTAGCCCGCGTCGAGTTTGACCGAGGTAAACGGCCCTTGCAGGTTGCGGATTTCGGACGCAAAGGCGTAATGCTCTTGCTGCATGCGGATGCGCACATCCTGTTCGGCGGGCGAGCCGTAGTTGCTGTCGGAGTTGCTGTAGGACAGCCCGGCGTAACCGTCGTCCCAAGTGTAGGAACCGCCCACTGCGCCACTGTCCTGACGCCCATCGCTGTTGCCCAGGCGGCCGTTTTTGCCGGGGCCGTTTTCACTTTGCGGGGCATGGCGGCTGCGGGCGTAACCGGGGATTTTCAGGTCGTTGAATTGCCGTGCGCTGGCATCCAGGTGCAGGGCGAAGCTGCCGTTGCCGGCTTCCAGCTTACCGGCGCTGCTGCGGGTGGTGTCGGCGCCGCCGTAGCGCAACTCGCCCGCGCCATGGATGCCTTCGATGGCTTCGGTGGGAATGCGGTTGTCGAAAGTATTGACCACGCCGCCGATGGCGCTGCCGCCGTAGAGCAGGGCGGCCGGGCCACGGACGATCTCAATGCGCTCGACATTGACCGGGTCCAGCGGCACCGCATGGTCATAAGACAACGACGAGGCATCCAGCGCGCCGACGCCGTTGCGCAGGATGCGGATGCGGTCGCCATCCTGGCCACGGATGATCGGGCGGCTGGCGCCAGGGCCGAAGTACGACGACGACACCCCCGGCTGCTTGTTCAGGGTTTCGCCAAGGCTGCCTTTTTGTTGCAGGGTCAGGTCATCGCCTTCCAGCACCGTGGTGGGCGAGGCCAGTTGTTGGCTACCCAGCGGGTTGCCGGTGATGACTTGGGGTTGCAGTTCCAGGGCGTGGGCCTGGGTGCCGATCAGCAGGGCGGCGGCCAGCGGCGTCAGGCGCCAGAGAGGGGAGAGGGACATCGGGGGTTCCTTGGCAAAGCAGAGAAGGTTTGATATGAATGGTTACAATATAACATCTCTTTTTCGTCCGAGAAGAGGAACTTTTTCAACGGCTATAGTGAACACGGTGCTTCCGCCTGCCTGGCCTCTCGGCTAAGGTGCGCGGCTTCCTCTTTATTTACTTGGCAAAGGCCCGGCATGAGCGCATCGAATAACAACCCCCTGCACGGCGTTACCCTGGAACAGGTGCTCACTGCACTGGTGGCGCATTACGAATGGGAAGGCCTGGCCGAGCGCATTGATATCCGCTGCTTCAAGAACGACCCGAGCATCAAGTCCAGCCTCACCTTCTTGCGCAAGACCCCGTGGGCGCGGGAGAAAGTCGAAGGCCTGTACGTCAAGCTGATGCGCACCAAACGCCCGCTGGACTGATCCCATGAAGCGCTTTATCGCGTCAGCGGCGCTGGCCGGCTGGGCGGGCCTGGCGATCCAGCAGTACCTGGTCCTCTACTCACGCTGGATGGCCGATGCCAGCCTGTTGGGTGGGTTGGTGAGTTTCTTCAGCTTCTTCACGGTGCTGACCAACACCCTGGCGGCGGTGGTGCTCAGTTATGCACTGGTGAATCGCCCTTCAGCCGGGCGCCGCTTTTTCCTGCAGCCTGCGGTCAGCAGCGGGATAGCGGTGAGTATCGTCGTGGTGGGGCTGGCGTACAGCCTGCTGCTGCGGCATTTGTGGAGCCCCGAGGGCTGGCAGTTTATCGCCGACGAATTGCTCCACGATGTGATGCCGCTGCTGTTCCTGGGGTATTGGTGGCGGTGTGTGCCCAAGGGGACGTTGCGCCTCAGGCACATCGGCTATTGGGCGATCTACCCGTTGCTGTATTTCGTGTACGTGCTGTTGCGCGGGCATCTGCTGGGGCAGTATCAATACCCGTTTATTGATGTCGACACCTTGGGATATCCACAGGTGTTTATGAATGCGGGGGGGATATTGCTGGGGTTTGTGGCGGTGGCGTTGGCGATAGTGGGGCTGGACAAGATCCCCAAGGTAACGAAGGACTAATGTGGGAGCGGGCTTGCCCGCGATTGCAGTGGGTCAGTAGCAAATGTGCCGACTGATACAGCGCAATCGCGGGCAAGCCCGCTCCCACATTTTGACCGAGTGAGTCCTATTCTTCGTCGCTGCCCTGGGCTCGCCAGTAGCCCACGGCCTTGACGAACTCGTCGTTGAGCTGGTGCTTATCCAGCAGCACCCGCCGAACCTGGCGTGACAGCTTGGTCTCGGTAGCCACCCAGGCATACAGCGCCCCGGCCGGTGGCTGCAGGTGCTCCACCGTGGCCAGCAGGTCATCGACCCCGCGCATCACCCAGATCACTTCCACATCCGCCGCACTGTCCAGCGCCTGCTTTTCGTGCTCATCGGCAATTTCAATCACTGCCAGCACCTTGCGCCCCGCCGGCAGTTCTTCCAGGCGCCGGGCAATGGCCGGGATTGCGGTTTCGTCGCCGATCAGCAGGTAGCTGTCGAAGATATCCGGCACGATCATCGAGCCCCGTGGCCCGCCGATGTACAGGTGTTGGCCGACGGCAGCCTGCTCGGCCCAGGTCGACGCCGGGCCGTCGCCGTGCAGCACAAAGTCGATATCCAACTCCCCGAGGGCCAGGTCGAAACGCCGTGGTGTGTAGTCGCGCATCGCCGGTTGTGGGCCCTCGCCCTTGATGGTGAAGGTCGGGCTCTGCAGTGCGGCCAGTTCGGCGGCGTTCTGCGGGAACAGCAGCTTGATATGGTCATCGCTGCCCAGGCTGATAAACCCGGCCAGTTGCTCGCCACCCAGGGTGATGCGGCGCATGCGCGGGGTGATATCGACCACCCGCAATACCTGCAGGCAGCGGCGTTTGATCTCGTGGGTGACGCGGTGGATGACGGGCTTGTTCATTCACTTTTCCCCTGTACAGGTTGGACGGCCGGGCCATCCACAATGGCTTGGGCGGTGCTGTTGAGCAGCCCCGCAACACGGGTGATTTCTTCCGGGCTCCAGCGCCCGTGGTGCAGTTGCAAGGCATGGCGCAGGTTGTGCACCGCCTCGTGGATCTCGGGTGGCCGGTCGTGGCCGCGCAGCGAACGCTTGCTCACATCGATGCGCATGCGCACACCGTCCAGGGCAATTTTCTGTTCACTCAAGAAGAGACGTCCGGCGTCGGTGATTGTGTAGCGTTTTTTCCCGCCCTCGGCGTCGCCACTGATCAACTCGCTTTCTTCGAGGAAGGTCAGGGTGGGGTAGATCACCCCGGGGCTGGGGCTATAGGCGCCGTCGAACAGCCCTTCGATCTGGCGGATCAGGTCGTAGCCATGGCACGGCTGTTCGGCGATCAGCGCCGGCAGGAGGATTTTCAGATCGCCCGGGGCAAAGACCCGGGGCCCCCGGCCACCGCGCTCGCGGCCTGGGCGTTTCTCGAAGCCGTCGCGGCCGTCACCGGGTTCACGGTGGGAATGATGGTCTCTCATTGTCATGCTCTCTGTGGGTGTCTAAGACATAACGTAAGATATATCTTATGTCTCGAGCAATGCCTTCTGACGAACGGTAGGGCGCCAACCCCGGGGGCTATCACTGGCACCACAGGCTGATTTATAAATGGTCGGTTTAAATAGAGTTGTGGAGTTTTTGCTCTAAAGTAAGTTCTGCTTAGCTATACCTATTCGTGTACTCCATTTCTTACGGAACGATGTCTTATATAGGTAAGCCGAACTAATGTTGCCTGTATTACCGGGATGACAGGTAATACGTGACTTATTGAGTTTTCAGTATTTTTTCTGCCTGCATAGAGGGTTTGATAACTACGCGCTACACGGAAATGGCTGGCTTACCTGAAGTTGGAATCGGCAGATCATTTACTTGCGTCTTAGGACTCAACTTGGAGTTGGGCTTGTGGCGCGTCATGAAGTTTCGATCGAGTCGAATCTTTAACTTACTTAAAGTGACAACAGGTATTTAACGATGCTGAAAAAAACTGCTTTCGTCCTGCCACTGGTCTTGTTGGCTATCGGCTCTTCCAGCGTGTTTGCTGCCGGTGAAGCCACCAGTGTCATCAACATCAAGGCAACCATTCCTACCAAACAGTTCCACGCCCAGCCGGTGGATCCGGATTTCGGTAAGGATGAAACCATGTCCTACAACACCGTCACTGGCCAATTGAGCCAGATCCGTGCCACCTACGCGGTAAAAAATACTGACGGTTCGATCAAGGCCTACATCGAAGGCGGCCCGGCATCCCTGAGCAACGGCACGTCCTCCATCCCCCTGACCACCTCCTTCAACGGCGTGACCCTGACCGGTTCGCCACTGGAAGTCGTGGATGACGCCAGCTCCACCCCGGGCACCCAGGCCGATATGGTGGTTGTGGCCGCCAAGCCAGCCGACACCGACGCAGGCCTGTTCACCACCAACTACACCGTGGTGTTCGATCACGAGCCACGCGTTACGCCGTAAAGGCGACCTGTTGATCAGTAAGCATCGGCTTATTGCTTAGCCCTACCGATCGACAGGCAGTCGCTGTCGGTTGATCGGTATTCAAGTATTCCCTGTGCGTAATCAGAGTATCCGTTCATGTTCCCGATGATTTTCATCGCGGCAGCGCTCGCCTTGTTGTTTTGTACGGGGGCGTTTGCAGCTGACGCGGCAACTGGCACAACCCCAAGAAGTTTGCTGTCCCAGGCCAAGGGTTTACCGGCGGACTTCGAAGAGCATTTTTTTGATGTGCCGTTGGCGGTACGGGTCGAACTGGATGAGGAGTTCGTCTCTGAGGCGATGATTGTCCTCACCCGCGACGACCGCCTGACCCTGCTGAATTTCACTGACCATGAAGGCAGTGTGATCAAGGATGTCGAGCGCGACCGCTGGGGCGACTACCTCAAGCAGGGTGTGCCGTTGGGGGCCTGCGAAAGTGGCTGCCCGGATCAGTTGCTGGCGGTGCACTACAACCTGGAAAAGTCCCTGCTCACATTGCTCACCGAGAATGCCGAGCGTGAAGGGCAAGAATCGAAGTACTACTCCCTGCCCACGGGCGGCAGCACGGGCCTGATCGTGCGTAACCAGCTGAATATCAGTGGCGGCCAGGGCCAGGACCTGGGCGGACGCCTGGGGCTGGACGCCAGCGGCAGCCTAGGCAATTGGAACCAGGTGCTGAACATGCAGTTCTCGCGCTTGGGCGGCCCGGATGACGATGCCCTCAACCACGCCGTGTACTCGTTGTACTCCCAGCGTGAAATGCACGGTGAGTTCCTGCGCCTGGGCTATTTCACGCCTAACGCCGAAGGCCTGACCCGGCAACTGCGTACGTTCGGCGCGAGCCCCGACACCGCCGTGGGCGTGATGTACGGCAGCTCCGACAGCCTGATGATCAGCAATCCCAAGCCGAGCATCTACCCCATTTACGTCACGGCCAATCGCCAGGCCTCGGTCGAGATTTACCGCAACGGGCTGTTGATCAACACCCAGGCCGTTACCACAGGCTTGCAGAGCCTGGACACACGGCCCTTGCCCGGCGGCATCTACGAGGTGGAAGTGCGCCTGGTGGAAGACGGCCAGATCACCAGCACCACCCAGGAGTTGGTGTACAAGCCCAATAACTGGCGCAACCTCGACAACCGCTGGCGCTACAACGTTTTTGCCGGGCAAGAAAGCAAACTGCTCAGCAACTGGGACGAGCAATCCAGTGGCGACCTGACCGCCGGTGCCTCCCTCAACTATCTGGCTCACCCGCGAGTGGTACTGGGGTTGTCCGGGCGCCAGGTCAAGGACAACATGCAGTACGGTACGTCCGTCGACTGGTCCCTGGCCAATAACGCCAGTCTCTACGCCAACATCTACCAGACCGATAACTACGGCACCGGCGTCGACTTCAACAGCCTCTACAACTATGGGCTGGGCAGTGTGGTGTTCAACCACACCCGCAGTTGGCTGGACAACCGTAACACCTACGAAACCCTGCCCGACGGCACCCGCATTCGCCAGCTCGATATCTTTGTCGGCCAGACCAGCCAGTCGTCGCTGTCCGTGAACCATCGCCTGAGTAACCTGCGTTCCATCAACGCCCGGTTGGCTTACAGCGAAGGCAACGTTCAAGGTCTGGGGCTGGACCTGGGCTGGACCGAACGGGCTCACCTGTTTGGCAATGACGCCAACTGGCGACTGTCGCTGTTCGACCGTCCTGCCAGCTCCAGCACCGGCGACAAGCGCAATCGCGGGGTCGACCTGAGCGTCAGCCTGGCCCTTGGCAGCCCGGGCGAACAATGGTCGGCCAGCATCGGTACACGCACCTCCCGTGACGGTGGCCGCGACAACAACGGCTCGCTGAGCTATCGCCGCGACCTGCAGGATCATGTTCTGCAAAGTGTTTCGGCCACCGCCCTGGTTGACACCTACGGCGTCGGGCTGTCCGGCATGGCCAGCTTCCAGACCGATGCGGTCAATGGTGACGGTTTTGTGCAGCGCTCATCGTTCAATAACGACCTGACCGGTGGCCTCAACCTGGACAGCACCTTTGCCGTCGGCGGGCAGCGGATGGTGCTCACCAGCCAGTATGCCGGCAGCGGTTCGGGGATGATTGTCGACGTTGAAAGCGATGTGGACGACATCGTCCTGCGGGCCGATGACTTGAGTGGCGGCAGCACCATGTTGCGACCTGGGCGCAACTTCATCCCAATCGCCGCCTACAAGGGCAGCTCGGTCAGCTTCGACTTCGACGGCAACCACGCACCTGCGGCCAATATCCAGCCACCGCGCACGGCGTACCACCTGAACAAGGGCGGCGTGGACTATCGCAAGATCAGCGTGATGCGCACCGTCACCGTGCTCGGGCGCCTGGTGGACCCCCAGGGCAAACCGCTCAAGGGCCACCACATTCTCAACCACGCCAGCCGTGGGGTGAGCGAGGTCGATGGGTTTTTCTCCCTGGAAATGAACGCCAGCTCGCCGACCCTCGAGGTGCGGCGTCACAACCAGCTGCTGTGCCAGTTCCGCCTGGATACCGCCAATGCGCACAGTGAAAACGACGTGCTG
Source organism: Pseudomonas sp. MF5691 (assembly GCF_016405645.1). Classification (NCBI taxonomy): domain Bacteria; kingdom Pseudomonadati; phylum Pseudomonadota; class Gammaproteobacteria; order Pseudomonadales; family Pseudomonadaceae; genus Pseudomonas; species Pseudomonas sp. MF5691. The sequence goes on from NZ_JAEKDC010000001.1 coordinate 531,924, forward strand.
ATGATTGGGGATTTGCGCTGCACGCCGGACACCCTGGCCGACTTCACCTTTACCCAGCAGACCGCAGGTTGAGTGGCATGACGAGATTACCGACCACCATGAAACGCATCAGAACTTTGATCTGCCAGTTGGGAGGAGTAGGCGCTACGTTGTTGTTCAGTTCGACGGCGGTGGCGCTGACCCAGGACATCACGGCCGTGTTTACGCCGGACCCCAGCAATCCCTTTGTGAACACGTTTCGCAATACCACTCCTATCAGCTCGATCTGTGAGTCCCACATTCCAAATCAATGCAAGGCATTGAACCTGTTCAGCCTTCGGATTCCCGCCTTCGACGCCTTGAGTAACGCCCCCATCCTGGCCAACCACCAGGATGAGCGGCAGGGCTTTATGGTCCAGGTGCCGTCGAACTGGCGTGATGCGCAGGTGACCCATACCAGGACTGGGGAAGTGGAAACGGTACAGATGCGTATTGCGGGTTTCGGGGGGCTGTGGACTATGCCTCGCCCGCCCGGTGTTTCTGCATGGGCGCTTCCAGGTTCTGGTTGGGGGAATCAATGGGCCAGGGCCCCTAGCCCATGTGTCAGTACTGGACACCTCAAGGCTACTGCTCAGACGGCTACCTATTTTTGGATCGTGCCGGAAGGGGCGGGTGTGTGTAGTCGCCAGCCGACTCAGGACATCTCCTACTTTCGTATCTACCAAATGGAATACGCCTATGAAATCCGTACGCCTAACCCGCTGGGCATGTCCAGCGGCGAGTACACCGGCAGCCTCACCTATACCCTGGGGCCACGGGGAGACTATGACTTCGGTGATGTACTGATTCCCACTGACAACCAACTGACCTTCAATTTCGCCCTGGAAGTGCAACACCAGCTCCAGGTGGACGTCCCCCCGGGCGGTAACCGTGTCGAACTGGTGCCCCAGGGCGGCTGGCAAGGCTGGGTGAACCAGGGGCGCAAGCCGGCACGGTTGTTCCGTGACCAGACGTTCAATATTTCCGCCTCGTCGCGCTTCAAGATGCAGATGGCCTGCGATCAGGTCGTAGGGGACACCTGCGCCTTGAAAAACACCACGGACGGTCATGAAGTGCCGCTGGACGTCAGCGTCAGCCTGCCCCATGGCCTGAACCGTGAAGACGGCAGCGCGGTGAATCGCCAGCCGCTGCTGCTCAGCGGCGCCGGCACCGAGCAGTTCAATCCGGGCTTCTACGTCAACAGGCGGCCCGGCACGTTGCACTTCGAGGTCAAGAAAGATTACGCCGAGCAGATGCTCAGTCGAGGCGGTAGCACCTACACGGGCCAGGTCTCAGTGGTCTGGGATTCACAAATATGAGCTGCCGTCAGATAGAGGCCGTCAGTGGTAGCGGCATGAATGTAGCGAAGTGGCTAGGGCGTGGCTCGCAGGTGGCGGCCAGCGTGTTACTGGCGTCGCTGGCAATGCCTGCAATCGCAGTGGAGATGAGCATTCATGCTGAGTTTCGGCCGGACCCTGCACAGCCGCACTTGAATAAGTTCGAGAACAAAACGCCCAGTGTTGGTTACTGTGTGTCATTCCCTGCCCAATGTAACTCCTTGAACATATTCAGCCTCAGGGCTGCTATTTCGGCTGAGACCGTGACGCAGATCTCTGCGTTTCATACGGATCAACGGCAAGGCGCAATGTTTAAGGTCCCAACGGAGTGGCAGGATCTGACCGTGGTGCATCGGCAGACTCAGGAGACCGAGACGTTAAAGGTACGGATCATGGGGGTCGGTTCGACATATTCCATTCCCAACCTGATTAGCCTGGTCGGAGGGGGTGTGACCCCTTTGCAGGCTCATCAGAGAATGTGGACCGGCTCCAGTTGGGTGTACCCGCCGCGCACCTGCCTGGGCACCGGAGTGAGCCTTTATGGGACGATAACCTATGGGTTTTTCTGGCGAACACCCGTCGGCTCTCTATGTGCCAGACAGGCCAGGTTCGACATTCCCACCATGCGCTTAAACAGCCTGGAGTTTGCCTATGAACTCATCACGCCCAACCCGTTGGGCATGTCTTCAGGGGAGTACATCGGTAGTCATCAATACACCGTAGGGCCCGGCAAGGACTTCGATTTGGGCGACGTGATGATGCCCAGCAGCCCTACGCTGACCCTGAATTTCACCCTGGCGGTGCAACATGACCTCAAAGTCGAAGTTCCCCCCAACGGCAACCGTATCGAGCTGGCGCCCCAAGGCGGTTGGCAAGCCTGGCTGAATCAGGGCCGCAAACCTGCGCGTCTGTTTCGCGACCAGACCTTCAGCATTTCTGCCTCGTCGCGCTTCAAGATGCAGATGAGCTGTGAGCGGTCTATCGGCGACACCTGTGCCTTGAAGAACACCACCGACGGCCACGAGGTGCCGCTGGACGTCAGCGTGAGCCTGCCCCATGGCCTGAACCGGGCCGACGGCAGCGCCGTGATTCGCCAGCCGCTGCTGCTCAGCGGCGCCGGTACCGAGCAGTTCAATCCGGGCTTCTACGTCAACAGGCGGCCCGGCACGTTGCACTTCGAGGTCAAGAAAGACCACGCCGACCAGATGCTCGAGCGCGGTGGCAGCACTTACTCGGGCCAGGTCACGGTGGTCTGGGACTCGGAACTTTAAATGAGACTGATGAAGATGAAACATCTGTTGGCGCTGTGTGCGCTGTGCTGGTTGCCGATCTCCGCACCGGCCGCTCCCAACATCAATGTCGGGGTGTTCTATGACTACCTGGACGGCGATAAAAGTACCTACCTCAAACGGGTTTTCAACGGCGGTGACAGCACGGCATTTATCAAAGTCTCGGTGATGGAGATCCTCTACAACGCCGACGGCACCTCCGAGGAAGTGGAGCTCAAGAGTAACCTCGAGAACACCGCCCGCGACGGCTTGATGGCCACCCCGGCACGCCTGATCGTCCCTGCCAATGGCATGCAAGGCACACGTTTGCTGTACCTGGGCGAGCGTGACAAAGAGCGCTATTTCCGCCTGCGTTTTGTGCCGGTGATGCCGGAGCCGGAGGACGATTTTGCCGTCTCCAGCGACGAGCGCGAGGCCTATAAAACCAACCTCTCGGCCGGCGTCACGGTACTGGCGGGGTTCGGCACAGTGTTTTTCGTGCGGCCCAAGGTCACGCGCTTTGCCACCCGTATCGACGATCAGCCCACTGAGTACGGGATGCATAACGATGGCAACAGCGTGGTGGTGGTCGACCAGTTCAAGGACTGCGCCAGCGACGGTGCCCAGGAATGTTTGCCCGTCACCAAGAACCACATCCTGCCGGGCCGTGCCTTCAGCTTCCCCAAGCAGGCAGGGCGTACGTATCGCTTCACTCTGGTCGAGGGCAGCGAGAAAAAACCATATGAGGTCAAAGGCTAATGGTCATTGAAAGAGCACATAGGCACGGGCACCGCCCATGCAGAGGCTGCAAAGTCGTGTTGGCAGCACTGTTGCTGGTGGTTGTCACGTTGCTCAGTACCCAGGCCCACGCGATCCGTGAAGAGCAGGTGTTCGAGGTCTCCGTCACCATTCCCACCGCCGACTTTTATGTGCTGCCGATCAACCCGGTGTTTTTGGAGCGTGAGCAAGAGATGGCGTGGAACCTGGTGACCCGCACGCTCAAGCCGTTGCGCGAACACTTCGACGTGAAAAACAGCGCCGGCGGGATTGTCGCGCGCCTGGGCGATCTGCCGGTGCTGTCCAACGGCCGGCGCCTGATCCTGTTGAACGTGTCCTTCAACGGCCAGGCGCTGGACCTGACGGACACCCTGGTGGTGCCCGCCGATCAAGCGCGGGTCGGCAAGCGAGTGCTGTTGGACATTGCTGCCGTCGAGCCGGAGGACGGCTACGTGCCGGGCGACTATTTTGGCAGCGTTAACCTGATATTCGACGCGTTGCGACCGTAAGAGGTGGTTATGAAATACGTTTATGCAGTACTGGGCGCGTGGCTGTGGTCCTTCAATGCCTATGCCGGGCCGGCCATCAATGTCGGGGATTTTTACGATTACTTGAATGGCGACAAAAACACTTATCTCAAGCGCGTGTTCAATGGCGGCACCAGCACCGCGTTCGTCAAGATCAATGTCACCGAAATGCTCTACAAACCCGATGGCAGCTACGACGAAGTACCGCTCCAAAGCCAAGGCGACGGCATGGTGCGCGATGGCCTGATGGCCAGCCCGGCACGCTTGATCGTGCCCGCCAATGCGATGCAAAGCACGCGCTTCCTGTTTATGGGGGAGCGGGACCGGGAGCGTTACTTCCGGGTGCGCTACTTGCCCGTGGCGCCGGAAAAGGACGATGACTTTGGCGTCAACGACGAGGACCGCGCGGCGTATGAGGCGTCATTGACGGCAGGTGTGCGGGTGATGTCGGGGTACGGCACGGTGTTCTTTGTGCGGCCCGAGCACAGCCGTTTCGATACCCGCACCGAAAACGGTGGCCGCACCTACACCCTGCGCAACGCCGGCAACACCGTCGTGGTGGTGGATGAGTTCAAGGACTGTTCGGTAGCGGATCGTACGGACTGCGCCCCCGTGACCAAGAACCATATCTTCCCGGGGCGGGTATTCAGCTTTGAAAAACAGGCCGGGCGGACCTACCGGTTTTTCCTGGTGGAAGGCAGCTCCGAGAGAGTCGTCGAGATCAACGGCTAGGGCGCGCTGCACAAGGTGTGGCCAGCGGGCTGCAGATAGGGCGTCAGCACCGGCGCCATGCCCTTGAGCACCTGGACCGGCAGCGCCGAGGTAAACGTGAAGTTCTGCGCACCGCTGCCGGGGACAAAGGCGGTCAAGGTACCGAAATGCCGATCGCCGATATAGAACACAAACGTCGCCGTGCGGTTGATTGCCTTGGAACTGAGGACGCGCCCGCCGGCGCCAATGGCTTCGATGCGATTATCCCCGGTGCCGGTCTTGCCGCCCATGGCCAGTGGCGTGCCGTCGGCCAACTTGAAGCTGCCCGACAGCCTTTTTGCGGTGCCTGCGTCTACCACCTGGGACAACGCACTCCGTAGGGCTGTGGCGACTTCGCTGGGCATCACCCGCTTGCCTTTATCGGGGTGGTTCACCAGTCGGGTTTCATAGGGCGTGCCAGGGGCGAAGTGCAGGCTGTCGATCCGCAGCGTCGGTTCACGTACCCCATCGTTAAGGATCGTCCCTACCAGTTCCGCCAAGGCTGCCGGGCGGTCACCGGAGCTGCCGATGGCGGTGGCCAGGGACGGCACCAGGTGGTCGAAGGGATAGCCAACCGCCTGCCAGCGCTGATGAATATCGAGGAACGCCTCAATCTCCAGCATGGTGCGGATACGGGTGTCCCGGGCGCTTTTGTGGCGGCTCTTGAACAGCCAGCCATAGACTTCCTGGCGCTCGTACTGGCTGGCGGCGACGGCCTGGGCGAAGGTGGCGTCGGGGCTGTTCAGCAGGTAGCCAAGCAGCCACAAGTCCAGTGGGTGGACCTTGGCGATGTAACCCTGGTCCGGCAGGTCATAGGCGCCGGGGCCGTAGTCTTGATAGAGCTTTTCCAGGCGTGCATCGGTAAGTTTTTCCGCGGCCTTGGTCCCGGTCAGATGGGAGCGCACAAAGCTGTTGAAGCTCTGCTGGCTGGCCTGGGGCAACAGGTACCGGTGCACGGCGGCCAGGCGAATGGCGGTGGGGTGAATGCTGTCGAGAAAAGTCGCTAGCCGGGCCTGGGTGTCCTTGTTGCGGTATTTTTTCCAGAACCGCAGCAAAAAGGTCTTGCCCTCGCGGTCGGCGAACTGGGCCAGGTATTCCTGGCGGCGCGGGTCGCTGTCGTCCTTGAGCAACTGGGCGCTGTTGCCCGGTGCCTGGTAGGTGCTGTAGCGCACCAGGTCACGCATCAGCCGGATAAACGGCAGGTTGATGGATTCGCGCAGGGCATCACGCAGGGTCGGGTTGCGGCCATTGTCTTCGTTGCGAAAGTTATTGAAGCGATGCAGGCCGCCGCCGGTAAAAAAACGTTCGCCGGGGCTGGCGGAGTACTGCCGGTCGAGGGCCGCGTCGAGCATGTTCGCCAGGCTCCGGTCGCTGTTTTGCACCAGGTAATCCACGGCCCAGCGGGACAGGCGGTCCTGCTCGTCGAGCACGACTTTTTTCAGCGCGGCGGGCGTCTGCCCGGCATAGCGCTCGTGCAGTTCGCCGATGATTTGCAGGTAGGTGGTGAGCACCCGCAGCTTGGCGGTGGAGCCCAGTTCCAACTTGCTGCTCTCGTTGATATCGAAGGGTTGGTCGGTGTTGTCGGTTTGCACCCGCACCCGGGCGCCGTCGGGTGTCATTTCGTAGAGGTTGAAGCTGTAGCGCACCTGAGCGGTGCCGGCCGCGGTCAGCAGGCGCGGGCCGAGCAGGCCGAGTTGGCCGGCAACGCTCGGGTCTGCCAGGCGCTTGAGGTACTCGGTGGCCTGGGTTTGCAGATCGCTTTGCAGGGTACTGGTGGCGGCCAGGTCGAGGCGGTCCAGGTCGTACAGCGAACGATTGAGCAGGGCGGCCAGGCGGCTGCGGGCGACGCTGATGCCCTTGTTGGTTTCGATTGGCCGGAGGGTGGGTTGCTGCTGCCAGTCCCGATAGTTGACCTGACTGGCCAGGGCCGCCGTGGACAGTGCCGGTTCGATCACGCCGTTCTGGGCCAGCAGGCGGATATGGCTGTCGGTGAGCTGCGCCAGTTCATCGCGGCCCTTGGTCAGGTAATGGGACGGGCGGCGCTGGGCAATCATCAGCGACAGCACTTCACGCAGGGCCAGGCCTTTTTGCGCCAGGGATTGTGGGTCGCTGCCGGCGAGCAGGGCGTTGGTCTGGTTGAAGTCCGCGCCGTACCACACCCTCAGGCCCTCGGCCATGCCATGCACTTCGCCATGCCCCGGCACTGCCGACAACGGCACGCTGTTGAGGTAATCGCGCACGAGGTTTTGCCGTGCCTTCAGCGTCTGCGGACCATTCTGATAAGTGCGCACACTGGCGGAAATCATCTGACGAATTTTTTCGCCGCCGGACAGGGTCAGCCCGTCGGGGGAGTGGCGGTACTTTTCCAATTGCGTGGCGAGGGTACTGCCGCCCGCCGTCTGGCCGGGCAAGTGCAACACTTTGGCGACCTGGGACCAGGCGGCCTTGGCAAAGCGCGGCCAGTCCACGGCGGGGTTGGCCTGGGGCTGGGCGGGGTTGAGCAACTCGCGGTTTTCGATAAACAGCAGGCTGTTGACCACCAGTGGCGGGATATCGGCAAAGGAAGGGTAGAGCTGCTGCGGGTAGCTGAACTGGTACAGCGCGGTGCCACGGCAATCGGTGATCGACAAGCCCGCCTGGACTTTCTCGGCATAGGGCACGAACAGGCCGTGGCGAGTGTGGTTCATCAGCGCGTCGGAGAAGCGCGCCTGGGACTGGATCAGGTAATCGCGCTTGAGCAGCCTGGGTAAGAAGTCACCCAGGGCGCTGTAGCCCAGGCGCTGATCGAACGGGCCGGCACCGGGGTAGACGATGGCATCGCTGGGGCCGGGCTGCACGCTGTAGGTCAGGGTTGCCGCCAGGCGACTGAACTCCCGCGCCTGCCACTTGGACGTGCGCATTTCCCGGGAAGCGGCAAACCCCAGCGCGATCAGGCCCATTACCAGCAACAACCACAACATACGCCAGGCATAGCGTCGTTTGCGGGGCTTTTGGGGCGGTGGCTGTTCATCCGGGCTGTCGGTTGGCACCGCAGCCTTGGCCGAATTGGTTTGCCACGAAGCACCCATAGTCGATTGATCCATTCACGCAGATTGATCGGACTTGTCTGAAGCTTAGACGCTGGTAGGCGTGTAGGAAGGATTTGTGTGGAGTGTGAGATTTTGGCCGAATGCACGTGGCGTGGTGCGGGGGGATCTACCTATCTCTCCTGTGCAGTTGTTTGGGTGGGTGTGCATACCCGTTGTTTACAGCCAGCCCTCTGAATGTCTGCAAACACCGCGAGCGGTGGTCAGGCAAGGGGACAAGCCCCCACGCCAGCACACCGCAGGGAAGGCCCGTCCTAGAGCCATCCCCGCAGGTAAATCCGCCAAAGGTAGGGGCATGACTGTGCACCATCCTTGTGCAATACTCGCCGCCGTTTAATGAAGGCAATTCCTACATTGCCCAGGTGATGCTCCTCCGTAAAAGGCGCTTTTGCCGAGAGTTCTCGCTGAATCTTGCTGTTTATTGAGTGAAAAGCCCTGCTCATGGCTTTTTATACTGCACCCCCGCTGAGCGGGCCCGGTTTCTAGGGCCAGGCAGGTTTGCCCAAAAGGCAGCCTGGCAGGAGGGCGTCGTGGCGATCCGCCGTGATGCCGGACACTCGGTGGTTCATATCCAATAACAAAATGAGGTTGTACCCCTATGCCTGTTGGCAACCATCTGCCCCATGGCGAGACCGCTCAAGGCGGTCCGCTCAAACGCGAACTCGGCGAACGGCATATTCGCTTGATGGCGCTCGGCGCCTGTATCGGTGTCGGTCTGTTCCTCGGTTCGGCCAAGGCCATCGAGATGGCCGGCCCGGCAATCATGCTGTCCTACATCATTGGTGGCCTGGCGATCCTGGTGATCATGCGCGCCCTCGGTGAGATGGCCGTACATAACCCGGTGGCCGGTTCCTTCAGCCGTTATGCCCAGGATTACCTCGGCCCGTTGGCGGGCTTTCTTACCGGCTGGAACTACTGGTTCCTCTGGCTGGTGACCTGCGTTGCGGAAATCACCGCCGTTGCCGTGTATATGGGCGTGTGGTTCCCCGATACGCCGCGCTGGATCTGGGCCCTGGCGGCTCTGATCAGCATGGGCACGATCAATCTGATCGCGGTAAAAGCCTTCGGTGAGTTCGAGTTCTGGTTCGCCCTGATCAAGATCGTCACCATCATTGCCATGGTTATCGGCGGTGTCGGCATCATTGCCTTTGGTTTCGGCAACGACGGCGTGGCGCTGGGGATTTCCAACCTGTGGGCCCACGGCGGCTTTATGCCCAATGGCGTGCAGGGCGTGTTGATGTCCCTGCAGATGGTGATGTTTGCCTACCTCGGCGTGGAAATGATCGGCCTGACCGCCGGTGAAGCGAAGAACCCGCAGAAGACCATCCCCAATGCCATCGGCTCGGTGTTCTGGCGCATTCTGTTGTTCTACGTCGGCGCGTTGTTCGTGATCCTGTCGATCTACCCGTGGAATGAAATCGGCACCCAGGGCAGCCCGTTTGTGATGACCTTCGAGCGTCTTGGCATCAAGACGGCTGCCGGCATCATCAACTTCGTGGTGATCACCGCCGCGCTTTCGTCGTGCAACGGCGGGATCTTCAGCACCGGGCGCATGCTCTACAGCCTGGCGCAGAACGGCCAGGCCCCGGCGACCTTCGGTACCACCTCCAGCAACGGCGTGCCGCGCAAGGCCCTTCTGTTGTCGATCTTCGCCCTGCTGCTGGGGGTGTTGGCCAACTACCTGGTACCGGACAAGGTCTTCGTATGGGTCACCTCCATCGCCACCTTCGGTGCGATCTGGACCTGGGTGATGATCCTGCTGGCCCAGCTCAAGTTCCGTAAGAGCCTGAGCCCGGCCGAACAGAAGGCCCTGAAGTACCGCATGTGGCTGTACCCGGTCAGTTCGTACCTGGCCCTGGCGTTCCTGGTACTGGTGGTGGGCCTGATGGCTTACTTCCCGGATACCCGCGTGGCGCTGTATGTGGGCCCGGTGTTCCTGGTATTCCTGACCGTGCTGTTCTACGTGTTCAAGCTGCAGCCGACCCAGGACGGTCTTGGCGCGCAACGTTCGGCGTAATCCCCTGACCCCTGGCCTGCCTGTTTGCTTCACAGGCAGGCCAGTCGCGCTTCAGACGTGCATCAACGTCCGTTGCGTGCCCTCGGTCAACTGACGCACAAGGCGGTTCTGTTCGGCCGTTTCCTCGTCGAGCAGTTGCTGGTGGCGGGTCCAATACTCATCCGAGTCCTTGGTCGGAAACTCCTGATTCAGCGCGCCGACTTTGTAAGCGATGGTGCCCTTGACGGTGAAAAACGCTTCCGGCTCGCTGCTGGCCAGATACTCGACCCAGAAGTCGGTCATCAAGATTGCTTCCTGCAACGCCGGTGACTGGCCGAGTGCCCGCAGACTCCTGCGCGCTTCATTGACCACCTCGTCGGTGACGTAATCATCCACGGTGTACAGCAACGCCAGTGGATAAAACGGCAGGTTGAATTCACGGGCCAGTTTGTCCCGCAGGTAAACGGTGACCTCGGCGGGGTCGACTTCAAGCCCTGCCTGCTCGCGCTCAAGAATAAACCGGTCGCAAAAGTGATCCAGCTGGTTCAGGTAAAAGCAGCTCTTGGCCAGCTCCAGCAATGCCCTGTCGGCCAGGTAACTCCTTGGCTGCTGCTTGGCCTGATGGATCCGGTGATGCAGCTCCATGTTGGTAAATGCCAACAGGACGCTGTCGCCGCAATTGCCTGAACCATAGGTATTGAGGCAGACCGCGTTGCGCAGTTGCGTCGACTCGCCCATGGCGATCAGCAAGGTCCAGACCCGCTCGGTCAGGCGCGCCCTCGATGCCGTGTGGCGATAGGCGTGGGTTCGCTTCAGGTCACGCAGCACCCGGAACACATCATCGGCCCTGGCGGTTTCATTCGCTTTCAACTGTTCCCACAGCTCTCGGCGGGCGGGCACGTCTTGTGCCGCGACGCCTGTCAGCCAGGTGTCGAGGTCGTTTGCCGCTACGGGAGCATGGGCCGGTGTGCGAAGTTGCCCGCCCAGGCGGATGCCGGTATCCAGGCGGTATGTGTCGATGCGCGCCAGGGTCTCGGCGGACAACGGGTTTTCATGGAGCAGGGTGTTGCGATTGGCAGTTTGCAGCCATGGGTTGGTGAAAACCTCTTCAGGGATGGTGGTGATCCCGTTTGCCTGCAAGTGCAGTTCTGTCAGGCTTGGCAGGGCGCTGGCGCCGATGGGCCACTGAGTGATGCCTGTATTGGCCAAGTGCAAGGTATTCATCTGCAGCATCCGGCTGACATCCGGTACGAGGGTCAGGTCCGGATTATCGTTCAGATCGAGTTTCTGCAGGTTGACCATGCTTGCCAGGCGTTGCACAGACTCTTGGGTCAAGTGCAGGTCGTTGTCGTTCAGGTCAAGGTGGGTAAGTGTGGTCATGTCGGTGATCGCCTGGGGCAGTTCAGTCAGGCGACAATCAATGCGCAATGCCTTGAGCTGGGTGAACTTGCCAAGAAACTCCGACCCTGTCGCAGGGAACGCATTGCCGGAAATCCGCAGGTATTCAATGTGATTGAAGCCGGTGGTGCCCGTCAGGAATGACGCAGGAGGCAAGCCTTCGTCGTCCAGTTGCAACTCCAGCGAGGGCACGTTGAATAGCCCGGCGATGTAAAACGTAGCGTTTTCCTGACGCCATGCGCTGCGCAGTTGGTAGGCAATATGGCGTCGCCTTCCGCGGTTCATGCCCAGGGGATCGTTGAGCTCGTTGTCGGTCGGCAACAGGGTTTCACTCCAGCGCGACAGCTCCACATCCATGGCCTGATACTCCGCCTGGCGGCGTTCCAGCTCGAGCAGTTTTTCTGGGTCGCTCATGTTCAATGACTGCAGCAGTCGCCGTGCATCGTCGTTGTTGAAATGGTGGTACAGCTCTTGGACCTTGGCCACCAGGTCCGGTGGCCGGGGGCCGCGAAAAGGCCAGATTCGTTGCCATAACGGATACACCAGGAACGAACGGTCAACGCCCATCGCCGGTTGCATCCAGGGTTGCAGGTGTGGGATGTCCAGCAGACCCTTGATTTCAATACGGCGGGCGAAGGCCAGTTCGGCAAGCTGGTACTGCAGCTCGGCGATACCGCTTTGGGTGTCAACCTGAAGCAAGCTCTGCTCGGCAGCAGACAAGGTACTGAGAATGACCCGCAGCAATCTGTTCGATGGCTGGCCCAGCGGTTCGCCCTGTTGGTCATAGGCCTGATACCCCCGGTTGGTCCTGGCGATCGTCTTGCGTGATGTCCCCACCAGATGCCCTGCCGTTTCCAGCAAGCGTCCCTGGTTGTCCCATTCGCGAATATCAATGCGCAGGGTTTTCGGCCAGGCGGGCAGGAGTCGCAGCAGGTACAGGGTGATCCGGTCGCTGTCGGCATTGGCGCAGGCATCCACATACAGGCCTTCGTACGCACGGTTCAGGCGCAAGTCGTGGGCACTTGTGCGCGCCTGTTCCGCCAGGCGCAGGCTCAATTGGTTGTGCTTATGCAGTTGTCTGAGCTCCCGTGACGAGGCCTGGCCCAGGATCGCCTTGACCGTGCTGGTGGGCAGGTCCGGGTGTTTGGCCTTGAAACGCCGCTCTTGCTCGGTGCCGCCGGACTCGCTGCGTCGGTACAAAGACTTGAGGAGTTGCGCCCGTTCCCGTTCGGTGTATTCGACGATCCGGGTGACCAGTTGGACCAGACGCTGCTCGGTGGTCTTGGGGACCTGCCCCAGGAGGCCCTCGATAACGTCATCGTGGGGGACGATGGCCTCGAGCAGCCGGGCACTTTTGAACTGCGCATCGGTGACCGTCACCACCTGGTTGTCGGGCCGCTGGTGCTCGGGGTATTGGTGGGTGACGCGATTATCGCGGTCGACAATCTGCAACACATGGGTGTCGGGCCATCCGGGCAGGCTGGAGATCACCAGCAACTGCAGGTCCGGACGGGCGAAAGGGTTGCTGGGCAGGGCATACATCGCCTCGATGAACCGGTTGATTTCCTGGTCGATGCGCAAGCGCTTGCACGTATCGGCCAGCAGCGGCGGCGATGCCCGATTGCTACGGTGTATCTGGCGCAATACATGGGGCGGGGTGTCGGTCAGGGCGAGAATGGACGTGGCCATATCCTTGGGGAATGCGTAGTGGTCGCTCCCGAGGCGATAGAGCAGGCTGTGGTCATCCCAGCTCATCGGGTTCTCGCTGGACAGGCGCCAGGCACCTTCACCGTTGTGCTCCAGGGTCGGGGTGTCGACGCCGACCTTTTGCGGGTGCATGAGCCGCCACTTGAATACCCGTCTGTCATAGATGATCCGATACCAGGAGCCAAACAGGGGCAGGTAATGGTCGCCGCTGAGGGGAAGCAGGCCCAGGGCGTCGAGCTGCAGTTTGTGTGGCAAGGACAGGGTGTGTTCGTATTGCGCCAGCGAACCGTTGGCCAGCCTGACAAAGCCTGAAGGGCCGCGCTGGTTGCTCATGTAGTCGCCCAGGGTAGCGCGCAGGCCCAGGGCATCGGTTTCGCTGCTCATGCTGAGTAGCTGCCGTTCATGGGGTTGCAGCACTGAGCCAATGGCCAGGTAGAAGCTGTCCACCGCCGGTGACACGGCAATCGTGCCGGCATTGCGCATGTCATAGGCCTCGTAGACGCCTTCGCCGAAGTGGCGCAGTTCCACGGTGAGGTCGTCGGGGCCGCTGGAGACATAAGGGCTGGCGATGGTGTCAGCGATCACTTCGGTGATGACGAATCTGCGTTTGAGACGTTGCTGTATCAAGGCGGAAGCGAACTCCCTGGCCCATTGATCGGCGTCGTTGTTGAACTGACGGGGGTGATACAGCGCGTCGATGGCGGCGTCGATGCGCAGGGCGGTGCGGTGAGTGTCCAACAACTCATAAAAGGCCGTTGGCAAAAGCCCGCCACGCAGGTAGGCCTGTTGTTGGCTTGGGGTCAGTGGATGCTGTTCCAACAGCCGTTGGAGCAGTGCCGGTGACAATGGGCTGTTGAGGTCGCGCATTTTTTTCAGCAGCGGGGTGACGGCCACCAGGGGCTCTGCTGCCTTGACCGGCAAGAAACGCCGGACAGAGGGGGGCGGCAGTTGCTCGCTTTTTTCATAACTGGCGTAGTTCACCAGGGCCGCGAACAAGGCCGTGCGTTCGCGCCGTGCCAGGTCTACAACGGCACGGCGCACTGCCATGATCCGCTGGGCGGGGGTGGCATCGGCTTGCTCCGTCAGGCCCAGTTGCGAGGTGTCGGGCTGCAGGCTGATGACCAGGTCCAGCAGGGGGGCGGCGCGGTAGCGCGGCTGACCGCGATGACGTTCGGCCTGGTAACTGCCGTCTTCGTTGCGCACGATTGTCAGGGTCGTCAGCCCAGGCACCCGCTGTTCAGTCTTGCCAAAGGTTTCGATCACTGAGCGTTGTGGGTCGCTGATGCTCAACAGGACTGCGGCGGGCCACTCGGGCAGTTGGGTCAGCAGGCACAGCACCACGCTATCGCCATAGGGGGGCAAATAACCGGCTTCGTGGAAGTGTTCGATAATCTGCTGGATCACCTGATCGGCCTGCAGGCGCCGCACGCCTTCGATCAGGTTCAGGGGGGGCGGTGCGCCGCGCCAGACATTTTCCAGGATGGCGCGGGAGGTGGCGGTGCTGCGCAGCATCCGTTCCAGGTCGACCGGGGAGATGATCGACGAACCATTGTGCAGCATCTGTTGCAGCAACTGCGTATCCGACAGGTCTTGGGTGTGGTGCAAGTCGAAGGTCCAGGCTTGCAACTGCGGGGCAAACACAATCGCAGGCTTGTAGGCGCTGCGGCTGTTCTTGAGCACGTAGCGCTGATTGTGCTGGTCGTGGATGACCTCGGCCACCAGGGTCTGGCGCTCGTGGTGCAGTTTGACGTACTGCCTGCCTTGTACGGTGAACACGCACAGGGCATCGGCACTTTTACCTTCGAGCAGGTATTGCTGGTCATGGGCGTAGTGGCGGGCGTCGGGTTTCCACAATTCATCCACGCCGTCGGGGCGCGTGACCTTGCGCGGGTTACCCAGCTGTTGCAGGTAGTGGAGCATGCGCTGGCGATGGGCTTTGCCGGCAACGCTGATCAAGCGCCCGCTGACGGCCAGATCGGCGACATCGGTCAGGGTCGAAGCGAAGCCGCTGGCGTCGCCCTTGATGGCTTCATCCAGGCCTGCGCTGACGCTGTAGGTCATGCTGCCGAGCACCGCCAGTTGCATGACCCGATTCATCCCCGTGACCCCACCGGGCAGGGGGGTGAGCAACAGTTGCAGGACTTCGTTGGCGATAGCGGCGGTGGCGTCCTTGAGCGCTTGCCAGTCGGCTTCGGAGCGGGTGTTGGCGAGGGTGTCGATATCGGCCTGGCAGCGCTGGATCTGGCGATAAGTCAGGGCTTGCAGCAGGGTTTCGGTGGGGCCGGTGGCAGGGTCGGTGGCGAAATGAATGTCGTTGAGCGTCTGTTCCGGGAAGGCTTTGTGAAAGCCGTCATACAGAAGCCCGGCCAGCCAGCTCATGCCCTCGGGGCGTGGTTCCTGGGTCAGCAACGGCCGGAACAACGACAGGCCTACCAGCGGTAATTGGCGGGAAAACCAGCCGAGGTCGCCTTGCTGGTGACTGTCGAGCAACTGCTGGCGAAAATCAGCCTCGGCCGAGCGCGCGTCGCGGTGGTAGCGGAACGCGCCGCCGGGGCGAAAGGGGAAATAGGACAGCACCGCGAGGCTGGCCACTCTGATCAGCAGCAATGGAACGGGAATCGCACTCTGCCAGGGCACAAAGGGCACGGCAATCACGGGGGTGACGCCCGAGGTCAGGCTCAGGCTCTCGACGACCAGGGGCGGCCCGTTGCCCTCGATCAACGCCGTGAGGCTGTCGTATACCGCCTGGGTCATGCCGTTGTGGGCACGGTTGCGCCAGGCGTCCAGCGCATCGAACCGCAACAGTGCCAGCGCCGCCTCGCTCATCAACCGGCGCAGCGTGCCGCTCTCGCCGAGTGTGGCCTTGATCCTTACTTGCAACTGGTGGCCCAGGTCCAGCTCGCGGGCGATGGCGATGAACGCCCGGGCGCTGAGGCTGCGATCGCCATCGGGGCCTACCACGCGGCTGGCGTCCACCAGGCTGTAGCCGGAGTCCTGGCGAATGGCGGAGGTAAAGCCGAAATTCACGCAAGCGGCTTCCCACAAGGTCATGCTCTTGACGTGTTCGATTTCGCGCAGATTGCTATCGGAGCGGCGGGGCACGCGGATGTGGCTGCCCGGCTGACGATCCCAGGGCAAGGCTTGCTCGACCTTTTCCAGGTAGGTGGTCTCGAAGCGGTATAACTGCGGGTCGCGTCCGCCGATCCGGTTGCGCAACTGCATCAGGCCGTCTGTCTTGAAGGCCCGGACCACTCGCTCTTTCTCGGTTTCAACCGCCGCCAGGGCTGCGAGAGCGTCGCGTTGCAGCTGCAGAAAGCGTTGTTTTTCCTGGGTGTCCAGGCCATCGAGGGCCTGGAGAACGTTGCGCTGGATCAGCTCCAGCGCCTGTTGTTGGGCCCAGGCGGTACTCGATTGCAGATTGCCAGACAGGCCGTTGAGTAATTGATGAGTCGGCATGTGCTCTACCTTTCACGATAAGTGGAAGGTAGATGGAATCAGCCCGCACCCAGGCTCGGGGGCTAACTATTTAAGGGGCGCTCATCACTGCGCCGGGCCTGGTCCAGTTGCTTGTTGAACTCCAGCCATGCCGCCAGCCCAGCCATCAACGCCAGGCCCAGCAGTGCACTGAATATCTGCATCGGCCAGGCGTCGTCGACCTGGGCGTTGAGCATATCCGCCAGCGGCGCCAGTAAGACCCCGAGGCAGAACACTTCCAGGGAATAGCGACCCATGCGGCAGCTTTGTTGCGCCAGCCAGTTTTGTGTCCAGGCGCGGCCAGGCAGCAGCTTGGCGGTGACATAGGCCAGGGCGAGGAAGTGCAGCAGGCGCACCGGCGACAGATCGGTCTTGCTGATCGGGTACAGCAGGTTGCTCAAGGCGGCGGGCATCAGCTCATCGTGGATCTCGGGCCAGCGCCAGGACACGGTAATCACGCCGGCCAGCAGTGTGTAGGTGGCGGCGGCAAGAAACAGCGGTTGTCGCTGCAACGGCCGGGTCTCAGGTGCATGGGGCTGCCCGGCGCGGATTGCCGCCGCGCCGCCGAGCACGAACAACAACTGCCAGGTCACCGGGTTGAAGTACCACACGCCATCGGCAATCGCCGCCAGGTTCCAGCCCAACTTGGGTGCCAGCAGGTACACCACCAGCGACACCGCCACCACCGCCAGGGGCGCGCGCACAAGTACCGGCAGCACCAGCGGCAAACCGAGCAGCAACACGATGTACAGCGGCAGTGGGTCCATCAGGTTGGGCTTGAAGCGCAGCAGCAATTCATCGGTCAGGGCTTGCTGCGGGTTGGTGATGAAGTGCGTGAGGCCCATTTCCTGGACCAGGTCGCGGGTCTCTACCTTGCTGTTGGCGAAGAAGACGATGCCCATCAGCATCGCCAGCAAGAAAATATGCACCACATACAACACCCAGGTACGGCGCAGGATTTTCAGGCTGACCATCCAAAAACCTTCGCGCTGCAACACTTTGCTGTAGGCCAGTATCGAGGCGTAGCCAGCGAGGAACACGAAGACTTCGGCGGCATCGCTGAAGCCGAAGTTACGCAGGGTGATCTGACCAAGGGGGTTGTGAGGCACGTGATCCCAAAAAATGAAAATCAACGCCAGGCCTCGAAAAAAGTCGATGCGCGGGTCGCGTCCGTTAAGCATGGCTGCGGGCTCTTGAACAGTGGGTTAAATAGTGACCCGTGAGTATCGGCAATGGTCCTGCCGCGCATCGGGCGGGCGCAGGTTGGCGGTATTTGTAAGCAATTGCAAAGGATGGGTATTACTGAATGTCTCAATTTCGGGATGGGATTATACCGTCGGTCGTCTAACCGTCCCCACCTGTTATTTCTGACAGTAGACGAGGTTTTGTCGGCATGGCTTGCTTGCCCATCGACGGCGATGGGCAACGAGGCGCGATGGTGGCATGGGCAGACTATGGATGGGGTTCTCCACCTACACGGTGATCGGCATCGCCAATACGGTGATCCACTGGCAGCTGTTTTTCGTGCTCCGGGCCGCCTTTGATCTGAGCCAGGCCTTCAGCAATTTCCTGGCCTTTTGCGTGGCGGCGACCTTTTCGTTTTTTGTGAATGCCACTTTCACCTTTGGTATGGCGGCTTCGGTGGGCCGCTACCTGCTGTTCATCTTCTGCCTGGGCAGTTTGAGCCTGGCGGTGGGGTGGCTGGCGGATCGCTGGCGCTTGCCCGGGCTGGTCACCGTGGTGGTGTTTTCCCTGGTCAGTCTGGTGTGCGGTTTCCTGCTATCGAAGTACTGGGTGTTCCGCAGGTCCGCCCCATGAAGCTCTCGCTGATCGTGCCGTTGTTCAATGAGGAGCAGGCGACACACCTGTTTTACCGGGCCGTACGCCAGGAACCGTCGTTGCAGGATCACGAAGTCGAGATCGTGTTTATCAATGACGGCAGCACCGACCGCACGGGTGATATCGCCAGGGATATCGCGTTGGCCGATAGCGATGTGGTGTTGATCAACTTTTCCCGCAATTTTGGCAAGGAACCGGCACTGTTTGCTGGCCTGGAGTACGCCAGCGGTGAGGCGGTGGTGCCCATGGACGTCGACTTGCAAGACCCGATTGAAGTGGTCGCGCGCCTGATCGAGAAATGGAAGGAGGGCGCCGATGTGGTCCTGGCCAAGCGTCGTGATCGCTCCAGCGATGGCTACCTCAAACGCCACAGTGCCTCGATGTTCTATCACCTGCTCAATCGCATCGCCTACACCCATATCGAAGAAAACGTCGGCGACTTCCGCCTGATGGACCGCAAGGTGGTGGACGTGATCAAGGCGTTGCCGGAGCAGCAACTGTTCATGAAGGGCGTACTGTCCTGGGCCGGGTTCACCGTGGCGATCGTCGAATATGACCGGGTTTGCCGGGTGGTCGGCCACAGCAAGTTCAATGCCTGGAAACTGTGGAACCTGGCGCTGGAGGGCATCACTTCGTTCAGCACCTTGCCCTTGCGGTTATGGAGTTACATCGGTGCCGGTATTTCGTTATTGGCGCTGGGGTACGCGGGGTATCTGATCATCGCCAAATTACTGTTTGGCAATGAGGTGCCGGGGTATCCGTCGCTGATGACGGCGATTCTGTTTTTAGGCGGTGTGCAACTGATCGGAATTGGCATATTGGGGGAATATGTGGGGCGGATTTATATGGAAACCAAGCATAGGCCGCGGTATGTAGTCGCCAATGTAGTGAAGAACCAGGAGACGCCAGATGAGTCAATTTGACGGGGTGACTATGGGCGGTGCTGATAACTCGAAGCGAACAAAAATTGATATTTCCCTGGGGCTTATAGCGTTCTATTTTTTTGTGTTGTTGGTTTCAGTGGGGGTGCGGTTTGCCGAGTTGACTGAAACAGGTATATGGCTTGATGAGGCTTTTAGCCTGCTGCTGAGTATGAAGCCGCCTTCTGAAATTCTGTCTCATACGGCCCGTGATGTTCATCCGCCACTGTACTATCTGATGTTACATGAGTGGATCAAGGTGTTCGGTAATGGCGCTTTTGCCGCCCGCAGTCTGAGTGTGTTTTTTGGGGTTGTTTCGGTGGCGCTGGGGATCTGGTTGTCGCACCTGTTGCTCCCTCGACGTGCGGCAATGCTGGCAAGCATATTATTGGCGATCTTTCCGGCGGCCGTTCGCTACAGCCAGGAAGTCCGTATGTACTCGTTCCTGGGGGCTTTGATGCTGGGCGCGACGATTGCATTTATCTACTGGCTTGACCGTCCGCAGAGTAAAGTTCCGCTCGCCCTGTACATCCTGCTGATGGTGGCAGGGCTTTATACGCACTATTTCGCGGCTTTATGCCTATTGTCCCATTGGGCCTATATTTCGCTTCTGGCAACGTCTCGACAGATAAAATATAAGTACCTGTGGAGTCGTAGTTGGTGGCTGGCCAATGGTTTGATTGTGATTTGTTTTTTACCCTGGTTGC
Source organism: Pseudomonas sp. MF5691 (assembly GCF_016405645.1). NCBI lineage: Bacteria > Pseudomonadati > Pseudomonadota > Gammaproteobacteria > Pseudomonadales > Pseudomonadaceae > Pseudomonas > Pseudomonas sp. MF5691. Next base: position 551,728 of record NZ_JAEKDC010000001.1, read on the forward strand.
CCAGCCTGCTAAATCAATTGACGTATTCGAGGTTGGACTGGATCGCCCAGCCGGGTATTAAGGAATTGGTCGAGCTGACTTGGTTTTTTCTGAACTTCAGTGAAGGTCAGCAGGTGCCTGTCTGGGGAGGTTATGGCCTGGCCTTGGTGGTGTGGATCGCGTCCGTATTTATTTGTCTGTGGGATGCAAGTGAGCGAAAAAATAATGCACTTCTTGTTGTGTATGTATGGTGCCCGATAGCGGCGATCATGCTGGTGTCATTGTTTTGGCCGCTGCTGTATCCACGTTATTTTTTATTTGCCGGGCTGGCGTTGCCTCTCGTCATTGCAATGGCACTGGAGGGCGTGTCGACACGAAGTAAGTCGGCGTTCGTCATCGGTTTGTCAGCGGTTATTCTGCTTGAGTTGAATGGTTTGTGGCATGTGTATAACAAGACGTGTACGTGGTGTTATGAAAACAATCAGCTGGGCGCGCTGGCCGATTATGTTGACCACACTTCGCAGCCGGGAGACGGGGTGTTGGTGCTGGAGCCTTTCATGCACTTGTCCATGATCTATTACCTCAAGAACGAACGCCCTGCGATGCAGTACACACCAATAAACGCGGATGGCACATCAGGGCGTCCCAACGGGTATCAGATTTCCACACTGATTCAAGACAGGGCCGATCAGATCTATGTCGATGACCTGGAATCGCTCACAACGGCCTCAGGCCGACTTTGGCTGATTGATGCCCAGGACCGTGGCACCCTCACGCGAAAGCTTCCTGCCCATTGGCAGTTGCTTGGCACCTATAGGGTAGGTAAGGAAAAAGCCCAGCTTATGGCTATTTGCCCGTTGGCGAGTGGCTGCCAGAAACCGCCTCTTCAATGACGGATTAAAACCCATCCATCAACAACACCCGACAAGGCTTGGCCTGATACGCGTTGATCTGCGGCACCAGCCGGGTGAAGTGTTCGGTCTGGCAGTGGGCATCCAGCGCGGCCTGGTCGGGCCATTGCTCGATAAACACAAAGTGCCCCGGGTCTTTCTGGTCGACGAACAAGTCGTAGGCGATGCACAGCGGTTCCTGGCGGGTTTTTTCCACCAGTTCGGCGTACCAGGGGCGCACGGTTTCCAGGTGTTCGGGTTTGATAAAGTCTTCGGCGATCACTTTCAACACAACAGTTGTCCTTTAAGCCGCTTCTACTTCATGGGGCTCGAAACTGTCGGCCCGCGCCATTTGCCACATCCGCGAATAAAACTCGCCGTTCACTTCACCGGTCAGCAGTTCCCCTGGCTTGAGGAACACATGCAACTGCGAGAACAGCTTGATCTCGGTGGCCGACATGCGCCGTACCAGGTGTTTGGCCGACAACTGCGAAGGGTGATCCAGGCCGGCCGCCGCGAGCATTTCCGCGAGGGCCTTGAGGGTGTTGCGGTGGAAGTTGAACACGCGCTGGGCCTTGTCCGGCACCACCAGTGCGCGCTGGCGCAACGGGTCCTGGGTGGCCACGCCGGTCGGGCATTTGTTGGTGTGGCAGCTCTGCGACTGGATGCAGCCGATGGCGAACATAAAGCCCCGGGCCGAGTTGGCCCAGTCGGCGCCGATGGCCAGGACGCTGGCGATATCGAAGGCGCTGACGATCTTGCCGCTGGCGCCCAGTTTGATTTTGTCCCGCAGGTTCAGGCCCACCAGGGTGTTGTGCACAAACAACAGGCCTTCACGCAGGGGCACGCCGATATGGTCGGTGAACTCCACGGGGGCGGCGCCGGTGCCACCTTCCTTGCCGTCGACCACGATAAAGTCCGGCAGGATCCCGGTCTCGAGCATGGCCTTGGCGATGCCCATGAACTCCCACGGGTGGCCCAGGCAGAATTTGAAGCCCACGGGTTTGCCGCCGGACAATTCACGCAACTGGGCAATAAAGTGCATCAGCTCAATCGGCGTGGAGAAGGCACTGTGGCGTGACGGCGAGATGCAGTCTTCGCCCATCATGATGCCACGGGTTTCGGCGATTTCCTTCGTCACCTTGTGCTTGGGCAGGATCCCGCCATGGCCGGGCTTGGCGCCCTGGCTCATCTTGATTTCGATCATCCGTACCTGCGGGTTTTGCGCCTGCACGGCAAAGCGTTCGGGGTCGAAACGGCCGTCGCTGGTGCGGCAGCCGAAGTAGCCGCTGCCCAGCTCCCAGGTCAGGTCGCCGCCGTTTTCCCGGTGGTAGGCGCTGATGCTGCCTTCGCCGGTGTCGTGGGCGAAGTTGCCGAGCTTGGCGCCCTGGTTGAGGGCGCGGATGGCGTTGGCGCTCAACGAGCCAAAGCTCATGGCCGAGATATTGAACACCGACGCCGAGTACGGCTGGGTGCACTGCGGGCCGCCGACCACCACGCGAAAGGCGCTGGGGTCGCTCAACGGGGCCGGGCGCATGGAGTGGCCGATAAATTCGAAACCGGACTGGTACACGTCGATCAGGGTGCCGAAGGGTTTGTCGGCGCTTTCATTCTTGGCCCGCGAATACACCAGCGAACGCTGGGCCCGGGAGAAGGGCAGGGCGTCGCTGTCGGACTCCAGCAGGTACTGGCGGATTTCCGGGCGAATGCCTTCCACCAGGTAGCGGATATTGCCCAGGATCGGGTAGTTGCGGCGCACCGCGTGGGGGCTTTGCAGCAGGTCGAACACGCCGATCAGGCTGAGCACGCCGGTCACCAGGGTCATCGGCCAGAGCCATTCGTGTTGGATAAAGGGGAGGCTGGCGAGGGTGAAAATGACACACACGGCAAAGAATGCATAACGGCTAAGCAACGACAGGCTCATACGGTTTCCTTGGGTTCGGACGCTCTATGACCTGTAGGAGCCTGCTCCTACAAGGTTCTATTCTTTATGCGGGTTCACGGTTCAACACGGGGCCCAGCTTACGGTCGAGTTCCTTGCCGGGGCAACCGCAGAGAACCCAAGCCTCTCTTGGTATTGCAATACGTTCTCGTTTGGGTGCATTATTTGCGTTACTGTATAACGTATTAATCCTGCCCAGATGCCCCGGAGGCCCTATGAAAGCTGGTATTCACCCCGACTACCGCACCGTGCTGTTCCACGATACTGCTGCCGATGTGTTTTTCCTGATCGGCTCCACGGTCGACACGGATCGCACCCACCAACACACCGATGGCAACACTTACCCTTACATGGCCCTCGACGTGTCCAGCGCGTCCCACCCGATCTACACCGGCCAGCAGCGCAAGACCCAGGTCGAAGGGCGGATTGCCGGGTTCAACAAGCGGTTTGCCTCGTTTGGCTCCAGCCCCAAGCCCGCTGAAGCCTGAACAGCAGAGGCGTCACGCCGCTGTCTGCCGGATCGGTAGCACCACCCGAAAAGTGGTGCCCCTGCCGACTTCACTGCTCACCGAGATATCCCCGTGGTGTTTCTTGACGATGCCATAGGACAGCGACAACCCCAGGCCCGTGCCTTCGCCCACCGGCTTGGTGGTGAAAAACGGGTCGAAGATTTTCTGCAGGCTGTGGGGCGCAATCCCGCAGCCGTTATCCGCCACCTCCAGCCACACCCGATCGCCCTCGACCCCATTGCTGAGGGTGATCGTGCCGCGCTCCGGGCCCATGGCCTGGGCTGCGTTGATCACCAGGTTCATCACCACCTGGTTGATTTGTGAGGCCAGGCATTCAATCTCGGGCAGGGGCTGGTAGTGCTTGATCACGTCCGCCTTGTGCTTGAGTTCACTGGCCACGATGTTCAGGGTCGAGTCGATCCCTTGCTGCAGGTTCGCCCATTGCCATTGCTCGTCGTTATCGACCCGGGAGAAGTTCTTCAGGTCTTTGACGATCTGCGTCACACGGCCGATGCCGTCCTTGGATTCGCGGATCAGGATCGGGATGTCCTCCTTGAGGAAGTCCAGGTCCAACTCGTTGCGCAAGGCGCTCAGTTGTTCAAGGCAGTCACCGGGCGCCAGGGCCGCCTCAGCCTGTTGATAGGCGTCGAGCATGCGCTGCAATTGCTTGAAGTCACTCTCCAGCGTGCCAAGGTTGGAGGTGACGAAGCCCACGGGGTTATTGATTTCGTGCGCCACCCCGGCAGCCAGTTGCCCCAGGGAGGCCAGCTTCTCCGATTGGATCAACTGGCTTTGCAGCTGCTTGCGCTCGTCGATTTCCTGCTGCAAGGCCTGGCTGGCAAGGGTCAGCGCCTCGGTGCGCTGTTCTACCAACTGCTCCAGGTGCACGGTCTTCAGGCGAGCACGACGGGCCATGTCCCATTTGGCCGCCAGGGTATTGGCCATCTGCTGGACTTCGATATTGTCGAAGGGCTTTTTCAGGATCAGCAGCCGGTCGTGGGCCTTGAGACGCGACAGCAACTCTTCCCAGGAGTAATCCGAGTAGGCGGTACAGACCACCACTTGCAGGTCCGGGGCGACTTTCCACAGCTCTTCGATAGTCTGAGCACCGTCCCAGCCCTGGGGCATGCGCATGTCGACAAACGCCAGGGCGTAGGGTCGTGCTTGTTGCATGGCCGCACACAGTTGCTGCAAGCCTTCCTGGCCGCCGTAGGCCGAGTCGAGTTCAAAGGTCTGGGCCTGGGGTTTGGCGGCTTCGCCAAACAGCGCGCTCTCCATCTCATCCAGCGCCGCGTTCTGTTCGAGCGTCGGCATCAGGATCTTGCGAAAGTCCTCGTGGATCGAGGGGGTGTCATCAATCAGCAGAATGCGCCGGTTGTAAAGAGAGGGCATGGTCAGGTCTCGGCACGTTCAAGAGGGATAGACAAGGTAAACAGGGCGCCCTGGTCCGGCCCATCGCTGTGGGCGGTGAGACGGCCTTTCATTTCGATGGCCGCCAGGGCGCAGCTATGCAGGCCGAAGCCGTGGCCTTCCTTGCGGGTGGTGAAACCGTGGGTAAAGATCCGCGTCATGTTCTCTGCGGGAATTCCTTCGCCTTCGTCTTTTACGCTGATTTGCAGCGTATGGTCATCCAGGGGGCGGACCGTCAGGGTTATCTGGCGTGGCCGGTCGCTGAGGTTGGACATGGCGTACTTGGCGTTGCTGATCAGGTTTACCAGAATCAACAGCAAACGATGCTTATCGACCATGACCTCGGGGACTGGCTGATAGTCTTTGACCACCGTGACATGGTGGCGACTCAAGGCCCCGGAATTCATGCGCAGCGCGTCTTCGACCAGGGCGCTGATATGGACCGGTTCCAGCAGCTTGGAGGCGCCAGCATAGGACTGCTGGGTGGAGACGATGTCCTTGATGTGGTCGACGCTCTTGGTCAACTGCACCAGTTCATCGGCCATGCCTTGCTGCTCGATGGCAATCGCGTCCACCAATTGATTGAGGTATCCCGGCAACATTTTGCCCTTGTCGTCGTCCGTCAGGAAGGTGCCCAGGTCATGGGGATGCTCGTTGATCAACTGCATGGCCTTGCCCAGCCCCAGGGCCTTGCTGGCCCGCAGCTTACGGGTGACCAGGTCGGCGGACACATTCACGCTGTTGAGCACGTTGCCGACGTTGTGCAGCACATTCGTGGCAATTTCCGCCATGCCGGCCTGGCGGGCGCTGTCGAGCAGCTCGCTCTGGGCGTCCTTGAGTTCCCGGGTGCGTTCCTCGACCCGTTGTTCGAGGCTTTCGTTGACAGCCAGCAGGGCGCGGTTGACCCGGTTGATCTCGGCGAAGCTGCGTAACAGGCGAACTGCCAGGTACACCAGTACCAGCATCAATAACGTCGAAAACACCAACAGGTAACGGTGGTACTTCTGCTCGGTCAGTTCGGCGGCCCGTTGATCCTGGTCGAGTTGGTTGGTCAGGACGTCCAAGTGCTCGGACAGCGGGATTGCGGCGATGCGCTCAAGCAAACTGTTGACCACCGGTTGCTCACGCAGAATCAGGGCAATGTGCTTGCTGAGAAGCTCGATAGGGCTCTGGAAATCCCCAGGCAGGTGTTCCTTGTTGATCGCCAGTTTGTTCAACCCGACAAGAATCTCTGCGGCCTTGTCATCACTGGCAACCAGCGCGAACTCAAGACTGCTGAGCAACAAGTCGTAGGTGTCGCTGGTAATGTCCTGCAACTGCAGGCGATTGTTGTCGTCCAGCAGACCGAACTGCATCTGGATATCGTCCTCGGCGTTCGGCAGGAAGGCCAGGGAGTTGCGCAGCAACGCGTTATGGGCTTTGAACTGGTCCACCAGCCGCGCTTTTTCCTCGATCGCCGCTTGATAGGTGCTCTGTGCCAATTGCCAGTTGGCTGGATCGGCATGCTGGTGCAGGTGCTCGCGCGCTTCCAACTCGGCCCAGAGGCTGTTCATCTCGTTGAGCGGCGCGACCAGCGGGTCGTAGTTGTGGGTCAGGGCGATCCGCGCCTTGAGCACCTCGCTGTCCCATTGCGCGTTCAATTGCTTGATATGGCGGATCAGGTCCCGGGACGGGGTGTAGTTGCTGCTCTGGTCAGTAGAAGACTTGATGTATAAAAAAACCAGGATCGAGGCCAGTACCACGGTGACGACACCGAGCAGTGCCAGGCTGGCGCGGCGAGTCAGCTTCATAGCGGCTTGCCCTCCCATTCGCCGGTCAGCGTCTTGAGAAACAGCGCAATCAGGGCCCTGTCATCCGCCGACGGCGTGCGCCCCAACTGGTACTTGAACATCACGTCGATCGCCTCTTCCAGAGTCTTGGCCGAGGCATCGTGAAAGTACGGGGCGGTGACGGCGACGTTACGCAGGCTGGGCACTTTGAACACATGGCGGTCTTCCTCATCCAGGGTGACCAGGTAGCGCCCCAGGTCCGCGTCCACCGGGTTGCCGCGGTCCTTGAAGTAGTCACCCAGCACGCCGAACTTCTGGTACATGTTGCCCCCGATGTTGACCCCTTGATGACAGGCAATACAACCGTACTCCTTGAAGCGCAGGTAACCCTGTTTTTCGTCATAGCTGAGGATGTCGGTGTTGCCCAGCAGGTACTGGTCGAAGCGTGAGTTGGGCGTGAGCAGGGTGCGCTCGTACGTGGCCAGGGCATTCTGCACGTTGGCGGCCGTGACGCCGTCGGGGTACGCCTGGGTGAATGCGCGTTGATATTCAGGCGCAGCGGACAGGGTCGCGACAACGGTTTGCCAGTTGTTGCCCATTTCCACGGGGCTGGTGACCACTTGGTGGACTTGCGCCTCCAGCGTGTTCACCCGGGCGTCCCAGAACTGCTTGAAGCTCAGGCTGGCATTGAACACGGTGGGCGTATTGAGCCTCACTGGCTTACCGTCGAAGCCAAGAGAGAAGGGTCTGTCATCGGCGCCGCCTTTGTCCAAGTGATGGCAACTGGCACAAGACAGGGTGTTGTTGATCGACAGGCGTGTTTCATTGAACAGTCGACGCCCCAGCTCGACCCGGTGGGCATCCAGCACTGGCAGCTCAGGCAGGGGCGTGAGTGCCTCGTTGAGCGGCGCCGCCAGCGCCACAGAGCTTCCCAGCCATCCGCCGGATACAAGGCATATGAACAATGCCGACGCGTAAAGCGGTGATGTATGCCTCAACTTCAGTTCCTTGCGAGCAGAGAGTCATTGATCCGGCATCAGATGATGTGGGCCGGTTTGCAGCAGCCGGGCAAAATCCTCGGCCGCCACGGCTTTACTGAACAGATAGCCCTGGCCCTCCTCGCAGTGCCGGGCCTTGAGGAACTCCAGTTGTTCGACGGTCTCCACGCCCTCGGCAATGATATTGAGGTCCAGGCTCTTGCCCAGGCTGATAATGGCACTGATCAGTTGCATGTCCTGGGTGTTCTCGCCCAGGCCACGAATAAACGACTGGTCGATTTTTAGCACATCGACGGGAAAGCGCCGCAGGTAACTGAGGCTGGAGTAGCCGGTGCCGAAGTCATCAATGGCCAGCCGCACCCCCATTTTTTTGATCTCGTGCAGGATGGCAACGGTGTCTTCGACGTTTTGCATCAATACACTCTCGGTAATCTCCAGCTCCAGCAGGGCGGGCGCCAACCCTGTCTGCTCGAGTATGGTCGCAAGGTTGCTGACAAAGTCGCGCTGACGGAAGTCGATAGCCGAGATGTTCACCGAGACACAAATGGGCGCCAAGCCCTGGGCTTGCCAGCGTTGCGCCTGTTCGCAAGCCTGGCGCAAGACCCACTGGCTCAAGGGCACGATCAGGCCGCTGTCTTCGGCCATGGGGATGAAGTCCGATGGGTAGACCCAGCCATGAGCCGGTTGAAACCAGCGAATCAGCGCTTCGGCGCCGACAATCCGCCCACTCTTCAAGTCCAGCTTCGGCTGATAGTGCAAGACAAACTCATCGCGCTCCAGGGCCAGGCGGATAGCGGCCTCCAGGGTCTGCTGCTGGCGCGCGATGAGGTTCATGTCTTCGATAAAGAAGCTGAAGTTGTCCGGCCCCTGTTCCTTGACGTTACGCATGGCGGTTTCCGCCTTCTTGATCAGCTCCACGGCATTGAAACTGTCATTGGGGTAAATGCTGATGCCAAGGCTGGCAGTGACACGCAGGTCATGGCCCGCCACATGGCGGGTGCGGCCCAGAGCCTTGAGGACCTTCTCGGCAATGCTTTTGGTTTGCTGGGGGTGATGAATGTCGTTGAGGATCATCACGAACTCGTCGGCGCCATAGCGGAACACCGAGTCGGATTTGCGGACCGTTGCCGCCAGGTCCTCGCCGACCTGTTGCAACACTTGATCGCCCACGGGGTGGCCCAGGGCGTTGTTGATACGCTTGAAGCGGTCCAGGCCAATAAACATCACGGCCAGTTGAGTATCGTGGCGCCGGCCCAGGGCAATGGCCTGTGTCAGTCGGTCGCCTAGCAACGTGCTGTTGGGCAGGCCGGTGAGGGCATCGTATTGCAGCAGGTGCGAGACCTTGAGCAGTTCCTGGACCCGTTCTTCGATCGTGCGCTCCAGGTTCGACACCTTGAGCAGCGCATCCTGTGCCAACTGCCATTTCCAGGTCAGGGCACTGGCCATCTGACGGATTTCCAGATGGTCGAAGGGTTTTTTCAGGATCAGCAACTGATCGCTGAACTTCAGGCGCGCTTCAATCGCTTCGAAGGAGTAGTCGGAATAGGCGGTACACAGGGCGATTTGCAGGTTGGAGTCGATGTTCCACAGCTGCTCGATGGTCTCCAGGCCATCCCACCCCGGCGGCATGCGCATGTCGATGAACGCCAGGGCGTATGGCGCGCCGTCAGCCAGCGCCTGGCTCACCAACGCCAGGGCTTCCTGGCCCTGGTAGGCGGAGTCCAGGGTGTAGCGCTGGTGAACCGCGGGTGCCGTACCGAACAGGCTTTGCTCGATACTTTCCAGCGTCTGGTCAGCGATGGCCTCGGCACAGAGGATTTTGCGGAAGTCCTGATGGATAGAGGCCGTATCGTCGACGATCAGAATGCGTCGGTTTGCATGTTTAGGGCGCTGGCTCATGACCCGGACCCATCGGCATGCAACAACATGGAGGGGTGCATAAGGATTCCTTTCCGCAACGGGTGAGAGGAGTGAGTCAATTGCTGACTCTATGTACAAGCGTAGTCGGCTCCCTTGAATTAGTCGGCCAGTTGGCGTCAAATCAACGGCAGCTCACCCTTTGACGTAGAGCGCTGATTGCCTGGGCAAGCACCGCGCAGTCAACGGCAGGTGCAAGGGTTAAATCTAGTTCAAGTTTGAGTAGGTGTCGCCATGGATGAGCAACTCGCTACAACTTCTCCCTACAGGCCCACGGTTTTGCTGGTCGATGATGAAGAGTCGATCCTCAACAGCCTGCGCCGCCTGCTGCGCGGTCAGCCTTATGACGTCTTATTGGCCGGCAGCGGTGCCCAGGCGCTGGAAATCATGGCGGCCCAACCCGTGGACCTGGTCATGACCGATGCCCGGATGCCGGCCATGGACGGGGCGACGTTGCTGGCCGAAACCCATCGCCTGTACCCGGCGACGTCGCGCATCCTGCTGACGGGCTACGCCGACCTGACGATGATCATCAAGGCCATCAACGAGGGGCAGATCCACCGCTATATCAGCAAGCCGTGGAACGATGATGAACTGCTCCTGATCCTGCGCCAGTCCCTGGAGCATCAGTTTTCCGATCGCGAAAGGCTGCGCCTGGAGCAACTGACCCGCGAACAGAACGATCAACTCAAGGCGCTCAATGCCACCCTGGAAAAGCGCGTCCTATCGCGCACCAGCGAGCTGCAACAGACCGCCGACATGCTTGACCTGGCCTACGATGAACTCAAACGCAGCTACGTGACCGGCACCGAAGTCTTTTCCCTGCTGGCCAACCTGCGCCTGCCCAAGGAGAAACAGACCAACCGCCCATTGATCGAGCTAATCCGGGTGTACTGCCGAGCCCAGTCGATGGATGAGTCCAGTGTGCGCGACCTGACCATGGCTGCGGCGCTGTACAACGTCGGCAAGTTGAGCTGGACCGACAGGATGATGATCGCTCCCGCCGACCTGTTGCACAGCACCGACCGCGAGCTGTATCGCACCTACCCGACCCAAAGCGAATCGCTGCTGATGACTCTGGAGCCGATGAAGGATGCGGCGCGCATCATCCGCCATCACCAGGAACGCTGGGACGGCAGTGGTTTCCCCGACCACCTCAAGGGCGATGGGATTCCGTTTGGCTCGCGTTTGCTGAAGCTGGCGGTGGACTTTATCGAATTGCAGCGCGGCTTGATTCTGGAGCGGCAGATGAACAGCGACGAAGCGTTGCTGTACATCCGCAAATACGCCGGGCGCCTGTATGACCCGGATATGGTGGAAGACTTCGTCCAGGCCTGTGCGGCCTTCCTCAGCGACGTGACCCTGGGCGACCCGACGGTCAAGGTGCTCGGCACGCGGGAATTGGCCGAAGGCATGATCCTGGCGCGCAATCTCAATGCCGACAACGGCATGCTGTTGCTCAACGCCGGCAAGGTGCTGAACCTGCCGCTGGTGGACAAGCTGATTGCCTTTGAAGCCATGGAAGGCGCCAAGTACAGCGTGTTCATCAAGGAGCCTGACGAACCGCTCCCCGCTCAATAAAAAATCACACAACCTGTGGCAAGGGGGCGACCAGCCTTGTTGTGGCGAGCGGGCTTGCCCGCGCTGGGCTGCGAAGCAGTCCTAATCAGGCCACCGTGTTTTCTCAGTTGGAGCTCGGTGGGTGGTCTGGGGCGGCTTCGCCGCCCAGCGCGGGCAAGCCCGCTCGCCACAACAAACCCGTCATCACAAAAAAACGGCCACAAAGCTGGCAGCGCAGCGCAGGGTCGTGTGATCCTTTGCGCCCTTTACTCCAAGGCGTTTATTTCATGTCCCAGACTATCCGTATCGCCGCCGCCCTGTTGATCGGCAGCGACGGCCAGACCCTGCTGGTGCGCAAGCGCGGCACCCAGGCGTTCATGCAGCCGGGCGGCAAGATCGACGCGGGCGAACAACCGGTGCAGGCCCTGGCGCGTGAGCTGTACGAAGAGCTGGGGCTGCGTATCGACTCGGCCCAGGCACACTACCTGGGCCACTTCTCGGCGCCGGCGGCCAACGAGCCGGGGTTTACCGTGGCGGCCGAGCTGTTTGAAGTGCGTATCGACGTGCCGGTAACGCCCGCTGCCGAGATCGAAGAAGTGTGCTGGATCGACCCGGCCGGCGACGGCGGCCTGCAGCTGGCGCCCTTGACACGTGACTTGATCCTGCCGTTTTATCGAGCATCGCTGACCACTACTGCCTGAACTGTCGGGCGCAAAGGACTGAGCCGTGATCCCCCTCAATGAACTGCTGATTTTTGCCGCCGCCTCGCTGCTGCTGGTACTCACGCCCGGGCCGAACATGATCTACCTGATCTCCCGCTCGATCTGTCAGGGCCGCAAGGCCGGGGTCACGTCGTTGCTGGGGGTGGTCGCAGGTTTTTTTGTGCACCTGTTCGCCGCGGCTGCCGGGTTGACCGCAGTGTTTCTCACGGTGCCGGTGGCCTACGAAGTGCTGAAGTGGGCCGGCGCGCTGTACCTGCTATGGCTGGCCTGGCAAGCAGTGAGACCGGGCGCCCGTTCGCCGTTCGAGGCCCAGCAACTGCCCGCCGACTCGCCGCGCAAGCTGGTGACCATGGGCTTTCTGACCAGCGCCCTGAACCCGAAAATCGCGGTGTTCTACCTGTCGGTATTCCCGCAGTTCATCACCCCGGAGCACGGTTCGGTCTTCACCCAGAGCCTGATGCTCGGCTTTACCCAGATCAGCGTCAGCTTTGTGGTCAACCTGCTGATCTCGCTGTGCGCCGCGAGCATCGCCGCCTGGTTTATCCACAACCCCACGTGGCTGGCGGTGCAGCGTTATTTCATGGGGTTTGTGCTGGCCGCCCTGGCGGTGCGCCTGATGCTGGAGCAACGGCGCAGCGCGTGAGCAATCAACGGACTGCGCTGACCCCATCCAGGGTCGAAAACGAGGTGTCCTTGGCCGTCAGCAAAAAGTCGCGCATGTACGGCGCATCCAGCATATCCGCGCGGATCCCGGCGTACAGCGTGGCAAACAGGCCCTTCTCGCCCAACCGCTTGGCCTTCACATAACCCCGCGAGCTGTACTCGTGCAGCGCCCAGTGGGGCATGCCACATACGCCGCGTCCGCTGGCCACCAACTGCATCATCATCACCGTCAGCTCCGAGGTACGGACCTGGGCCGGCTCGACGTCGGCCGGTTCCAGGAAACGGGTGAAGATGTCCAGGCGGTCGCGCTCCACCGGGTAGGTGATCAGGGTTTCGCTGAGCAGATCCTCGGGCACGATGTACGGCTTATTGGCCAGGGCGTGCTGGTTGGCCACGGCGAGCATCGCTTCGTAGGTGAACAACGGCACATAGGTGATGCCCGCCAGCTCCAGCGGGTCGGAGGTCACTACCAGGTCCAGGTCGCCACGGGCCAGGGCTGGCAGCGGGGCGAAGGCAAAGCCGGAAGCCAGGTCCAGCTCGACTTCCGGCCAGGCATCGCGGAACTGGTCGATGGTCGGCATCAGCCACTGGAAGCAGCTGTGGCACTCGATCGCCATATGCAGGCGCCCGGCGGTGCCGCCGGCCAGGCGTGCGATATCCCGTTCGGCACCGCGCAGCAGCGGCAGGGTGGCGTCCGCCAGTTGCAGCAGGCGCAGGCCGGCGCTGGTGAAGCGTACCGGTTTGGTCTTGCGCACAAACAGCGGCATGCCCATGCGCTCTTCCAGCTCTTTGAACTGGTGGGACAGTGCCGACTGGGTCAGGTGCAGGCGCTCGGCGGCTTCCACCAGGCTGTCGGCTTCGCGCAAGGCGTGCAGGGTCTTGAGATGACGGATTTCGAGCACGGGCTCTCCATGAAGATAATTTGTGACAAGTTTGGATGGCGTGAGTTTGTCTCATGTTGAAAATTCTGTCGACCATGACCGCCGGGCACTCTTCATCAAACTGTCACGTAACTGTGGCAGCGCGCTTGAACAAACTTCATCAGACTCGCGCTCTACTGGGGTTCTGCGTTTCGGTGTTTTTCATGCGCGTGTTGCTTTTACTGGCCGCCTTATTGTTCGGCCTGCCGTCTTTTGCGGCTTCTCGATGTGATGTCAATGTCCCGACCGAGCGGGTCGACCTGGACCAGGTGAGCCTGGCGTACCAGAGCATCGGCCGTGCTTCCGACCCCGCGTTGCTGCTGGTGATGGGCCTGGGCGGGCAGTTGATCCACTGGCCGGACGAAGTGGTGGTCGCCTTGTGCCAACAAGGTTTTCGGGTGATCCGCTACGACAACCGTGACGTTGGCCTGTCCACCTGGCGCCAGGCCCCGGCCAGCGCCAACCTGACCTTTGAAGTGCTGCGCTACAAACTCGGCCTGCCGGTGGCTGCGCCCTACACCCTGACCGATATGGCCGACGACGCCCTGGGGTTGATGGATGCGTTGCAGGTGCGCCAGTTCCATGTACTGGGCGCGAGCATGGGCGGGATGATCGCCCAGCACCTGGCGGCGATGGCCCCGCAGCGCGTAGAAAGCCTGACCCTGATCATGACCAGCTCCGGCGCCGAAGGCCTGCCCGCGCCGAATGCCGCGCTGGTGCAGCTGCTGTCGCGGCGCAGTGCGCCCAACCGTGAAGTGGCCCTGGAGCAGCAGGCCGACTTGCTGGCCGCCCTGGGCAGCCCCCAGGTCGAGGATGATCGCCAGGCGTTGCTGCAGCAGGCGGCGCAGTCTTACGACCGGGCATTCAACCCCGAGGGTGTGAAGCGCCAGATCATGGCCATCCTTGCCGAACCGAGCCGGGTGCCATTGCTCAACCAACTGCGCGTGCCGACCCTGGTGGTGCATGGCACGGCCGACCCGTTGTTGCCGGTGATGCATGGTGTGCACCTGGCGGCGCATATCCAGGGCAGCCAGTTGCGGCTGATCCCGGGTCTGGCCCATCGTTTTCAGGAAGCGTTCAAGGCGCCGTTGCTGGCGGCGGTGTTGCCGTACCTGCAAGCCCACCGCGAAGAGGCGGCGCATTGGGCGCAGGTTGAGCCCCTGGCCCCCGCCAAGGTTTTATGACGGCCGCGTAGAGGTGTATGGTGCGAACTTTGTGGCGTGTAATGCCTGCGAGGTTGCCTGAATGAGTACTTCCCTGAAAATCGACTTTGTCAGCGACGTGTCCTGCCCCTGGTGCGTCATCGGCCTGCGCGGCCTGACCGAAGCCCTGGACCAACTGGGCGCCGAAGTGCAGGCCGAGATCCACTTCCAGCCCTTCGAGCTGAACCCGAACATGCCCGCCGAAGGGCAGAACATCACCGAGCACATCACCGAGAAATACGGCTCCACTGCCGAAGAGTCCCAGGCCAACCGCGCGCGCATCCGCGACATGGGCGCCGCCCTGGGCTTTGCGTTTCGTACCGATGGCCAAAGCCGTATCTACAACACCTTCGACGCCCATCGCCTGCTGCATTGGGCCGGGCTCGAGGGCTTGCAGTACAACCTCAAGGAAGCGCTGTTCAAGGCTTACTTCAGCGATGGCCAGGACCCGTCCGACCACGCCACGTTGGCAATCATTGCCGAGAGCGTTGGCCTGGACCTCAAGCGCGCAGCCGAGGTTCTGGCCTCGGACGAGTACGCCGCAGAAGTCCGCGAGCAGGAGCAGCTGTGGGTATCACGCGGGGTGAGTTCGGTGCCGACCATCGTGTTCAACGACCAGTACGCGGTCAGTGGTGGGCAGCCGGTTGAAGCGTTTGTCGGTGCAATCCGCCAGATCATCAACGAAGCCAAAAGCTAACAAACACCACCGACCAAATGTGGGAGCGGGTTTGCTCGCGAAAGCGGTAGATCAGCTAAGTATCTCTTGACTGACCCACCGCCTTGGCGAGCAAGCCACATGGGTTCCTGGCCCATCCCTTGCATTACCCCCCTAAAGCCCCGCCGGTAAGCGGCTGGGCACTGCCAGGGGGTGAAACATTACCTTGAATATTCTTGATCTCGACCACAGCCTCACAGCCCAGGCACCCATCGCCCGGCGTCTGGCCAGTGGTCAAGCGACGCGCCTGGACCTGCTCGACCTGGGCCCGAAACTGCGCCTGTGGTCCACCGAAAAAACCTGGAAACGCTTTGCCCAGCGCCTGGCCCAACGGCCCCGGCCAAGCACGGCGCGCCCGGAAATCTTCTTTGTCGGCTCCGGCGACTATCACCACCTGACCCCGGCTTTTCTCGCCGAAGTGCAGGAACCTATCAGCCTGATCCACTTCGACAACCACCCCGACTGGGTACGCCTGGCCCCGCGCCGACACTGCGGCTCATGGGTCAATCAGGCCCTGAAGATGCCGGCGATCCAGCGCATCGTCACCCTCGGCCCGTGCAGCGATGACCTGCATAACCCGCAACTGCGCGGCGGCAATCTTGGCGCCCTGAAGCGCGGGCACTTGCAGTTGTTTCCCTGGCAGCACGCGCCGTCGAAAGTCTGGGGTCGGGTAGGGGATGGCGCCGGCCATGCACAACAGGAAAACCACCTGCACTGGCGCAACCTCGCTGAGCTCGACTGGCCTGCGTTCCTTGAGCAAATGATCGCCAGCCTGCCCACCGAGGCGGTATGGATCACCCTCGACAAGGACGTGCTGGCCAGCGAAGACGCGGCCACCAACTGGGACCAGGGCGGCATGCGCCTGACGCACCTGCTGCAAGCCCTGCGTGCGTTGGCGGCGAGCAAGCGGATCCTTGGCATCGACGTGTGCGGCGAGTTTGCGCAGCCTGCGTTCAGCAACGCCTTCAAGCGCTGGGAAGCCAAGTCCGACCAGCCGCCGGCCGCACGCTGGAGCGCTGATGACCTGCTGCGTAACGCCACCACCAATGAAGCGTTGATCAACCTGTTCGAGGAGCTGTTCCCGTGACCCTGACCGTCGTGTTGCTGGTGGCCTTTTCCATCGTTCTCGATGTGATCGGCCAGTTGTGTTTCAAATTGGGCCTGGACCGCTTGCCCGAACTCGAAGGCGGCTTTCGCCTGAATGCCTTCTGGGGCCAGGTGTTTAATGCGCCGTTGCTGTGGGCGGGCATCGGCGCCTATGTCATCGAATTCTTTGTCTGGCTTGAAGCCTTGTCCCGCGCGCCGTTGAGCCTGTTGTTCCCGGCCGCCGCACTGGCTTACTGCGGGGTGGTGTTGGCGGGCAAGGTGATACTGGGCGAAACCGTCAGCCGCCGGCGCTGGCTGGGCACGATGGTGATTACCGCCGGCGTGATGTTGGTGGCTGTAGCAGGAGCACAATCATGAGTGCGCAAGAGATGGCTATCCGTCCGGTTGGCTGGCTGCATGGGCGCCTGGGCACCGTAGTGTTATGGGCGTTGTTGATCCTCACCGAAAGCGCCGGCCAGTTGTTTACCAAGGTGGCTGGCGATCAAATTGGCCAGATGGATTTCAATTGGCAGTGGTTGGCGGCGGTGGCGGTCAACCCGGGGATCCTCGCGGCGATCGCCTGCTATATCGGCGCGTTCTTTGTGTGGATGCTGATCCTGCGGCGCAGCAGCCTGTCCCTGGCCTTCCCCCTGAGTTCGCTGGTGTTTGTGGTGGTGCTGCTCGGCTCGTGGTTGGGGCTGGGCGAGCACATCAGCTTCCTGCACTGGGTGGGCGTGGTGGTGATTATTGGCGGGATTGCACTGCTGGCCGAGGGCGAAGAAAACTGAGCCCAGACTGGAATGACGGACAAATGTGGGAGCGGGCTTGCCCGCGATGCAGGCGCCGTGGTGTATCAGTTACACCGCGGTGATGCTATCGCGGGCAAGCCCGCTTCCACACAATCAATCGAAGGTGTAGCTGATCGCCGTCTGCACCTGCCCCTGGTTCACCTCGCCGGTCTGGCGCACGATGCTGCTGTCCGCCGCTGACCCCAGCAGATGCACCCAACTGGCACTGGCCAGCAACGACCATTTGGGCGCCAGGGGAATCTGCACGCTCTGGGTCAGTGTCAGGTTCTGGAACCCGCCGCTGGCGTTGTACGGGCGAATCCCGGAGCCTGCCGCTTCCTGCTCATCCACCCCGAAAAACGTCTGGGTCTGTCGGCCATCGGCAAAATGCGCGACCAGCCCCGTGCTGCCAATCACAGCGCCGCCCAACGGGTAACCCAGTTCCCCGCCGAGCTTGCCGAGCACGCCGCTTTGCGCGCGGGCACCGCCCACGGCCCGCCCCAGTTGCGCGTAGACCCGCCAGAAGTCCGCTGGCGCGTACTGGATAAACCCGCCGACCTCGGCCATGTCCGATACATCCCGCAGGCCCTTCAGCGGCCCGTTGGCCGTGCGTCCCGCCAGGTAATTGAGGTACGGCCCGGCACTCAAGCCATTGCTGTTGAGCGCACTCCAGGTCAGGCCGTCATCGGTATCGAGGCTGACATCTCCCCAATCCAGGTCGAAGTAGGGCACCGGCACGGTCTGATAGCGGCTGGCGGCGGGCTCCCGTGGCTGATAGCTCAGGCCCAGGCCCACCTCGCCGCTGATGTCGGCCGCTGCTGCCGAACCCATCCACAGCCCCAGGACGCCGGCGAATACCCGCGAAGTCACCCTGAACATATTGCTTGCTCCTCTTGCAAAATATGCGCGCATGAACGCGCAGGCGCAGGGCCCCACGCAAGCACTCATGTTGTTTGTAGCGACCTACAAAAATTGTAGCTTGGGCACTGGGTATTTCACCGCGACATGGGGCAGAAGCCCGGCCCCATTGGGTTTTGTGCACTTGGCACAGTCCCTGCTCTAACCCTGGTACAAGCGCATCCGCGCTGTCATCTCCAAGGTAAACGCAGATGAATGACTGGCATATCGTGTGTGACTTCGATGGGACCATCACACCCACCGATGTCATCGACAATGTTCTCCAACGCTTCGCCGGCCCCGAGTGGGAAACCATCGAGCAACAATGGCTGGACGGCCATATCGGATCCCGCGAATGCCTGAGCCGCCAACTGGCATTGATCAAGGCGACACCGGCCGAACTGCTGGCGTATTTCGACACCGTCGAGATCGACCCGGACTTCCCGGACTTCGTCGACCATGTCCTTGGCCTGGGCGCGTCCCTTGAAGTGGTCAGCGACGGCATCGAGCAAGGCATCGCGCGGATCCTTTCGCGCAACTACGTGACCCTGCTGCCGATCATCGCCAACCGCCTGCGCCAGGTTGACCAGAACAGCTGGCGCATCGACTTCCCCCATGCCAGCGACGCTTGCCGCGCGGCCTCGGGCAACTGCAAATGCAAGTCCACCCCGCGTAACAAACGGGTGTTGGTGATCGGCGACGGCAAATCCGATATGTGCGTCTCGACCACCGCCGATTTTGTCTTCGCCAAGGGCAGCCTGGCCCAGTACTGCCAGGCCCACGCCATCCCCCATCTGCGCTTCGACACCTTTGCCGAACTGCCGGCCTTGCTGGCCAGGCTGCCCCAGGGCATCGCCGCCAACGCCACCCATTTCACTTCCGAAAATCAGGAACTCTTTCATCATGTCTGATATCCGTATCGCTACCGCCGAAGACCAGGTTCTGCTGGATAAAGAAGCCAAATACTGCTCCTACGGCGACACCGTCCACTACATCGACCCGCCGCGTATCTTCAGCCGTTGCGAAGGCTCCTACGTGTGGGACACCGAAGACCAGGCCTACCTCGACCTGCAAATGTGGTACTCGGCGGTCAACTTCGGTTATGCCAACCCGCGCCTGAACAATGCGCTGAAACAGCAGATCGACACCCTGCCGCAAATCGCCAGCCAGTACCTGCACAAGGGCAAGATCGAGCTGTCGGAAATGATCGCGGTGGATGCCAAGAAAAAATTCGGCCTCGATGGTCGGGTGCATTTCAACGTCGGCGGTTCGCAGTCCATCGAAGACTCGCTGAAGGTGGTGCGTAACGCCACCAACGGCAAGAGCCTGATGTTCGCCTTCGAGGGCGGTTACCACGGGCGCACCCTCGGTGCGTCGTCCATCACCTCCAGCTACCGCTACCGTCGCCGCTACGGCCACTTTGGCGAGCGCGCCAACTTCATCCCGTTCCCGTACCACTTCCGTGGTCCCAAGGGCATGACCAAGGAAGAGTACGGCAGCCACTGCGTGCAGCAGTTCGCACGGCTGTTCGAGACGGAATACAACGGTGTGTGGGACCCGAAAGTCGGCCAGAGCGAGTACGCAGCGTTCTACGTCGAGCCGATCCAGGGCACTGGCGGCTACGTGATCCCGCCGATGAACTTCTACAGCGAACTCAAGCAGGTGCTCGACCAGCACGGCATCCTGATGGTGGTCGATGAGATCCAGATGGGCTTCTGGCGCACCGGTAAGTTGTGGTCGATCGAGCACTTCGATGTGCAGCCGGACGTGATCGTGTTCGGTAAGGCCCTGACCAACGGCCTCAACCCCCTGGGCGGCATCTGGGCCAAGGAAGAGTTGATCAACCCGAAAATCTTCCCACCAGGTTCCACCCACTCCACCTTCGCCTCCAACCCGCTGGGTACGGCGGTGGGCCTGGAAATGTTCAAGATGACCAGCGAAGTCGACTACGGCGCGATGGTCATGGCCAAGGGCAAATACTTCCTCGAAGGCTTGCAAGAGTTGCAAAAGCGCTTCCCGATCATCGGCGACGTCGATGGCCTGGGCCTGGCCCTGCGCTGTGAAATCTGCGGTCCCGATGGCTTCACCCCGGACAAGGCGACCCTGGACTACATGGTTGACGAGGGCATGAAAGGCGACATGTTGGTAGACGGCCAGAAACTCGGGCTGATCCTCGATGTGGGCGGCTACTACAAGAACGTGATCACCCTGGCGCCGTCCCTGGAAATCAGCTACCCGGAAATCGACCTGGGCTTGAAGCTGCTGGAGCAACTGCTGACCCGAGCGATGAAGCGGTGAACCAGGCCGATATCGATCTCGGCGAAGGCAACGCCGGCTTCGTTCTCGGCAACGGTCCGGTCGGGGTCTTGTTGATCCACGGCCTGACCGGCACCCCGACCGAGTTGCGTCGGGTGGCCCAGGGCCTGGCCAAGGAGGGCAACTGCACCGTGTATGTGCCGACCCTGGCCGGGCACTGCGGGGGCAACGAAGACCTGCAGGCCACCGGTTGGCGCGACTGGTACGAGGGCGTGCGCAAGACCTTTGTCGGCGTGCAGCAGCGCCATGCGCAGGTGTTCGTCGGTGGCTTGTCCATGGGCGCGGTAATGTCGATGTACCTGGCCTCGGAGTTTCCGGGCCAGGTCGCCGGGTTGCTGATGTACTCCACGACCCTCAAGTACGACGGCTGGAGCATCAACAAATTTGCGTTCATCACGCCGTTGCTGATCCGTATTCCATTCGGCGTGCGCCTGTTCCGTTTTACCGAGAAACCGCCCTACGGCATCAAGAACGAACGCCTGCGGGCCATCGTCGAGCGGCAGATGAAAGAGGGCGAGAGCAGCGAGGCCGGGTTGTTGACCATGGAAGGCGTCACTGTGCGCGAGCTGCACTGGATGAATGCGGTGGTGAAGAAACGCATGCCGTCGATCAAGACCCCGGCGCTGGTGCTGCACTCTATCGAGGACGACATCACCAGCCGCTGGAACGCCGACTACGTGGAACGCCACCTGGGGGGGCCGGTGACCAAGATCCTGTTGGACAACTGCTATCACATGATCACCGTCGACCTGCAATACCGCCGGGTGATCGAGTTGAGTGCCGACTTTATCGAGCAACACACCGGTTCAAAAATGGGCGATGTCTCGTTCTGCGAGCCCGCGCTGGCGGCGGCACAGTAAACATTGATGTTGCCTGAGCCACCGCTATCGAAGCCTCACGGGGCGAGACAGCGCCCACAGGAGCACTTACAGGGATATTCCGATGTGATCACCGCACACACCTTCCCGAGCATCCACGCCATCGAACGCAGTGCCTGGAATGACTGTTTTCCCCAGGCGTTGGAGGATTGGGATTACTACGTCGCCGTAGAAAACGCTGCCATCGACGACTTCCAGTGGCGCTACCTGGCCCTCTATGAGGACGGGCAACTGCTGGCCGTCGCCCCGGCGTTCATCACCCATTATCGCCTCGATACCACCGTGTCGGGCATCGCCAAACGCTTTACCCAACGCCTGGAACGCTGGTGGCCGGGAGCGTTGCGCCTGGGCTTGTACGCCATCGGCTCGCCGGTGGCCGAGCAATGCCATGCCGGTGTCGCCAGCCATGTGCCCGCTGCGCGCCGCAGTGCGCTGTTGGAGCAATTACTGGTCGCGGCGCGTCGGGATGCCGATGCATTCGGCATCGGCCTGCTGGCGGTCAAGGACGCGCCGAGCCTGGATCAGGACTGGGCCGACAGCTGCAAGACCGCCGGCCTGCACAGCATGCCGAGTTTGCCTACCGGGTTGCTGCCGCTGCCCTACGGCTCGGTGGATGCCTATCTGGGCTCCCTGGGCAAATCCACGCGCAAGGATTTGCGGCGCAAGCTGCGTGCGCCGGGGCCACAGGTGGAGTGGCGGGACAATGTCGATGATGTGTTGCCGGATATCATGCGCCTCTACGAAGCCACGCTGGCTCGCGCCGACCTGCAATTCGAGCGCCTGCCTGCCGGTTATTTCAGCCAGGTGCTCGCCCAGCTTGAACAACGGGCGCGCTGTGTACTTTACTGGGTGGATGGGCAACTGGTGGCGTTCAACCTGGTGCTGCTGGACCAGCACCGGCTGATCGACAAGTTCTTTGCCCACGACCTGGCCCACAGCCGCGAACATAACCTGTACTTTCGCAGTTGGCTGACCAACGTCGACTACTGCATCGAGCACAATATTGCGTTGTACGAGTGCGGGCAGGCCGGGTATGCCAGTAAGCTACGCCTGGGCTGTGAGTTCGCCGGCAATACGCTGTTCTTCCAGCACCGCAACCGGCTGCTCGATACCCTGCTCAAGCTGGTAAAAGTGTTTATTCGCCCGGACCGATCCGACCCTGCCATGGCTGCTGCAATAAGCGAAACCCGATGATCGCCAAAACCCGCCAGAAAGCCCGCCCATTTGCCATTTCCCGCTGGAGCCTGCAGCGCAAGCTGGTGTTGGCGTTCTGGCTGGTGACGGTGATCCCGACCATGATCGCCGCCGAGCTGGCAGCCACCACCCTGTCGCAGATTTTCGACAGCAACGTGCGCATCTGGCTGCAAGAGTCGACCCGCATCGTCAAGGATGAAGTCAGCGACATCCTGCACGACAACGCCCGTGTGGCGCAGATCTTCCTGCGGTATGTGCGTCCGCCTTCCAGCCATGAAGCGATGCGTCATGACCGTTTGATCGCGGACATTGCCCGCGCCACTGATATTGACGTGGTCACGCTGATTCGCAGCAGTGACAGCAAGGTGATGTTCAGCACCGTGGGCGATGATGTGGTGAAACAAATCAGCCTCGCTCCCAATGCCGTGTTGCAAACCGTGCAGGTCGGCGGCGTGGCCACCGGGGCCGTGATTTCCTCGTTCGAGACCAGCCAGGATGGTGTCGACTACGAACTGTTGGTCGGTACCTACCTGGACAGCAGCTTCCTGACCAGCGTCGCCGAGGTGCACTCCCTGGACTTGCGTCTGTACCTGGCCAATACCGAAGGCTTTTCGGAGATCTTCTCCACCCAGCGTTTTGAAGACCACCCGACCCGCGTGCCGAAATCCGTGGAAACCCTGCTGCGCAGCACCAAGCAGCCCAGCGAGCAGTTCACCAGCAACTACAGTGGCCTGTACTGGCCGATCTTCAATGACACCGGCGAGTTACAGGGCGTGATCTTCAGCGGCCTGCTGCGCCACACCAGCCTGGTGGGGCTGGTGAACCAGAGCAATCTGTTTGTGCTGATCTTCCTGCTCAGTTCCGCTTTGTCCCTGGGGGCCGGTGTGCTGGTCTCCCGGCACCTGACCCGGCCACTGCGCGAGTTGTCCCAGGGTGTGAGCGCGGTGATCAGCGGCAACTACCAGCACCGCGTGGCCGTCACCGGCGGTGACGAGCTGGCGCAATTGAGCAGCACCTTCAACCATATGACCGAGCGCCTGGGCGAGTTGCATCACCTCGAAGCCCAACTGCGCCGCCGCGACCGCCTGCATGCCCTGGGCGAAGTGGCGATGGGCCTGGCCCATGAAATCCGCAACCCGCTGGGCATCATCAAGACCGCGACCCAACTGCTGCACCGTCGCACGGACCTGCCGGAGACCGACAAGCGCCACTTGGAATACGTGATCAGCGAAGTCAGCCGGATCAATGACCTGATCACCGATTTCCTCGACTTCGCCAAGCCCAGCGAACCGCTGCGCAGCCAGCAACCGGCGCGGCCGCTGGTGGAAGAAATCCTCGGTTTCTGCGCGCCGGAGCTGGCCAGCCACGCCATCGACGCCCATCTCGACGACCAGGCGCCGGGTGCGACCCTGTATGTGGACGCCAAGCAATTCAAGCAGGCGTGCCTGAACCTGATCCTCAACGCCATCGACGCCATGCCCCAGGGCGGGCGCCTGACCTTGAGCATCAGCCGTGTCGATCACTACACGGTGATCAGCATCAGCGATAGCGGCCAGGGCATCCCCCCTGAAATGATCGAGCGGATCTTTACCCCCTTTGTTACCACCAAGGCCTCGGGCACCGGCCTGGGCCTGGCGAAAGTCTATTCAATCATGGAGAGTCACGACGCCAGCATCGAATGCACCAGCGAGAAAGATGCCGGCGCCACCTTCAGCCTGTACATTCCGGCCAACGGTGAAGATGACGGCGACGACGAGGACAGTCATGACACATAACATATTGGTGGTCGACGACGAGCCCAAGCTCTGCGATTTGCTGTCGTCGGCCCTGAGCCAGAACCATATCCAGGTGTTTATCGCCGGCAATGGCCTGCATGCGCTCAAGGTGCTGGAGCAGGAGGACATCGACCTGGTGATCAGCGACTGGCGCATGCCCGGCATGGACGGCCCGCAACTGCTGGCCGAGATCAAGGTGCGCTACCCGCAATTGCCGGTGATCGTGATGACGGCCTACAGCACCGTGAAAAATGCCGTGCAGTCCATGCGTAACGGTGCCTACGACTACATTGCCAAGCCCTTCGATATCGACGAGCTGGACATCACCGTGGCCAAGGCCTTGCAGTTTCGCGACATCATGCGCGACAACGCACGGCTGCGTGCCGAACTCGATGAACATGCGCAGTTCGATAGCCTGGTCGGGGAAAGCCCGGCGTTCCGTCGAGTGTTGCAGGCGGTGGATTCGGTGCGTGAAAGTAACGCCACCATCCTGTTGACCGGCGAAAGCGGCACCGGCAAAGAAATGGTCGCCCGCGCCATTCACAAGCATGGCAACCGTGCAGACAAGCCTTTTGTGGCGGTCAACTGCGCGGCGATCCCCGAAGGCTTGCTGGAAAGCGAAATGTTCGGCCATCGCAAGGGCGCGTTTACCGGCGCCGTGGCCGACCGGGTAGGGCGCTTTATGCAGGCCGACAAGGGCACGCTGTTTCTCGACGAAGTGGGGGATATGCCCCTGGCGTTGCAGGCCAAGATCCTGCGCGCCTTGCAGGAACGGGTGATCGAGCCGGTCGGCGACCCGCGTGAGCGCAAGGTGGACGTGCGGGTGATCGCCGCCACCAACAAGAACCTGCTGGAAGCGGTGGCGAACAAGGAGTTTCGCGAAGACCTCTACTACCGCCTGAATGTGTTCCCGATCCCACTGCCAGCATTGCGTGAGCGCGTCGAAGACATCGCCCCGCTGGCCCGCCACTTTGCCCGCAGCCTGAGTGCCAACGCCGGTAAACGCATCACCGGCTTCAGCCCCGACGCCTTGCAGGCCATGGCCGCCTACAACTGGCCGGGGAACATCCGCGAGCTGCAAAACTGCGTGGAGCGCGCGACCATCGTCGCCTCCAGCCCGGTGATTGAAGATATCGACCTGCCGGCCTACCTGTTCGCGTCCCAGCCGACCGAGCGGGATGTGACGACAATCCTCAGCGAAGGCCCAGGCGTGCCCCAGGACCTGGACGCGGCGCTGGCCGAGGTGGAAAAGGCCTACATCCTCGCGGCCCTGCAGGAGAGCAATGGCGTACAGGCGGCTGCGGCGTCGCGGATTGGCATCTCCGAACGCAGCTTTTGGTACCGCTTGAAAAAGCTTGGGATCCAAATCGACAAAATCGTACGCTGAGCCCTGGGAGCCACACATAAGCAAATGTGGGAGCTGTCGAGCTTTAGCGAGGCTGCGATGCGGGCAGCTGGGTTTTTCAGGTGTACCGAGTCGATCCCATCGCAGCCTCGCCGGGGCTCGACAGCTCCCACAAGGGATTGGGGAATCACAGGGATCAAATGTGGGAGCTGTCGAGCTTTAGCGAGGCTACGATGCAGGCAGCTGGGTTTTTCAGGTGTACCGAGTCGACCCCATCGCAGCCTCGCCGGGGCTCGACAGCTCCCACAAGGGATTGGGGAGGCACACTAAGCAAATGTGGGAGCTGTCGAGCTTTAGCGAGGCTGCGATGCAGGCAACTGGGTTTTTCAGGTGTACCAAGTCGATCCCATCGCAGCCTCGCCGGGGCTCGACAGCTCCCACAAGGGATTGGGGAAGCACACTGAGCAAAGGTGGGAGCTGTCGAGCTTTAGCGAGGCTGCGATGCGGGCAACTGGGTTTTGCAGGTGTACCGAGTCGATCCCATCGCAGCCTCGCTGGGGCTCGACAGCTCCCACAAGGGATTGGGGAATCACAGGGATCAAATGGGGGAGCTGTCGAGCTTTAGCGAGGCTGCGATGCGGGCAGCTGGGTTTTGCAGGTGTACCAAGTCGATCCCATCGCAGCCTCGCCGGGGCTCGACAGCTCCCATAAGGGATTGGGGAATCACAGGGATCAAATGTGGGAGCTGTCGAGCTTTAGCGAGGCTGCGATGCAGGCAGCTGGGTTTTGCAGATGTACCGAGTCGATCCCATCGCAGCCTCGCCGGGGCTCGACAGCTCCCATAAGGGATTGGGGAATCACAGGGATCAAATGTGGGAGCTGTCGAGCTTTAGCGAGGCTGCGATGCAGGCAGCTGGGTTTTGCAGATGTACCGAGTCGATCCCATCGCAGCCTCGCCGGGGCTCGACAGCT